>JBDZVE010000145.1:3865-8316 GCA_040255535.1 Lysobacterales bacterium | reverse complement strand
GGATTTTCCCCGGACAGCAGTGTGCGAAAGCGAGGATCCATTTTGGGCGCAGGAAGAGAAGAAAATCTCGCCAAGCACGCAAAGCTCGCCAAGGTAAGAGTAAAAAATATCTCGCAGAGGCGACAACTATCCTGACAGCGGGGGGCCTTTGCGAGCTTCGCGTGCTTGGCGAGAGTTATTGCGCTCTTCTCCGAGCCCTAACTGCGATACGCCTCGCGGCCGATGCCCTGGACAGGAATGCCCTGTGAGGCGAGCACCTCGTGGTGAAGCGCATACATGGCAGCCGCCGCTTCGTCGATTGCTCGCGTGAACGCGAGCGATCCCTTCAGGATCGGCGCGAGCTTTTCCTTGTCCTGGATGCGCGCTTTCGGATACTCGTGTTCCACGACGAGATACGTGTTCGCCGGATCGATCGCGAGCAGCTCGCGCGCCGCAAGCTGATGATCGAGCCAATCCACGGTGCGATTCTGCAGATACGCAAGCGGATCGTGGCGCGCGGTGCCCGGGAGCTCGTGCTCGCACAACACGGTTTGCTTCTTCCATGCGTTGGCCTGATCGGCCGGGTTCGGTGAGGGCTTGCCGCCGATCCAATCGCCGCGTTGCATCGTCTGGCCGCCATAGCCCCATGCGGAGACGCCGCGGGCATCGACGACCTGACCCTTCACGTGGAAGCCCGCGATCAGGAAGTTGTAGCCCTCGTCCTTCAAGTACTGGAACATCGAGCGCGTGTCTTGACCCATCAAGATCGAATGCGACGGGTCGTAGTGGATGCGAAACTGGTCGCCGACGCCGTGCTTTTCGCAAATGCGATGCAGCGCGATCCACGGGCCGGGCGCATACGCGATGTTGTTGTGCCAGCGATCGAGCACGTTCCAGCCCGGCATCGGGCACTGCTCGACCCGATAAGTGAGCCCGCGCGCTTTCGCCTCTTTGAGCAGCGGGATGAACACGGACTCGAACATCTCGAGGTTCTGATCCATCTCGAGCTCGGGATTGCGCCCGACGAAGCCGCACACCGCATCGGTACCGAGCAGCACCGCCGCGTCGAAAATGCGCAGCATGAAATCGTGCTTCTTCCTGCGCTCCGCCTCGTTCGCGGCGAGCATGTTGTCGAAATATCCGATGTCGGATAAACCCACGCCGGTCGCTCGCATCGCGGCCTCAACGCGCGCAGCGCGCTTCTTATCGAACGGCTCGCGCAAATCCAGCGTGTTCGCGACGGGATCCAGCATTGCCTCGGCGGGCACGTCGCTCTGTGTCGGGTGCAGCGCCGCCGAGAGCTGAATGTTCGGCGCGCCGATATCGCGAGCGAATTGCAGCCATTCCTCGATCGCCAGATCCGGATCCGGGTCGCGCTTCTCGCGTGGGGTCAGCTCCTGCAGGGCCGCCGTCAGGATGCTGAGCTTCATGTGCTTGGGCTCGAACTGGGACACAGAGGATTTTGCAGTCATTGATGCATGCACCTGAATGAAAAGGCGACCGAATGATAGGGGTTGCGAGTGCGCTTCGGCCAGCGTGGAAATGTCATGAATACGCGATCCAACGCCCGAGGGTCCCGGCGCTCAACCAGATCGCGATGGACGCGAGGGCCTGGGCGCGACCGACCAATGGGGGAGCGGCATCCCACTGCGGGAGATGTTTGTTCCACAAGGCACGAAAGAGAATGGCATTGGCGATCCCAAGCGCGATGACACAGAGCTTCGCTTGCATGATGCGGTTTCTGATCAACGGCCCTGCATCGGCCGCGAACATCAAGAAGCCGGCGACGGCGAGCAGCGCGAGCCCGACGACCGCCGAACGCGTGAGCATGCGTGACGCCGGCGGCAATGGCAGCTCGCGCCCGATTCCCAGCAAGCGCAAGTCGAGCAGCACGATCGGGCCTACGAGCAGCACGAGCCCGAGCAAATGAGCGACGTTGGCGATCGGATATGCGAGCGCAGAGGTACGCATCCATTCGCCGAGCGGCGAGCTTTCGAGCCATGCCGCCCACTCGAGCGCATTCACTTCAGCGCAGCTCGATCGTCTTGCCGTCGACCGTGATGCGCTCGGCACGCAGCTCGGCAGTGCCGTCGGAGCGCGGGTAGCCTTCGATTGTTACCGTCTTGCCGGCCTTCAACGCGTCGCTCGGCAGACCTCGCGATTCCATGCGATGGATGGGCGCCAGAATCACGAGCCAGCGCTTGCCTTCATGCTCGACTTCCACTTCCGCATGCGGATTTCGATAGCGAACCTCGGCGAGAACGGCGTCGAACTTCATGACCTTGTTCGCGTCGTAGGAGCTCCATCCGTGATGAGCCCACGCCCCGCTTGCGAACGAGAGGCAGAGCAGGGCGCACGCGAATGCAGGCACCTTGAGGGCGCTTCGAATCGGACTCGTGTGCATGGGGAAACTCCTGAAGTCACCTCGGCGCAGTGTACGGTCCGGGCGGGCCGAGCGCATCAAAGAAAGGCTTAGCCGCCGTCGGCTGCACGTCCGGGTATCTTGCGCGGCCGATTTCATGCAACTT
The DNA here is from genome assembly GCA_040255535.1 of Lysobacterales bacterium. Lineage (GTDB taxonomy): Bacteria > Pseudomonadota > Gammaproteobacteria > Steroidobacterales > Steroidobacteraceae > Steroidobacter. Next base: position 5,809 of record JBDZVE010000145.1, on the reverse strand, counting down.
AGTCATGAAACTTGCGCGGGCTCTTTGCTAATCTGCCGTACCGAACCGCCCAGTTGCAGGCCTCGAGCCAACGAAAACAACAACTTCGAATAACAGGGGTTTCCGAAATGGTATCGACAGCACCAGCGGCCATCGCAGGCGGCCGCACGCTCGACCAGGGTCACAAGCGTGTCGTGTTCGCCTCTTCGCTGGGCACGGTGTTCGAATGGTACGACTTCTATCTGTATGGCTCCCTGTCGGTCATCATCTCGCGGCAGTTCTTCTCCGGCGTGAACGAGACGACGGGTTTCATCTTCGCGCTGCTTGCGTTCGCGGCAGGCTTTTTCGTGCGGCCGTTCGGTGCGCTGATTTTCGGCCGCCTGGGCGATTTGATCGGACGCAAGTACACGTTTCTCGTCACGATCGTGATCATGGGCTTGTCGACGGCCCTCGTCGGCCTGCTGCCGAGCTATGCGCAGATCGGTGTCGCGGCGCCCATCATTTTGATCTCGCTGCGCTTGCTGCAAGGCCTCGCGCTCGGCGGCGAATACGGCGGAGCCGCCACGTACGTGGCGGAGCACGCGCCTGAAGGCAAGCGCGGCCTATATACGAGCTGGATTCAGACGACTGCGACGCTCGGGCTGTTCTTGTCGCTGCTCGTCATTCTCGGATGCCGGATGCTAATCGGCGATGAGTTCGATGCATGGGGTTGGCGCGTTCCGTTTCTGGTCTCGATCCTCCTGCTCGCGATCTCCGTGTACATTCGCCTGCAGCTCCAGGAGTCGCCGGCATTCTTGGAGATCAAGGCGGAAGGCAAGCTCTCCAAGGCGCCGCTCAGCGAGGCGTTCGGCCAGTGGAGCAATCTCAAGATCGTGATTCTCGCGCTGCTTGGCGCGACCGCGGGTCAAGCGGTCGTGTGGTACGGCGGCCAGTTCTACGCGCTCTTCTTTCTGGAGAAGATCCTCCAGGTCGATGCGATGGCGGCCAACTTGATCATCGCCGCGGCGCTCGTCATCGGCACGCCGTTCTTCGTCGTGTTCGGCGCGCTGTCCGACAAGATCGGTCGTAGGAAAATCATCATGGCCGGATGCATCTTGGCGGCCGTGACGTATTTCCCCGTGTTCAAGGGGCTCACGGCGTTCGCGAACCCGGACCTCGCTCGCGCCGTCGAGACCGCTCCCGTCACTGTCGTGTCCGCGGAACGAGATTGCTCATTTCAATTCGATCCCGTCGGCAAAGCCAAGTTCACGCGCTCATGCGACGTCGCGAAAGCGGCGCTCGCCCGTTCGGGCATTCCATACGACAACGAGTCGGCCTCGGCTGGGACAGTCGCCGTCGTTCGTATCGGTGAGGGGGATACCGCGGTCGAGGTGCCCTCGTTCGCGGGCAATAGGATGACCAAGGAAGCTTTCGCTACCGCGTCGGCCGATTTCAATCAGCGCCTGCGCGAGGCGCTGACGAGCGCGGGCTATCCGGCGAAGGCGAACATGGACAAGGTCAACTATCCGATCGTGATTCTGTTGTGCTCCTATCTCGTGATCCTAGTCACGATGGTGTACGGCCCGATTGCAGCATGGCTCGTCGAGCTCTTCCCGACGCGCATTCGCTATACCTCGATGTCGCTGCCGTATCACATCGGGAACGGCTGGTTCGGCGGCTTCTTGCCGGTGACTTCCTTCGCGATCGTTGCGGCGACCGGGGATATCTACAACGGCTTGTGGTATCCGATCATCGTCGCGGTGATGACGGCGGTAATTGGCACGTTCTTCCTGCGAGAGACGTACAACAAACCGCTCGAACGGTAAGTTGCGGAAGGGGCGCTTCGGCGCCCCGGCAGGCTACGGGCTACAGACTACAGGCTACGGGCCAGAAGGGCTGCGCCGCATTCGCCGCGATGACGAATGCACCTTTGGCTAGATCTCGTCGACAGTCGGCGCATCGGCGTCGCACAGTTTGCAGTCGAGC
>JBDZVE010000145.1:0-3765 GCA_040255535.1 Lysobacterales bacterium | reverse complement strand
CCGAACGAAAAGTGAGCGCTGATCGCCAACACCGCCTCAAAGCGCCCGCATCTTCTCCGCATACGCCTTGATGATTGCGAGCGTCGACTTGTCGGTGTCGAACACCGAATACAAGCCTTGCGGTTCCTGCGGCGGGTCGCCGACGAAATCATCGCCAGGCCTCCACATGAAGTCTGCATTCGTCGTGCGCCCGGCGCCGCCCCACGCCCAGAAGTTCGAGCCTGCGATCGGATCGCCCGCCGCCGCGCGGCGATGGAGCAGGTCGAAAACGGCGCGGTAATAGCGATCGCGAAAGTCGGTGCTCGCATCCACGGCATACGCACCGTCGTCACGGTTGATCCCGAACTCTTCGAGCACGATCGGCTTGCCGAGCGCCGCCGCGGCATCGATGTGCCACTCGAGATAATCCTGGGCCTTCTTCCAAGCGCTGTCGTACGTGGCGGCCGCACTCTTAGGGTCGTACCAACTCCAGTTCGCAGCCCACATGTGGAAGGTCAGGTAATCGACGTTCGGTGTCTTGTGCGACTCGGTGAAAAGATCGCGGTCTCCCGCCGTGCCCATCCAGCCTTCGTTGCCCGTGCTGACGAGCTGGTGCGGCGCGAGCTCGCCGATGAAGCCGGCCGTATCGTGAATCCAGCGAGTGAACACGTCTGCATTCGCGCGTCCGTTCGCGTCCGAGCCAGGCCGCGGCTCATTCGCCAACTGCCACGACATGATCGTCGGGTCTTCGTTATACCGCGTGCCGGTGATCGTGTTCTTGCGAGTGACAAGCGTCTCGATCACGTCGCGGTAGGCTGCTTGCGCCGCTTCGATTCCGTAGAACTTCGCGGAGTTGTCCATGAAGCCGTTCCAATCGCCGGTCACGTCGGGATCGATTGCGGGCTGGCCCGTAAACCAGGTGACGTATTGCGACATGCCGCCCGACCATTGCCAGAAGTTGTTGAGATAGATGACCGCCTTCATGTCGCGCTTCGCCATCTCGGCGAGGAAGAAGTCGAGGCCCGCAAGCAGCGTCTCGTCGTACTGGCCAGGCTTCGTCATTGCGGCCGGTCGAACGGCGCGCTTCAACTCGCTCGCTTCGGAGATGCCGAGAACGCGAATGTTCGCGATTCCGTTCGCCTGCAGTCGGTCGAGCTCTTGGATGAGCCGCTCGCGATCGCCCGTTTCGCCCGCCGAGCCGAGATAACCGCCATACCAAACGTTCGTGCCGACGAAGTAATAGGGATGACCGTTCAGGCAGAAATGCGTGCCTTCGACCGTCACGAACTCCGACATGGTCGTACAGCGGATCGACCCCTGTTTTGCATCGCTTTCGTTCGCGACTTGTTGCGAAGGCGTGCCCTTCCCACAGCCACCGAGCACCACCAAAAGACCCAGGCAAATGAGCCTCATATGCTTCATTCCGATCCCCCCAACTCGGCTGACTACTCTCCGCTGGGCGCGGAGAGCAAATTCTTGCTTCTGGCTACAGCCTATAGCCTAACTCACTCAGACTGACTCGACGCAGCCCAGATGTTGAGCCCGCCGTCGGTTGCATGGCGATCGATGGCGGCGAGCTCCTCGCTCGTGAACTCGGGTGCTCGAACCGCACCGAGGCATTCTTCGATTTGCGACCAGCGGCTCGCGCCGATGAGCGCGCTCGTGACAGCGGGCTGCCGCAGCACCCACGCGATCGCCATCTGTGCGAGGGTTTGTCCGCGCTGTCGCGCGATTTCGTTCAGCGCGCGTACGTTGTTCAAGTTCTGCTCCGTCAGCATCTGGCGCCCGAACGAGCCGCCAGCGGCGGCGCGCGAATCCGGCGGAACGCCGTTCAAGTACTTCGTCGTCAACAACCCCTGGGCGAGCGGAGAGAAGGCGATGCAGCCGAGGCCTTCCTCCAGCAACACGTCGAGCAGTCCGTCTTCGACCCAGCGGTTCAGCATCGAATAGGAAGGCTGGTGAATGATGAACGGGGTCTTGAGCTCCCGCAGGATTGCCGCGGCTTCTCGCGTCTTCTTGGGCCCGTACGAAGAGATGCCGACGTACAAGGCGCGGCCGCTGCGAACCGCGGTGTCGAGCGCGCCCATCGTTTCCTCGAGCGGCGTCTCGGGATCCACTCGATGCGAGTAGAAGATGTCGACGTAGTCAAGGCCCATTCGCTTCAGGCTTTGATCCAAGCTCGCGAGCAGATACTTGCGCGAGCCCCACTCGCCGTAAGGTCCCGGCCACATGTTGTAGCCCGCCTTGGTCGAGATCACGAGCTCGTCGCGATAGGGGGCAAGATCGGTTCGAAGCATCTTGCCGAAGTTCTCCTCAGCGGAGCCGAACGGCGGTCCATAGTTGTTCGCAAGATCGAAATGCGTGATGCCGTTGTCGAACGAGCGCCGTACCATCTCCCGCGCATTCTCGTACGAGCTCGCGCCGCCGAAGTTCTGCCACAGACCGAGCGACAGCCTCGGCAATTTGAGGCCGCTGCGGCCGCAACGCGCATAGGGCATGTGCTGGTAGCGTTGATCATTTGCGAGATACATGAGCCATTCCTGGGACGAAGAAGAAGTCGAGGATCGAATCGGGATTATAGACGTTCCGGCGTAGGCGGCCGGTAGCGCTTGGGTCGCGCGCGTTCGTGGTATCTAATACAAGGCATGAACGGCACGACGGAATTCAAAGCCCCGTGGAGCATCGCACTCAAGCGCGTCTCCACCATGGCGTGCGTCGTGCTCGCATCGATCACCGTCGGCGCGCTCGCCGCGTGGCGCATGACCGGAGCGGCTGAGATCCTGCTCGTCGCCGTCCTGCCGCCGTTGGTCTTGCTCTTGTCCGCGCTCTTCATGGTGAAAGGATACGTGCTCACGGACGATCAAATTGTCGTGAAGCGTTTAGGATGGATGACGCGTCTGCCGCTCGATGGGCTCAAGTCTGTCGCGGGTGATCAGGAGGCAATGGACCGCTCGCTCAAGCTATTCGGCAGCGGAGGAGTCCTGTCGTACACGGGGCTTTTCTGGAACCGCAAGATCGGGCGCTACCGAGCGTTCGCGACCGATCCTTCGCGTTCGGTCGTGCTGAGCTATCCGAATCGGAAGATCGTCATTACGCCGGACGATCCCCAGCGCTTCATCGTTCGAGCCCGAGGCGCTTTGAAGAATCGCGCGGCTTGATGGGATTTTGCGGGTTGACGGTCGACCCTTGACGGTCGACAGTCGGCAAGATGGCTACGCTGGCCGTCAACCGGCGAGCGGCAACTATTCAAGATCAACGAGCTGAGGAGATACGATGAGATACCGAACATCGATCCTTGTGCTGAGTGCTTCGGTCCTGCTGTGCGCGTGCAATCAGCAATCGAGCGGCTCGCCTGCCGCGCAACCTCCGGCGCCGGTGGCGACGAACGAAGGCGATGCCCTGCCTGCATTCGTCGGACGCATTTGGCTGTCGATCACCCGAGGCGATCCGCTTGGCTCGATCGTCGTGTTCCTGCCCGATAAATCGATGCTCAAGGACTCGTGCTTCGAGACGTTTCGAGTGTCGGAGTGGGGCATTATTTCGGACACACGTATTCGGTGGCGCGAAGATACGATCCCGATCGAAGCAGAATTCTCGCAGCCCACGCCAAACGAGCTGGTCCTCAAGCCCGTCGGCACCGGCAGGCAGGAAAACTACGTTGCGATCTCGGTACCGTACGTGTGTCCCGATATGCCGCGGTGAGGTTCGTGAGTTGGCTGTTGACAGTTGACAGTTGACGGCAAGAAAGCGCGCCGCCCAGTCAGCCGGGGCGCGAGTGCTCGAAGA
>JBDZVE010000144.1:7270-8382 GCA_040255535.1 Lysobacterales bacterium | reverse complement strand
GACGTCAGCGTTGCAGGCTGGGTGCACCGCCGGCGTGATCATGGCGGGGTCATCTTCGTCGATTTGCGCGATCGCGAAGGACTGTTGCAGATCGTGTTCGATCCCGATGCGAAGGATGTGTTCGCGACCGCGGAGCGCTTGCGCGGCGAGTTCTGCATACGCATCACAGGCAAAGTACGGGCGCGCCCAGCCGGTACGGCGAACGCGGCGCTCGCGTCGGGTCAGGTGGAGCTGCTCGCGCGCGAGCTCGAAATCTTGAGCCGCGCCGAAACGCCGCCGTTCCATCACGACGAAGCAACGAACGAGGAGCTCCGACTCAAATATCGCTACCTCGACCTGCGCCGGGATGTGATGCAGAAGCGCATCCGGCTGCGCCACCAAGTGACGCGCGCGATGCGTGCGTTCTTGGACGAGCATGGGTTCATCGACATCGAAACGCCGATGCTCACGAAGGCGACCCCGGAGGGTGCTCGCGACTATCTCGTGCCGAGCCGCACGCATCCGGGACGCTTTTTCGCGCTGCCTCAGTCGCCGCAGCTGTTCAAGCAGCTCCTCATGATGAGCGGTTTCGATCGCTACTATCAGATCGTGCGCTGTTTCCGCGATGAAGATTTGCGTGCCGAGCGGCAGCCGGAGTTCACGCAGCTCGACGTCGAAACCTCGTTCCTGAGCGAAGAGCAGATCATGCAGCTCATGGAGGAGTTGATCCGCTACATCTTCAAGACGGTGCTCGGCGATGACTTGCCCAATCCGTTCCCGAGGATCAGCTATGCGGAAGCGATACGCCGCTATGGCTCGGACAAGCCGGACCTGCGCATCTCGCTCGAGCTCGTCGATGTCGCGGATCTAGTGCGCGGGTGTGAGTTCAAGGTGTTTGCCGGGCCTGCTTCGAACCCGCAGGGCCGCGTTGCGGCGCTGCGTGTGCCGAAGGGCGGTACGACGCTGACGCGCAAAGAGATCGACGACTACACCGCTTACGTCGCGCGCTTCGGTGCGAAAGGACTCGCATACGTCAAGGTCAACGATAGGGCAAAGGGCCGCGATGGCCTACAGTCGCCGATTCTGAAGTTCCTGAGCGATGATGCGATCGCAGGCATTCTGTCGCGCACCGG
>JBDZVE010000144.1:0-7170 GCA_040255535.1 Lysobacterales bacterium | reverse complement strand
TATGACATGGTGCTGAACGGCTCCGAGATCGGCGGAGGCTCGGTGCGTATTCACCGCCCCGAGATGCAAGCGACCGTGTTCGATCTGCTCGGCATCACTCCGGAAGAAGCGCAACAGAAATTCGGCTTCCTACTCGAAGCCCTCAAGTACGGCACGCCTCCGCACGGCGGCATCGCGTTCGGTCTCGATCGCATCGTGATGTTCATGGCGGGCACCGACAGCATTCGTGATGTCATTGCGTTCCCGAAAACGCAGACCGCTGCCGATTTACTCACGGACGCGCCGACGCCGGTGAGCGAGGAGCAGCTCAAGGAGCTGCATATCCGAGTGAAGTTGCCGGTGAAGGCGGAGTAGCGCAACCGCGCTCACTCAGGCTACAGGCGACAGCCAGAAGGCATGCGACCCGAGGTTGCAGTCGCCCGTAGGCGTTCGCGCTCTGGCTGTAGCCTGTAGTCTGCCGTCTGTAGTCTTCGCTACGCGATCCCAATCTTCTTCAATACCGCCTCGGGCGGGCCGTCGAACTTTGCGAGCGGCGTGTTGCCCACATAGCCGATGTCGCGCATGCCTTGCGGTGTCGTGTAGTAGCCGGCGGCGATGAGCGCCCGATAGCGGACGAAGAATGCCGTCGCGCGAGCAAGTTCTTGCTTCGCGTTGGGTCCCGGACAGATGTCGTCGCAGATGCGCTGTCGTTGCGTGTCCGATGAGATGGAAAACGATTTCTGGAAACGTCGCTGCGCTTCTTCATCGATCCAGGCCAATCCTTCGAGGATCAGCGGACGGTCGCTCGTCATCGGCGCATACGGTGCGCTGATCCATTCGTCGATGAACGCGACCACGCCGAGCGTCGATGCCGCCGGCCACTCGCCTTCAGCCGGAAGAATGACATCGCTCAGTGCAGTTGCCGCGCTGCGCTGAGTTTCGTTGAAGGTGAGCGGCCATAGCTTCCCTGGCGCATAGGTATCGAGCAGGTTTGGATCCTTACCATAGCCCTTCGCTGCAACAGCGCTCGCGAGCTCATCGGCTAACGTGATCGGAACCTGCAGCGCCGCGCTCGCGGCGACAATCCACTTGATGGCAGTTCGGCGGTCGAGTTGTGTGTTCATAGGCTGTAGGTTGTAGCTACACAGATTCCCCCTCCCTAACCCTCCCCCGCAAGGCGGGGGAGGGAAGTCATTCTGGCTATCCCCTATCCCCTATCCCCTGCTCCCTATCCCCTTCCTCATACCTCTCGCCGCTTCATCGCCGCCAGCATGTAGTCGGATGCACGCCAGGCCTGCGCCATGATCGTCAGCGTCGGATTCTTGTCCGCGTTCGATGGAAACGGTGCGCCGTCGGTGAGGAACAGATTCTTCACGTCCCAGGTTTGTCCCCACTCATTCGTGACGGAGGATTTGGGGTCTCGGCCCATGATGGCACCGCCGATTTCGTGAATGATGTAGCCGCCGGGCTTGATCGCCTTCGCGCCATCGGACTCGATCTTTGTCAGAACGCGTCCGCCCATCGCTTCGATGATGTCTGCGAACGTTCTCTGCATGTGCGCGGCTTGGCGGGTCTCATGCTCGGACCACTTCCAATGAAAGCGCAGCACCGGTATGCCCCATTTGTCTTTTCTGTCCGGATCGAGCTCGCAATAGCAGTCTTCGTTCGGAATCATTTCGCCGCGTCCGGCCATGCCGACGAATGACCCATAGTAGCGGCGCATGTCCTCGCGAAACTTGGAGCCGTAACCTTTGGCGTGATCGGTCAGGCTCGTGATGTAGCCGACGGAAGGCATCGTGCGCTGCGCTCCGACCTCGATGTGATACCCGCGAGCGAATCCGAGCTTGCCTGCCTTCTGCTCGCGATAGAGCCACCAGGGCGCATACACGTGCGAGCCGCCTGCGCCGTCATCGTTGTGCGGCGGCAGCCCTTCGAGGAGCGGGACCTGACCGCTGACGCTCGCTCCGACCGTGTCCATCAGGTACTTGCCGACCTTGCCGCTCGAGTTGGCAAGGCCATCGGGGAACTGGCTCGATTTCGAGTTCAACAGGATGCGTACGGTCTCGCATGCGCTCGCGGCGAGCACGACGATGCGGCCCTTCACTTGGTGCTCCGCCCGAGTGAGTCGATCGATGAAGACGACGCCGCTCGCGCGTCCGTCCTTCGCGAGAGTGACTTCGCGCACCATCGCATTCGTCAGTACATCGAGGTTGCCGGTGGCAAGCGCTGGCGGCAGGTGCACGGTCGTCGATTGGTAGTTCGCGCGGATGGAGCAGCCGCGACCGCAATCCGTCGCCCAGAAGCAGGCGGCGCGTCGCTGCATCTCGGCTGCGAGGATTGCTTGCACTCGCGCGTTGCCGGGGTGAAGCAGCTTCGGGATACGCTGATGATCGAGCCGCTCGGTCAGCACGGCGCGATGAATCGCGACGACGGGGATTCCGAGCGTCTTCGCGCGCTGCTGCAACAAGGCTTCGCCGGCACGCGGCTTCGGTGAAGGTTGCAGGCATCCTTCCGGAGAGTTGGGCGTGTTTTCGAGCCCATCGTTGTCGCCATATACACCGATCAACATCTCGACCTTGTCGTAGTACGGCGCGAGGTCTTCGTAGCCCATCGGCCAGTCGAACCCGAGGCCGTCGCGCGACCTCGGTTTGAAGTCATAGGGCCCGTTTCGCAGCGAGATTCGCCCCCAATGATTCGTTCGCCCGCCGAGCATGCGCGCGCGCCACCACCAGAACTGACGCTCCGCCTCGGTGGATGCGTTCGTGTATGGCTCGCCGGGAACCTGCCAGCCGCCATCGACCGTCGCGTCGTAGAAGCCGAAGTCCTTATCGCTCGTGCCGGCGCCGCGCAGCGGAGCTTGATCGTGCGTCTGAAACATCGGCGTTTCGACTTCCGGCACGTAATTGCGTCCTGCTTCGAGCATCAGAACCTTCGCGCCTTCCATCGTCAGCGTATACGCGGTTTGTCCGCCCGCCGCGCCCGAGCCGACGACGATAACGTCGTAATCGCTCTGAAGTTGCTTCGTTTCGATCAGGGGCATGAGACGTCAGGGACGGTGAGTCGCTCTATCGTGTTTCATTGTGCGTAGGTCGGAATTTATTCCGACCGGCGCCGTGCGCCTCTCGGCAAGGGTCGGAATAAATTCCGACCTACAGCCTCACGCTCAAACTTTGAGCGTGCTGAGATACTCGTAGCTCGTTTTCGCGGCCTCGAGCACTGGGCCATCCCAGTGTTCTTGCTCGTAGTAGTAATGCTTGATGCCTTTCGGGTTGCAGGCGGCGAACAGCCTTGCCCAGTCGATCTTGCCGCTCCCGACTTCGGTCGTCGTCGTCTCGACGACGTCGACAACGGTTTTGATGCCGTTCTTCACGTCCTTGACGTGCAGTAGCGAGAAGCGCTCCGCATGGTTCTTCAGATAAGCGACCGGATCGAAGCCGGCGGCGACAACCCAGGCGATGTCGAGCTCCATCGCGACGAGCGACGGATCGGTCAGTTTGAGGAGCTGGTCGTACGCGACGACGCCATCGATCGTGCGGAACTCGAGGTTGTGGTTGTGGTAGCCGGTGATGATGCCGGCCTTCTTGCTGACCTCGCCGATCTTGTTGAGCTGCTCCGCAATCCACTTCCAATCGTCGAGCGTCATGCTGTTCGCGATCGTCTTCGTCGAGCCGGCCGGCTGATTATCGAAGCGATTGTCGGGCACGGCCGGGAACGGAACGACCAGGTACTTCGCGCCGAGCTCTGCAACATAGTCGATTTCTTTCTGCGTGCTTTGCAGAATTTCCGTCAGGCCGCGGTGCGACGACGTCGGCTGAAGGCCCAAATCCGTGAGCAGCTTGCGCAGCTCCTTCGCGCTCTTGCCGTAGTAACCCGCCATCTCGACTTCCCGAAACCCGATCTGCGAAAGCGCCTTCAGCGTGCCTACGAGGTCCTTCGCCGTTTCCCCGCGCACCGTGTAGAGCTGAATGCCGATCGGTTTGCCGAGTGGGCCTGTTTTAGCGGAGCTCGCATATGCGGGTAGGCATGAAGCAGCAGTCAACGCGAAGGCGCTGCGCTGAAGGAAATCGCGACGTGAAAGCATGAAAGTCCCCCCTTTTTTTGAACTTCGACCTGTTCAAGCAGAAAAGCCGCTCCGATCCATTGCTAAGCGAGCAACGGATGCGCCTGACCTACTCGATCTTCGTCCAGGTGTTGGATGAAGCCGATCGCAGCACTGCTTCTACGATGCTCATCGAGCGCGCGCCGTCTTCGAACGTCGGCAGCCCGATATGCTTCTCGCCGCGAATCGCCGCGTAGCTGTCGGCGACGAACGCTGCGAAAGCATCGCCCCACCCTTGGGTGTGGCCCGGGGGCAGAATATTGAGGCGGCGCTGTTCTTCGGAATATTGTCCTGGGTCGCGCATGTACATCGTCGTGCCGTCGCGGCGGCCGACCCAAAGCTGATCTGCGCTTTCGGAGTCGAACATGACGCTCTGTTCCGCGCCATCGATCTCGAACCACAAACGGTTCTTGCGGCCGGCGGATACCTGGCTCACCGTCAACGAGGCGAACACGCCGGATTCCGTACGTGCCATCAAGCATGCGTAGTCTTCCGTCTCGACGACCTTGTCGATCGGACTGTCGCCGCCTGCTTGAAACGCGACGCGGCCTTCTGCCGAGGCCCGCTGTGGGATCGGGCGGCCCAACACAGCGACCAGTGATTCGAAGCGCTGGCCGGTGATCCACTCGAGCAGATCGCAAAGATGCGAGCCGATATCGGCGAATGCGCGCGAAGCGCCGCCGGCCGCCGCATCGACACGCCAATTCGTATCGCCGGGCTGCAGTAGCCAGTCCTGCAGATACGAGCCCTGAATCAAGAAAATGCGACCGGTATCCGTGCTTTGCACACGAGCGCGCGCCTCGCGCACCATCGGATGGAACCGATTCACGAACGGCACTGTCGCAACGAGTCCCTTTGCTTGCGCAAGGTTCATGAGCGTGCGGGCATCGCTCAAAGAAGTCGCAAGCGGTTTTTCGCAGACGACGTGCTTTCCCGCCTGCAAAGCGGCTTGTGCCACTTCCATGTGATAAGCGTTCGGCGTGCAGATATGCACTACGTCCACTTCGGGATCGCGCGTGGCGTCGAGCCCGTTCGAGTAGCCCTTCGGCACGTTCATCGATGCAGCCGCGGCGATCGAACGCTCCGGCGTCGAGGCGGCGACACCGACAACATGAGCGCCGGCAAGACGCGCGGAGCGCACGTGTACGCGCCCAATGAAACCGGTTCCGATGACTGCGACGTTCAGTGGCTTTGACATGGTTCTACCTGTGGGTCGTGTTCGCTCCGGTTGACGGTTGGCCGTTGATAGCGAGAAAAAATCGTCTTCTCCGGCCGTCAACCGTCAACCGTCTTCATTCGGGCACGCTCTCGTACCGGCACGCTGCGGGATTCGATTTCACGTAGTAGCGCTTGTAATTGACCGCCGTGCTATCCATGCAGCCCTCGAGGTTCAACAGCTCCACTTTACGAAATTCGACCGGGTGCGATTCGGATTGCAGCGCGATGTAGCCGCCGTCCATGAGCTCGCCCGAGCGAAATTGGACCGGCGCGAAGTTGTCGACCGCGCCGCCGCCCATCTGCGGCAGAGCGTACTCCAGCACTTCCTCGCCGTCGACGTAGTGCGTGATCTGGGCAGAGCCGAGCACGAGAAGCTCGGCGCGCACCCACTGATCGCCGTGATACGTCTTCGATGTCGAGTTCAAGCAATGATCCGGATGGATCCGGCCGTCGAATACGATCTCGCTGCCCGGCGAGCACATGTTGAGCGTGGGCCGCTCCTTGCCATCGCTCAAGCCTCCGAGAAGCTGCGCTTCGATGCAGATCGGAAAATTCTGATCGCGCAGCATCGAGCTGCCGCTCTGCGAGTGGAACATCACGCCACTATTGCGAATGGCCCACTCACCTGGATCGTTCTTGAGCTGCTCGCCCACGAAGCGGTACTCGATTCGCAGCCGGTAATAGGAAAACGGGTCCTTGTAGAAAAGATGTCCGAAGCGGCCGTCGAATCCGTCGTACTGGTCGTAACTTACTTTGAGTACGCCATTCTCGACGCGGAAGGTATTGCCGTAATTTACGCCGTAGTCATAGCCGGTGATCTTCGGAGTCCAGCCTTCGAGGTTTCGGCCGTTGAACAATTGTATCCACTCTTCCTGATCGGCCGCGTCGGCCGCGAGCGAGAGCGTGGCGACGAGCGAAGAGGGTACGCAAAGGAGCACGGCGACGGTAAGCTGCGCAGCCAGTTTCGTGCAGTGCCGGCGGCACGAGCCCGATTTCCATGCTGCCTTCGTTGCGAGTACGCGCATGTTGTCGATCATTTCGATGAGCCTTTCCAGAGTGTTCTTATTGAGCACGTTCGGGCGCGTTTGGAATCGAGCCGCACGATAGCCGCAAGCGACCATGACGATCAACCAATCCCCGCTGCCCGCAACGGTCATCCTCGTTCACGGCTTGTGGATGGTGGGCTTCGAGCTCGGCGTGCTCAAGCAGCGGCTCGAGGCGGGCGGCAATATGCGTGCGGTCGCATTTTCGTACCCGTCGACCTCCGGCTGCATGAGCGACCACGCGCAATCTTTGCTCCAGTTCGCGCGCGCCCAAGATGCGGAGCACTTGCATTTCGTCGGCCATAGTCTCGGCGGCCTCGTGATTCTCAGGGCTTTGCAGCTTGACGAGGAGAATCTGCCACCCGGCCGCTGCGTATTGCTCGGTACGCCATTGCAGGGAAGTCGCGCGGCGCAAGGTGTATCGCGATTGCCGTTCGGCAAGACGATCCTCGGACTTGCCGTTCAAGAGGAGTGCATCGACTGCGCGCCGCGGGAATGGAAAGGCAGCCGCGAAGTCGGCGTCATCGCCGGATCGATGGGGCTTGGACTCGGCCGTTTGTTTGCAAATCTAAACACGGACCACGACGGCACGGTGCTCGTCGAAGAGACGAAGCTGCCGGGCGCGAAAGATCACATCGTGCTGGCCACCTCGCACACCGCGATGCTGTTCTCTCCGGAGGTCGCGGAGCAGACCGTGCACTTCTTAAAGGAGGGGCGCTTTCGGCGTGAGGGGCAAGGACAGTAAGTACGCCTTCTGCTATCGCTTGAGACCAGATATATCTCGCGGCGGCGGCGCGGCGAAGAGAAGATAAGAGATTAATCTCGCAAAGG
>JBDZVE010000029.1:27463-41676 GCA_040255535.1 Lysobacterales bacterium | reverse complement strand
GGCGAGTTCGTGATTCCGGAGGGTGTCAGGAAGGGCGAGAAGATTCGCTTTGCGCGCGGCCCCCACCCTAACCCTCCCCCGCAAGCGGGGGAGGGAAAAGAACGCACTGCCCGCAAGGCGCGCACATCTGCTGCTGGCTCCAGCCCCCAGTCCCCGGCCTCCAGTCAAGAAACGCCAGCCTCCAACCTGCTCGAATGGGAAGTGCCGTTCGAGTTCCCGGAGGACTGGCCCCAGTCGGCGCGTGCCGCGTTCGACGCATTCCATGAGGCGCGCATCGCGATGCAGAGAAAGATGGATGCGTCCATCGCTGCGCACGCGGATCAGGAAACGCTGTACGACCAGCCGGTCGTGTCCAAAAACAAGCGCCGCATCACGGGACCGTTCACGGTCGAAGCGGTTCCGTTTCCGAGCGTGTTGTCGCTCGACGAGTCCGAGCAGCCGAAGGAAGCGGACGTCGCCATCGCGCGATCCGGCGAATCCGCGCGTCAGCACGCCTGGCGCGATGAGCTCATCAAGACGGGCATCCGAGGCAAAGGGGGCCAGATCCTGAAGTTCGCGGATCTGGAGACGTTGTCAGGGACGCGTTATCTGCACTGCTCGGGTTCGGTTGCGGAAACGGGCGAGCGCGTCGTCGTGAGCTTCGGACCGGAGCATGCGGCGTTGGAGCAGCGTCAGGTCGAGATGGCGATGCGCGAAGCGGGCGAACTCTTTCCGCGCCCGAAGATGATCGTCTTCTGCGCCTTCGCGTTCGATCCCGAAGCCGCGAAAGACATCGATCAGACTAAGGGCATCACTGCGCTCAAGGCGCAGATGAACACGGACCTGCTGACCGAGGATCTCAAGAAGGCGCGCGCGAGCAATCAAAGCTTCTGGCTCATGGGGCAGCCCGACGTCGACGTTCGCAAGCGCAAGGACGGCCTCTACGAAGTCGAAGTGAACGGCTTCGATTACTTCGACACCGTGAAAGGCGATCTCGTATCGGGCGGGAAGAACAAGATCGCGGTCTGGCTCCTCGACACCGACTACGACGAACGTTCGCTATTCCCGCGCCAGGTATTCTTCCCGATGGCGGGCAAGGACGAAGGCTGGCGCAAGCTCAAGAAAGACATCCGCGCCGAGCTGAACGAAGAGCTGCTCGGTCAATTCCATGGCACCGTCTCGCTCCCCTTCGAGGCTGGCGAGAACCGCAAAGTGGCCGTGAAGATCGTCGATGACCGCGGCATCGAATCGATGAAAGTCGTGGCGCTCTATCCATGACGAGCGTAACGAAACAGATGGAGCTATTTGACAGCTTATCCATCTACGAAGGCGCCGATGTGGAATACAAGGGCGCGCGCGGCGGGTTGCCGCGCGATCTCTGGCACACCTACAGCGCATTCGCCAATACGCAAGGCGGAACGATTTGCCTCGGTATCACACAGCAGGGCGACCGGCTCGACGTTCACGGCTTAGAGGACGCGGACAAGCTCCTGACCGACTTTTGGAACACGATAAACAATCCGAGCAAGGTGTGCCGCAATATCCTGTCTCACAACGACGTCACCACCATCCCAATCGCTGGTGGTATGCGAAAGGTGATCGTCATAGAGGTGCATCGAGCTGGACGACATGAGCGGCCCGTGTATTTGGGTTCCGATCCATTCAAGGGAACGTTCAGGCGGAATTTCGAGGGCGACTATCTATGTCGCGAAGACGAGGTCCGGCGCATGTTCGCGGACCGTTCCGACGAACCTTCAGACAGTCGAATTCTTGGCGGCTTCTCGCTCTCCGATCTAGATCCTGACTCGCTCAAGCAGTTTAGGAACCGCTGGATCTCGCGCGATCCGGAGCACGCATGGTTGCGCGAAGATGATCTTGGGCTACTGGAGAAACTTGGCGGTTGGCGTCGAGACCGTCGCACGGGAGAGGAAGGCATCACCGTTGCCGCTTTGTTGATGTTTGGAAGGACCGAAACAGTGGTAGCTCCTGAGGCTATTCCGAACTTCCATGTCGATTACCGCGAGCGTCTTTCTGATGACCCGAACGTCCGCTGGACGGACCGGCTGACTAGTGACGGTACCTGGGAAGCGAACTTGTTTCAGTTCTACCAGCGCGTGATGCAGAAGATCAGCACTGGCGCGGGGATCAGAGTCCCTTTTCAAAGGAATTCCGAGGGCTACCGCCAGTCGTGGACTCCTATCCACGAGGCATTGCAGGAAGCCCTTGTCAACGCGCTTATTCACGCCGACCACTTCGGACAAGGCGGCATTGTCATTGATCGTTACATGGATCGTTTCGAGTTTTCGAATCCAGGGACGTTACTCGTTGCGCGAGACCAAATCCTTCGCGGTGGAGTCAGCGAGTGCAGGAATAAGTGTCTACAGAAGATGTTTCAAATGCTGGGGGTTGGGGATAAGGCAGGCTCGGGTGTGGACAAAATCCGATCGAGTTGGGCGGCGCAGCATTGGCGATCACCCAGTCTCCAGGAAACGCAGCGACCCGATCGTGTGCGGCTCCTTCTGCCAATGGTGAGTTTGCTGCCCGAAGGAGTGATGGCAACGTTACGCACTCTCTTCGGCGACGAAATCTCATCCCTGAACACAGATGAGATTCATACAGTAGTGACCGCTGCGACCGAAGACTCAGTATCGAATCAAAGACTGCAAGAGATGCTGCCTTTGCACCGGGTCGAGATTACAAAATTGCTCCAAGGGCTGGTTCGACAGGGTTTCCTGTCGTCGCGAGGTGTGGGCCGTGGCACAAAATATGTTCTAGGTGCCCCCCGAAGTCACAGCATCCTAACGAACGGAATTCCTAGTGAATTGGACTCAGAGGCGGGCGAGGCCATCTCTGATCTGAGTGGAGCGAGCGATGTCAGCTCCCCCGATAAGAATCCGAACTCCCCTGCTAAGGAGTCGAACTCCCCTGCTAAGGAGTCGAACTCCCCTGCTAAGGAGTCGAACTCCCCTGCTAAGGAAGTAGCTACCACGGATCCGGGCCTTCTAGAGATCTCACGTGCGGTTCGAGAGAGTGCTCGCTCAACGCCTGAACAAGTGACGCAAACGATCCTACAGCTATGTTCAGGTCGGTTCTTGAGCCTAAAGGAAATTTCCGTATTGCTCGCCAGAAAGCCGAGCGCCCTGAGAGACGAATACGTTTCGAAGCTCGTACGTTCCGGACGTCTCGAGCTGCGATTTCCGCAGATCATAAATCATCCCAAGCAGGCGTATCGAACGGCGAGTTCCGCGCGCTCCTAGACCTTTACCTACATGGCCGCCCCTCAGTCGCTCATCATCAATTCGCCCTACGAACGGCCCTCTCAGCATTGGGCTCAAGCGCGGGACGGGGCACTCGCGATCGTTCCGGAGCGGCGCCGCGCGGGCTACGAGATCTTCGACATCCGCAACAACACGCGTCGCACCGAGCCGCTCGAACTCGTCAACACGATCCGCGAGCGCGTGGATGCGTGGCGCGCCGCCGATTATCCGGGCGTGACGAGCGTGACGCGGCGGCTCCTGGCGCATTGGTGGGATCGCGGCGCGCGCCAGTTGCCGTTTTACTTCTGCCAGTTGGAAGCGATCGAGACGTTGATCTGGTGGGTCGAGGCGCTGCCCGAATTCAAGCAAGGCATTCACATCCCGGGCGACGGCGGACCCTGGGAGCGGATCTGCAGCAAGATGGCCACGGGCAGCGGTAAGACGACCGTGATGAGCATGATCATCACTTGGCAAACGCTGAACGCGCTTACGTACCCGAAGCGCAACAAGGACTTCTCGCGTGCGATCTTCATCGTCGCACCGGGGCTCACGGTGAAAGAACGCTTGCGTGTTCTATATCCGGGCGAACCGGACAACTACTACGATGCTTTCTCGCTATGTCCTTCAGAAAGTCTGCGGCAGAAGCTGAATCAGGTCGAGCTGCTGGTGGAAAACTGGCACACGCTGATGCCACTGAAGGAGCCGCAGCGCAGCGTAGTCAGGAAGGGTCCGGAGAGCGACAAAGCATTCGTGCGCCGCGTGCTCGGCAAGCTCGCAGCGTGCAAAGACCTGATCGTCATCAACGACGAGGCGCATCATGCCTATCGAATTCCAGCCGACTCCAAGGTGAAGAAGAGCCAGGAGTTCGATCCGGAGGAAGCCACTCGATGGATCGAAGGGTTGGATCGCATTCACAAAGAGCTGCGCGTGCAACGGTGTTTCGATCTATCGGCGACGCCTTTCGCACCGACGGGACGCGCCAATACGGAGCAAGGATTGTTCGATTGGATCGTCTCGGATTTTGGCCTCAACGATGCAATCGAGGCGGGCCTGGTCAAAACGCCGCGCGTCGTCATCCGCGATAGCGCGCTGCCCGATGCTGCGACGTTCAGATCCAAACTCTATCACATCTATCGAGATTCTTCGGTCGCGGAGGACCTCAATCGCCGCGGCGCTCAGCAGCACGAACCGCTGCCCAAGCTCGTGCAAGATGCCTACACACTGCTCGGAGCGGATTGGCGCGAAGCGCGGCAGCGTTGGGCGGAGGAGGGGCACACCTCGCCGCCTGTCATGCTGACGGTCTGTAATCGAACCGAGACTGCAGCTCGCATCGAGCACTACTTCAACAAGGGCGATGCGCATTGGGCTGAGCTGCATGCGCCCGAGCGCACGTTGCGAGTGGATTCGCGCGTGCTGGAGAAGGCCGAGATCGGCGAAGCGGCCGGCGCGGACAAGAACTATGAGGCGCGGCTGCAGGCGATCGTCGAAGCGGCGCAGATCCCGGAAGAGCGAAAAGCTCGTCTTCGTTTAATGAAGAAGGAAGACCTGCTGAGGGAGATCGTCGACAACGTCGGTAAGCGAGGCACTGCGGGGCAGGATCTTCAGAACGTCATCTCGGTCGCAATGTTGTCTGAGGGCTGGGATGCCAAGAACGTCACGCACATCATGGGTCTGCGTGCGTTCACGAGCCAACTGCTCTGCGAGCAAGTAATCGGGCGCGGCCTGAGACGCGTGAGCTATGAGACAGAAGAGGTCGTCGGTCCCGACGGCGTCGCGCGCGAATTGTTCCTGCCCGAGTACGTCAATGTGTTCGGCGTGCCGCTATCGATTTTCCAGGACGTTGGCGAAGGTGGCGAAGCGCCGCCGCCGCCGAAACCAAGCACGCAAATCGAGTCGCTGCCGGAACGCAGCGAGCACGAGATTCGCTGGCCGAATCTGATCCGCGTCGATGCGATCGTGAAGCCGAACCTCACGGTCGCTTGGGATGACTTGGACCCGTTGGTGCTGGATCCCGCGCAATCGCGCATCACTGCCGAGATCGCACCAGCCCTTGGTGGCGCAGCGGATTGGGACAAGATCCACATCATCGATCTCGAGAAGCTGCCCGAGGAGTTCCGTCTCCAACGATTGACGTTCAAGGCGGCGCGTAAAGCATACGAGGAGCTATCGCCCAAGTTCTCTGGCACGAAAGACTTTCTCGTCTTTCAGCTCATCCGCTTGGCCGAAACGTTCTTCCGCTCGCCGAAGCTCGTGGTACCCTCGCTGTTTCACCAAGACCCTCTGCGAAAGCGCATCCTCATCGCGCTGAACATCGACCTAATCGTTCAGCATTTGTTGCGCAACGTGCGCGAACAAAACATCGAGCGCATCGAGCCGGTCTACGACGAAGAGATGCCGATCGGATCCACGCGCTACATGCGTACTTGGTACACGACACGGCAATGTCAGCCCACGCGCAAGTCGCAGATCAGCCATATGATTGCAGACAGCGCATGGGAACAGCACGCAGCGAATCTTTTCGAGACGAGCGAGCTTGTGCACTCGTACGTGAAGAATGATCACTTGGGATTTCAGATCTATTACCTGTGGAATGGTGCGCGAAGGCGCTTTTTGCCAGATTTCCTAGTTCGTCTGACGAACGGTAGGCAACTCGTTTTGGAGATCAAGGGCGAGGATACGGAGCAGAACCGCGTAAAGCGGCAGGCACTCGCGCTCTGGGTAGATGCCGTGAATCAGAAGGGCGGTTTCGGCATATGGTGCGCTGACGTCGTGTTCGAGCCCGGGCAGCTGCACGATGTTCTCGCGCGTCATTGCACGGAGAAGCTATTAGAACCGTCGGACAAGTAGAGTCGCCCAGTGCAATACGCGGCTGACTATGCCTGCACCAGACTCGTTCTAACGCGCGCCTGCGCCGAGCCATCACTGCCGAGCAGGCCGTCGCATGCTGCTCGCATGTGATCCAAGTCTCCACCTGCCAATTCTTGTCACCCGCGAATTGTGGGCGGCTTAACAAATTCGGGCGTGCCGTACGCGTAGTCAATACAAGTACTGCTAGCATTCAGTTCCGATCGAAGCAACTCAATCGCTATCGTGACCGAAGGAACTTCCCGCCAACTGCGCGTACTGCATGTCGTGAGCTCGGGAGGCATCGCAGATGCGATGCAGCCATCGTTGTTCATGCCGCTCGCAACGCGGCTGCCGAAGCAGCGGGTCAAGGTACAGGTCGTATCGCTATCGCCGGGCTGTGTACGCGCCGCCATCTTGAGACAGCATGGCGTTCCAGTGCACGACGTGCCCTTCTCGCGCACGCGCTTTGCGATGAATGGCTTTCGCGATCTCATGAATGCGGTGCACGCGTTTCGGCCCGACGTCGTTCAAGCGTGGGGCCACACGGCGCAGCTCGTCTCGATCACCGTGCGCAAGCGCTGCGACTGGTCGCCTGCCGTGATCTGGAGCATCGTCGATACGGCTCCGCTCGCGAAGGACGCGGGCTTCGTCGATCGTCAGAAGCTCAAGATGGTCGCGAAGGACGCCGGTCGTGTGGACCGAATCGTCTATGCTTCGGAAGCCGCGGCCGTGCATCACCGCCGTGCCGGTTTCCCCGAAGAAGGTTACGCATGCATCTCGCCGGGCGTCGATGCCGCCCGCTTCAAGCCGGATCCGGCGGCGAGATCGAAGGTGCGCGAGCGGCTGCAGGTTCCGCATGACGCATTCGTCATCGCCATGGTTGCGCCGTTTCAGCCCGAGTACGACCACGCAACTTTTCTGAAGGGCGTCGCCGAGCTCATCAAGACGCATCCGAGTCTCTACGTGCTGCTCGCAGGCCATGGCGTGCAGCGCGGCAACGCCGCTTTGATGGCGATGATCGGCAGCGGTGCGCTGTCGACCCGCATCCAGCTTCTCGGCGAGTGGTCCGATCTCACCTCGCTCTTCAATGCCTGTGACCTCGTATGCTCGAGCGCGCTGACCGACTCTGCGCGCATGACGCTGGCGATGGCGATGCTCTGCGGTATCCCATGCGTTGCGACCGGATTGGGTGCGCAAGGGGAGCTCATCGCGCAGCACGGCGTCGCGATCGAGCCAGGCAATCCGGCGGCCTTCGTGCGCGGCATCGGCAAGATCCTGCAACTGTCGCCCGACAAGCGGCACCATCTCGCGCATGGAGCACGCAAGCACGCGCTGCAGAACTATGTTTACGTACGGTCGCTGCAGAAATATTTGCAACTGTACGGCGAGCTCGTGGGTAAGGAAGTGTTCGCGCAAGCCGTGATACCTGCGCCCGAGGTGGAAGTGAAAGAGCCGCTTCCGCCCAAGGTCGAGGCTCCGCCGCCGCCGCCGAAGAAACCCGCAATCGTTGTCGAGCAGCTTGCGGACCCCGACTCGCTCGAGACGCGTGTGCAGCCGGTCGAACCGGAGTCCTTGCCCAAGTGGCGCATCGAGCAGGAGCAGGCGCGCGCGGAGCAGGACGCGCGCTGGTCGACGAACAAGTCGAGCGATGGCGATGTGTTGCAGATGTTCGAGATGGAGCTCGCTGCGAATCCAGCCCCCGCTGCCGTTACGCCCATGAGTGAACGAGCGCGCGGGTTCGTCGAAGATTTCGAAGAGTTGCTGCCCGTCGAAGCGTTGACGGTGCCGGCGACGTCATTGGCGCCGGATACTAAGGATGATGCCAAGCCTCAGGTCGAGAGCGTGGCCGCGCCGGTCGCAGAGCCCGTGAAGGCAGCGGACGCAGAGCCCCCGAAGGCAGCGGACACAGAGCCCCCGAAGACGGCAGACGCAGAGAGCTCGCCGGCCGTGGCTGCCGAAGGCGCCAAGACGGTGCCCGAGACTGCGTCGGTGAAAGCGCCGGAGAGCGCAGCCCCGTCTGAATCGACCAGTCGATCCGAGGAAGCGCTTGCAGCGACCGTCGTCCTCGATGCGACGAACAGTCCGCCTCCGAAATCCGAAGAGGAGATCGATCAGCTTGCGCAGACCGACATCTCGAACGCCGTGAAGGTGGCGGAGCCCGACGCGAGTGCGCTCACGATCGCGGAGACGATCGCTGATAAGAGCACGGACACGAGCGCGGAGAAAGCGGAATCCGCGGGAACGGCACCGGCTGCCGTCGACACGAATGCGACCCTGCCGCCGATGCAGACTCTCGCTGCGCTCGAGGCGTCGACGTCTGCGCCGAGCGCCGAGGGCGATATGCAAGAGGAGCCGATACAAGCCTCTCTATTCGATTTCGATGTTGTGCCCGAGCCCGAGCGAAAGGTCGGCAGCGGCTGAAGACCTCGAAAGCTCGTCAGAGCAGTGCGATCGCGCCCGCCTCGGCATCCCCTGCGCTGCGCCGGAAGCTCGCGAACCATTCGCGTCCGACGCCCCATCCGTTTTTCGCTAGATCCGGTGCGGCGACGCTGCGACTTCTGAGCGTTGCCTCGCTCACGCGTGCCTCCAGCACCCCTGCATAGCTGTCGAGGCGCAGAATGTCGCCGCTCTGAACCTTCTCGAGCATTCCGCCTGCCAGACACTCGGGCGTCACGTGAATCGCCGCAGGGACGGCGCCGGAGGCCCCAGACATGCGCCCGTCAGTGACGAGCGCCACGTTGAAACCCTTGTTCTGCAGCGAGCTCAGCGTGGGCGTGAGTTGATGCAGCTCTGGCATGCCGTTCGCCTTCGGTCCCTGATACCTCACGACGACGACGCAGTCGCGATCCAGCTGTCCCGCCTTGAATGCGCGAATGACATCCGCTTGATCGTCGAATACGACCGCAGGCGCCTCGACGACGCGATGCTGAGGCTGCACGGCGGAAGTCTTGACGACTGCGCGCCCGAGATTGCCTTTGAGCACTTTCAAGCCGCCATCGGCGCCGAAAGGATTCGTCATCGGGCGCAAGACGTGCTCATCGCCGCTCTGCTCCGGCGCTGGGCGCCACGCGAGTCCGTGCTCGGACAGGTACGGCTCGTGCGTGTAGCGCTCGAGTCCCGCTCCCATGATCGTCGTCGTGTCTGCGTGCAGCAGACCGGAAGACATCAGCTCTCGAATCAGGAATCCCGTTCCGCCGGCGGCATGGAAGTGGTTCACGTCCGCCGAGCCGTTCGGATAGATGCGTGCGAGCAGCGGGACGACGTCCGATAGATCGTTGAAGTCATCCCAATTGACGATGAGGCCCGCTGCACGGGCGATCGCGACCAGATGAATCGTGTGATTCGTGGAGCCGCCGGTCGCGAGCAGCGCGACGATCGCATTCACGATCGCACGCTCGTCGACGATTCGTCCGAGCGGAAGGTAGGTCTCGCCTAATGCGGTGATCTCGGCCGCGCGCCGCGCCGCGGCGCTCGTCAACGCATCGCGCAGTGCGCTGTTCGGTGGCACGAAGGCGGCGCCAGGCAAATGTAAGCCCATCACTTCCATTAGCATTTGATTGCTGTTGGCCGTGCCATAGAACGTGCACGTGCCTTGGCTGTGATAGCTCCGCGCCTCGGATTCGAGCAGCGCATCGCGCCCGACCTTGCCTTCTGCGTAGAGCTGACGGATACGCGCCTTCTCCTTGTTTGGAATGCCGGATGGCATCGGCCCCGCCGGCACGAAGACTGTGGGCAGATGGCCGAACGCGAGCGCACCCATCGCGAGACCGGGCACGATCTTGTCGCAGACGCCGAGGCACAGCGCCGCATCGAACATGTTGTGCGAGAGCGCGATCGCGGTTGCAGCCGCAATGACGTCGCGGCTGAACAAAGACAGCTCCATGCCGGGCTGTCCCTGCGTCACGCCGTCGCACATTGCGGGTACACCGCCTGCGAATTGAGCGACCGCGCCGGCTTCGCGCGCCCCGAGCTTCAGCAGCTCGGGAAAGCGTTCGAGCGGCCGATGCGCGGAGAGCATGTCGTTGTACGAAGACACGATCGCGAGGTTCGGCCAGCGCGTCTCACGCAGTTTGTCTTTGTCGGTACCGTCCATGGCCGCAAATCCATGCGCCAAGTTTGTGCATGACAAGCCCGCCCGCGTCACCGTCGCGGCGCGCGCCCGGTCCATTCTGTCCAGATAATCGCGCCGACTGTCGGCGCTGCGGTCTCGAATGCGTTCGGTGACGACCTTGATACGCTCGTGGAGGGGGGCGGCTACCTTCAAAACGATGGGCCTCGCAGTCGCTGAATACGCTCGGGGGCGCGAATTCTAGCAGGGCGGAGCGTTTCGCCTTCGTCATCTGGCTCACAGAGCGCACACTTGGCGTCGAACTCGAGTTGGACTTGCAGAGGCGATTGGACGGCATCTCGGGATCGACTCCGGACGGCAGCGGGCCGCCCATCGGGGTGACCCGGACAGCCCTCTTGCGAGGGCAAGCTGTAGGGCGCTTTCAGTGGTTCAGCTTCATTCCAACGGCAGGGACTGCCGGCACAAACGGTTGTTTGCGGAGCGGAGCGGAGAACGCTAACGTAGCGCCCCCGCTCAGAATGCTTGCGTTGCGTCGCTTACAATGGGCAGCGTCGAGCCGGTGCCGCGCTTCAGCGCCAGCGTTCATCGAAGGTCGATCATGCAGCTACTTCCCACGTTCGATTTGGTTTTGTTCGGCGGTACGGGCGATCTCGCCATGCGCAAGCTCCTGCCCGCGTTGTATTGGCGTTTCGCCTGCGGGCAAATTTCGTCCGACTCTCGCATCATCGGCGCGGCGCGCGGCGAGTTGACCCGCGAGGATTATCTCGGACAAGTGCGCGCGACTTGCGAGGCCCATTTGGGCGAGGAGTTCGAGGAGAAAACGTGGCGCGGGTTCGCCGAGCGCGTGAGCTACGCGAAAGTGGACGCGAAGAACGACGCCGATTTCGCGGGTCTCGCCGCGACGCTCAGCGGTCGCGAGAATCACGTGCGCATTTTCTTCCTGTCGACCGCCCCGAACTTGTTTGCGCCGATCTGCGAAAACCTCGCGCATCATTCTCTCGTCACGCCGCAGTCGCGCGTCGTGCTCGAGAAGCCGCTCGGCCATGACCGTGCTTCCTCGGCGGAGATCAACGAACGCGTCGGATCCATCTTCGAGGAGCGGCAGATCTTTCGCATCGATCACTATCTCGGCAAAGAGACGGTGCAGAACCTGCTCGCGCTGCGTTTCGGGAATACGTTGTTCGAGCCTTTATGGCGGCGCGGCCGCGTGAAGCACGTGCAGATCACGGTCGCAGAGGACTTGGGCGTCGAACGGCGCGCGGACTTCTACGATCAAACGGGCGCGCTGCGCGACATGGTTCAGAATCACCTGTTGCAGTTGCTGTGCATCATGGCGATGGAGCCGCCGGCGACGAGCGATCCGAATGCAATGCGCGACGAGAAATTGAAGGTGTTGCACTCGCTGCGTCCCCTGGTCGGGCGCGACGTGCTCGCGAAAACCGTGCGCGGCCAATACAAGGCGGGCGCCGCGAAAGGTCAACCGGTCGTCGGCTATCTACAAGAAAAGGACGTGCCGCCGAACAGCACGACCGAGACGTTCGTCGCGCTCAAAGTCGAGATCGATTCGTGGCGCTGGGCGGGCGTGCCGTTCTATTTGCGCACCGGTAAGCGTTTGCAAGAGCGGCTGACGGAAATCGTCGTGACCTTCGAGGACGTGCCGCACTCGATCTACGAACGGCCCGACGACGCGCACGCGTTGAATCGGCTCGTCATTCAGCTGCAGCCCGACGAGAACATCACGCTCACGGTGCTCGCGAAGAGCCCCGGCGAAGGCATGCACCTCAAGCCCGTGAATCTCAGCCTCGACTTCTCCCAGACGTTCAAGACGCGCAGCCACGATGCCTATGAGCGGCTGCTCACGGACGTCGTCAAAGGCAACTTGACGCTTTTCATGAGGCGCGACGAGCTGGACGCTGCATGGGCATGGATCGATCCGATTCGAGAAGCCTGGCAGCGCTACGACGAGCAGCCGAAGATCTACACCGCCGGCACCTGGGGTCCCGCCGCCGCAAGCGCGCTCATCAGCCGGGACGGCTTCGCGTGGCGCAACGAGCTCTGACGAGCAGGGGACAGGGGGTAGGGGATAGGGGATAGCAAGACCCGCTTCGCTGTTCCGAGATTGTGCGGCGTTCGCCGAGGCGCTGGCCTAAGCTCCTCTTATTCTGACTAACCCCTACCCCCTATTCTCTCTATTCTCTACCCCCTTCCCTCATGTCCTGGATCCACGAACACCGCTTTCCAGACTCGATCGCGCTCGCGCATGCGCTGTCGGGCGAGATCAAGGTCGATCTCGAGGAAGCGATCTCTGCACGCGGTGCGGCGAGCATGATCGTCTCGGGAGGACGCACGCCCGTGCGCCTGTTCGAGCAGCTGCGAGCCGAAAAAGTCGATTGGTCTCAAGTCTGGATTACGCTCGCCGACGAACGATGGGTGGACACGACTGCCGAGGCGAGCAACGAGCGTTTGGTGCGCGAGCACCTCCTCGTCGGGCCCGCGGCGGCCGCGCGGTTCGTCGGGCTCAAGAATCCCGCACCGACGCCCGAGGCGGGTGCGGATTGGGCGACGCGCGCGCTCACGCGCGTACCGCATCCGTACGATGTCGTCGTGCTGGGAATGGGTGAGGATGGACATACCGCATCGTTGTTTCCGGGCTCTCTCGCGCTCGCCCGCGGCTTGGATGCAAGCGCCGCGCCCGGATGTCTCGCCGTGAATGCGCTCAAGGCGCCCCACGCGCGCATCAGTCTGAATCTGCGCGCCTTGCTCGATGCCCGTCGCATCGTGCTGCATATCGAGGGCCAGGCGAAATGGCAGGTCTATCAGCGTGCGCGCGCGCCAGGCAGTGCGGCGGAGCTTCCCGTCCGTGCGGTGCTCCATCAGAAGGAAGTCCCTGTGCACGTATTTTGGGCCCCGTGAGCGCCGGGAGCGCAGAAGCGCTACCCCGCTCTTGGCCGACCCTGATGAGAGCTCCTGCTGTTTCCCAATAAGCGATGCGAGGTCCGCAGCGGCTGCCGTTCCGAGCTGACCGCTTAGGGGCTCGTTCCTAGTATGCTTCGCCCCCTCGTACCTAGCGGAATGACATGATGGCTTCAGTGCGAACTGCGACGACTCCCAGATTGATAGCCGACATCGGCGGCACGAACGCGCGCTTCGCGTTGCTTCGCGGCGATGAGCGAAGCGACGAGGTCGTGCTCGCCTGCGCGGACTATCCGGATATCGTCAGCGCCATCGAGCACTATTTGCAGGGTGTCGGGGCGCACGCGGCGCCGGAGCGCCCGCGCGAGGGCGCATTCGCGATCGCAGGCCCGGTCGCCGGCGATGTGATCCGCATGACGAATCACGTCTGGCAGTTCTCGGCGGCGCAGACGCGCCAGCGTCTCAAGTTCGACCGCCTGATCTTCATGAACGATTTCACCGCGCTCGCGATGGCGGTCCGTCACTTGCCGCGCGCGGAGGTCGAGTCGGTGGGTGGCGGGCGTCCGCTGCCGAAGACGCCGATCGCGCTCTTGGGTCCCGGCACGGGGCTCGGTGTGTCGGGCCTGATTCCGACCGGGGACCATTGGATTCCGCTGCAAGGCGAAGGCGGGCACGTCACGCTTTCGGTCATGAACGAGCGCGAGATCGAGGTGCTCAAACAATTACACCAGCGCTTCTCGCATGTGTCCGCGGAGCGTGTGCTGTCAGGATCCGGGCTCGTCAATCTATATGACGCGCTCTGCGCGCTCGAAGGTGTCGTCCCCGAGCCGCTGACGCCGCCGGATGTCACGCGCCGGGCGGCGGAAGCCTCATGCCGCATCTGCATGGAAGCGATCAGCATGTTCTGCGCGCTGCTCGGCACGCTCGCCGGAAATCTCGTGCTGACGCTCGGTGCGTTCGGCGGTCTCTATATCGGCGGCGGCATCGTCCCGCAATTGGGCCGCCTGTTCGTCGGCTCGCATTTCCGCGACCGCTTCGAAGATAAGGGCCGCTACACGGAGTTCCTCGCCGGCGTTCCCACCTACATCATCCACACGCCGCTGCCCGCGCTCATCGGCCTCGCGCATGCATTCAGCGAGCCGGGACCG
>JBDZVE010000029.1:20245-27363 GCA_040255535.1 Lysobacterales bacterium | reverse complement strand
CGTGCGATGACATAACCTGTCGCGGCGCCGATCGCGCTCGTGAGGAGCAGGTGCAGGTGCATTGCGTTGAGCACGCCGATCTCGCTCGAGCTCTGTGCGGTCATCGATTGCACCCACTCGGCCGTGTCGAAGTACGTCGCCAAGCCGAAGGCGAGCGCAATGCCGGCAAGAACGCTCGGAATGATGAGCCCGAGCGTGCGCCGCCAGTCGCGCGCGAGCTTCGCGAGCCCTGCTTCGATCTCCTGCTGTAGCTGCTCGCGAGCGGCCGCTCGGCGGGCCTCATCATCGGACGCGATGTGAGCGAAAAGACGAGCATCGAAGCGCTCATCGAGCGACGGGTGCGAAGCGGCAGCGGCGAGCGCGTCATCCAGCGCTCTCAGGGCGGCGAGCTGCTCTCTGCACGTGTCGCACGAGTCGGCATGCGCCTCGACGGCCGCTCGCTCATCGGGCGCGAGGTCGCCGTCGAGCCAGTCTTGCAGCCGCTCGCTCCATTCGAGATCGTGATCGCGTGTCGTCATGGCTTCACGTCGCACTTCTATTCATCGGGGCCGCCTTCGCGCGTGAGCTCGATCAAGCGCTTGCGCGCTCGGTGCAGCAGCGCTTTGACCGTGCCGAGCGGCAGCCCGAGGCTCTCGGCGGTTTGCTCGTACGACTTATCCTCCATGTAGAACAACGTTACGGCTTGGCGGTAGCGTTCCGGCAGTTTATTCAACACCTGAGCGACGCTGACGGTCGCGGAATCGTCCTGCTCGGGGGCTGCAAGCGCCGCGACCTCCGCATTGTATTCGTCCGAATCCTGGTCGAGCGACACCTGCGGGCGCTTCTTGCGCAGCTCAG
Source organism: Lysobacterales bacterium (assembly GCA_040255535.1). Classification (GTDB taxonomy): domain Bacteria; phylum Pseudomonadota; class Gammaproteobacteria; order Steroidobacterales; family Steroidobacteraceae; genus Steroidobacter. The sequence goes on along the minus strand of JBDZVE010000029.1, from coordinate 26,526 downwards.
AGAGGCACGCGTTCCGGGAAATCGCGTAGATCCATGTCGAGAGCGAGGCCTGGGCGCCGTACCCGGGCAGCGCACGCCACACCCGCAGGAAAATATCCTGGGTCACGTCCTCGGCAAGGGCTTGATCGCGTAACATACTGACGCAGAGCCGAAAAACCTTGTCCCGGTAGCGGGGCAGCAACATCGCCAGCGCCTCGCGGTACTGCTTGGCATGCAGGCGCTCGTGAATATCTGCGTCTGCTTGTGAAGCGGCCGGAAGGCGCATCATGGTTGGGACGTCGGCGGGCGGAAAAAGGTTGCGGGTGATTACTTTACCAATGCCGCCGGATCGGTAGGGCATGCGGAGCCGCCGCTCGCCGGTAAAACGGTGCGATTAACCGAGGCGCAACCTTACAGACGCCGGCCGCGTATCAAGACGCAACTGCACGATATGGCCCAAAGCCTAGGTACACCAAAATGTACGATCTCGTCCCCCTTTTCGGCATCGTGTTTGCGATCGGCATGCCGCTCTCCATTCCGATCGTCTTTGCGATCCTCAATTACCGCAAACGCCGCCATCTGATGGAGCTCCACCATGCCGAGCGCATGGCTGCGATCGAGCGCGGGATGGACCTGCCGCCGCTGCCGCTCGAGTTGATCGATGGACAAAGCGGACGCCGGCGACGCACGTCGCTCTTGCCCGGGCTCGTGTGGCTCTTCGTCGGTCTGGCGGTGCTTATCAGCCTCGGGAAGATCGGCGAAGAAGAGGCGATTCTCGGCTTGATTCCGACCGGCGTCGGACTCGCGTATCTGATCTATTACTTCTTCGAGGGCCGCAAGCTCGAGCTGCGTCAAATCGAAGCCAGTGCGTCCGATCGCGTGAACGAGCGGGTGGACGTGTAGAAGACGTGAGGTATGCGACGTCTAACGTGTCGGAGGCGCGCTGCGCGCGCCCGCACGTGGCGCATCCGTCGAGTCGCCTGAGCGTAGTAAACTGGTCGGATGGAATTCGTTGCCCGAACATCCGACGGACGGACCGTCAGCTATATCGACCGTAAACGCTATCTGTGGCTCGCATCCTTGAGCGGGCCGTTGATTCCGATTCTTGCCGTCGCGGCTTATTTCTGGTTGGACCAGCGGCCCCTCGTGCTGTGGTTCCCGCTGTTCTATATCTTCGTGATCATCCCGATCGCCGACGTGCTCTTCGGCGAAGATCAGCACAATCCGCCGGAAGCGGTCGTGCCGCTCATGGCGGCGGACGCCTACTATCGAGCGCTGCTTTATGTCGGCCTCGTGCTCTTGTACGCGCAATTCTTCGTGAGCGCGTGGTTCATTGGGACGCAGGCGCTGCCATGGTGGGCGTATCTCGCGCTCGCGCTCGGCACCGGCTTCACGAGCGCGCTCTCGATCCTCGTTGGCCACGAGCTTGGCCACAAGAACAATCGAATCGATCGCATCGCCGCGCAAGTTGCGACTGCGCTCGTCGGGTACGGACATTTCTGCATCGAGCACAACCGCGGCCATCACGTGAGCGTCGCGACGCCCGAGGATTGCGTGAGCGCGCGCATGGGCGAGAGCATCTACTGCTTCGCGCTGCGCGAAATTCCCGGCGCATTCAAGCGCGGTTGGCGTCTCGAAAGGGCCCGCCTCGAAGCGAACGGCCGTCCGACCGTGTCGCTCCATAACGACGTGCTCATGTCGTGGATCCTGACCGGAGTGATCGCAGCCGCGCTCATTGCGGCTTACGGCCTTCTCATCGTGCCCTTTCTGATCGTGCATCACCTTTACGCGTGGTACGGGCTCACGCAGGCGAACTACGTCGAGCACTACGGTCTATTGCGCGAGAAGCTGCCGAACGGGCGCTACGAACCGACCGCTCCCCGGCACTCGTGGAACACGAATCACATCTATTCGAACTTGATCTCGTTTCACCTGCAGCGCCACTCGGATCATCACGCGCACGCATTGCGTCCCTACCAGGCGCTGCGCGACTACGAGGATTTGCCGCGTCTGCCGAGCGGTTACCCCGGCTGCTTCGGTCTTGCGGCGATTCCACCGCTCTGGTTCAAGGTGATGCACCCGAAACTGCTCGCGTGGGCGAATGGCGACATCAGAAAGGTGAACGTCGATCCCAAGCGCAGGGAACGTTTGTACGAGAAGTACGGAGCTGTGGAACTCAAGGCCTAGGCTGTAGGCTGTAGGCTGTAGCCAGAAAAAAGCCGCTACGCGGCGGCGCTCAGTCAATGTGCGCAGCGCGAATCTTTCTCTGGCTACCGCGTACAGCCCAGCGCCTACAGCCTATCCAGGAGCTCGCATGCCCGCAGCAATGCTCGTCAACATCGACGTCGATGATCTCAATAAAGGGATCGATTTTTACTGCGAAGGGCTGGGTCTCACGATAGGTCGCCGGTTCGGAACCGACGCCGTCGAATTGCTCGGTGCGACCTCGCCGATCTATCTCGTCGTCAAGCCGAACGGCAGCGTCGCCTCGGCGACGAGCCGGCATCTACGCTCGTACGCGCGGCATTGGACGCCGATTCATCTCGACTTCGTCGTCGACAACATCGAAGGCGCGCTCGATCGAGCGCGCAATGCGGGCGCGAGACTCGAAGGCCCCGTCAAGGCGAATAGCTGGGGCAAGATCGCGATGCTCGCCGACCCCTTCGGCCACGGCATCTGCCTCATCGAGTTCGTGGGGCGGGGGTATGATGAGATCGCGACGTAGCGCGCTCCGCGCGCTGTGTAGAAGTGTAAGGTGTAAGAGTGTGATGACGCTGCGCGTCGTGTAAGGTGCGCGCGGCGCCCTTCTGACCCTACACTTTACACCTCACACCTCACACCTCACACCATAGACCAATGTCCCTTTGCTGCTGGAAATGCGGTGCTTCCCTCGAGGCGTTGAGCTTGCCGTTGCAGCGGCTCGATGAGTGCAAGCAATGCGGGGCGGAGTTGCATGTGTGCAAGCTTTGCGAGTGGTACAGCACGTCGGTCGCAAAGCACTGCCGCGAGCCGATTGCGGAAGAGGTGAAGGACAAGGAGCGCGCGAACTTTTGCGATTACTTCAAGCCGCGCGAGAATGCCTATTCGAATGCAGGCCAAAGCGCTGCGGAGAAGGCGAAGGCGGAGCTCGAAGCGCTATTCGGCGGCGGGTCGAAGTCGGCAACAGAGAAGCCAGAGCCGACTGCTGCGGAACGCGCGCGAGCGGAGCTGGAAGCAATGTTTAAGAAGAGGCTGTAGGCGGTAGTCTAGAGCCAGACAGACAGCCGCGGTGCGGCGGAACTTCGATGCCCGCCGCGCGCGCCTTCTCTGGCTACAGCCTACCGCCTACAGCCTTCTTCAAGGAGCGGGCGGCGGATAGGCATCGCCCGATTGTTGCGCTTCGCGTGCCAACCAATCCATCGCGCCGGATACGGTCGGGTCGTTGAGTCGGCGGGGCAGACAGACCGCGTAGATCGCAAACGGAGAGGCAACTTCGGTCTCGAAGACCCTTACCAGTCTCCCCGACGCGAGATCGCTTGCGACGAAAACGTGCGACGCGAGCGCGATGCCTTGCCCTTCGAGCGCCGCTTGCAGCATTGCATTGCGATCGCCGCAGATGATTCCGCGGCGCGCGTTCACGCCTTTCGCGCCGACCGCTTCCAGCCATCGCGTCCATGGCCGGTGCGAATCATCGTGCAGCAGTGTGTAATGCTTCAGATCCGTGTACGTTCGGAGTGGCGCTCCACGCTTCAAGAGCGCAGGCGAGGCGATGACGATTTCCTGCGGCTTGAAGAGCGGCACGACGTGCAGACCGGGATAACGTCCGCTGCCGAAACGAATGCCGATATCGACATCCTCGCGCGCAAAGTCCACGAGCCGCGTGGAGGTGACGACTTGCAAGTCCACCTCCGGAAACAGCGTCGAGAATGCGCCGACTCTGGGCATCAGCCAGCGAGCCGCGAGCGAGGCGAACGTCGAAATCGTCAGCTTGCGGCGCACTGCCGGGAGCGAGACATCCTCGATCGCGCTGGCAAGCCGATCAAAAGCGTCCCGCGTGCCTTCGGCGAGCAGCGCGCCGTGAGCCGTGAGCTTGAGCCCGCGGGGCAGGCGTTCGAACAACTTCACCCCGAGCCGTTGCTCGAGCTGTTTCACCTGTCGGCTCACGGCAGCATGCGTGACGTTCAGGTCCGCCGCCGCCGCGCTCAGGTTCAGATGTCGCGCGGCGACGTCGAAAGCACGAAGGGGGCCCACCGGAATGCGTTTCATAGTGTCGGTCGCAAGGCGATGCGTTGAAGATTCAATGGGCCGAACGTCCTGTTCGGCGAGACGCTGGGCCGGCCAAATCCCTGTCCATGACGCCGCCCGTCCAGCTCTGAACGTATTCTCCAGCGTCCCTCGTCGATCTCACTAGCTATAACCAGAAGTCACGGATCGAGAGGCCAAACTATCGCTTTTCCCCGGCATGCGCCAGCCCTAGGCTACGCCTCCATAACCAGTGCTCATATTTGACCGAGGAGGCGAAATGGACGAGTGGCTCTTCATCAGCTTGGCTAAGACCAAAGCCGACGCACCCGGTTTCAACCGGAAGCTCGATACCGGGCACCAGCGCGAGGTGCATACCAAGGCGGTTACGGCAGAGGCGTTGGACCTCGCCGTCGTCGAGGAGAAGCCGGCCTTCAGAGGTGCGGCGGCCTTCCTAGGTGCAGTGCTCGTGAACGCGGCGTTGCTTTCCGTGATCGACGACAGTGCACTCGACGCGCGTACGCCGAAAGGCGAGGTCACCGTCGCACAGCTCGAGGCGCTCGATGCGCCCCTGGCCGGCGAGCGAGTGAGCTCGTACGAAGCTGCCGTGACGTACGTTCAATGAGCGCGGCTTCGGCTGCACGGTCAATGAGGGCCGTGCAGCTCGCGCGAGCGGATGTTGCTCAGGTTTGCGCGAGCTCTCCGACGAGCCGCCCAAGTCTCTCGAGGGCGCGCTCCAATGTGCTCGTCCACGGGAAGCCGCAGCTCAACCGAATGAAGTTGCGGTAGTCCGCTTTCGCGGAAAACACGATGCCGGGCGCGATTCCGATGCGGCTTGCGAGCGCGGTGCGAAAGAGCTGCGTGCCGTCGACCTCGCGCGGCAGCTCGACCCAGAGCACGACACCGCCCGCGGCTTGCGAAACGCGCGTCCCTTCGGGGAAGTAGCGCGCGATCGCCTCGATGAACCGCTGCGAGCTCGACGCGAGCGTCGCTCGCACTTTGCGCAAGTACCGATCGTAGCCGCCGCTCGCATAGTATCTGGCAAGCACGAGCTGCTGCAGACTCGGACACGCGACGGACGAATAAAACTTGGCGCGTGCGATATCGGTATGGAACTGCGGGCTCACGGCCCAGCCGATGCGATAACCGAGCGCGATCGTTTTCGACACCGAGCCGCACGAAATAACGAGGCCGGATTCATCGAATGCATGCATCGACGTCGGCCGCGCGCTGCCGTAATGCAAGTCGCCGTAGATGTCATCTTCGATGATCGGCACCTCGCGCTCCGTCAGCGCTTGTACGATCTCGCGCTTCGCGGCATCGGGCGTGAGGCTCCCGGTCGGATTGTTGAAGTTCGGCATCAACACCGCCGCCGCAAGCTTCGTCGTACGAACGGCGCTGCGGACGGCCTCGACGTCGATGCCAGCGCCCGGGATGTTCGGCACTTCGACGACTCGCAGGCCCAGGTGCTCGATGACCTGCAAGAGCCCGAAGTAGGTCGGCGACTCGACGAGCACCGTGTCTCCCGCGCGGCAGAGCACCTGCAACGAGAGCGTGATGGCGTCCATCGTGCCGCTCGTAATCACGACGTGCGACGGGTCGACCGGCGCGCCGGCCAGGGCCATCCGCTTCGCGAGCTGCCGACGCAACTCTTCGAATCCGGGCGGCAGCAAACATTCGCCCGCATTCAGCGGATGATCCCTCAGCACTTCGCGCACGAGGTTGTTGAGCCGCTGGTTCGGGTAGAGCGCGGGAGAGGTGAACGCACCGTTGAGCGGAATGATGTCCTTGCGCGTCAGCGCCTCTCGGCAGGTATCGAGCACTTCGGTCGCGACCGACACCGGGCGGCGCGAGCGCGAGACCTTCGTGCGAGGCGCAGGCAATGCGTTTGCGCTCGGCGGGCGCACATAGAAGCCCGACTGAGGGCGCGCTTCGATGAGGCCGATGTTCTCGAGATGCACATACGCCTGCACGACCGTCGATACGCTGACCTTCGCCGCTCGGCTCATCGAGCGGACCGAAGGAATCTTGTCATGCGCGCGCAGCGCGCCGGTCGAGATCTGAGTTTCGACGATGCGTGC
>JBDZVE010000029.1:14978-20145 GCA_040255535.1 Lysobacterales bacterium | reverse complement strand
ATCGCGCTTACGATCAAGACGATGCCGCCATTCATTTCCGGGGCGGCGCGTTTTCTCGTTGCCGGCTCGCTCATGTATGCATGGCTCAGAACGCGCGATCGCAGACCGCTGGCGGGGATCAATCTTTCGGCGGCGGCTTGGACAGGTGTGTTGTTGTCGGGGATCGGCAACGGCTTCGTCATTTGGTCGCAGCAGGGCATTCCGTCTGGTATCGTCGCCTTGATCGTGACGGCCGTGCCGGTCGTCGTGCTCGTATTGGATTGGGCGCTCTTCTCCAAGCGAGCGCCGACCCGCAGCGCGCTTGCGGGAACTGTTCTTGCGACCGCGGGCGTCATCGCGATCGTCACGCATACCCACTCGCTTTCAGGCACCGTACAGCCCGCCCATCTGCTCGCGGTCATCGCCGCAGTTTTCGGCTGGAGTCTCGGGACGCTGGTTCAGAAGCGGCACGCGACCGCACAGGGCGTCTTGAGTTTTACGTGCGCGCAAATGCTCTTCGGAGGCGCCTTTCAATTGCTGATGTCGTTCATGGATGCGGAATGGGTGCGCTTCCATGCGTCGTCCGTTTCGTTGACGTCGATCGCCGCGCTCGGCTACTTGATCGTGTTCGGTAGCCTCATCGGGCTCAACTGCTATCTATGGTTGTTGACGCGCGTGTCGGCGTCGAAGGTGACGACGTATGCGCTCGTCAATCCGGTCGTCGCCTTGATACTCGGCGCCGTCGTGCTCGGCGAGCGGATCACGCCGCTCGCGATCGTTGCCGCGATGTTGGTGCTCGCCGGCGTCGCACTCGTGCTCTTCCAAGACTGGCTGCCCGCGTTCTTCTGGCGCGGAACGACGAAGGTCGCGCGTGTCGAATGACGATCCATGCGAAACGCGCGCCTTCCCGGCGAGTAGGATCGATTCGTTCCTGGCCTTCGACGCGCCGATACAGAAGAACGTCGGAATAGACTCCGAACTACAGGCGCGCGGGCCGCTTCGCGTGCCTTGCGGTTTGGATCTGCTTCTCGAGTCGTCGTTCCCGCTGGAGGATGTATAGGCCGCTTGCGACGATGATCGTCGCGCCCGCGAGCATCCTCAGGCTCGGCGTCGTCGACCACATGAGGTAGTCGAAAAGCATCGCCCAGGCGAGCGCGGTGTACTCGAGCGGTGCAAGCACGGCGGGCGCGGCGCGTCGAAATGCATATGTCATGAGGTGCTGCGCGAGCGCGCCCGAAATGCCCAGTATCGCGATCCATGCCGCATGCTCGAGACGCAGCGGAACCCAAGCGGGTAGGGCGATGATGCCGCTCACCGCGGCGAGGATGACGAGCGGATAGATGATCGTCGCATCCGCGCTATCCGAGCGCGACAGGATGCGGATCGTGAGCGCGTTGATCGCATAGCCGGCAGAGGCGGCGAGCGCGGCGAGTCCGCCCAAGCTGATCCAGTTGTTCCCGGATGGCTTGAGAATGATGAGCACGCCGATGAGGCCCGAGCAGACCGCTAACCATCGGCGCCAGCCGACATGCTCGCCGAGCATGGGAACGGACAGCGCCGTGATGAGCAGCGGCGCCGACATGAAGATGGAATAAGCATCGCCGAGCGACAGCAGCCTGAGCGCATAGACGAATGCCCATAGTACGAGCAGCGCGAGTAAGCCTCGCGCGAGATGCAGCGCCCAGCGCCGCGGCACGAGGTCGGCCCAGCGACCGAACAGTGCGGTCGCTGCGAGAAGCAGCGGCAGCGATGCGACGCCACGCAAGAACGTGACCTGAATAGCGGGATACGATTCGACGAGCCGCTTGATCGAGAGGTCCATGACGGAAAACGACGCGATTGCGGCAAGCATCGCGACGATCCCGCGGACGTTCGCCGAACGCGCGCTCATGAACCTCCGTTGACGGTCTTTGCACCGGCCTGAAAGCAAAGCGCGGGAACCCGCTTCCTCGTCGCGGGTTTCATTGTGGTCGGCAATTCGCGATCAAACGAGGTTCGCCGAATGGCACTCGATCACCAGCATGCGGCTCAATTCAAGGCGCGCTTACGGGAGCGGGCGAACCAGCTCCGGCAAGAGATTCGCAGCACGCTCGAGCGTTCGAACGACGAGACGCACGTGCAAATCGCGGAGCGGGCGCGCGATGAGGGTGACGATTCCTTCTCCGCTCTCATCGTCGATCTGAACCTGTTCGATATCGATCGCGATGCCCAAGAGCTCCGTCGTATCGATGGTGCGCTGCTGCGCCTCAAGGAAGGCAGCTTCGGAGAGTGCATCGATTGCGGGCAGCAAATCCCGCTCGCGCGGCTCGAAGCCGAGCCCACGGCAGCGCGGTGCGTGAATTGTCAGGAGCTTTACGAGAAGACGCACGCCTCGCCAGGCACCCCGACGCTTTGAGCATGAAGTGAGCGGATCGAGAGTGACGGGTCAGGACTTGCACGCCATTTCGCACTCGTGCAGCTCCTGCCGGCAGAAGTTGTTTGCCTGCCGCTCCTGATCCATGCAGTCCTGCCGCATGCGTGCCGGATTGTCGACCGCCTTCATGCACATGCTGTAGTGCTGCGCGAACCGCGCCTCGCATCCGGGGCCGCAGTTGCGCGGCCGACGGAAGTAGGCGCAGAAAACCGAGGGATCAGGATAAGAATCGAACCCATCACGTCCGCCCGTCGCGGCGTTCCGCGCGCATTGTTGGCGTGCGCGCCGTACCTGGCTGCCGCAGCGCGTGTGCGCGCTCGAGCACTGCGCACTGCACGAGGCCTTGGATTTGGGAGGTGCATTGCGCTCGGATTTGGAGGAGGTCTCCATCCCGATGCCGTCGACTTCGGCGCTGATCGAGAAGTCATCATCGGCGATAGCGGAGGCGGTCGCAATGCAAGCAAGAGCGGCACACAATGTCAGAAGTCGGGTATTCATGAGCGCCTCGACGGAAGCTGTCGGTTCGGTTCTTGAGCTCTGACCCGCGCGCGAAATCGATCGTGCGCGCCTGACGTTCAACTTTGCCACTCATATGGAATCCGTCAAGCACCAGAAGTAGGTAGAACGCCCGCGCCGGCACGCGCCAGAGCGAGCGGTGAGCTTGCGCGAGCCGTCGTCGCAATGACGATGCGATAGGGGAACGAGCCCTTTCTTGATCTCAGTTTTCAAACGTTTACGCTCGTAGCGGGAACCCTGCATGCCATCGTGGGTCTTCTCATCGTAAGACGCAATGCCCCGAGGTACACTCTTTCGAGTCGTCCACCTGGCGGGGTGCAGCGCCGGCCGAGGATTGCGAGGCGATCCTCAGGATCGCGGCGTTGCCGACAGCGAGGCTCCTGGTTCCATGATCCACTCTTCCGAAGAACGTCTGGCCGCTTCAGGCCCCGAGCCGAACGCGACCAGCGCCCGTATTCTGCCGTTCCAGCGTCCGCCGACGGATCTGCAGCGTGCGATTCAAATGCGCGCGCAGGAGACGCTCGAACGCGAGCGTGAGCGAGAGCGCGACCGTTCGCGACCCGCGCCGGTGCGTTGGGCCATCATGTGCGTGCTCGCGTTGGTGCCCGTGTCTATCGTCGTCACGGGTGTCGATGCGTTAGTGCGCGCGTTCCACCATATCAATGCTGTGTACAGCAACATGCCTGCGCCGACGCAACCGACGCAGTCGACCGAGCCGGCCAACGCCGCGGACGCGGACGCGTCCCCGCAAGAACCGGGCGTCGTGATGCTGCAGCCTTTTCCCGCGGAGAACGAGCCCGCAGACAACGGCGGCAATTAGTCTTTCTGGGTAGGTTGACTGGGACGGGCTGCAGGCTGTAGGTAGACAATCCAAGGGCGGTCGACTCGCCAGAGCGCGGTCTTTCTCTTACCGTCAACCGTCAACCGTCAGGTCACAGGCTTGCTCTCATGAATAGCAACGGGCCGTCGAGGTTGAAGTCGACGAAGCCCGGTGTGTCTTCATTCCGAGAATCGACTTCGATCGTGAAGCTCCGATAGCCGAGTCCGAACACGAGGTGCGGGCTTTTGCGCCAGGTGAGCGCGAAACGCGCGTCCGTGATGGAGCCCTCGACATCTTCGATGTTCGCCTCGAGATACTGAAGACGCGCTTCCGCGGACCAACGGCTGCTGAAATCGAAGCGCCCTTCGACGCCCACGAACGGAACCGGAGCGACGCCGCTTTCGGAATCCCGCACTACACGATTGCGCACGACCGCATTCGCTTCCACTTCGGTGACCTGAATTCCGAACGTGCCCGTGAGCTCGCCGCGCTCCTTGACTAGAAAGCGGTATCCGTAGGTCAGGCCGAACATCGTGAGATTCATCTCGCTGCTGACGCGCTCGCCGATCTGATAGACCTCGTCGTCGAACTCGATCACCGTTTCGATGTCCTTTTCCGCCGAGCGCCGCGCCGTCATGCCGCTCAAGCGTACGAGATGATGCTCGCCGGGCAACAAGGTGAGCTCGCCCTGCACGAGTAGCTTGGAATCATCGAGTCCGAGATCGTCTTCCGCGGAGATCACCGTGCCTTGCTCCGTCAAAGATTCATCGACCCGCAGTTGCGTATCGAAGCCCGCTTGCAGCACGAGGACTTCTGCGCGAAAGGCGTCTTCCGATAGGCGCGGAGGCGGCTTCGGCGCCCAGTCGGGAAGCCCCGAGCTCGTCTGCGCGGATGCGAGGGGCGGAGCGGCAAGTGCAAGCATCGCGGCCCCGAGCACGGTACGGCGGAGGCGGGCGATCGGACGGATCAGCGTGAGCAAGGACATTGCGGCTCCATTTCCATGCGGAAAGCGAGCTCGATTATGCCCGCGGGCCTATGCAACCGCGACCCAGTGATCGTCCCGACGGATCGGTTTCGCGCTGACGACTTCGAGGAATTGTGAACGCAGTCGAGTTTTGCCTATCGCGAAAGCCGTGCCATCCCTGAGCGACGCATAAAGCCGACCGTCTCCGACTCGCGACAATCCATACGCTTCGATCGCGTGCACGCTGCCGAGGAATTCACCCGTGCGCTTCGACCCGCATCGCTTGCGAGCGACAAATGATGAATGCTGAGCAGGTGTTCGGGCAAGCGCCACTGTTCCAATCAGGCGCCGCTTCATCGCTCGATCACCTCACGAGCTCGGCTCGCTCACAGCGAGTCGAGAAATGCGAGCAGCGCCTCGCGCTCCTGTTTAGACATCGACTTGAATGCCTTCTGCGAACGCTGCGCTTCGCCGC
>JBDZVE010000029.1:9003-14878 GCA_040255535.1 Lysobacterales bacterium | reverse complement strand
CCGCAGATCGCTACGGCAAGCGCGCATGCGAGCAGTGCTTGCGACCGGCTTCGTGTCCTCTGCTCGCACCCTTGTGGGCGTGATGCGCGCGTCCGAGGGTCCTCTCGCTGTCAACCGTCAACCGTTGGCTGTCAACCGCAACTTGAGCTCAATGCGTTCGGATCGACGAATTCCAGTCCGAGGGAGACGTATCGTACGGTCTGATCATCTGCCTTCGATGCAGGATGTCGCGGAGAAGGTCACCGTCGATGCCGAGCCGTTCCGCGGCTTTGTCGATTGGCAGTCCTTCGCAGACGATCAGGCTGACCGCCGTCCAGTAAATCGCCGCTTCGTTTCGATCGCCTTCATGCGGTTGCATGGCGTCCCCCAACGAGCTTCTCGAATCGACATTGTTGCGACGCTCAAAGAGCTGACGTAAGCGACAGAAATACCTAATCGGCTTTCGTTGAGCGAGAGAGGGTTGGAGAAGGGTGCAGTGACTAGGGGGATTGGAGAAGGGGGCAGTGACTCGAGGATAGGGGATAGTCAGAGTAAGAAGCGCGCGCTTCTGGTTCCTTTCTGACTACCCCCTACCCCCTATCCGCTAAACACTGCGCCCGGCGCTGCGGCGTTCGGCGCCTGCGCTCGGCGCTGGGGCGCTCGGCGCCTGCGCTAGCGCTCCAAATCAGCCAGCTTCTTCCCGACGAACTGCCAATTCGCGAGCTTCTCGATGACTGTCTTCACGAAGCGCGCGCGCTCGTGCTGATAGTCGAGATAGTAAGCGTGTTCCCACACATCGCACGTCCAGAGCGGCGTCTCGCCGTGGGTGAGCGGATTGTCCGCATCGTGCGTCGTCGTGATCTCGAGCTTCCCGTTCTTGAGCACGAGCCACGCCCAGCCGCTGCCGAACTGATTGACGGCGGCCTCTACGAACTTGTCGCGGAACGTGTCGAACGAGCCGAAGGTCGCATCCAGGCGCTTCAATACGGGATCCGGCGGAGTGCCGCCGCCGTTCGGCGCGAGCGACTCCCAATAGAAATCGTGATTCCACACCTGCGCGGCATTGTTGAAGATCTTCTTCTCGGTGCCGGTCGCATTCGCCGTAGCGCGAATGATCGTTTCCAGATCCGAGCTCTCGAACTTCGTGCCTTTCACGAAGTCGTTCAACTTCGTGACATACGCCGCGTGATGCTTGTCATGATGATGCTCGAGCGTGCGAGCGGACATCATCGGGTCGAGGGAATCTTTCGGATAAGGCAAGGGCTTGAGAGTGAAGGCCATTTCGGCTGCTCCGTTCTGACTTCTGCGGGAAAGAAAGGAAATTTAACACATCTATCCCGAAGAAGTTCCGAGAAGGCGCGCAGACGCGGCGGCCTGAGCGTTCCGGCGCGGTTTCGTGCCGAATGCCGATCGCAGCGCGACGACTATCGCTATTCGTATAGGCCGAAGGCAGGTGCCACGCGGCGCGTAAGAGTCCGTCGGGCAAAGTCGGGTGCGCCGAAAACGCCATGGCGTCCGGTCGCTTTGATCTCGAACACCCTGCCCACGTCGATATCTACCCAATCGCATTGCACCGTGACGCTGAACCCGCTGAGTCCGGGGTGGCCGCCCAGGTAAATCGGGCTCGCCGTTTGTACGTCCGAGCATTGCGCGCCTGCGCCTGCGTTCGCCAGTCGAGCGGAGGCGTACTCGAGACCTGCCTGCGCGGCCGCATGCGCGCGATACTCGAGCAACTGCAGCGTGCCGATCTGCCGATCGTCTGTCTGCAGGCGGACCGCGAACACGCCGAGTGCGGCGACGACCACGATCAGGAACAGTGCTGCGATGAGCGCGCTGCCTTGCTGGCGGCGAAGCGTGGATGCGAGCTTCATGTTGCCGCCTACCGCAGAGCCACCTGCTCGAGAACGCGAATGAGCTCGCGCGCTTCGGATGCCGGGCGTTCGATGTTCGCCTCGAGCACGAGCACGTCCTCGCAGATGTTTTGATTCGGTCCGCTGCATTCGACTCTACACTTCGCGACGTTCGAGGCGATGAGCTCGCTCGTCGCGCCGTTCAGGTCGGCAGATGAAGTCGGGATGTTCGCCTCGATCGCATAGTTGGAGAAGCGCCGCAAGGTGCGCACGTTGCTCGCGCTGTCGCATATATATGCGACGGGGCCCGACACCCAGAACAGCCGATGGAGCGGATCGGGAGAGGTAAACGCGAATCCACCTTGCAACTCGATGCGCTCTTGTCCATTCACGCCGGTTGATATTCGTACGAAGCTCGATGTGATGTCGTCGCCGGCATACGCGTCCCTGGCGGACCCGGCGCCGTCATGGCCCACGCTCAAGTACGGTGCGATCGATGTCGTATGCCCGAAAGCGAAAAAGACATCGTCGGGAATCGCGTCGAAGTCGCGATCGGGGCTCGGCGTCATGCCCGCTAAGGCATAGAACGAGACGGCATCGACCCTCAGCATCTCTACGATCGAACGAGAGCCGATGTTGCGAATGCGCACGCTGTTCGGCAGCGCGTTTCTCACATCGTCGGCGAAGCGTCTCGAGACGGTCTCGCTCGCGGCCGTCAGCCGCGCGCGTTCGGACTGATCGATATACGCATCGACCGGCGTGCTCACGAGCATCGCGACGAAACCGACGAGAATCGCGGAGATGCTGATCGCGACGACGACTTCGAGCAACGTGAAGCCGCGTGCGCTCGTGTGTCCCCACCCGCGCCCCCACCCTAACCCTCCCCCGCGGGGCAGGGGAGGGAACAAAGCCGTTCGATCCTCTCGCTCGCCGTGTGTCGAAGAGGACGAAACGATCCGATCCCCTCGCTCGTCGTGCACAGAAGGAGACGTGACAACTCGCTTCCCTCCCCCGCCTTGCGGGGGAGGGTTAGGGAGGGGGCAACAGCGTCGGAGCATCGCGCTCATCACGGATACCTCGTCTTGAAGCCGCTGATCCTGACGAGCTCGCCAAGCGGATCGGTCACCGTCACGGTCACGATCCGAGCATCCGTGCTCGACAGGTTCGCGATCGCCGAGGGGCTCACGTCGATCGCGACCCGGTAGTTCTCGAACCCGGCGACCGGATTGCCGAATGCGTCGAGGGCTTGGTCGTCGATGCGTCCGTCGAAGCCGTCGACGTCGTCGAAATCGCGCCGGAGGATATCTTGCAAATAGGCATTGGCGATCGCGGCGCTCTGCACCCGAGCCATGCCTTCCGCGCTGCTGCGCGACATGAATGCAAGCAAGCCGACGATCGTGCCGGCGGCGAGCGAGATCACGACGATCGCGACGACGAGCTCGATCAGCGTCATGCCGCGTTGTGAGCGGACGATCATGGACTCACCGTGACGTTGCCGCTTTGTCGATCGATCGAAATCGTGAACGGACCGGCTGCAAACGAAGGCGGTGCGCCGTTGACGACCGATCCACCGCGACCGAACACAATCGTGCCGGCGCCGGACAGGCTCACGTCGGCAGGCGCCGCTCGGACGAGCGGCGTCCCGTCGCCGCGCAGAACCGGTGTCGAAAAGGAGCCGCTCCCTGCATCGCACGCCGATTCGTCCGCTCTGAGCGCCGCGGAATAGCCGGCGGCATTGATCGTGATTGCGACGTCGCACTCGCTCGCTGTTGCGACACGCTGTGCGGAGCGGAGCGCGGACGCAAGCTCATCGATGTAGCCGCGCTCCGAAAATTCACGTTTGTCGAGTAGTCGAGGCGCGGCCGCCGCCGAGAGGATGCCGATGATGACGATTGTCGTGACGAGCTCGATGAGCGTATAGCCGCCGGATGTGGAGCTCCGCGAGATGCTTGGGTGCATGTCGCCGTCTCGCTTGAAGAATGGAGGGCGCCTCTGAAGAGGCGCCCTCGACCACGCATCTACACACTAGCGGCAGGTATCGGCGAGCCGTTCGTTGAACGCCGGTGTGCCCGGCGGCGTCGCTCCACCCGGGTTGTACGCGGCGCCCAATCCATACGTGATCGTCGGAGGAGAGCTTGCGTTTGCTGCCTGGTTGTACTGGACGTAGCAGTTGGCTGCGGCGCCCACTTTCGTAAACCGTCTATTCGTCTGCGACAAAGTGAACCCCTCGGTCGATTGCAAGAGCAGATAAATGCTCGCATTGTCGGGATAGCCGTTTCTCATCTGGATCGACTGACCGTCGATCGTGACCGTGCCGTTTGGCCCGCAGCCTTGCGCCTGACACTTCGCACGAGCCATTGTGGCAGCGGACATGAGCGACCCGGCCATGCTCTTCACGGCCGCCGCACGCGCTTCACCTTCCATGCCCATGAACCGCGGCACCGCGAACGCCGCGAGGATGCCTAGAATCACGATGACGACGACCAGCTCGATGAGCGTGAAGCCGCGCTGTTGAACTTTGAACATATGCCTGTCTCCGGAATGGATCTAACGATCGTCGGCGAAAACCTGCCTGACTACTCCGTGTATCGACCGCTTGAGCAGCCCTCTGTAGGGCCAATGCTGAGTTCCGTGAGAGGGATCACGAGGAATTTGATCTGGCAACGTGACGAACGTCACGTGTCGAGGTGTAATGTGTAAAGTGTCAGGTGTAACGTCAGAAGCGCTCTCGGCTCGACACGTCACACTTCACACGTTACACGGCGGCGTCCGCCCTGCGGCGTCAGCCCCCATTGACCTTGGATATCATCTCCCACATCGGCAGCATGACGCCGAGTGCGAGCACGCACACGATGGCGCCGACGGCAACTACGAGGATGGGCTCGATCGCGGTGCTCAGATTCTTGAGCTTGTAGTCGACTTCGCGCTCATAGAAATCGGCGATCTCATCGAGCAGAGCGGGGAGATCTCCGGTTTCCTCGCCGACGGCCATCATCTGAATGACGAGCGGCGGGAAGAGGCCGACGGATGCGGCGCTCCGGCTGAGCGGATCGCCGCGTTCGACCGCTTCGCGTAGGCGCTGGATGCGCTCGGCCATGCAGACATTGCCGGCGGACTGCGCGATCACCTTGAGCGTTTGTATGACCGGCATCCCTGCGCCAAGCGAGATCGCGAGCGAGCGCGTGACGCGCGCCAGAATTCCTTCATGCATGACCTTGCCGATCGCGGGAAGTCGCAGGCGCACGCTGTCCCAGAGATAGCGTCCCTTTTCGGTGTTGATGTACTGTCGCGCCGCGACGATCGATACGAACAGGGCGACAAGCACGACGTGCCAATAGCTCTGAGCGAATTCCGACACGCCGATGATCATGCGCGTGGGCCATGGAATGTCGTTGCCGAGCGCCTCGAAGAGCGGCGCGAACTTCGGGATGACGAAGGTCGTCAAGATGCCGATCGCGATCGCGATCGTGCACATCACGATGATCGGATAGCGCATCGCGGCCTTGATGCGATCTTTCATCTCATGGTCTTGAGCCAGATACTCTGCGAGGCGTTTGAACGATGCCTCGAGCGTTCCCGTCTCTTCGCCGACCTTGACGATGCTGACGTAGAGCGTCGGAAAGATCTTCGGGTGCCGCGCGAGGCTGCCTGCGAGATCTCGGCCGCCTTCGAGATCCTTCAGGATGTCTTCGAGTGTCTCTCTCAGCATCGCATTGTGCGTCGATGCCGCGAGCCCCTTGATTCCGCGCAGCAGCGGAATGCCGGACTTCGTGATCGTGTACATCTGTCGGGAGAACATCACGAGATCGGCCATCGTCGGCATGCCGACCCCGAGCTTGCGCAATGCTCTCGAGATGTCGCCGTCTTGCTTCGGCGTCGCGGCCTTGATGTGGATCGGCGTGATCCCGTTGCCCATCAGACGTGCGGCAACGCTGTCCGGCGAATCGCCTTCCATGAGACCGCTTGCGAGCTCGCCGCGGCGCGATCGACCGGTGTAGGTGAAGACAGGCATGGTTTCTTCGCTGGCTACAGGCTACAGGCTACAG
>JBDZVE010000029.1:1834-8903 GCA_040255535.1 Lysobacterales bacterium | reverse complement strand
GTCAACTGTCAACCGACAACTGTCAACGGGATCGTTCATAACGCTTTCGCTCGCTGCGTCTCCGCGAGCACATCGGCGAGCAGTGAATCGGTCTCTGCTTGCGAGACGAGCTCGACCTGCGGCAGGTCCACTTCGTTCTCTTCGAGGCCGCTCGTGACGGCCATCGCTTCGGCGACGCTCGTCGTGCCGTTCGCGACGAGATCGAGCGCGGCCTCGGCAAGGGTCTTGAAATCCGGGCGCTTGCGGGCGAGCTCGGCGAACTGAATCGCATCGCCGCGTCTGATCGCATCCGCCAGCGCGCGATCGATCTCGAGCAACTCGTAGATCGCGGCGCGGCCGCGGTAGCCGGTGAGATTGCAGTACGTGCAGCCGACGCCCATCTGGAAGTTCATCTGCGAGATCCGATCCATATCGGTCTGCGCATAGAGCCATGCGCGCTGCTGCGGATTCGGTTCGGTCGGTTGCGCGCAGTTGTCGCAGACGCGCCGCACGAGCCGTTGTGCGACGATGCCGTGAACCGCTGCGGCGATCATGTAGCCCGCCGCGCCCATGTCGAGCAGGCGGTGAACGGTCGCGATGGCGTTCATTGTGTGCAGCGTCGAGAACACGAGATGCCCCGTGATCGCCGCGCGCAACCCGATGTCCACCGTCTCTTGATCGCGCATTTCGCCGACGAGGATGACGTCGGGGTCTTGGCGCAGCGTCGTGCGCAGGACGCGCGCGAAGTCGAGGCCGATCTTTTGGTTCACCTGCACCTGATTCACGCGATCGAGCCGATACTCGACCGGATCTTCGACCGTGATGATCTTCGTGTCGGCTTGGTTCAGGAAGTTGAGCGCGGAATAGAGCGTCGTCGTCTTGCCGCTGCCCGTGGGGCCGGTGACGAGCACCATGCCTGCGCTGCGCGAGATCAAGCCGCGGAAGCGATCGAGCATCGGCGCCGACATGCCGAGCTTATTGAGCGTCATCAAGCTCGCGGATTGATCGAGCAGGCGCATGACGACCGACTCGCCGTACTGAGTCGGCATCGTCGATAAGCGTACGTCGATCGATTTGTCCTTGACCTTGAGGGAGAAGCGTCCGTCCTGCGGCAGGCGCTTCTCCGCGATGTCGAGCCCGCTCATCAGCTTCAGGCGCGTGATGAGCGCGCCGGCAACTCGGCGCCCGTCGATCTTCTGCTCCTGCAGCACGCCGTCGACGCGCTGCCGAACACGGAGCACGTTTTCTCCGGGCTCGATGTGCAGGTCGGATGCGCGAACCTGCACGGCGTCCTGAAACATCGTTTGGATGAGGCGGATGACCGGTGCATCGGGGGAGCCTTCGTCGGCGCTCAGTTGCTCGAGATCGATATCGCCTTCGCGAAGCTCCTCGCGCACTTCTTGAGCGATCGATGCGATCTCGTCCGTGCGCCGATAGACGATATCGACGGTCTTGAGCAGATCGGATTCCTTGACGAGCGCGACCCTGAGCGGCTGCTTCAACCGATTCGCGAGCTCATCGTACGCCATGAGATCGGTCGGATCCGCCATGCCGACGAGCAAGCCGCGTGCATCCGATTGCAGTACGAGCGCGCGAAAGCGGCGGGCATGCGTTTCGGGTAGGAGCCGAACGACATTCTGATCGAGCGTGAGCTGGCGCACGTCGATGAAGGGAATTTGCAAGCTCTGCGCGAGAACTTCGTTCAGCTTCTCCTCGCGCACCATGTCGAGGTCGGTCAGCACCCGGCCGAGCTTGCGCCCGCTGCGCTTTTGCTCCGCGAGCGCCTGCTCGAGCTGCGCGTCGGTGATGATTTTCTGCTCTACGAGCAGCTCGCCGAGTCGGACCTTCTTGCGCATCGGAGTGGCCATGTTCGCGCCTCGAGCAGACGATTCCAGCGCTACTTGGCGAGCTCGCCTTTCTTCGCGAGCGCATCGATGCGATCGGTCGGCTCTTGCACGAGGCGCGGCCAGTCATCGTCCGAGACGACGAGCGGCCGGAGCAGGATGACGAGCTCGGTCGTCGTCATCAGATCGCGCTCGCTGCGGAAGAGTCGCCCGACCCCGGGTACGTCGCCGAGCACGGGCATCTTGTAGTTTTGCCGGCGACGCGTTTCGCGCATCAGTCCGCCGATGACGATGATCTGGCCGCTGCGTGCCTTGACGATGCTGTCGGATTCGCGGATCTGGCTGAGCGCAAG
Source organism: Lysobacterales bacterium (assembly GCA_040255535.1). Taxonomy (GTDB): domain Bacteria; phylum Pseudomonadota; class Gammaproteobacteria; order Steroidobacterales; family Steroidobacteraceae; genus Steroidobacter. The sequence continues at coordinate 6,727 of JBDZVE010000029.1, read as the reverse complement.
AGGCAGCGAATCGACGCTGCCGCGAACGGCGAGCGTCTTCTGTTGATCGTCGACTTCGCTGATCGTCGGGTGGATATGCAGGATGACTCGTCCGTCATCGCTGATCTGCGGCGTGACATCGAGCGCGACCCCGGAGAAGAACGGCGTGAGCTCATATTCGACCGTCGTCGTCGTCGCCGTGCCCGTCGTCGTGTCGCTCTCGACGCCCGTTACGAAGAACTCGTCCGTGCCCGCTTTGATGATGGCCTTTTGATTGTGCAGCGTGGACACGCGCGGGCTGGAAAGTACGCGGGTTCGCCCTTGCAGCCCGAGCAGCTCGATATAGGCATTGAAGTCGCTGAAGTCGGCGGCCAGCGTGAACGCACCGCCCAGCGTATCGGTGATGAATCCGCTGATCGGATTGCCCGGAGCGACGACGACCGGGTTGTCGGTCGGTGCGAGCGGATTCCCGTCGAAGCCGCCGGGCGGCGTGTGCTGGCCGAACGTGTACTGCTTGCCGTTGTCGGTCAGGATCGCGGTCCAGTTGATGCCTGCTTGATAGGCATCGTTGAGCTCGACCTCGATGACCTTCGCTTCGAGCACGACTTGTCGCGTCACCGTGTCCTCGGTCCTGCGCAGATAATCCGCGGCATCGCGCAGCTCCGAAGGCATGGCGCGTACGACGATGACGCCCGATTGCGGGTTGATGACGACGCTCCGGTCTTTCACGCCATCCGCACCGACGATGGCCTTCAGATCGACTTCGATGCGCTTCCAGAAATCCGATTCGCTGCGCGTCAAGACGGCCGTTCCCGTCACGTCCATCGTGCTGCCGTCCCCGACGATCGGTGCGCCGCCCGAAGTCTCATCGTCGCGATCGCGTTGGCTCACTTGCCCGGAGCTGATCCGAGTTCGCGAGACGCCGAAGCGCTGCACGTCGAGATAATTGAGGTGAAAGATGCGCGACTGAATCGTAGCGGGCAGCACCATGTATCCGGTGCTCACGCGACGATAGTCATATCCGTACAGATCGCGGGCGGCCTCGAGGGCCTCCTCGATCGTCACTTGTTTCAGTCTGAGGGAGATGCGCCCGGACACGTTCGGATCGACGAGCATGTTGAGCGGCGTACCGTCTACGAGGCCCATGAAGAAGGCGCGCGCAGGGGCATTCTCGACGTCGATATCGAATCGCTGCGCGCTTCGCTGCGAGCGCAGCGGCTCGACTGCCTGCGCATTGGCAGCGCACGGCATGGCGAGCACCCACGCAATCAAGCCGGCACAGAGGGCACGAGCCAGGCGGCTCGCGGACAAGAAACGGGCGTTCATTGGGCTTCCTCGGCGTGCGCATCATTCGTTCGTACAGGAATCGATGCCGACGGCAGGCGAGCGATCGCGCTCAGCCCCGCCCGCGTGTAGCGGATCGAGTCATCCAGGATCGCGTCGATGCGCGCGCCGCCGACGCGGTCTCCGGTTCGCACGATCTTGCCGTTGACGATCGCAAGCAGCCGATTCTCCGAACGCAAAATCGCTTCGAGCCGGATGTCCTCGTACGCGTCGCGCGCGATCGTTTTCGCGTAGCTCGGCCGCGTCGGGTCGACGAGGCGATCGGCCGCCGTCGCCTCTGCCGCGATGGCGAGCAGCATCATTGCAAGATATGAATTGGATAAAAGCTTCATCGCAGCTACTCGGTCGCTCATACGCCGATCCATTCCTTATCCATGCTCAACGTGCCGAGCTCGATGCGCACGCGATTGAGCGGATAGTCGACGGAGATCAGATCGAGGTTCTTCCAATAGAACTGCCAATCGAGACCCTCGAGCGCGCGCAAGTACGCCAAGATGTCGAGGTAGCTGCCCTCGATTACGATCTCCACAGGATGCATGTACGGGCCACCGCTGTTTGCGAGAGCATCAGCGGCGCCGTCGTCCTTTTGCGCCGCCGCGCGATCGGCGGCTTCATCTCGCTCGGGCTCTTGCACGAGCGTCGTAACGGGCTTGTTGTGCAGGCTGATGAGCTTCACGCCGTGCTGACGAGTGAGCACGTCGTTGATTACTTCGACCATCCGTTCGGGCGGGATGAGCCCCGCCGATTCCGATTCGAGCTTCGCGTTGATTTCCGCAAGCCGCGCTTGGAGCCCGGACACCTCCGTGAGGGCAAACGCTGCCGAGCCCTCGGTCGATGCGCCTTCGCTCGAGGTTGAGCCAGAGGCCAGCGACTCTTGAATGTTCGCGATCTCGAGCTCGAGCGCGCGGCGTCTCGCTTGCATCGGATCGTGGATCGAAATCGTCCATATCATGATCAATGCGGCCGCCATCGCCGCGGCGACGAGCACGCGTTCGCGCAAGCTCATCGCGTTGAACTTCGCTGCGTGCCTCTCGATGCGCGCCGGCAACTTCATGACGAAGCCTCCGACTCGGCGGAGCGGCTGAGCGTGCTGCTGCCCGCCTTGAAGCGTACGAGCCTCGGGTCATACGTCTTCTGCTTCTTCGGTTCACTCTCGCTGTCAGCAGTCTGCTCGGTCGGACGCAAGATGATGAAGTCATCGAAGCGCGTGCCGGCGAGCACGTCGTCTTTTGCGAGGCTGCGCAGATAGGCCGGCACGATATTCGGATCCAGCGTCGATCCGGAGAGCGCCATGGCGGTGCTCGTACCGGAGAGCTGCAGCGCATCGATCCAAAGCCCGTCGACATGGCGGCGTGCGAGCGCTTCGAGGCGCGGCGCGAAGCCGACCGTTCTGCCTGCAGCCCCGGAGCGCAGGATCTCGAGCGCTCGCGAGCGCTCGTCGACAGCGCGCTCGAGCCGCTTGATTCGTGCCTCGATCGACTCGGCCGCTTCCTGCGGTGCTGCGTTCAATGCGTTCTCTTGCTCCATCTGCTGGGCGCGCAAGGCGTCGACTTCCAGAGCGAGCTTGCGCACGCGCGCATGCGCATCGATCGACACTGCGCCGAGCACGCCCACGAGGACGATCAGACACGCGAGCGCGGTTCCAGCGGAGAACGGCTTGCGCTCTTCGCTGAAGGTCGGTTGGTAGAGGTTGATCTGTTGGCGCACGTCACGCGCCTCCGGTATCCGTGCGAAGGGCCGCACCGATCGCGAGCAGGCTGTTCCAGTCCGTGGCGAGATCGCCTGCCTTGTAGACATTCATGATTTCGCGAACATCCAGCACCTGGATGCGCAGGCTCGTCTCGCTCCTCAAGCCATCCGCGAGTGCGCGCGCACGCTCGTCGGCCGGTGCAATCACGAGATCGCCGATCGGCGCTTGATCGTATTGGCTTTCGTAGTAATCGAGCGAGCGTTGCAGCTCGAGCGCGAACGCCGCCGGATCGATGTCCGGGTCGCGCTCTGTTGCGTGCGGCGTGAAGCGTCTCGTCGTATCGATTCGCCGCGTGAGATAGAGGACACCCTGCCGCGTGAGCACGAGCTGAGCGAAGCGATCGCAGAGCGCAAGCATCGCGACGCCTTTCGCATCCTGGGGCAAGAGCGCGGCAATGTTGCGCAGGCAAAGCTCGGGGATGTCGATCGCATCGAATCCTTTACTCGCCGGCTTCATGATGGTCGAGATACGCTGTATGGCCGAATCTCGCGCCGCTACGGCGAACAGCATCTTTTGCTCGCTGTGACGGACCGGGTTCGGCGTCTCGAAGACGTCGACTGCGGCCTCATCGACGTTGAACGTGATGGCGTCGCGCAAGCGCCAGCGAATCGCGGCGCGCATTTCCGAGGGCAGTACGTCGGGCGCCTCGACTTGGACGACTTGATAGTCGTCGCCGTCGACTACCGCGCACGCCTGCGCGCGGCCGGCACCGAGCTTGTCCAAGCTCGTCTTTACATAGGGGCTCGCATCGCCGCTGTATGCCTGCGTCGCACAGTGCTGCAGCATCGGCTTGTCGTTCCCTGTCCGGGTGACGAGCGCCAATGCGAACGCCTCCTCTCCGAAGGCGATGCCCAAGCGGCCATGACCGTTCTTGGCCTTTCTGAACAGCGGTAACAAGGCGACCTCGCTTTAGCCGCAGCGTTTTCCTCGAGATAGCGGGATCGCGGACGGAAACTTGACGAAACAACCGGAGAACTGCGGACTGGCGCACATGAAATCTCGGGGTTGTGCGCATACTTCGTTGAGGGCATGGACTTGCCTTCGATGCGGCAAAATGCTGCCGCACGGCCGCACGCGTTCAGCGCACGGACAGTCGCGCTTGGATACAGTGCACTCACACGGCCATGGTCACGTGACGCGGGCGAGGGAATCCGTCTATATTCGGGCTTTCCCGGATGACAGTAGGCGGGCTCGATCGTGTCCAGGAAAAGTCCATCCGGTCGACGTAGGAACCTTACGCTTGCAGATCGAGAGGGGGTGTAAGTAGTGTTAAAGAGTCCAGCAGCTTGTGTGTTGATGATCGTGCTCGGCGTGAGCGGAGCTACGCGCCTGCACGCAGCGGATGACGCTGCCGCTGCCTCTACCTTCGTATCCTTGAGCTTCGAAGGCGCTTGCGACGAGCGGAACAATCGGCTGTGGCTGCGCAATAGTCATACGTTCAAGACGATCGTCACACGTGTGCGCTGGCGCGCTGCGGGCGGCAAAGATTTGAGCGAGGAGTTTTATCCCGGTCCGAATACGACGCGCGAAATCGGCTGCGCCGCCGAGGCCGAGATCGTGAGCGCGGAGTTCGCCGCCTTCTGAGCCCCGTGCGATCTGCCGCGCTTGCCCGGCACGGCTCTTGCCGTTCCCTTTGATCTGCTCGAACATCGCGTGAGCTTGCAATCCGGATACGCTCACCGCGCGCATGGCCACGCCCCATTCCTTGCAGCTCGCCAACGGCGAGACGATTGCCGTTCGACTCTACGAGCCGAGTCATACTCCGCGCGCGATGATCGTCGTGCCGTGCGCGATGGGCGTTGCGCAGCGCTACTACGCAC
>JBDZVE010000029.1:0-1734 GCA_040255535.1 Lysobacterales bacterium | reverse complement strand
GTCGCGACGGGATCCGGCTACTGGCTCGAGAATAGCTGGCCGACGAAGCGCATCGTGTGGTGGCTGTGGTTCGTCGTTGTGCCGATCGCGACTCGGCTCGTCGGTTATTTTCCGGGCAAGCGACTTCGCAAGGTGGGCGATCTGCCGAAGGGCGTCATCACGCAATGGCGCCGCTGGTGCCTCGCGCGCGAGTACGTCGTCGGCGCGGAAGGCGATCGCGTGCGCGAGGCCTATGCCTCCGTGCGCACGCCTATTCTGTCGCTGTCTTTCGCCGATGACGAGATGATGTCTGCACGAGGCGTGCGATCTTTGCACTCCTTATATACGGGCGCGCCGGTCGAGTACCGTCGAATCGCGCCGCAAGATATCGGCGTTACTGAGATCGGTCACTTCGGCTTCTTCCGTCCTCAGTTCGAAGCGACGCTCTGGCCGATCGCGAAGGAATGGATCGAGTCGCGGCGCTCGTGAGGTTGCGTGCGAGGTCCGCGCGACTCACCGCCGCTCGAACCCAAAAAAAAAGCGTGCGCAACTACTTCCGCAATCGCGCACGCCTGCATCCGATCGATGGCTCAGGGGGAGGTCCACCATCATCGTAAGCAAGTTGAAACTCTGACTACCGAAGAGCCTCCATCATGACGCGCCGCGTGGACGCTCGAGTCGTTCACTGCATGAGCTGTGCCATTTTCGAAACGGCTCCTGCAGCGCTTTCCGCGCGCTGCAAGCAGCATGCTTGCACTCATACCGTGCACGACCGCGCGATGCGTGCGCCATCGAAGATCAAGCGTCGCCCGCGGGAAGGAACAGCACGTACGCAAGGCCAGGGAAATGCGACTACGCAATCGAGCGCGAGTGACACTGTCACTATCGTGCTTTAACGCTGTATCGAAAGAGCCCGGAAAGCTCAGTGCGTTTCCGCGCTTCCGCTCGCTTCCGCCAGCTCGTGCACGTTCGAGCGCGTGACTCGCGTGGCAAGCACGATGCCTGCGACGAGTAGCGTCGAGGACAGCAGGAATGCCGCGCCGGGCACGTGCCACTCGCGATGCCCGATGAACGTTGCGAAGACCTGCGCGAAGATCAACGGGCCCACCATGTTCGCAATGCCCATGAGGCTGCTGTTCGCGCCTTGAAGCTGCCCTTGTTCGTTCGGTCGCACGAGGCGTGTCATCAAACCCTGCAGCGCCGGATTGAGAAAGCCCCAGGCGCACATCGTCACGACGCCCAGCACATAGACAGGCGGCGAGCTCGCGATGCCTTGGATGAAAAAGCCGAGGGCACCGCCAGTCAATCCGAGGATCATCGTGCGCCGTTCGCCGAACGCGCGCACGACTCGCCCGACGAGGCCGGCCTGGACGATGATCTGGCCGATACCGGCAACGGCAAGCAGCAATCCGACCTGCTTGATCGTCCAGTCGAAGCGATACCCCATGTACAACACTGCCGTTGCGGGCAACGCCACGTGTGCGAGGTTGCTCAGGAAGCTGACGCTCGCAAAGCCCCACAACTCGCGATGCGATCTGAGCAGCCGCAGTGCCCCGACCGGGTTCGCTTTGCGCCAGGAGAACGGGCTGCGGCGTTCGGGCGGCAGCGATTCGGGAAGCACGAACAGTCCGTACAAGGCGTTCGTGAGACTGAAGCTCGCAGCCACCCAGAACGGCAGGCGCGGATCGACATCGCCCAACACACCGCCGAGCGCGGGCCCGACGACGAACCCGAAGCCGAACGCCGCGCCGAGCA
>JBDZVE010000028.1:0-41725 GCA_040255535.1 Lysobacterales bacterium | reverse complement strand
CTGTAGCGAGACGCGGTCCGCTACGAGCCGCGCAGCATCTGCATGATGTGTGCCCGAAGTTTTCGGTAGTTGTCCTTGAGTGGGCCGAGCACGCCGTGCTCGCTCGGCGGAAGATGGGCGAGGGGGTGGCCGTTGGTTCGAAACACGTAGTGATCGAAGAATGCCTTCCATGCCATACGCTCGGGGAGCGGGCGCTCCGCGATCGAAATCATGCTCAGCAAGAGTCCGGTGGAGGGCGCGTCCGGACCGATGCTGAAGGCATCCCACCAATAGTTCACCAGCACATTGAAGGCACTCGTGGCCTCGACTTGATGCCACCAGAGTTTCGGGATGTAGATGGCATCGCCGGGCTCGAGCTCCGCGATCAATGCCTGATCTCTGATCGCTTGAAAGCGAGGATATCGCTCGTCGCCTGCGGGTGCGGATGCCGCGAGACTCACCGGTTGCCCGGCCATCGTGTGATCGATCGGCCCCACGTAGAGATCGCCGATCGTTTCGGGCGCATAGAGCGTGAAGCGCCGCTGGCCGGCAACGACGCAAGCGACATTGTCGAACGTGTCGTAGTGCGCAGCGACGTTCGATGCATGACCCAGCCAAATGCGAGGAGCGATGCTGCTCTTCAGTATCGGCAGCGGGTTGTCTTTCGAGAAGCCCGGTAGGTAGGCCGGCGTCGGTACGGAACCCATGTAGATGGAGCGGTTCTCCGGGTTCGAAACGATGCGCTCGAGCGCCTCCGCAAACTTCATCTGCTTGCGTTCGAAGTTGAAGCGCTTCAAGTCATCGCTGTAGTAGTACCGCCCTTCGATATGCGGCTCCCCGACGTACACCTCGGTGGAGCCGCCCGCATCGAACTGCAAGAGATAGCGGCTGAACTCGGTCAGCGAGCGCTGGGCCGCAGCGAACGCGGGCCAGGAGCGCACCAACGCTCGGATGACGACGGGCCGGCACGGCTCGGCGACCTCGCGCAAGAATGCGTCGGGGCCATCGAGCGCTTCAGCCCTGATCTCCTTGACGTTCATCGCCTGTGCTTCTGCCTTGCAGCTCGCTCATTCAAGATGCTTGCGCTCGATCGTCCAGTGCTCGTCCGTGCACAACCCGCATTCCGCGCCGACGAACCATTGCTTCGCCGTCTCATCGCCGCGCAGTTGCCACTCGAGCCACGCGACTGCGGCTTGTGCGGCACGGCCGCCTTCCGGCTCCATGAACGTGCCTCCATGTCCGACATCGAGGTTTGCCATGACGGCCGGGACATGGTCGATTCTACGGAAGTCGTCCATGCCGTTCTCGTAGGCGATGTCCGTGGGTCCGCCTTGGATGTACAGCACCGGCGTATGCAGCTTCTTGAGCGTGTCTTTGCCGATGTCCATCGAGGGCAGACGCACGGCATCCTCAGGACTGAAGATACCGCTGTTGTGAATGATCACCGTACGCACGCGCTTGTCGCCGGCGACTTTGAGCGCCTGTAAGCCGCCGCAGCTCCAGCCTGAAATCGCAATCGCGTTCGGATCGATGCGACCGTAAAGCTCGCTGCCCTCGCGTACGTTTTCCTCGAGCGCCCAATCGATCGCCTCGATGAGTTGCTCTGCGCTCGTGGCGGGCGGAGGGAGCTGACCGTCGGCGCGCGGCGCGGGCGGCGGCGTCGGCTGCGTTCCCGGGCCTGACTTGATTGTCCCATTCGCGATCGCGAGATAGCCGTGCGATGCGATCTCGAGCAAATGCTGGCGGGAGCTGGCGCCATCGTCCGAACAGCCGCCGTTGCCCCACGCAAGCACGCCCAACTTCGTGTCGCCGAGCTTGCTCAAGTCCGCGGGACGGTACACGACATGAAGCGGCAGCGAAGCGACTTCTTCCTTCAACGCCGGGAACGGTCCCGTGCCTTGGGTGTCCGGTACTTCGCGTGTCTCGGGAGTGTCCGACACTGGACCGTGCTCCTGAGCGACGTTGTCAGAGCTCGCCGCCCCGTGCCCGCCCTGGCTGCACGCCGATAGAAACATGAGGGCAAGGGTGCTCGCAGCCGTGAGGTGCACGATCCGACGAACGTCTGTTTTCTTGTTGCTGCTCATTCGCTTGCTCACTGTGATCTCCACATCGGCTGGGGCTTTTCCAAAATGGCGAGGGCATGACGAGGCTCATCATCGCGATCTTCGCCGCTCGTTGAGAGTTTTGCCGATGATAGTGCAATTGCATTAATGGTAGTAAACCGAGCGACTACCCCTTTCCCTGAAACAGCTCGCACAGCCTCGATCGAAGCCATGCGTTGCGCCGATCGTGATGAAACTTTCGGTGCCAGAACTGCTTGAGCTGGATTCGCGGCGGATCGAACGGTAACCCGACGTTGCGAACATTCGCTGAAACGCGCGCAAAGTAGCGTGCCAACGGCTCCGGGATCGTCACGATCAAGTCCGATTGCGCAATGATGATCGGGGCGCTCGCGAAATGAGGCGTCGACAGCACGACCTTGCGGCGGATTTTCTTGCGTGCGAGATACCGTTCCATCACTTCTTCGGTGCGGCTCTCCGCGTGAACCACGGCATGCTCGAGTTGGAGGAATTGCTTGAGCGTGAGCTTGCGTGCCGTCATCGGATGATCGAGCCGCACCAGGCTCGCAAACGTGTCCGTGAACAGGACTTGTTGAAAGAAGTTGTTCTTCTTGAGATCGGGAAAATACCCGACGGCTAAATCGATGCTGCCGCTCTCGAGCCCTTCGGCCACCTCGGGAGCGGGTAGGCTCACCGAGCGAACGAGCGCGTTGGGCGCGCAACGTCGCAGGTCCTTGAGAATGGCCGGCAGAAAGACGACTTCGCCGACGTCCGACAGGGCGATGTTGATCGTCTGCTGCGTCGTTTTCGGATCGAACGTGGGCGTCGAGACGATGTCGGTGCCCACTTTCGCGAGGACTTCCCGCGCCGCCTCGATGAGCGTCGCGGCTCTAGGCGTCGGCTGCATGCTGTTGCCGGAGCGGACGAACAGCGGATCGTTGAAGAACGCACGCAGCCTGGCGAGCGCACCGCTGACCGCCGGCTGGCTCTTCTGCAGCCGCTGCGCCGCGGCGCTCACGCTGCGCTCCTTCTCCAAAGCAACCAACACGTAGAGAAGATTCAGATCGAGATTGACCATCGGGCGGTTATCCGTTTGACCGATACAGCGAATATAGCCAATCGAATTGCCTAATACAGCGGCGGCGATGAAGATCGCCTGAAGCACGATCCAGTTTTGCCGAAGGCGATGCAGCGCTTCATTCTGACGCTATCCGGTCCGGACCGCATGGGCATCGTTGCCGCGGTCGCGGGCTTCCTGCTCGATCATGAGTGCAACATTGTCGAGAGCGCTCAGTTCGGCGATCCCGCGAGCCTCAAGTTCTTCATGCGCGTCTCGTTCGACTCGGGTCGCGCCACGACCGCAGAAGCATTGCACGATGCGTTCGCCCTCGTGGGCGGCAGGTTCGCGCTGCAGTGGGCCGTGTACGACACCGCGATCAAGCCTCGGCTGCTGATCATGGTCTCGAAGTTCGGTCACTGCTTGAACGATCTGCTGTATCGGCAGCGCATCGGTGCGCTGCCCGTGGAGGTGCCCGCGATCGTCTCCAATCACCGCGACTTCTACAAGCTGGCGGCACAGAGCGACATTCCATTTCACTACTTGCCGGTTACGCCCGCGAACAAGGAGAAGCAGGAGGCGCACCTGCTCGACATCGTTCGCCAGGAGCGCTGCGATCTCGTGGTGTTAGCGCGCTATATGCAGATCTTGTCGCCGAGCGTGTGTGCTCGGCTCGCCGGCCGGGCGATCAACATCCATCACTCGTTCTTGCCGAGCTTTCAGGGCGCGAAGCCGTACAAGCAGGCGCACGATCGCGGCGTGAAGCTCATTGGCGCAACCGCGCACTACGTGACGGCTGATCTCGACGAAGGGCCGATCATCGAGCAGGACGTCGCGCGCGTCGATCACTCGATGAGCGTCGAATCCTGTGCCGGCGTGGGCCGCGACGTCGAGTGCGCCGTGCTCGCGCGCGCCGTCCAGTGGCACGTCGAACATCGAATTCTGTTGAACGGCAATCGCACCGTCATCTTTCGCTAAGCATCCTTGCAACGCTCGAGAAGCCCATGAACCGACAATCGCTGGAAGACCTGCTCAAGCGCACGCCCAATCCCGTCGACATGCTCCGCAACTCGCAAATCGGCGCCTATGTGTATCCGGTCGTGCCGACCGAGTTCAGCAACTGGCGCACGGAGCAGCTTGCATGGCGCGAGAGCGTCGTGTTGTTCGATCAGTGCCATCACATGGCGGAGATCACGATCAAGGGGCCGGACGCGCTCAAGCTGTGCTCGTACACGACGATCAACAGCTTCAACAACTTCGTGCCGGGGAAAGCCAAGCAGATGGTGCCGACGAGTCATGATGGGTATGTCATCGGCGACGGCATTCTCTTTTATCTCGACAAGGACGAGCTGTTGTTCGTCGGCCGCGCGCCGACGGTCAACTGGCTGCAGTACCACGCCGAGAGCGGCGCATTCAAAGTGGATTTCGTCCGGGACGATCGTTCGCCGTCGCATCCGAACGGCAAGGCCGTGTCGCGTCGACACTATCGCTATCAGATCCAAGGGCCCAAAGCGGCGGAGGTGCTGCAGAGGTTGAACGGCGGTCCGCTCCCCGAGATCAAGTTCTTCAACTTCGATGTCATCAACATCAAGGGCCGTAAGGTGCGTGCGCTTCGGCACGGAATGGCGGGTGAGCCCGGCCTGGAAATCTGGGGGCCCTACGAGGAGCGCGATGAGATTCGCGAGGCGGTGATGGAGGCAGGCAAGGACGTCGGGATCGTCGCGGTCGGCTCGCGTACGTATGCGAGCAACACGCTCGAGTCCGGATGGATCCCCTCGCCACTGCCGGCCGTCTACACGGGCGAGAAGATGAAAGCCTACCGCGAGTGGCTTCCGGCCACCGGCTATGAGGGCACGGGTTCGATCGGCGGCAGCTTCGTATCCGAGAACATCGAGGATTACTACCTCACGCCGTATGAACTGGGCTACGGCCCTTTCGTGAAGTTCGACCACGAGTTCATTGGCCGCGATGCGCTCGAGAAGATGCTGCGAGAGAAGCGCCCGCAGCGGAAGAAGGTCACTTTCGAGTGGAACGGCGAGGATCTCGGCAGAGTACTGGCCTCGCTTTTCGATCGGGGCAGCGAGCCCTGCAAGTTCTTCGACCTGCCGATCGCGAACTACGCCTCGTCTTCCTATGACGCGGTCACGATGAGCGGCAAGGTTGTCGGGCTCTCGATGTTCGCCGGCTACAGCCACAACGAGCGCTGCGGTCTGTCGCTCGGGGTCGTCGACGAGAACATCAACGTCGGCGACGTCCTCACATTGGTGTGGGGCGAAGAGAACGGCGGGACGAGAAAGCCGACGGTCGAGCGGCATAGGCAATGCGAGGTTCGCGTCAAAGTGGCCGCCGTACCGATTTCGCGCGATGCGCGTGAAGGTTATCACCAGGGTTGGCGCACGCGGCAGGCTTGAGGGCGCAGAATGCAAGAGCCTCGGCGCAAGTCCTTTGAGACGCCTGTAGAGATGCAGACGATCGCGCGGCTCGCGCGCGAGGCTTCGATCGAGCTCAACGTCCAAGATCTGAACGACTTGGAGGCGAGCCGCAAACTGTTGCCGCCGGGCAAGCGCGTCTACATCAGTCATCTACCGAAACAGCGCTGGGAGGATACGTGGCTCGCGTGCCGGCGGGTCTGCGCCGCCGGTTTCGATCCGATTCCACACGTTCCAGTGCGATTGATCGAAAGCGAAACCATGCTCGATCGGACCCTCGAGGCGGCCGCGAGCGCTCGAGTGAAAGAAGTGCTGCTGGTCTCGGGTGACTATCCTCATCCGGCCGGACCGTACGCCGCCGTCGCGGACGTGATGCGCACCGGCAAGCTGGCTCGACATGGATTCGCGCGAGTCTCGCTTGCAGGGCATCCCGAAGGGCATCCGACGGTCGCGCTCGAAGAGATTCGACGGGCAGAGTTGGAGAAGGCAAGTGTGGCGCAGCGGCTCGGCCTCGAGACGACATTCGTGACGCAGTTCTTTTTCGAGGCTGCGCCGTTCCTGCAATGGGCAGCCGACTGCCGCGCTCAGGGCATGCGCGATGCGCGACTGACTGCCGGTCTCTCCGGCCCCGCCGGAATTGCAACGCTGCTCAAGTTTGCGAGGCGGTGCGGAGTGGGGCGTTCCGTTCGCGCGCTGCTCGCTCAGCCGAGCGTCGTCACGCGGCTGCTGGGACGCTATGAGCCCGGTGACCTGGTGCGTGATCTCGCGGCTGCATACGAGCTCACGACACCCGCATTCAACGGTCTGCATTTCTTTTGCTTTGGCGGGTATCTACAGACCTGCGAATGGCTCAACGACTTGGCTGCCGGTTAACGTCGCACCGACTCCGTCGCCGAGCCGCTCCACCCGCGTAAGCGTCGGCGCTTCCGCATCTCCTCCACTTCTCTCGTGCCCTCGGCGGCGCTCCTTTGTCTATGGCGCTTCTTATCTATTGCCGTGGACCTGAGCAAAGCACCCGACTGAATTGTGCATGCGTGTCCATTGATAGGCACTTAGACACAGTCTGACATTCCAATTCAAACCTTAACTGATGTGCGTATTGACAATGACAAGGCTGTTATCGCCCGAATCACCTCGTGGGATTAGTATGACTAATCATCGGGTGATAGTGTCGCGACCCTCAAGATGGCCGAGCACGGTCGCGGAGAAGGGAGGGGACTGGCGCCGTTCGCATCGCGAACGTGGCGTCGCGACGCACATAGCGAAAACGAAATGCTTGCTCGTGAACGAAGGTCGAGCGTTGGCACACCGCGCGCTCGCCGAAGAAGTGACTAGCCAAAGTTTGAGACAAGCCTAAATCGGGGGAAATCAGATGAGACGCGATATCAAGAGGAGCGCGCTTGCGGGTGCGTCCGGCATTCTGGCGATGGCCATTGCCACGACTGCCGGTGCGCAAGCGAGCGAAACGGGGGATGCGGGGACACTTGAGGAAATCCTTGTAACGGGGCTTCGTGGCTCGTTGCAGCGAAACCTCGACCAGAAGCGGGAAGCGGCGGGCGTCGTCGACGTCATCACTTCCGAAGACATCGGCAAATTCCCGGATTCGAACGTGGCGGCGTCATTGCAACGCGTGCCCGGCGTTTCGATTCAGCGCAACGGCTATCGCGGCGAACCCCAAGGCATCACGGTCCGCGGTTTCGGCGGCGACTTCAACGAGACGCTCGTGGACGGCCGCCGCGTCAGTACTGCATCGGGTCGCCGATCGGTAGATTTCACGACGGTCGGTGCCGATTTCGTGGGTGCACTCACGGTGATGAAGACGCCGGATGTGACGTTGTCGAGCAACTCCATCGGCGCGACCGTCAACATCCAATATCCGAAGCCGTTCGATCACGACGGCATGCGTTTCTCCGCCAGCGCATCCGGCTCCATGCAAGATGAGGCGGGAGAATTCACGCCTGCGGGCGGTGTGCTCTTCAGCAATACATTCGCCGACGACACGATGGGCATCCTCGTCGACGCGATCTACAGCAAGCGCAAGACAGACACGAATCGTGTCTATGTCTCCGGTTGGGAAGGCGGCTATCTGCATCCCTGCCAGCTCACGCCTACCTGTACCGAGGAACAGCTCGAAAATACGGACGAGCGCGACATCGTGAGTTGGTATCAGCAGCAGTTCGGCGCCGAACAAGCGCAGACGACCGATGAGCGTCTCGACGGTCGCATCGCATTCCAGTGGCGGCCTTCCGACAAGCTGCTGCTGACGATCGACGACAACTACTCGCGGCAGGACGTGGAGACCCTCACGTACAACTTCGGTGCGTGGTTCGACTTCAATGCCTTCCGCAACGTTCAACTGGACAACAAGGGCACGATCGTCGACTTCATCAATCTCGAAGACGTGATGAACTTGAACGCGGGCATCGAGCGGTCGCTGCTCGAGACGAATCAGATCGGCGTCAATCTCGAGTACGAAGCCACTGAGAATCTGCGTTACATGTTCGACGCGTCCTACTCGAAGAGCGAGCTGAACCCGAACGGTCAGATCGGCTTCGACGGTGCGGACACCGGATATGGCGGTCTCCTCGGCTGCGATACGGGCGTGCGAGTGGTGGGCGACAGCAGCAATACGCTGCCGCAAATGCGAACGTTCGGTCCGAGCTGCGACGAGTCGCGCGTGTTGGATCCGTCGGTCATCGGCTCGCACGTGTTGGTCCGTACGCGTCAAGAGAACTCCGATACGATCAAGCAAGGGAAGTTCATGGCCACTTGGGAAGATGACGCCGTCAGAGTCGACGTCGGCGCATCGCTCTTGGAGGACACCTTCGAGCTGCGCAACTACAACACGTTCGCCAACAACTTCTGGCAATCGTGGGCGGGCTACGGCGAGCCGTCGGGCCGAACGAGCGGCGTCGTGCCGCCGGCCTCGCTCTGGCGCGGCACGATCAGCACGCGCAATTTCATCCCAGGCTTTTCCGGATCCGAAGCGCTGCTGCCTGAGCTCCTGGTCTACAGTCCGCTCGACCTCTATGCCTATCTCGAGGGGCTCGGCAATCCGCAGGCGACGAACATTCCGGGGTTCAACTACGACTGCTGCAACTACACCGGTAAGCTCGACCTCGCGCTCGACCCGGGAAGCATCCAGGAGATCGAGGAGCAGACGTTCTCGGTTTTCGTTCGCACGCGTTTCACGACGGAGATCGCGGAGATGCCCTTCCACGTCACGGCGGGTCTGCGTCGAGAGCAGACTGACGTGAGCTCCGGGGGTGTCGGGCGCTTGCCGGTCGCGTTGACCGAGAACCCAGCGGATCCCACGCTGCTGTCGACGACGTTCTCGGATCCGGTGCCGATCGTGACCAAGAGCGACTACTCCTATCTGTTGCCGAGCATCGATCTGAAGCTGGAGCTGACTGACAGCTTGCACTTGAGGCTCAGCGGTTCGCGAACGCTCACGCGTCCGGCGATCAATCTGCTGACGCCTGTGTTGAACGTCGGTCCGTTGCCGCGCATCGGTGCGCTCAACGCGAACGGCGGTAATCCGGCGCTGAGGCCGTACCTCTCCGACAATTTCGACATCGCGCTCGAGTGGTACTACAAGCAGAACTCTTACGCAGCGATCAACCTGTTCACGAAGGACGTCACGAATTTCATCGTGCAAGGCTCGCAACGCCAGACGATCAATGGCGTGATCGATCCGACGACCGGTCAACCCGCCGTCTACACGGTGACTCAGCAGGTGAACGGCCCCGACGCTCGCGTCGACGGCTTGGAAATCGCTTGGCAGCACATGTTCGGAGACACTGGCTTCGGCTTCAACGCGAACGTCACGATCGTCGATACCAACAAACCGTACGATCGCGACGACCTCACGCTCAGCGGATTCGCCGTCACGGGACTGGCGAATTCGGCGAACCTCGTGGCGTTCTACGACAACCACGGGTTCGAGGTCCGCGTCGCAGCCAACTGGCGCGATGAATATCTGCGGGAGTTCGGTCAGGCGCAGAACCTGTCGGCGTTCGGGACGGAGCCTACGTTCGTGAACGAAGGTCTGCAGATCGACCTGAGCTCGAGCTACCAGATCAACGATCAGCTGAACGTGTTCTTCGAGGCGCTCAACGTCACGAACGACACCATGAGCACGCACGGGCGATACGACAATCAATTGCTCGACGTGTTCGCGTTCGGACGCAGGTACGCGGCGGGTGTTCGCTTCCGCTTCTGAGCCAAGCGCATGTAGCGTAACGGGGATGTCAACTTGCGTTGACATCCCCTTTCTCTCAGCAGCAGTCTTCTAGCCACTGTGCACCGGATCAAAGATATCGTCATCGTCGGTGGCGGCACCGCTGGGTGGCTCACGGCCGGCGTCATCGCGGCCAAACATCGCTCGCGCATGGGCGCCGGCTTCAGCGTTACATTGATCGAATCTCCGGAGACTCCGATCATCGGCGTGGGCGAGGGGACCTGGCCGACGTTGCGCGGCACGTTGGCGCGGATGGGCGTGTCGGAAACCGAGCTCGTTCGACAATGCGACGCCACCTTCAAGCAAGGTGCGCGTTTTGCCAAGTGGACGACCGGCGCGGCGGACGATGCCTACTACCATCCTCTGATGCTGCCGCAGGGCTTCGCGCAGCTGAGCTTGGTCCCGCATTGGCTCGCAGAGAACAAGGGTCGAAGTTTTTGCGATGCCGTTTCTTCTCAGGGTCGCATCTGCGATCAGGGCCTTGCACCCAAGACCATCACGACGCCGGAGTTCGATCCGATCGTCAACTACGCCTATCACCTCGACGCCGGTAAGTTCGCCGCTTTCTTGCAGAAGCACTGTGTCGATGAACTCGGTGTGCGTCACATCCGCGCGAACGTTCAGCGCGTGAACCTGCACGACAATGGGGACATCCGCAGTCTCGAGACGGCGGAGGTCGGGACTCTCGAGGGCGATTTCTTCATCGATTGCAGCGGTTTCAGATCGTTGCTGCTGGGTGAGGCGCTTGGCGTGCCTTTCAAAGAGTGCGGCGACATCTTGTTCTGTGATCGCGCGCTGGCGATGCAAGTGCCGTATGCGGACGATGCGGCGCCTATCCCGTCGCAAACGAATTCCACCGCACAGAGCGCTGGATGGATTTGGGATATCGGATTGACCACGCGCCGTGGCATCGGTCACGTGTACTCCAGCAATCACACGAGCGATGAGGACGCCGAGCGCGAGTTGCGGGCGTATGTCGGTGCGGCGGGCGAGGGCAATTCGATTCGCCGGATCACATTCCGTTCCGGACACCGGGAGACGTTCTGGAAACGCAACTGCGTCGCGATGGGGTTGTCCGCCGGTTTTCTCGAGCCGCTCGAGTCCTCCGCCATCGTGCTGGTCGAATTGTCCGCGAAGATGCTCGCCGAACAGTTGCCGGCATGCCGGGAGGTCATGGATATCGTCGCTGCTCGATTCAACGCGACCACGCTGTATCGCTGGGGCCGCATCATCGATTTTTTAAAGCTGCACTATGTGTTGAGTCAGCGCAGCGATACGGAGTTCTGGCGCGACAATCAACGTACGGAATCGATTCCAACGCGGCTTCGCGAGTTGCTGTTCTTATGGCGGCATCAACCTCCGTGGTTTCACGACGAGTTCGATCGCGTGGAAGAGGTGTTTCCGGCCGCGAGCTATCAATATGTGCTCTACGGAATGCGTTTCTCCACGCGCGTCGATCCCGATACGCTGACCGATCGCGCGCTCGCGCAGCGCATGATGCGCGAGTGTTCCGTGCAGACGGAGCGGCTCCTGACGGGTCTTCCGACCCACCGTGCGTTGATCAATCGGATCCATCGGGAAGGATTGCAGCGGGTGTGAATGCCGCGCTCGATGTGCGTGACATCGATTCGTCGGTCGGCGCCGCGCATTCATGAAAGTTAACTTTCCGGAGTGAAATGGGATCGCTCGACCGTGATATGGTTTCGCGCTTCTAGCTGACCGCTTCGAACGTAGGCCGATGAAGCTCGCTCCATCCTTGAAGCTCCCCGTGGCAGCAGCACTCGTCGCGCTGTCCACCTCTGTACTGGCCCTCGATGGGCAGCCCGGCATTCACGATCCTTCCACGATCGTCGTGCACGAAGGGCGCTTCTATACGTACGGTACCGGTCGAGGTCTACCGATATTGGTATCGGATGATGGCTGGACGTGGCGCCGCGAAGGCTCGCTGATGTCGGCGGTGCCCGGCGGAAAGCCCGGGCCGGAAACGCTCGCGCGAGGCGGAAACAATACGTGGGCGCCGGATGTGATTCGGCTCGGAGATCAGTACTTCGTCTACTACTCCGCACCGGGTGAGCAGCCGAAGTCCGCGATTGGCCTGCTCGTTGGGCGCACGCTCGATCCGACGTCACCGGATTATAAGTGGGAGGATGCGGGCCCCGTCGTATGGTCTGACGGCATCGAAGACTCTAATGCCATCGATCCCGGTGTCTTCCGCGATCCCACGGATGGACGGTTGTGGCTGACGTATGGCTCGTACTTCGGGTACATCCGTCTGGTCGAGCTCGATCCGAAGACCGGCCTGCGTCGCTTTCCGAACCGCGAGCCCATGAACATCGCGATCAACTCGGAAGCCTCCATCATTATCTACCGCGATGGTTGGTACTACCTGCTCGTCACGCACGGATCGTGCTGCAGGGGAGCGACTTCCACTTACAACATTCGAATGGGTCGCTCCCGCAAAGTGACCGGCCCGTATCTGGACAACATGGGGATCGATATGTTGGAAGGCGGCGGCAAGTTGTTTGCCGGATCGCGCGGACGACAGATCGGTCCAGGTCACTTCGGGCTGCTCGATCTCGGCGACGGCGTGCAGAAGTTCTCGCTTCACTATGAGGCGGATCTAGACCGCGGTGGCATCAGCGTGCTCGAGATCCAGCCGCTGCTATGGCGGGACGGCTGGCCGGTCGCGGGAGAGAATTTCGCTGCAGGCACGTACACGATCGAATCGGCGCGAACCGGTACGGTGCTGGAGCTTGCCGTGCAGGGCATACCGGTCGGTGGATTCCGGCCGAGACGTCTCGGACCTCCGCCCAGCACCGACGGCCCGCCGCCTGAGCCGCCACCGGCGCCGGCGATTCCCGATCAGGTCGCGGAAGACGTGGGCATGAACTGGCCGGCGGGCGACGTCGATCTCCGCCTCGCGCCTGCGATGTTGCAAGCCCAACAGAAGTGGACGATCACACCCGTCGCAAATGCGGGCGGTTACCTCGGCTCGCCTTACTTCAAGATCACCGTTGCAGGAACCGAACGCGCGCTCGCCGCGACGGCGGAAGGCGAGCTGAGTGCGGTGCGTACATTCAGCGGAGCGCCGGAGCAGTTGTGGCGCATCGATCAGCTCACGGACGGCACGTATCGAGTGATGCCGAAAGCCGTTCCCGGCTCGAAGGATGCGCTTGCGCTGTCGGCAGTGGGCAGCAGCATGCCGACGCTCGCGAAGTTCGATCCGAAGAGCGATCGGCAGCGCTGGCATATCAGGGCGCCGTGATGACGATCATCAAGAAAATCCATGCGTGCGGGCTGTCTCTGCTCGCGATGAGCTTGCTGTTGGGTAATGAAGTCCTCGCCGAGGAAGCGAGTGCGCGACCTCCCGCGCCGTCGCTCTCCCGCCCGACGACTCCGCATCAACTCGTCGATGCGCGCGGCTTCATTCGCCGATGGCTGGTTCTCGAGCCCATGCCGCACAGCGGACCGCTCACCGAGAGCGCCGTCCAAGAGTCGCTGCAGTCGAAGCCGCTTCCAAGTCTCGTTTCGGTGCCAAGCGAGGGAGAGGTGGTCGACCTGCATGGAGGATTGAAGTGGCACGCCCTCGACACGCTCCGCTACAACGTCAATCTGTATCACTTCGCGTGGGCGCTCTCGAAGCCGACATCCAACGTCGTGTTCTGGGCTGTCACGACCGTCGAATCTCCGCGAGACCTGAGTGGTGTGAGGCTCGCGATCGGCTCGAACGCCGCTTCGAATTGGTGGTTGAACGGCGAGCGCGTGATCGCAATCTACGACGACCGGCAGACGGTCATCGACGACGGCGTGTCGAAGCGGATCAGCTTGAAGAAGGGGCGCAACGTGATCGTCGCCGCGATCGTGAATGGCGGTGGGGCCACGGACTTCTGCGCGCGTTTCCTCGACGAGAACGATCGGCCGATCACTGGGCTCAGCGTGTCACTGCAGTCGCCCTGACCAGTCACCCCGAGCGGCCGGGCAACTTTGACGGGCCCGCAGCGCTTGCAGATGGCATCAGCGATAGCGAACTTTCGCTGACGAAAGCGATGTAGTAGAACTGCCGAATCGTTTGTAACCTCAACCATCAGGCGCGACTATGAATCGATCTCTACTGGCGAGCGTGCTTGCGCTCGCGCTCGCAGCGTACGTCCCGGCGCATGCGCAGGTACAAACCGAGGTACCGCCCGTCGTCGAGGGCGCCAAGCCGGTGACGGTGGAGCGCATCAAGATCCATGGCGCGGCGCTCGAGGGAAATCTAGAAGGGAATGCCGTCGACCGCGATGCGCTGGTCTTCTTGCCGCCGAGCTACAAAAGCGAGCAGGCGCGGCGCTACCCCGTCGTCTATGCGTTGCATGGATTCTTCATCGGCGCCGAGCAGTGGAGCTACGAGATTCATGTGCCGCAAACGATCGAGGGTGCCTTTGCGCTCGGCGCCAAGGAGATGATCGTCGTTTTGCCCGATTCAAAGACGCTCCACAACGGCTCCATGTATTCGAGCTCGATGACGACGGGCGATTTCGAAGCCTACATCGCGCACGATGTCGTCGCGTATATGGATGCTCACTACCGGACGTTGCCGGCTCGCGAGAGCCGGGGACTCGTGGGACATTCGATGGGCGGCTATGGCGCGACACGCATCGGCATGAAGCATCCCGATGTGTTCGGGAGCTTGTACATCATGAGCCCGTGCTGCCTTTCAGCGCGAGGTCTGCCGCCGCAAGAGGCGCTCGAGAGCTTGGCACGAGTCAAGCGCCGCGAGGATTTGGAAGGGCAGAATTTCATGGTGCTGGCGACGCTTGCGACCGCCGCGGCCTGGTCCCCGAACCCGAACAAACCGCCATTTTTTCTCGATCTTCCGCTCGAAGGCGATGCGCAGAAGGAGGTGCTCGCGAAGTGGGCCGCTAATGCACCCCTTGCGTTCGTCGATCAGTACATCGGCAACCTGAAGCGGTATCGCGCGATCGCGCTCGACGTGGGCGATCAAGACGGCTTGCGTGTCGATACCGCGAAACTTCACGAAATACTCGACGACTACGGGATTGCGAACACGTTCGAGGAATACTCCGGCACGCACACGAGCAAGGTCGCCGACCGCTTCCAAAATCATGTGATGAAATTCTTCAGCGGCAGCTTGTGCTTTCAAGAGCGTTGCGATCCCTAACCTCTTGCAGCTCCAGAATTCGGCAATCGAGGACGAGACGTGAGAAACATAGCGTGGGTATTGGTCTTCATAGCGAGCGCGTGCGCCGCGCAGGATGGCGCCGACTTCAAACCGGCGTCGACGAACGTCATGGGCGCGGAGTATCCGCGCGTCGATAGCGAGGGACGCGTCCAGATTCGGATCAAGGCGCCGGAAGCGAATCACGTCAAGCTCAATTTCTGGAGCGGGCCGAAGATCGACATGGAGAAGCAGGCAGGTGGTTTCTGGGCCGTGACGACACCTCCGCTGGTGCCTGGCTTGCACTACTACGCGCTGAACATCGACGGCGCGGAGGTCAGCGATCCCGGCAGCCAGGCGTTTTTCGGTGGGAGTCGATTCATCAGCGCCGTCGAGATTCCCGAGCCCGGCTCGACCTACTACTCGGTGCAGGACGTGCCACATGGGCAAGTGCGCGAGGTCTGGTACGAGTCGAAGATCACCGGAACGTGGCGGCACGCGCTCGTTTATCTTCCGCCCGGCTACGACGAGCAAACGAAAGAGCGCTATCCAGTGCTGTACCTGCAGCATGGCGGCGGCGAGGACGAAACCGGGTGGATTCGCCAAGGCCACGCGAACTTCATCCTCGACAATCTCATCGCTGCGGGCGAAAGCAAGCCGATGATCATCGTGATGGCCTCAGGCTACGCTCAGCGTGCGGGATCGACGCCGCCGAATCTCGCCGGCAAGCCCTTCGGTTCGCCCGAAGTGCTGAAGGCGATGCAGGAGATGTGGAACACCTTTGATGACGAAGTGACTCAAGTTCTGATTCCCTTCATCGACAAGACATTCCGAACGATCGCCGATCGAGATAGCCGTGCAATGGCGGGTCTTTCGATGGGCGGCATGCAGACATACCAAGTGGCGCTCAACCACCTCGATCTGTTCTCGCACATTGGCGGTTTCAGCGGCGCGGGCGGCATGCTCATGTTCGCGAATCGCGAGCTCGACCCGAAGACTGACTTCAGCGGCGTATTCGCCGATCCGGCGGCGTTCGCGAAGAGGGTGCACGTGCTTTGGCTAGGCGTCGGCACTGCCGAGCCCGAGGGACTGCGCGAAGGCATCCGGCGCCTGCATCGGTCGCTCGAGAAAGCCGGCGTCGAGCACGTCTATGTCGAATCGCAAGGAACGGATCACGAGTGGCAGACATGGCGCCGTGCGCTCAAGGACTATGCGCCGCGATTGTTTCGTAACTAGCGGCAGTCGCCGCATGAACCCGCGTAGGGCGGACGCACGCACTTACGATCGCTAATGCGATTGCCGGGACGGATACCCGGCACCGCTTTGTCATGACGCTTTGCGGTGCGAAGACGCTCCGCGGCGGCGCGCTCGCGCTTGTGCAAAGCGAGCGCGTTGAGCATGAGCAGCGCGCTGTCATGCAAATGTCTAGCGCTGTCGTTCGCGCCTCATTCCTTCGTGCACTGCGCGAGGCGTTCTTGCATCGCAACTCGATCGACTCGAGCGATCACATTCTCATCACTGTGCGATAGCCATCGATAGATCGCGACTGCATCGCGTGCGCGCGGTTGAGCGGTTTTGATCGATCATCCTTCGTTGTCGCAAATACGAAAAACGATATTTATTAGCAAAAGCCAACTTTTAATTGTCTGAGTATTGACGAAGGTCGTTTTACGGTGCTTAAGTAGCGCCACACTCAGAACGCCGTGTTCAACGGCATCAATGCCAATGGGGGATCTTGTATGTCGCGAGAGATCGTAGCGCTAGCAAGCACATCGACGTTGTTAGCGTTATCAATGACAGCGCCGGCCAACGCGCAGGATTCAGCGTCCTTGCCGGGAGCCGCAGGCGAGCTCGAGGAGATCGTCGTTACAGGTATTCGCGGATCGTTGCAGCGAAGCCTCGACATCAAACGCGAGGCATCCGGCGTCGTCGATGTCATCACGTCCGAGGATATCGGCAAGTTCCCCGACTCGAACGTCGCTGCCTCCCTGCAGCGCGTTCCGGGCGTCTCGATTCAGCGCTCCGGTACGCGCGGCGAACCGACCGGTATCACCGTGCGCGGTTTCGGCGGCGACTTCAACGAAACGCTGTATGACGGCCGCCGAATTTCGACGGCATCGGGCGGGCGCTCGGTCGACTTCAGCACGGTCGGCGCGGATTTCGTTGGTGCGATGCACGTCATGAAGACGCCCGACATCACGCTGTCGGCGAGCTCGATCGGCGCAACCGTGAACATCCTGTATCCGAAGCCGTTCGACCAACTCGGCACGCGCTTCGTCACGAGCGCGTCCGGAACCATGCAGGACGAAGCGTCGGACATTACGCCGACGGCGGGTGCCCTGTTCAGCACGACGTTCGCGAACGACACCATGGGTTTTCTCGTGGACGGCATCTACACGGAGCGTGCGACGGACACGAATCGTGTGTTCGTGTCCGGCTGGGAAGGCAGCGATACGCTTGCCGCATGCCAGATGACATCGAACTGTACTTCAGACGAGATCAAGGCGGGAAACATCGTCGGCTGGTGGCAGCAGCAGTTCGGCGCCGAACAGTCGCAGGTGACCGACGAACGCATCGATGGTCGCATCGCGTTCCAGTGGCGCCCCTCGGAGAACACTCTGCTCACGATCGACGACAACTACTCGCGCCAGAAGGTGACCACGGAAACCTACGGCTTCGCGCTGTGGTTCAACGCGCCGGACCTGCGGAATATCACGTTGGACGAGAACGGGACCGTCATCGATTACATCCAGCCCGGCACGCCGATGGATCTGAATGCGAGCATCAATAACGTTCAGCTCAAGACCAATCAGGTCGGGGTCAACTTCAAGATCGATGCGAGCGAGAACCTGCATTTCGACATCGATGCGTCGTACGCGAAGAGCTGGCAGAACCCCGATGGCGAGCGCAACGACGGAGCGGACATCGGCTACGGCGGCACGATTGGGACCGCGTTGGGCGTGCGCATCCTGGGCGACAGCAGCGATACGCTGCCGCAGCTCACGACGTATGGCCCGAGCGGCGATACGTCGCGCTATCTCGACCCATCGGTCATCGGATCTCACGTTCTGGTGCGCATGCAGCAGGAGAATACGGACACGATCAAGCAGGGCCGCTTTACCACGACGTGGGAGCAGGATGACCTGAGGCTCGATCTCGGCGTGTCGTACATGGACGACAACTTCACGCTTCAGAACAGCAACACGTTCGCGAACAACTTCTGGCAGGCATTCGCGGGTTACGGCGCCCCATCGGGTCGCTCGGCTGGTGTGCTCGTGCCGGAAAGCTTGTACAGCGGAACGATCGGGACGGGAGGATTCATTCCTGGGTTCTCGGGCGGTGGGGCGTTGCCGCCGCAACTTCTCGTCTACAACCCGCGCGCGCTCTACTCGTTCCTCGAGGGGCTTGGCGACCCGTGGGTGCAGCAGATCGACGGCTTCAACTACCCCGGCCCCGGCGACGACAGCGGCGTCACGCCTACTCTCGCCAACTCGTTGGCCGCGTGTGCGGGCGCTGCTCCGCCTGCCTTGTGCAACTATCACGGATCGTTGGACCTGCTTCTCGATCCGGGCAGCGTTCAGGACATCACTGAGAAAACCTTCGCTGCTTTCATTCGCGCGAACTTCGACACGGAGATCGGCGACATGCCGTTCCACTTCAGCGCCGGCGTGCGCAACGAACGGACGGATGTCACCTCTTCGGGTCAGGGCCGCGTGCCGATCCTGCTGACGGAGAATCCTTCCGATCCGACGTTGTTGACGACGACGTTCTCCGAGACGCAGCCGATCACGACGAAGAGCGACTATTCGTTCCTCTTGCCGAGCCTGAGTACGAAGTTGGAGGTGACGCCTGAAGTTCACTTGCGCTTCGCAGCGTCTCGTACGTTGACGCGCCCGGCGATCAATCTCCTGACGCCCGTTCTCAACGTGGGCTCGCTGCCGCGTGTCGGTGCGCTTACGGCAAACGGCGGCAATCCAGCGCTCAAGCCGTATCTCTCCGACAACTTCGACTTCGCGGTGGAGTGGTACTACCAGCAGAACTCGTATGCTGCGGCGAACTATTTCATCAAGGACGTAACGAACTTCATCGTACAGGGAACGCAGCGCCAGACGATCAACGACGTCATCGATCCGACGACCGGCAAGCCCGCTGAGTACACGGTTTCGCAGCGAGTCAACGGGCCGGATGCGACGATCGACGGCTTCGAGTTCGCATGGCAGCACGTGTTCGGCGATACGGGCTTCGGCTTCAATGCCAACATCACGTTGGTGGATACCAATCGCCCATACGACCGGAACGATATCTCGCAAAGCGGCTTCGCGGTCACGGGCCTCGCCGACTCTGCGAACTTCGTGGGCTTCTACGACAAGAATGGCTTCGAGGTTCGTGTCGCGGCGAACTGGCGCGATGAGTATCTGCTGCAGTTCGGCCAGAACCAGAACAATTCCAAGTTCGGTGCGGAGCCGACGTTCGTGAACTCGAGCCTGCAGATCGACGTGAGCACGAGCTATCAGCTCACGGAGCAGCTCAACGTGTTCTTCGAGGCGTTGAACGTCACGAACGACACGATGAGCACGCATGGCCGCTTCGATAATCAGCTCCTCGATGTGTTCGCTTACGGGCGGCGCTACGCGCTCGGCGTGCGCTTCAGGATGTAGGCGTGCCAGGGACGTGGGAGGATGTCCGGCTCCCCCCGGGCCGGCGTTCTCCCACGCTCCACTGTGCCTTCGCAGCATGCAATAATCCGCCGTATGGTGCGTCCGGTCAGAAAGATAGTCGTCGTAGGGGGTGGTACCGCGGGGTGGTTGACCGCCGCGGTGATTGCGGCGAAACATCGCAGCCGAATCCCGGGTCAATTCAGCGTCACACTGGTCGAGTCACCGAATACGCCGACGATCGGCGTCGGTGAGGGAACCTGGCCGACGCTGCGCAGCACCTTGTCGCGCATCGGCGTTTCCGAAACCGAGTTCTTCCGGCAATGCGATGTTGCGTTCAAGCAGGGTGCGCGCTTTGCCCGCTGGACGACCGGCGCGCCCGACGATGGTTATTACCATCCGTTGATGTATCCCCAGAATTTTTCGCAGTTGAACTTGGCGCCGCACTGGCTCGTCCAGAACAACGGCCGCAGCTTCTGCGACGCCGTCTCTCCTCAAGGGCGCCTCTGCGACGAGGGCCTCGCGCCGAAGACGATCGCGACCGCAGAGTACGACGCCGTCGCGAACTATGCCTACCATCTGAATGCCGGCAAGTTCGCGACTTTCATGCAAAAGCACTGCTCCGAGAAGCTCGGCGTCAAGCACATTCTTGCGGATGTCCGTCGAGCGAATGTCACGGAGGACGGCGATATCAAGAGCCTCGATACCGAGCAGGCCGGCGAGATCGAAGGCGATCTGTTCGTCGACTGCACCGGCTTCAAGGCGTTGCTGATCGGCGAGACCCTCGGAGTGCCGTTCAAGGGGTGTCACGACGTCCTCTTCTGCGATACGGCGCTGGCTACGCAGGTGCCTTACGAGAGTGAGACGAGCCCCCTAGCCACCCACACGATTTCGACTGCGCAGTCGGCCGGTTGGATCTGGGATATCGGCCTGCCGACTCGCCGCGGAGTCGGCTACGTCTATTCGAGCCGACACATCTCGGCCGATGATGCCGAGCGGGAGCTGCGCGCTTATCTCGGGCCGAGAGGCAAGGACCTCCCGCTTCGAAAGATCCCGATCCGTGCGGGCTGCCGCGAGATGTTCTGGAAGCGCAATTGTGTCGCCGTGGGTTTGTCCGCCGGGTTCCTCGAGCCGCTCGAATCCTCGGCAATCGTATTGATCGAGATTTCCGCCAAGTTCATTGCCGAGCAGATGCCGGCATGCCGCGAGGTCATGGACATCATTGCCTCGCGCTACAACGAAGCGACGCACTACCGCTGGGGACGGATCGTCGACTTCCTCAAGCTTCACTACGTACTGACGCAACGTCAGGATACGGCGTTTTGGCGCGACAACTGCGATCCCGCGACGATTCCGGAGCGGCTGCAGAACTTGCTGCTATTATGGCGCTACCAGTCGCCCTGGTTTCACGATGAGTTCGACCGCATCGAAGAAGTGTTTCCGGCGGCGAGCTATCAATATGTGCTCTACGGCATGGGGTTTCGCACCGAGGTCGATCCGAGCTCGCTCGCGGGCCAAGAAAAGAGTGCCGAGCGGGCGATGCGCGAGAACCTCATGCAGACAGAACGCATGCGCACCGCGTTGCCGCGCCATCGCGATCTGATCCGCAAGATCGTGGAGCACGGCCTTCAGCCCGTTTGAACCTGGATCAGCATGCCGAGATACGAGCCTCTGAATCCGCAGCAGCACGGAAGTCTACGCCTCCGCCCGCGCAGCAATCCCGATCCGCATTTCGTCCAGATCGTGGCGAGCGAATTCCCCTTTGCCGCCGCGTCCTCGCCGGTCGTGTTCACGAAAGACCCCGAAAAGGGCAGCTTCTATGCGGGGGCGGTGCTCGGCTTCAAGCCGACCGAAGCTGCGCTCAAGACGAGAGCGGAGCGCGGCGGGTTCGAGCCGCTCAACTTGCAGCGCGAGGGCTTCTTCATTTCGGGCGAGAACATCATCATCGATCGTGACAGCCCGCGGTTCAGCGAAAGCGAAGGCGAACCGTTGTTCGACGAGTCACAGCAGCCGAGCGTCAGCCTGCGGCAGATGCAGCGGCTGCTGGGGCAGCTACATGCCGGGCTCGAAGCGACCAATGCGTTCATCAACGTATTGGTCGAGTTGAAGCTCATCGAGCCGCTCAACGTCTCGCTCGCGTTCGATGATGGCGAGAAGCTGACGCTGCAAGGACTCTATACCGTCAGCCTCGACGCGCTGCACGCCCTTGATGATTCGTCGACGCTGCGTTTGTTCCGCGCCGGCCACTTGCAGCTCGCCTACCTCATGGCCGGATCGCTTCACCAGATCCGAACACTCGCACAACTGCGGAACGATCGGCTCTCCCGCGCGGTCTGAGTGCCAAGCTTGCTGCTCGAGTTGTTTTGCCGGGCGATCTGGATTCATCGTCAATGAATCGGTTCTGCTCCTCATCTGTCCCCTTCAAGTGTTAGACAATCGCAAGAGGTTTTCGTGAAATCGTCTTTGACCACAATACTCGCGGCTCTGGGCTGCTTGGTTGGCTCGGCGAACGCAGCCGCGAGCGCTTCGCCCGTTGCCGTAAAGATCGACGCGAGCGTCACCTCCACGCCCATCAACCAACATATCTACGGGCAGTTCCTGGAGCACGGCGGTCCGATCGTCAATCATGGCCTCTGGGCGGAGATGATCGACGATCGCAAGTTCTACGGCCCCATCCTCGATGCCGAGCCGCCGCCGCCGACCGATCCTCGGGCAATCTGGAGAGGACGCACGCGCAGTTGGATCCGCATCGGCGCGGCGGACAGGGTCACGCTCGCAAAAGACAATGCATACGTGGGCGAGCACTCGCCGCTGCTGCGTGCGAACGGCGATGAGCCGGTGGGCTTTCACCAAGGCGGCGTCGCACTGCTGAAGGGCAAGCGATATGAGGGTCACATCGTCGCGGCCGGCGATCCGAGCGCGCGCGTGCAAGTGAGCTTGATCTGGGGTGAGGGCGAGAAGGGGCGCAAGGACGTCGTGCTGCCGGCGCTCAGCGACAGCTACACGAGCTATCCGCTCGAATTCACGGCTCCCGTCGCGACCGACGATGCGCAAATCGAAGTCACCGCGCGCGGCGAGGGCACGGTGCGTGTCGGCGTGATGTCGTTGATGCCAACGGACAACATCGAAGGGTTCCGAGCCGAGGCCGTCGCGGCCCTCAAGCAGATCGATGCGGGCGTGTATCGCTTTCCCGGCGGCAACTTCGTCTCCGCTCATGAATGGCGCAACGCCATCGGACCGCGCGATAAGCGCCCGCCGATCTACGATCCGGTCTGGAAGGCGGTGCAGCCGAACGATGTCGGCACGGATGAGTTTCTGGCGCTGTGCCGCTTGCTCGATGCCGATCCGTACATCACCGCGAACGCCGGATTCGGCGATGCGTGGTCGGCCGCGCAATTGGTCGAATACGTCAATGGCGATGTCTCGACGCCGATGGGCAAGCTTCGTGCGGAGAACGGCCACCCCGAGCCCTACGGCGTGAAGCTCTGGGGCATCGGCAACGAGCCCTGGGGCGAGTGGCAGTTCGGCCGCATGCCGGTCTCGCAGTATGTTTACAAGCACAACGACTTCGCCAAGGCGATGCGTAAGGTGGATCCGTCGATCGTCCTCGTCGCCGGAGGTGCGCTGCCGAAGACGATGACGACGGCGAAGCAGTCGCTACGTTTCGGTTCGTCGTTGATTCCCGAACCGTTGTCGGAAGCGGATTGGTCGGGTCAGTTGCTGCTGCACTCTCTCGATTACATGGATCAGTTGAGCGAGCACTTCTATGCCTATGCGAGCACGCGCTTCGATCTGGAAAAGGGCGAGCAGGTGCCGACCGAAGAGCCGCTCATCGACGTGCTGCGCAAGGCGGCGAACCACGTGCGCCTTTCGGTCGAGCAGTACAAGAACTATCTGGAGCTCATTCCGGCGCTCAAGGAAAAGCCTGTCTCGCTCAATATCGATGAATGGGCATTGACGGGATTTCCGCCGAACTCGTACAAGGTCGCGCCGGGCAATGCGTGGACGTTGCACGAAATGATTCGTCACACCGATGTCATCCATGGTGCGGCGTACACCTTCGGCACCTCGCTCCTGAGCGCGACGCGCAACCAGGCGCAGCTCAATCCGGCCGGTCAAGTGTTCAAGCTGTACAGCCGCTACTTCGGCCGGACTCCGGTGAAGGTGAGCGGCGATCATCCGCAGCCTGCGCCGAAGTGGCCCGTCGGCGGCGAGCAGCCGAGCGTCAACGCCGGCAGCGACACCTATCCGCTCGATGTGGTCGCGGCATTGACCGAAGATCGGCAATACCTCACTGTCGCAGTCATCAACCCCAGCGACAGCGATCAACGCATGCAGTTGCAAATCGACGGCGTGAAGACCCGAGGGGGCACGCTGCGCAGGCTTGCCCATCCCGATCTCGACTACGTAGCGGTGCCGGGGAAACGTTCGGCGGTCAAGATTCAGGAGCAGTCCTTGTCTCGGACGCCGCAGTCCGTCGTCGTGCCGCGATATAGCATCAGCATTTACTCGCTCAAGGTGGCGCAGTAAGACGCAGGCTGCGTATGGGGGCGGAGTGAGCGAATGCCGGTCGCATCGAAGCAAAATACGAACGCAACGTGAGAAAGCTCTGGCTTGCCTTGCTTGCGCTTCATTGGTGTCTGTGCGCCGCGGCTGCGCAAACATGGACACCCGATAACGCGAACGGCACGTTCACGAACCCCCTCTTCTATGAGGAGTTCTCCGACCCGGACATGATCCGGGTCGGAGATGATTTCTATCTCACGGGCACGACGATGCATTCGATGCCCGGACTGCCGGTTCTGCATTCGAAAGACCTGGTGAATTGGGAGTTCGTTGCGTATGCCGCGGAGAAGCTCGATTTAGGGCCCGAGTTTCGTCTCGAGAACGGACAGAACATCTACGGGCAGGGCTTCTGGGCGCCGTCGTTTCGTTATCACGACGGCACGTTCTACATTTTCAGCAACGTCAACAAGCACACGACGCAGGTGTTGAGCGCCACGAATCCTGCGGGGCCGTGGCGTCATCGCGCCATGCGCCGTTCCTTACACGATCTATCCGTCCTTTTCGATGACGATGACAAGAAGTATGTCATCTGGGGATACCGATCGATCCAGTTCGCAGAGTTGAACGACGACCTCACCGACATCGTGCCCGGTACGCAGCGCGAGATCATTCCGGAAAGTGCCGGGATGGGTGAAGGTCTGCACTTCTACAAGATCGACGGTAAGTACTTCATCACCAGCGCGTGGTACGACCAACGCATGCGCATGCCTGCCGCTCGCGCCGATCGGCCCGAAGGTCCTTACGAGGTCAATCAAGCGATCAGCATCGATGAAGATTTCGGTCTCGCGCAGGGCTATCGGCTCGCCGATATGCGTGGGACGAAGCCGCCCTACGACATCAGGCCCGGCGATCCCCACGCGACAGGCAAGCTGTCATTGCATCAAGGCGGCATCATTCAGACTCCGCTCGGGGAGTGGTGGGGCTACTCGATGATGGACTACAACTCGGTCGGCCGCTTGACGGTGCTCTCGCCGATCACGTGGCACGAAGGGTGGCCCTATTTCGGATTGCCCGGCAACTTGACGCGTACGCCGCGCACCTGGGTGAAGCCGAAGACGCGCGAGCCGCAACCGATCAAAGTGCCGTACGTGCGCGATGATGAGTTCTCGGGGGCGTCGCTCCAGCCCATCTGGCAGTGGAATCACGTGCCGGTGAACGAAGCCTGGTCGCTGGATGAGCGCAAGGGATACCTGCGCTTGCATGCATTACCGGCGACGAGCCTTTGGGATGCGCGCAATACGCTCACGCAACGCGCCATCGGGCCGATCTCATCGCCGAGCGCCGTGCTCGACATCTCCTCGATGAAGGCCGGCGACGTCGCGGGACTCGCCCTGTTCAACAGGCCCTACGCCTGGATCGGTGTCGAGCGGCACGATGGCAAGGCCACGTTTGTACAGTTCGACGAGCAAACGAACCGGCGGGCGCTCGCTGACCTCGGCGGCACGCGAGTGTGGCTGCGGGCCGACTGCGACTTCCTCAAGGAGACAGCGCGCTTCTCCTATTCGACGGACGGGAAGAACTTCGTCAGGCTCGGCGAGCCGCTGACGATGGTGTTCCAACTCGCGACATTCCAAGGCGTTCGCTATGCGCTCTTCAGCTACAACACGAAAGGCGAGCGCGGCGGCGCCGCGGATTTCGACACCTTCGCGGTCGAGCAGCCTCATCCGCGCGGATTGATGCGGCCGATTCCGTATGGCGAGCGTGTGGAGCTCGTCGCGATGAACAAGGCGTACGGTCTCAGCGCGAATGAACGCGCGATCGAGGCGGGCGCGCCTGCCGCTTTCGAGGTCATCGACATGACGCTCGGTCGCGTGGCGCTCAAGTCCGAGCGGGGATACTTGGCAGTCGACGAGCATGGCGAAGCCGATCTCGTCGAGGAGCCGAACGGCGATGGGGCGACGTTTCAGTGGATCGAGACGCCCACCGGCGAGCTCGTGTTGATGTCCCTGCGAACGAATCGCTTTCTGCGCATCGATCCCGCGACACGTCGCATTACCGCCGATAGTCAAACGCCGTTGCCGGACAATAGCGACGGTACGCGCTTTGTCTGGTCGCGCGTAAACTAGCCTCAACTCGAACACGACGGTGCACGAATGACCGATTCGCTGGTTCTCAATCGCCGCGAGCTGATCGCGGGCGCGAGCGCGTTGGCGCTTGCCACACAGAGCTCGCTGCTCCAGGCGGCTCCTGGCGATCGCTTCGCGCCGAAACCGTTGTCGCTCTGGTACCGAAAACCCGCGGATGAATGGGTACAGGCGCTGCCGGTCGGCAATGGGCGCATCGGCGCGATGGTGTTCGGAGGCGTCGCACTCGAACGCCTTCAGCTCAACGAAGATACGTTCTTCTCGGGCGGTCCTTACAACCCGATCAATCCCGACGCGAAGGCGGCGCTGCCGGAAGTGCGGCGTCTGATTTTCGAAGGCAAGTTCGCCGAGGCGCAGGCTCTCGCGAACGCTCGCGTGATGGCACAGCCGATCAAGCAGATGTCGTACCAACCGATCGGCGATGTGCTCGTGAGCACGTTCGGTTTGGAGAACGTGAGCGACTACGTGCGCGAGCTCGATCTCGAGTCCGCCGTGACGCGCACTTGGTTCACGTCGGAACGAACGCGCTACGTTCGCGAGGTCTTTGCCTCCGCTCCCGAGCAACTGATCGTCATGCGGCTCGGCGCCGATCGAGGAGGGCGCATTCATTCGGCGCTGTCGCTGAGCTCGCCCCAGGTTGCAACGATGCGCACGGAAGGCGACGACGTCCTCGTGTTGTCCGGGACCGGACCGAGCGAGCACGGCATCGAGGGGCGTGTGCGCTTCGAAGTACGGCTCAAAGTCGTGCAACGCGGCGGCTCGCGCTCGATTGGCGAAAGCGGCATCAACATCGCGGGTGCGGATGAAGTTATCGCGTACATCGCGATCGCCACGAACTATCGACGCTTCGACGATCTGTCGGCGGATCCGAGCGAGATCACGCGCGAGCGGATCGCGGCGGCCGCGAACGATTTCGAGACCTCGATGCGCCGGCACGTCGCGGACTATGCGTCGCTGTTTCGAGGCGTATCGCTCGATCTCGGCGGCAACGAAGCTGCCTCGAGCCCGACGGACGAGCGCATTCGGGATTCGGGCGCGCGCATCGATCCGGCGCTCGCCGCTTTGTATTTTCAATACGGTCGATACCTGCTCATCTCGAGCTCGCGCCCCGGCACGCAGCCTGCGAACCTGCAAGGCATCTGGAACGAGCGTCCCCATCCGCCTTGGGAGAGCAAATGGACGATCAACATCAACACCGAGATGAACTACTGGCTTGCGGATGTGGCCGGACTCGGCGACTGCATCGAGCCGTTGCTGCGAATGACCCGCGAGCTTGCGCAAACCGGCGCGGTCGTCGCGCGCGAAATGTACGGCGCACGCGGCTGGGTCGCACACCACAACACGGACGTGTGGCGCGCCGCCGCGCCGATCGACGGCGCGCAATGGGGCTTGTGGCCGCTCGGCGGCGTGTGGCTCCTGCAGAATCTCTGGGATCATTGGGAGTTCACGGCCGAGCCGGCCTTCCTGCGCGAGATCTATCCGCTCATGAAGGGTGCCGCGGAGTTCTTCTTCGACACGCTCGTCGCGGATCCGAAAGACGGCTCGCTCGTGACGGTGCCGTCACTGTCGCCGGAGAACGAGCATCCGTTCGGGAGCTCGCTGTGCGCGGGGCCCGCAATCGACCGGCAGCTCCTGCGCGATCTCTTCGATCGGTGCATACGTGCCGCTGAAACGCTGCAAGTCGATTCGGCCTTTCGCGAGCAGTGCCGCGCCACGCGCGAGCGGCTCGCGCCGGATCGAATC
This sequence comes from Lysobacterales bacterium, assembly GCA_040255535.1. Taxonomy (GTDB): domain Bacteria; phylum Pseudomonadota; class Gammaproteobacteria; order Steroidobacterales; family Steroidobacteraceae; genus Steroidobacter. The sequence goes on along the minus strand of JBDZVE010000028.1, from coordinate 13,754 downwards.
GGCAAGGCGGGCCAACTCCAGGAATGGCTGGAGGATTGGGATCTCGCTGCGCCGGAGCTGCGGCATCGACACATCTCACATCTTTATGCGTTGCATCCTTCCGATCAGATCACGATCGAGGACACGCCGGAGTTGGCGAAGGCGGCTCGTCGCTCGCTCGAGATGAGAGGCGATGAGGCGACGGGGTGGGGCTTGGGTTGGCGCATCAACGCGTGGGCACGCCTCGCGCAGGGCGACCACGCGCACGCCGTGCTGCAGTCGCTGTTCGGACCGGAGCGAACCTATCCGAACATGTTCGATGCGCATCCGCCGTTTCAGATCGACGGCAATTTCGGCGGTGCTGCCGGCATTGCCGAGATGCTCCTACAGTCGCATCGCCGACGATTGCATTTGCTTCCGGCGCTCCCGAGAGCGTGGCCGCGCGGATCGGCAAGCGGACTCAGGGCGCGCGGCGGCTTCGCGGTCGATCTTCGTTGGTCGGACGGTGTTCTCGAACGCGCGAGCATTTCGAGCCTGGGCGGGCGAGCGGCGACCTTGCTCTACCAAGGGCAGCGTCTCGAATTGCGGTTGAAGGATGGTCAGAAGCAGACCGTCGAGTGGATCAAGGGCAAGCTGCGCTACACGTAGTTGCGGCTCGCGCCGTAGCGTTCCGCGCAGACGTCGCTACGCCCGCCTGCGGCTCGTCTTCTTGAGGCTCTCATGATGTCCGAGCGCCGCGGATATCGATCGCGCAGCATTTTCGACGTACTTGGGCGTCTCGTTGACGCCGATCTTCTGCGAGCCGTCGAGCAGCTCGAGGAATGGAACGGTGAGTGCGCCCATGAGGCTTCCATAGAAGCCGAAGACCGGATAGCTGATGTCCGTTACACCGTGCGTGATCGGGCTCGAGCAGCGTTCGAAGCCTCGTTCGCGAATCGCGGCAAGCTGCGACTCGAGCTGCGCACGGTTCACGCGCACGCGGCTGAGGTCTTCTGCCAGGTGCATCATCCTGTCTCGCTGCTGATCGTCGGAGAAGGCGAGGATCACACGCCCCGAACAACTGCCAACCAAATCGACCGAGGCGCCGACGCGCACGATGAAGCTGCGCATGCCGGGATTTTCCTGGCGGTACACGACGAGACCCTCGCCGCCATTCGGCACGACCAAGTGGCAGGATTGGCTGATCTGACTCGCGAGTAGCCGCATCGCGGGTGCGGCTGCGCGCGTGAGATCTTGCGCAGGCGTTGCCCTCAATGCGAGATCGAGTAACTTGTATGCGACCGTATAGCGGTCGGTCTCCGGCGATTTTTGCAGCAGGCCCCGCGTCTCCATCGCAATCACGGTTCTGAACAGCTCTCCCATCGAACGGCCGAGCCGTGTTGCGATCTCATTCATCGTCGCTCCGCCCGGCGTGCTCCCGAGCAGCTCGATGACGTCGAATGCCTTATCCAATGCGGGTACGGCGTACTTGCCCTTCGGTGCTGGAGCTCCGCCTCGATCCAGGAGAACCGTTCTTCGCTTGCTCGCTCGTGCCATGAAAGTCCGCGCCGTTACGCTGAGTAGTACTTAGAATAGTATCGCTGAGTGCTTCTCATGATATGTCGAGGCGAAGAAATGAGCGAGAGAGCCGTTCAATAATCGATGCAGGTTGTTTGTCTAAGCTCAGGCGGGAGCCGACGCGCAGTATTGCCGCAGGACGTCTTGATGGAAAGGCAAGGGGCCGACGAACTCGTTCATCGCTTGGCGTAGCAAGTCCAGCTTCGGGGTGATTGCAGCGACGGGCTGGGCACTGATCAGCGGGTCGATCGTGCGGGGAATCACATTCTGGCCGAGCATGACGGCGACCCAGCTTGCGTTCGGAAAGAGCTCGCCTTCGAAGCGAAGAAAGCGCCCGCCTTCGGAGAACAGCGCGAGCCTTCGTTGTAGCGTTTCCGGGATCGCCATATTCCGGCAGCCGCGCCAGAATGGCTCGTCGCGTTCGTTGGCGTAGTAGTGAAGGATGAGCAGATCGCGCACCTGCTCGAAATCCTTCTGCATCCAAAGGTTGTATTCATTACGCACGACGGACGGTATCGAGGCATCGGGGAATAGGGCAATGAAGCGGCTGATTCCTTGCCGAATTAGGTAGAGCGAGGTCGACTCCAACGGCTCGAGGAAGCCTGCTGAAAGACCGATCGCGACGCAGTTCTTCTCCCAGAACCTGCGACGATGGCCCGTTGCGAATCGAATGAGCCGCGGTGTTCCCATGACTTCGCCGTCCAGCCCATCGAGCAATATCGAGCTGGCTTCGTCCTCGCCCATGAAGTCGCTAGAGTAGATGTGCCCGTTGCCCGTGCGGTGTTGCGTCGGAATGCGCCATTGCCATCCGGCAGATTTCGCCGTGGATCTCGTATAGGGAAGGAGCGGCCCGTGGTGGCGAGAGGCGACGGCGAGTGCTCGATCGCAGGGCAACCAATGTCGCCAATCGACCCAGGGCACTCCGAGCGCTTGCTCCATGAGCAGCGATCTGAATCCCGTGCAGTCGAAGAAAAAGTCTCCCGAAATCGTGGGGCCATCCTGCAATTGCACGCCTGTGATGTGCCCCGTCTCGGATGCGCGCAGCACTTGGCAAACTTTGCCTTCGACGCGCTTCACGCCGCGCTCTTCGGCGTAGCTGCGCAGGTAACGTGCATAGAGCGCGGCGTCGAAGTGATAGGCATAACGCAGATACGACGCCGGCGCCCCGGCAACTCTCGTGTCGGGGAACGCGAACTTATTCTGCTTGGCGACGAGCTCGGTCAGGCAATACTCGCCGATGGAATGCGGATGCCCCTGGGCCCGGCAATGCAGCCAGTACTGATGGAAGTCGAGGCCGTCGATGTCGATGCCATGGAAGCCGAACGGATGGAAATACCGCGATCCTTTGCGCGACCAGTCCACGAACTCGATGCCAAGTTTGAAGGTCGCCTGAGTTGCACGCATCAGGTCCGCTTCGACGAGACCGAGAAACAGGTTGAACTGCAGCATGTCGGGAAGGGTCGCTTCGCCGACGCCGATGATGCCGATCTCGTCGGATTCGACGAGGGTCAGGGAGACGTCGTTCGCTTTGAGGAGCCTCGATAACGCAGCGGCGGTCATCCATCCGGCGGCGCCGCCGCCGACGATCACGATCTGCTTGAGCCTCTCCGGCATGAGGTGTGAATCCTGATTTTGGGAGCGGGAAGCGCCAGTGTGCACCGCTTCAGGCAGTCCGTCGCGACTCATGCTCGAAAAGGTCCGCCCCGCGGAGCGCGGGGCGGACCTGTGGACGATGCGATCAGAAGTTGGTTCGAAGACCAAGCGTGACGAGGCGTCCGATCGGGTTGGCCGCGAAGTTGTCGTAACCCCATGCGCCGCCCATGAATCCGCCCTGGTTGCCGTTGAAGAACGGAGGATCTTCATCGGCGATGTTGCGGATGTCGAGCGAGAGCGTGACATTCTCGAACGTGTCTCCGAACGAGAGCTTCTGTGCCAGGTGTAAATCGAACGTATTCGTCGCATCGACGGTGTCGCCGCCGCCGCTCGGATTGCCGTTGGCATCGCGCGTGAGCGGACGGACGGTGCTTCCGCCCCAGTTGTTGTAGTCGCCGATGTGGTTCCAGAAGAGGTCCGCGGAGAAATTACCCAAGTCGAATCCGACGTAGGAGCGCGCTTTGAATTCGATCGATGAGAACACGCCGTTGAAGCCGGATGTGTTCAGCACCGAGAATTTCGGATTCGGCCCGAAGTTCTGGTCGAACTTCGTAAAGTAGGTGCCGCTTGCACCGAACCGAGCTTGCACCCGATCGCCGATGTCGAACCGATAGTCGAACTGCGCATCGAAGCCTTCGATCGAAAGATTGAGCCAGTTGCGGGTGCTCTGATCGATCAAGTAGTAGACGGTCGGCGGGATCGAGCCCCCGATCGTTGCGCCATTGGCCACGTTTGCGAACTCGAGTATTTGTGCTTGAGTGCATCCCGTGGGGCAGATGGTGAGCAGATCGGAGCCGGCAGCGGTGATAGATGCCGGGGAGGGCGAGTTGACGCCTCCGGTGAAGTCGTTGTGAAAGAAGGTGACGGCACTCACGAGCCCGGGTAGCGAGGGCGGTGCGAAGTCGATTCCGACCGAATAGCTTTCACCGAATTGAGGACCCATCTGCGAGTAGCCGCCACCGAGCTGACGGCGCATTGCCTCACCGCTTTGCGAGATCGTGCAGACTTCGGAGCTGGCCGTGCACGGATTGGACGTATTCGCTTCGACTGCTCCGGGCACTTGCACGACTTCCGGGTAGTGCGCCACGGGGACGTTGAGAGCGCTCGGGTTCACGGGCGTAACGCTTCCTGATGCGTAGAGATAGCCTTGCGAAGGATCGCCGATGACCGCGATCGGCGGCGCGACGAACGACTCAGCGTAGTTCGCGCGCAAGCGAAGGCCCTCGGTCAGATCCCAGTTGATGCCGTACTTGGGATTGGTCGTGTCGCCGACGTCGGAGAAATCGTCGTAGCGCAGCGCGACGGTGAAGTCGATCTGATGCATCAGCGGAACGTCCATCTCGGGCGAGACGAGCGGCACGATCGTCTCGGCGAAGGCCGACACGATTTCGCGGTCGTAGTTGAACACACGGTAGCCCGAACCGCTGGTCGTGAAGCCCGTATTGTTCGGTGCGCTCAGCTTTTGCTGTTGTTCCTGCCACATGTGTTCCGCACCGACGGCGATCCGCACCGGGCCGGCCGGTAGATCGAACAACGAGCCCTGCAGAACGACGCGCGCCTGATTGAAGGTGTTGTAGTTGTTGTTCTGCGTGTTGTTCGTATAGAGCGAATCCAGCACCAGCGGGTCAGTGCGGTTTGCGGCGCCGGCGTTCCAGACGTCGAGGGCGTTGGCAGTCGTGAGCGGGAGCTGCAGCACTACGACATTCTTGCCCGGAATGCTCGATGCAGTCGTGCTGCCGCCCGACTGAGTGGTTCCGTTGAGTGCCAGGGTGGCGCATGCTGCGCAGAACTGGTTGAAACCGTCGAGCGAGGAGCGGTTCCAGCCGAACGAATCGGCGAAGGCCAGCGACCAGTTATCGTTGATGTCGTAGTCGACGACGAGATTGCCGTAGATGACATCCTGCTGAGACTCGGTGTAGCCGTACTTTTCGTCGTCTCGCAGCGCCAGCCAACTGATGATTCCCGTGTTCGCTTCCGGTGCGCCGGCAGGCGCCGTGAAGAACGGGTTCTGCTGTCCCGGCTCGCCGGCGCCCGGCCCGAAGACCGTCGCGTTGTTGAGCTGACCCGGTCCGGACTTGCTGCTCGTCTTGTTGCGGTTGTAGACCAGCGATGCAGATACTGAAAGGTCCGATGAGAAGTCGTTGACGACTCGCATCACCGCATTGATGCGGTACTGCGACGGAATGAACGAGTTGTAGATCGACGTATTGCACACCCCCTCCTGAGCGGCATTGTTCGGGACCGGATCGAGCGAGTCGGGCGAGAGGAAGACGAGATCGCTGCCCGGCGCCGTACCGCTGTTCACACCTGTGACGCGCATGGTCGCCGGATTGCAAGTGAAGCCGTTGGTGTTCGAGCCTCCTTGCGGGCGGTAATCGCCCCGGCTCGCCCAGTCGCGATCCTTCACGAACAGTTCGGACTGGTAACTATATTGGCTGGCGACGTACACGCCGCCCGTGTCCCAAGTCGTGCCCCAGATGCCGTTCAGATCGAAGTTGGAATAGCTATCGGCGAAGCCGTACGCGGAGTTCACCTCGGCGCCGTCGAAAGTTCGGCGGGTGATGAAGTTGACCACGCCGGCTACGGCGTCAGAGCCGTAGACGGAGGATGCGCCGTCCGCGAGCACGTCGACGCGCTGCAGGGCTGACGTCGGAATGATGTTCGGGTCGGTTTGATTGAACTGTGCTCCGCCGCCGGGCATGCGCATGCCGTCGATGAGCACCAACGTCGTGTTCGAAGAGGAGCCGCCGAGCTGGTGAATCTGTGGCGAGTAGAAGGACCACAGATTCTCGCCCTGCGCGAGCGTTCCGTTCGTACTGAGCGCCGGAATCGTATTGACCAGTGTCGAAAGGTTGATCGCTTGCGACTTTTCGAGGTCGACGACGCCGACCGACACGAGGTTGGACCCCACCGGTGCGGCGCCTTTGATGCTCGTGCCGGTGACTACGACTTCTTCGACGCTTTTTTCAGCGCCGCCCTCACTCACCGCGGTGTTCGCGGGCGTGGTGCTCTGAGCAAATGCAGCGCCGCTCGCGAGCGACGTTGCGGTGAGGACTGCCTGTGAAATTCCCCGTAGACGCTGTCTCTCGTTCGTCATCGTCGCTCCCTCTGTTGTAGTCGGATCTCGAGACCCTTGCGTGCAGCTCGATTGCAGTGCAGCAGCACGTTGTAAACGCAGTTCGGCAAACGCGTGGCCTGCGGCGAAGCGGCAGCGAGTCGGTTGCGGAGGAGGTGCGAAACGGCACCTCGCCCCGCATGAGGCATCTAATCCGCTCCCGTATCCGCCCGGTTGCCCGCGGCGCCAAAAAGATTATGAATCGCGGAAAAGTATTACCAATCCGACTCTAGTAGCGGACTTTCGTAAACGCAACATTCGTCTCAAATATGAAAATATACGAATGTGGGTATATCGGTTCCGGCATGCGAGCGGCGGGCGGGTGCGGAGCGCCGGCGTGAAAGCCGGGTGCACTAACCTGCTTGCCGAGCGTGGCTGGGCGGGGCGGAGCGAGCGAGGTCGGCCCAGGGTGAGAGGCAGGGCGCGCTGATCGTTTGCGTGCAGGTGTATGCTTTACAAAACGCGGCCTCCAATTTGAACTCGCTTTCGGCCGCGGCAAAGAGAACCTGATGCCGCTCGATCATTTCCAACATATTCATGCGAGCAAGTCTCGGTCTAAGCACGACACGATCGCACGCACGCTGGGCCAAGAGATATTGACGGGCGTCCACGCGCCTGGCGCGAACCTGCCGCCGGAAGCCGAGCTCTTGGCTCGCTTCGGGGCTTCGCGCACGGTGTTGCGCGAGGCGATGAAGACGCTGGCGGCGAAAGGGCTGGTCGTGCTCAAGACGCGGATCGGGACCCGCGTGCTCAACTCCTCCAACTGGAACTTCTTCGACGCTGAGCTGCTCGCGTGGTACGCGGAAATGGGCGTGGATACGCAATTGCGGCGCTCGCTCACGGAAATACGCCGCGCTGTGGAGCCGGCCGCGGCCGCACTTGCGGCCGAACGGCGCTCGCGTGCGGAGATCTCGCGCCTGCGAGATTGCGTGCGGCGAATGGCGCGCTCAGGGGGTGGGCGGGAGAATTTCGCCAAGGCGGATCTCGAGTTTCATCTCATGATCGGCGTGGCCTCCGGCAATCCATTGATGCGCTCCCTGGCTGCGGTCATCGAGGCAGCGTTGGTCGCCTCTTTTCAGCAGAACATGCCGCTCGCGGGCGACGATCTGAGGGAGACGGCGGACGCGCATGGCGCAATCGTGGACGCTATCGCGTCACGCGATCCTGCCGCGGCCAGCGCGGCGATGTTGCGCGTGATCGATCTCGGTCAGATTCGCATCGTCGATCGAATGCGGGCCAGGGAGGCGGCAGCGCGGGGCGCAAGGAAAAGAGCTTCCGCCAGCTCGCGCCAAAACGGCAGGAGGCGCGGCGCGAACTGACGCCGGCCTCGGGCTGCGGCGAGATGAATCGATTCCGCGAGGACAGAAATTAAAAATCCCTTTTCATTTGCAAAATCGGAAAGAACCGACGTTAATATCGGCGCGCTCCATCGCAAGGGCATGCTCTTGCTCGGAAGCGCTGGAGCTGTTTGCGGGCTTCCATTTGTTGGTTGTGAATTTGCGCCGGTTCGAGCACACGCGATAAGAACACCGGCGCACACTCGACGCTGCACAGGAGAATCATGAAAGCTGCAGGTACTTGTCTTGCATTCCTCGCCACGCTCGCGGCAACCGCGGCCCTTGCACGAGAAGCGGATACGGTCGCCCTCGAAGTCGAGCTGACGAAGCCGGGTGCGCAAATAAGCCGCCACCTCTTCGGCCAGTTTGCAGAACACTTGGGGCGCGGCATCTATGAAGGCGTGTGGGTGGGTCCGGACTCGCCCATCCCGAACACACGCGGGATCCGCAACGACGTCGTCGCCGCGCTCAAGGCGCTGCGAGTGCCGAATGTGCGCTGGCCCGGCGGCTGCTTTGCGGATGAATATCACTGGCGCAACGGCATCGGCCCGGCGGAGGAACGTCGCGCCACGTTGAATCCAAACTGGGGCGGCGTCATCGAGCCGAACACGTTTGGAACGCACGAGTTCATGGATTTCCTTCAACAGATCGGCGCGGAAGCCTATATCTCCGTCAACGTCGGTTCCGGCACGCCGCAGGAGGCCGCGGATTGGTTGGAGTACATGACGACGGACCAGCCCACGGCGTTGGCCAAGGAGCGCGCCGCGAACGGCCACCCGGAGCCGTTCGGCATTTCCTTCCTGGGTCTCGGCAACGAGAACTGGGGCTGCGGCGGGTCGATGACGCCGGAATACTACGTCGACCATCTCAAGGTGTTCGCGCGCTACTCGCGCAACTACAACGCGAAGCATCCGATGTTGAAGATCGCGGTCGGTCCCGACGGCGCGGATACAGGCTACACAGAAGCCGTGATGCGCGCATGGCAAGGACGCAACTGGAGCTGGGATATCGACGGGCTCTCGCTGCACTCCTACACGGTGGGTGGCTGGCCGCCGAGCTACAAGGCGACGGGTTTCGGCGAGAAGGAGTACGCCTCGCTGCTCGCCGATACGCTGCGGATGAAGGAGCTCGTGCGCACGCACTCGGCGATCATGGATAAGTACGATCCTGAGAAAAAGATTGCGCTCGTCGTCGATGAGTGGGGTGCGTGGCTCGCGCCGACCGAAGGATCGAAGGAGGGCTTCCTCGAGCAGCAGAACAGCCAGCGCGACGCAATCATCGCCGCGCTCAACATCAATATCTTCGCGCGCAACGCCGCGCGCGTGCGCATGGCCAATATCGCGCAAATGGTCAACGTGTTGCAGGCCATGATCTTCACGGACGGAGAGAAGATGCTGCTGACACCCACGTACCACGTGTTCCGGATGTATGTTCCCTTCCAGGATGCGACGTATGTGCCGGTCGAGTTCGATGCCGGCGAGTATGTCTATGGCGAGACGTCGCTACCGCGGGTCGATGCGATCGCTGCTAAGGACAAGAACGGAAAAGTCTGGCTATCGGTGACGAACATCGATGCGAATCGACCGGTGAACATCGAGATACCTGCCCAAGGCGCGAAGCGGCTTGCCGGCGAGATCTTGACCTCGCCCAAGATCGACAGCGTCAATACGTTCGCCTCTCCGAAAGTCGTGTCGCCAAAGCGCCTCACCGCTGCCGCCTCGAAGGGCAAGATCGTGCTCGAGCTGCCGCCGCACTCGATCGCTGTCGTCGCTTTCGAGAAGTAGCGTAACCAAGTCGTTTGTCCTCGAGTTCTGATGTCGCTAGCTGCGTTCGCGGTTACCGCGAACGCAGCGGCGGCAGCAGGCCCTCTCAGATTTAGATCTCGTCGTCCTTTTCTTGGGCGCCGAACGGATTGTTCGCCGCCAGCCACGCTCGAGCTTTCTCGATGTCCGCTTCAGATGTGCCCTTGATGCGCTCGGACAGAGGATCAAGGTAGAGAGTCATTGCGAGCGCTCGTGTACGCGCCGTTGGGTTCGCCTCGTACTGGTACTCTATTGCATAGGCCCATGCGGACATTGGCTGAACGGATTGATAGTCCTTCGCCCACTCGAGCAGTGTGGCCGAGAATCGTTCGTCCTTGGTATCTCTGTAGAGCCATTCGCACGCTTGCGCAAATTGATAGTGAGTATCGATCGGCAAGCTGCTCTCGTATGGTTTCTTGCGAAAAGCGAGCCTTAGAAGGCGATATGCCTCGTCCACCTGCTTATGACTGACCGCAAAAAATGCGCGTGAGAGCAGTACGTCGAAGGTCTCATTGTAGGACTTTCTCGGAGCCATGACGTAGGTCTCGAGTTGCGCCTCGTCGCCGGTCTTCGAGGCTGCGTACGCGAAGTAAGACATCGCGGTGTCGTTAAGCGGATAGAAGCTTGACATCTCTGCGAACCACTTCGCCGCGTTCGCGAAGTCTCTCCGAGCAAGAGCGCTGTATGCTTCGGCGAAGTACGCCCGTTCCGATTTCACCGGTGTACCGTCGGGTAGCGATGCCGCTCCTGCTTTTCCTTTGGGTTTGAACGTGGGGGTCAGGAATTCAACGCCTGTCGGATCCACCGGGTGAGGTCGAATAACCATGCCCGTGTCGACGCGGGCTTTCGACTCGCCCTCGAGCTCTTCGACGAATGCTACCAAGTCGGCGGGCGGAGTCCGATCGGTGGCATTCCACAATATGGCGTAGTACGAGGCAAATTGCTGCGTCTTGAACTTGACGTTGCGAATTTCGGCGCTCATAAGCCACTCGCGCACGGCGCGCTCGTCGCGTCGTTGTATGCGTTGCCCGATAAGGGCAGAGGTCCACAAGGCAGGATTTTCCTGCGCCAGCCGGAGTTGGGAGAATGCACTCCACGCAGCCTCGTGCTCTCCGAATGCATGTAACAGCGAGAGAAAATCGCGTTGCGCGTACGAGCTGAAATAGCGAATGGCTCTGCCCTGGGCTGCTTGCGCAGCCCCTCTATAGTCACCCGCCAACAGTAAGAGGCGCTGCTGGCTCGCCATGCTCGCGTCTGAGCCCGTGTTCAGCTCAGCAGCAATCTGGAAGAACGGCTTCGCCAGTTTTCCGCGTCCAAGCCAAAAGAACTTGGACCCGATGTCGAATGCTTGGTTTGCAAGTGCCACTCGATCGCGCGTGTCGCGATCAGAGAAGCGGGGGTATGCAAGATATGCGTTAAACGCCTCTTCCAGGGAGTGATCCGAGCGGAAGAGTAGACCACCAAGAAAGAGGTTCTTATTCGGGTCCTCCTTGGTCGCAGCACGAACCGTACGGATTTTCTCTTCGACCGTCTCTTCCTCAACGTTGGCCTGTTGTGGAGTCGGTTTGGCCCGGTGCCCCAGGAAGCGCGATCCCATGGACATCAGCGCTGCTTCCCGATCTTTACCTCGGAGGTGTGAGAATGGCTCCAGATCGCTCGTGCTGAACGCGTGAGCTTCGGAGGCCAACGCCTGCTCTCGCGCTTGACCGCTTGCCGTTCCCACGCCTAGAAAGAAAAACGGCCAATAGGTACGGCGCGGAAAGTCGTAGCCATAAACATCGAGCCAAATCTCGCTGTCACGAGAGGGAATGCCGAGAGAAAGAGCTGCAGCATAAGAAGCACGAGTTTGGCCTGGCGACCAACGAAGCGCTGCTCGACCCGCATCGAGTCCAAGCTGACTCCAATGGGCGCGTTCGTCGTCGGGACTTTTCTCCGCGACTCCGACCGCAGCGGCCGCACTCAGTGCTGTCAAAAAGATATGCCCATCGAGCACGGGCTTATAGCGCTCGATAGCTCGTACCGCATCACGAGGAACGCCCAAGACGAAGATCATCGTCTCGAGCGATCGGACAAAGCGGTTTTCGGCGGCACCGCCTATGGCCCAAAGCAAGTCCCAGCGTCCAGGTCGCAGACTGCGGGCGGAGCAGCAGGGTGTGCTCTCAAGGTTGGAGACAACCTGAGATATGTGTCTGATGTTTGCAAGATCGATCTCGACTTGGTCCGGTTCTTCTCTGCGCGTGACGATGTTTCCTCGCACGACGGACTCCAACTCGAGGCCGGCGATCGGAAACGCATCATCTAGTGCGGCCTTGACCCAGCGGGCATCGGGCCTGAACCATTTGTTGCGATCCTCTAGTCGCGCAGCGAACAACAGCCCCCACGCCGATGCAGCTTGCTCAGCAAACAATGTCTGTGCTGTCAGTTGCGTCGGTTCCTCGACACCGTACTCGAATTCGAGGTCAAGTAGCAGGAGCTGCAGCAACAACTGTTCGAACTTGTTCTTGACTTTGGCCGTGGCGTCTCGGGCGGCGGGCACATTTCCATTCAGAAGTGCTCGCAACGCATCAAACGACGGCCCTGCTGCACCTTCGATGCGCGCCAGCGCCACGGGTCGACGATGCAGATTCAAGAGTGAATAGGATTCGAAGAACCGTGCCTTCGGCTCGGTCGAGCTCGAGCGCTTGGCGAGCAGCAGCGCTCGCACAAACAGCCGCTCGTGAGCACGCTCCGATCGACTCGGAACCGTAGCCGCGAGCAGATTCATCATCGGCAGCGCCCTATTGGGTGGTGTGCTTGCAGCAACGATCTCAGCGGGCGAGGCTTCGATTTTCGAAGGAACGTCAATTCCGGATACGTGTGCAGCGGGCTTTGCGGTCAGGCCTAACGGAAGCTCCTTGACGATTTCAGGAAGCATGTCGTGCAACACATATGCTGGTGTGCGCTCTTCGGTGAACGCAACCGCGCGCCAATCGCGTTGCCATGGCTTCGAGCCGGCCTTGGAGCCGCTCTCGCGCAATATCAGAGTCAACGTGAAATGGTGCTCGAGGTCGTGTCCGACATAGCCGGATAGAATCCAACGAGCTCCGATACTCTGCGCGATTCGCTCGGCCGTTCGTGGCTCGATGCGCCGCTCTCCTTCGCCCAGAGCCAGCGCCGCAAGAAACGGATCGGCTACGCGAATTCCGCCGGCATCACCAAGAGCATAGGCTAGGTCGGCCGTCATCAAGAGACGCTCGATGCGATCCAATCCGTAGTCTTGAATTTGAAAAGGAACGACTAGGATGTCGACAGGTTGCTTGGCGAGCACAGCAGAATACCGCCTGCGCTCCGATTCGAGCCAAGTCGACGCAGGAATGGGCTCCTTGGACAGCCTGCTTCTGCCGAGACAATCAAGCAAAGTTTGTTGGTAGTCCGGAAGCGGTAGATGCCCCGTGACGGCATCCGGCGGCGCAGGCCGGAACTTCAAAGGCAATAGCGAGGTGCTGCATCCGAGCGGAGATCCTGCGAAAGCGGCCCCACAAGCAATGAGACCCAGCAAAGCACATGCCATTCTCATGGTCGACTCCCTGACTTAAACCAGCGGATTGTTGTGCTCTGGTCGGTTGTTGCCAGTGCATGGTTCGCACTAGAGCCAATTCGATCCTTACAGATCGGCCCGACTTGGCGGATGGAATGGGCGACTGAATGTGTTTTCGTTTTGGTCAGAACGCGTGATCGAACGCACCATCGCCCTGTACCGCGACCTGGTACGCCGAGACTCGCCGTTGAAAGAAGTTAGTGAGCTCTTGCACGCCCTGCAGCTCCATGAAGGCGGACGGATTGTTGGCTTCGAAGCGCTTGGGCAGGCGAAGCGCCGCCAATCGCTGATCGGCTACGTGCGCGAGATACTGCCGCATCTCCCGGCGCGTCGGACCCATCATGAAAGCACCACGGAATATCTCTTCGGAGGACGCGGAGAACGCGGAGAAGAGCCGATAAGCTGATGCGCACAGCGCCCGGTGCCTCAACGCGACAAATCGAACTATTTCGTGTCGCCCTTTTTCTCTGTCCGGCCTCCGCGATCTCCGCGATCTCCGCGAGAGATTCCTTAACCGCGAAATGGGTAGAGGATGTTAAGTCCGGTCTACTAGTAAGACGTCCGCTCTCCAGCGATTCACAGCTGCGCAAGCACTGCCGTCATCCTTGCGAAAGCGAGGTGGCCCGTGCGCAAGCACTGCCGTCATCCTTGCGGAAGCGAGGTGGTCCGTGCGCAAGCTCCGCCGTCATCCTTGCGGAAGCGCACTAGTGTCCGGGGAAAATCCGATATCTCGA
>JBDZVE010000003.1:130435-143747 GCA_040255535.1 Lysobacterales bacterium | reverse complement strand
ACCCCGGCCTCCAGATATCGGATTTTCCCCGGACACTAGTGTGCGAACGCGAGGATCCATCTTGGCAAAATGCTCTCGTCGGCACGCGATCGGAGGGGCCATACAGCTCCTGAACAAGAGGTGCTCGCGGCGGCGCGGCGAGGAGAAGAATAGGTCTCACGCGCCTCCGAAGAACTCTTCGAATTCTTACCTTCGCGAGCTTTGCGCGCTTTGCGAGAGTTCTTCTTCTCCTTTTTGCCAAGATAAATCCTCGCGTTCGCAAGGACGACGCCCGTGCGGTGTCACTTGGTGTGCTCTGCGAAGAGTTATCTTCTCTTCATTCCCCGCCTATAAGGATCGGATGGCGTCGATCGCGAAAGCGTCTTCTCCCACCCGCAATGGATTCGTCAACGGAGCGCCGAACTCCGCCAGCTCGATTTCGAACGCATCGCCCGATTGGACTCGAATGCTGTCGGCAAAGCTCAAGGTCGCCGTGCCGAAAAAATGCAGATGCACGTCGAGCGGCCGGCGGTGCTCCGCGTACTTGAAGTGGTGATACTCGAGATTCGCGAACGAATGGCACATGTTCGCTTCACCGGTGAAGAAAGGCTTCTCCCAGATGATCTCGGAGCCGCGTCGAATTCGGCTGCGGCCCTCCAGGTGCTCGGGCAGCGCTCCGAGCCGCAGCTCGGGACCGATCGCGCACTGACGCAGCTTCGAATGAGCGAGGTACAGATAGTTCTGCCGCTCCATGACATGGTCCGAGAATTCGTTCCCGAGCGCGAAGCCGAGCCGATAGGGCACGCCGTCCGGTCCGATGACATACAACCCGACGAGCTCGGGTTCCTCGCCGCCGTCGAGCGCGAACTGCGGGCGCGTCAGCTCGGCGCCCGGATCGACGAGCACGCTGCCGTTGCCCTTGTAAAACCACTCGGGCTGCACGCCGATCTCGCCGCGCGCGGGCTTGCCGCCGTCGATACCGAGCTTGAATATGCGCATCGAGTCCGTGAGCTCGCTTTCCGTACGCTCGATCTTCTTATGCATCGCATCGCGCGTTTCCGCGCTGCCGAGATGCGTGAGCCCCGTACCGGAAACGAGGCAATGCGCAGGATCCGGATGCGTCAGCGGCGGGCGGATTCGCCGCGACTCACGCAGCGCCTCGTACGATTCGTGAGCGCTGCTTTGCGCCGCCTCGGCGAGCGCTTCGAGCGAGGAGCCTCGCTCGATCGCGCGCAGCGCAAGCTCGTACATGGAGGCGAACCCGGCGATTTGGCGGACGCGATCGCCGTCCACACGGCCGACGCGCAGTGCGCCTTGCGTATCGACGTATTGAAGTAAGCGCACGCGCGGCCTCACGCTATATAAACCGTCTTTACGGTCGTGTAGAACTCGCGCGCGTAGCTGCCCTGCTCACGCGGCCCATAGTTCGAGCCCTTCACGCCGCCGAACGGCACGTGGTAGTCGACGCCCGCGGTCGCCGCATTGATCATCACGAGCCCCGCGGCCGCATTGCGCTTGAAGTGCTGCGCGACGTGCAAGGAGCTCGTGCAGATACCCGCAGACAAACCGAACGGCGTGTCGTTCGCGATGCTGAGCGCTTCTTCGTAGCTCTTGACGCGAATCACCGAGGCGATCGGGCCGAAGATCTCTTCGCGATTAATGCGCATCGACGGGTCGGTATTCAGGAACAGCGCCGGCTGCAAGTAATAGCCGCGAGTCGGGCGCTCGAGCACCGCGCCGCCGATGACTTCGGCCCCCTCCTCGCGCGCGACATCCAGATACGACCGATCCCGATCGAACTGCGATTGATCGACGACCGGACCGATCTCCGTCTGCGGATCGAGCGCGTTGCCGACTTTGAGCGCAAGCGTCTTTTCCTTCATCGCGGCGACGAAGCGATCGTAGATTCCTTCGGTGACGATCAAGCGCGACGAGGCCGTGCAGCGCTGTCCCGTGGAGAAAAACGCACCGTTGATCGAGGCGCTTACCGCCACGTTCAAATCGGCATCGTCGAGCACGATCATCGGATTCTTGCCGCCCATTTCGGCTTGCACGCGCTTGCCGAGCTCCGCACATCTCGCAACGATCGCGCGGCCGGTCGAAACCGAGCCGGTGATGCTGATGCCGTTCACGTCGGGCGATTCGACGAGCGCCTGACCGACCGTGCTGCCGCGCCCGAGCACGAGATTCGCGACACCGGGCGGCAGGCCCGCGCGTTCCAAGATCTCGAACAAGGCCCACGCACTGGCGGGCGTCAAATCCGCCGGCTTCAGCACGACCGTGTTACCGCACGCGAGTGCCGGCGCGAGCTTCCACGCGGGGATCGCAATCGGAAAATTCCAGGGCGTGATGAGCCCGACGACACCGAGCGGCTGCCGGAAGATTTGCACTTCGAGGCCGGGACGCACCGAAGGGAGAATCTCGCCGTTGAGGCGCAACGCTTCGCCGCTGAAGAACTTGAAGATGTGCCCGGCGCGAGTCACCTCGCCGATCGCCTCGGGCAGCGTCTTGCCTTCCTCGCGCGCCAAGAGGCGGCCAAGCTCCTCGCGACGCTCCAGGATCTGCGTGCCGGCTTTGTCCAGCACATCCGAGCGTACCTGAGGCGACGCGCTTGCCCATGCGGGGAACGCCGCCTTCGCGGCCGCAATGGCCTGTTCCGCTTCCGTCTTTCCACCCTCGACGTACTCGCCGACGACATCCGAAAGATCGGACGGGTTGATATTCGGCTTCGCGGTCGAACCGGCGAGCCATTTTCCATTGATGAAGTGACCTTTAACCACGTGCGGGACCTCACTGTTCGTCGCGGTAACGACGGCCGACAGGTAGCTTGTCGGGGGGGAAGAGTGGACTCTCTGACTGCCAACCGTGGACAGTCAACCTGAACCTGCATGATTCTCGCGCAAAAGTGATTGCAAACAAATATGTAAAGGTGCAGATTCCATATAGAAACCATTATCAAGCGTGAAGTGCCGTGCTAACTCCACTCCCCTGGTATCTGCGTGCTCGGCTGAAGCCGCGCCAACTTCTACTCCTCGTCGCGCTCGCCGATGAGGGCAACATCCACCGCGCCTCTGAAATGCTGCGCATGGCGCAGCCGGGCGCATCGAAGCTCCTGAAAGACCTCGAAGACATGCTCGGCGTCGAGCTGTTCGAGCGGCACTCGCGGGGCATGCGACCGACCTGGTACGGCGAGTCCTTGATTCGCCACGCGCGCATGATCCTCGCGACGCTCGAAGAGGCGGGCGAGGAGCTCGACTCGCTCAAAGCCGGACGGTTCGGACGGGTCGGCATTGGCTCGGTCACCTCTCCCGCCTTGTCTGTGCTGCCCGCGGCGATCTCGCTCGTGAAGCGCGAGCAGCCGCATCTGCAGATCTCCGTGCACATCGAAACGAGCGATCTGCTGCTCGAACGCTTGGCGCGCGGCGAGCTCGACATGGTGATCGGGCGCGTCGTCGAGCGCTTCGACAGCGATCTGTTGCGCTTCGAGCGTCTTTCGGACGAGCCGGTCAGCGTCATCGCGCGCCGCGACCACCCGCTCGTCAACGAGCACAACCTCACGCTGCCGCAGCTCGAGCAGGCGCGGTGGGTCGTGCCGCCCGTCGGCAGCGTGCTTCGCCAACCGTTCGATCAGATGTTTCGTCAGGCGGGTCTCGATGGGCCGAGTGTCGCCGTCGAAAGTGCCTCGCTGCTCTTCATTACGAAGATGCTGCAGGAGAGCGATTTCGTCGCCGTCGTCGCGACCGAGATCGCGAAGTACTACTCCGACCATGGCGTCGTATCGATCTTGCCCGTCCAGCTGCCGTGCGAAATGGAGCCGTTCGGACTCGTGTTGCGAAAAGACCGGTTGCTGTCTCCGGCCGCGACGAAGGTGTTGACTGCGCTCCGCCAAACGGCGAGCACAGTGTATGGCGTCAATCTCCAAGGCGATCGAGGTACCCGGTAGTCTCCGACGCGAATCCGCTACTTCGTGACTCCGCCGCCGAGACATCCTTGTCTCGCGGCTCGCGGCGGCAAGCTAGAAGCGCCCGCGCAAACCCAGGATCACGGTCCGCCCCGGCTCGTACAAGGTGAACGTGGCGTTCGAGAACTGGAAATAGCTGCGCTGCTCTTCGTCGAAGAGATTGATCACATCGAGGGTGAGCTGCGGAACCCAGGTCGAAAAGCCGAAGATCTCCGACAGATCGAAGCTCGAGGAAAAATCCCACTGCTCGTAGTCATCGGAGAACAGCTCCGCGTCCGGAATGCCGTTCTGGCCGCCGGGCCCGGTGCTCTGCGAGCCTTCGGCAAAGGTCGTCGAGATGCGCGCGCTGACGCCATGGTTCTCGTAGTAGAGCGTCGCGTTGTACGTCTCGGGGGCGACGCCGACAGCGACTGCGGGCGCTGCGCCTTCGCCTTTCTGGTCGATGATCGTGTAGTTCGCGGTGAAGCCGAAGCCCTCGAGGCCGAACTCGCTCAGGAGAAAATCGAGCGGCTGCACCCAGTTGAACTCCAAGCCGTTGACCGTCAGGCGTCCCGGCGCATTCACCTGCTGGGTCAAGCTGACGTTCGCAGCGCCCGGACCGCCGCGCGCGTCGATCGCCGCCTGTTGAGTCGGCGTCAACGTCGCATAGGTCACGCCGTACTGCGCGAGCTCGCTGAACGGAACGGACGTTGTCTGAGCAACAGTGAATCCTTCGATGCCTTTGCGGAACGCGGCGACGCCGAAGTAACCCTCATCGCCCGTGTAAAACTCGAAGCCAAGGTCGATGTTGTCGGAGATGAACGGATCGAGCTCCACGTTGCCGAGCGTGCCGATGTCCGCGGATGGGCTGCTGAAGTTCAACCCCGGCAACAGCGCGTTCGGATTCGGCCGCGTCATCGTGCGCGACAGCGCGGCGCGGACGACGAAGTTGTCCGTCACGTTCAAGGCGACGCTCGCCGACGGCAGCCAGTTCTCGTACGTCGTATCTTCTTCCGTGAACTCGACGACGTTCGGGTAGCGAGCACCGGCGAATAAATCCGGCTCTCCCTGTGCCGGCGGCGGCGGATTGCGCGGGTCGGTGCGCGAAATGCGCGAGCCGACGGTTTGATCCGTCTCGACCCAGCGCACACCGACGTTGTAGCGCAACCGATGCTCGCCTATGGGCATGTCGCCGTTCAATTCGGCGTACAAGCCGGTCGTGTTCTCGTCAATCGTTCCCCAGGTCGCACCGGTGTTGGAAGAACCCGCATCCGGCGCGGTACGGCTGAACTCGTGGTAGTTGGAATCGCGCGCAATGTCATTCCAGTTCGCCGTGATGAAGCCCGGACCGGGACGCAGATAGTTTGCGAGCGCGCTCTGCGGGATCAGCGAGCCCTGCCAGACGAGCGGAGGAAAGCCGGCCGAGAAGCCCGTGCCATAGGCGGGATACTCGGGAAAGTCCGTGTCGAGACCGGTACAACTCGGCTGAGGATTCGGGCTCGGCAAGATCACGTTCGGATTGCCGCCGCAGATCGCGTTTTGCCATGCCTGCGAGTTGTCGTACGGCACGATATCGCGCGACACCTCATCGTAAGCACCGCCGAACTTGAGGTTCAGATCCGAGTCGCCCCAAGTCAGATCGAAGCGCGCGCCCGCCGTTTCCGTCTCGCGCTCTTCGTTCTGTATGTTGACGCGGCCGCCGGCCCAACCGAAATTCGCCGGATCGTTGAGATCGATCGAGCTGTCTATCCTGGGAACTCCGCCGTCGTTCGCGTACGTCACCGTCATCCCGGAGTTCGCCGGCGTGATGACGAGAAACGACGGCGATTCGCGCTTGAACTCGCTCTTCGTATAGTTGCCCTGCAGCTCGAGCGTGAGGGCATCCGTGATCTCCCAGGTCATGCCGGGGTTCGTCCCCCAGAAGTCCGTATCCTCGAGGAACGGGCGAAACTCGAGGAATGACTGCGCGTTCGCGAACGTACCGCTCGTGACGACGCAACCTTCCGAGCAGTCGGCTCGGTCGACGGCCATGTTGATCGGGATGGCGGCGCCGTTGCGCCCGACCCAGTTCATGTCGATGCGCTCGAGGTCGTTGTCTTTCTCGCCGTACATCGAGTCGAGATAGAAGCTCAGCCCATCGAACGGCCTGAACTCGAAGCTCACAATCGCGTTGATGCGATCCTTCCTCCCGGTCTCGACCATCGGACGGCCGAGACGCGGAATCAGCGCGTTGTCGATCTGCTCGATCGTGAGCCCGGGATTGACCGCCAGCAGGAAATCTCGGTCGATCGTCGCACCGGGCGTCAAGCCGTTTCCGGCGTTGCTCGGCACGGTGCTCGGAATCGCCCAGTTGCCGCCGCCGGTCGTGTTGCACTCGACGTCCGGGCCGCCGCACTGTGCCTCCGTCAGTCCGGGATTCGTCCAGCCGATCGTCTCGAACCCGGAGGTCTCGACTTTGTTCCGGACGGCGGCGACGCCGACCAACACGCCGAACGTATCCCAAGTGTTGCTCGCAACGAGCGCAACGCGGCCGCCGAGATCGTCGGCGTTGTCGTTGTTCATCGCTTGCGCCGTATACGTGACATTCAGGCCTTCCCGATCGAACGGACGTGCGCTGCGCATATTCACCGTGCCGGCCGCACCGCCTTCGAGCATCGATGCGGAAGGTGTCTTCAAGACCGAGAGCTGCGTGAACAACTCGGTCGGGAACATGTCGAGGTCGACTTCGCGATTCGTGTTCTGAGCGTCCGTGCGGCCGGTCGAAGCAATCGCGACGGGCGCGTTGTTCAGCAACACGCGCGTGAAGTTCGTGCCCAATCCTCGAATCGCGATATTGAGTCCCTCGCCGGTGATGTCCCGCGTGATCGTGATGCCGGGAATGCGGTTGAACGATTCGGCGATATTCGTATCCGGAAACTTGCCGATGTCCTCGGCGAATACCGTATCTACGAAGCCGGTTGCCTCGCGCTTGGCCTCCGTCGAGCTCTCCAAGCTTTGCCTGAAGCCCGTGACGACGATCTCCTCCAGCTCGCCCGACTCGCCCGGCGTCTGCGCTTGAGTGAGACCGGCAGCGCTCATGCACAAGCCGACGAAGCCGATGCGGCCGAGTGAGTGGGGTTTTTTGCGTTTCACGGGTTCTTCCTCCACGGCAAGATGAGCGAGTCCCGAACAGCAAGGCGCAAGCAGGCGCTGCCCACGTTGAGAGAACAACGGACGGCGTCGAGGCATGCGATGTCGAGTGGATTGCGGCGACCTCGCCGTCCATGGCGATCGACGAGAGAGCAGGCCAAGAAATTTTCTCGCGTGTCGAACATCGAAATGTCCGCTGCTCCAAACGAGCCCTTGCGTGAAAGCCCTTCGGGAAGGCTGCGTATTGCCCTCGGCGGAGCCGAGGATCATCGTGCGCACATTGGCCTGACCGAGATCGATTCTGTGACCGCCCTCAGCACAGTGTCAATTGCAGTGAAATTGCCACAGCGTGTCAGAAACAAGGGAATTGCCTGGAAAATTTCCAATGAAGCACCATTGCGTAGATACGACACACAACGTGTTCAGCACCCGCCGGCGATATTGATTTTCGTCACAAGTTGGCCTGGCCGGGCGCGACAGTGATTCGATTGTCGCCCATGTAACCTATACAATTCGTGCGCACTCCAGGCGTCCGAGCAACACAGAACTGCAGCAATGGAAATCGAAATCGGCCTAAGTCCGAAGCTCTATCAGCGAGTCGCGAATTCGATCGTCGCGGAGATTCGCAGCGGCAAATATCCGCGAGGCGAACGGCTTCCACCCGAGCGCGAGCTCGCCGAGGAATTCGGCGTAAGTCGACCGACCGTGCGCGAGGCAATGATTGCGCTCGAGATCCGCGGCATCGTCGAAGCCCGACGAGGCTCCGGCATTTATGTCGTCGAGGCCGCGCCCGCGGACACGAACGCCACGGAGCAGGACATCGGGCCGTTCGAAGTGACGGAGGCGCGGCGGCTTTTCGAGGGGGAATCGGCAGCGCTCGCGGCGGCGATCATCACGGATGAAGAAATCGCCAAGCTCGAAGGCTTGCTCGCGATCCTCGGTGCGAACACAACCAGCGAGGTCGGCGAACGCGCGGACCGCGACTTCCATATCGCGATCGCGGACGCGACGCGCAACTCGGCGATCTCGAGCGTGATCGAGACGCTCTGGGACATGCGCTACAAATCGCCGATGTGCATGAAGATGTTCGATCGGGCGCGAGCCGCCGGCGTGCAACCGCGCTTCGACGATCACAGCCAGATATTGAAGGCGCTGAAGGCGCGCGATCCGCAAGCCGCGCGCGCTGCGATGCGCAGCCACTTGGACCGCGTGATCAACTCGATGCTGAGCGCGACGGAGACGGATGCACTCGAGCGCGCGCGCTCGGAGTTCGCTGCGAAGCGCGAAGAGATCGCGAAGCGCAGATCGATTTGAATTTCCGTTGACGGTTGACGGTTGACGGTTGACGGCGCAGAGGATCCTTCCTCTTTCTGGCCGTCAACTGTCAACCGTCAACTGCCAACCGAACATGACCTACAGCAAGCCGCGCCGGGCGAGATTTCGCATCAGATCGGCGATGCCAAAGTTCCACGCTGGCGCAGCTTCACACGTCGTCACCTTGTTCTCGAGCGTGCCCAAGCACTCCGTCGAGACGCGCACGATGTCGTTTCGCTTGTGCGTGAAGCCGAGTCCCTTCGCATCGCGATCTACGATCGGTGCAAACATCGTCCCCAAGAACAATGCGAAACCGTCCGGATACTGATGGTGCTTACCGATCGTCTGCGCCGCCAGCTCTTCGGGCGTGCGGCTTATGAGTCCCATCGAGCTCGAGCCTTCGAGCTTGAATCCATCCTCGCCCTCGATCTCCAAGCTCACGACGCACTTGCGTACGTCATCGAGCGTGAAGTTTGCGTCGAAGAGCCTGATGAAGGGTCCGATCGCACAGGACGCGTTGTTGTCCTTCGCCTTACCCAACAAGAGCGCGCTGCGGCCTTCGATGTCGCGCAAATTCACATCGTTGCCGAGGCAGGCACCGACGATGCGCCCCGCTCTCGTGCACGCGAGCACGACCTCGGGCTCGGGATTGTTCCACGCCGAATCCGAACGCACGCCGATCCAATCGCCCCACCCGACCGAGGAGAGCACGGGCGCTTTCGTGAACACTTCCGCGTCGGGGCCGATCGCAACCTCGAGGTACTGGGACCACAAGCCGTCCGCAATCAGGGCTTGCTTCAGCCGCTGCGCGGCCTCGGAGCCGGGCTTCACCGAGCGAATATCTGAGCCCACGCGCTCGCGCAGATCCGAGCGGATCGTCTCCGCCTTCGCTGCATCACCGCGCGCGCGTTCCTCGATGACGCGCTCGACCGCGGAGATCGCGAACGTGACGCCGCACGCCTTGATGCATTGGAGATCGACCGGCGCGAGCAGGCGCGGTTCGCTCGACTGCGCGTAACTTGCCTTGAGGTCGAGCGATTCGAGCAAACCGAGATCCTCGCCGCGCGGCAGCTCGCCTCCGTCCCAATCATTGAGCAACTGCGAGACGGTAGGTGCGCTACGGGACACGTCGTACACGCGACCGTCTCGCACGACGATGGGTGTCGGGCCCGCGGAGGTCTGCAAACGCCCGACGAGCGTTGCACGCTGCCAATCTTCAGGTAGATGTTCGATCATGCGTCATGCGAGAGTGCGCGGAGCTGCGCTGTTCGATGCGAGGCGGCGCGACCGAGTCGCGCACGACGAGTTCGTGTTCGACGACGTGGTCGATCGCGAGCGGTTCGTGTCCATCCTTGCGCCTGCGAATGTCCCGCAACAGCAGATCGAGCGCGACTTCGGCCATGGCCGCAATCGGCTGACGAATCGTCGTGAGCTCGGGCCAGACGGTCGTCGCGGTGGGCGTGTCGTCGAAGCCGACGACGGAGAGGTCGCGCGGCACGTCGAACCCCTTGCGATGCGCGACGGAGACGACCGCACCCGCCATGTCGTCATTGCTTGCGAAGATCGCCGTGGGCGGTCGCTTCTTCACGAGCAGCGCCTCCGCCGCTTCCAGGCCGGATCGATAGGTGAAATACCCCTGCTGTACGAGCGCTTGATCGACTGCAATCCCTGCTTCATCCATCGCAGCTTGAAACCCTGCGAAGCGGCGCTCGCTCGCTGTCTGGTTCGGGTGGCCCTTGATGAAGCCGATGCGCGTGTGTCCCGCGCGCAGGAGATGCTCGGTCATCTCCTTGGCCGCGTGGAAGTCGTCGATCCGCACGCAAGACACGTCTCCGCGGAAGCGCCCGGCTGCAATGGCGACGACCGGAATTTTAGCGGCGACGAATTCCGCGGAGATCGTTTTCGACTCGCACAACGGCGGCGGCAGAATGACGGCCGAGATGCCCTTCGCGAGCTTGCGCGCGGCGGCCCGCTCTCCGGCCGGCTTCAACTCGCCCCAGCGATCGAGAACGAGCTGCACGCCCTTGCGATGCGCACCGTCGAGCGCGCCCACGAGCAGCTCGCTCAAATAGGATGCGCTCGGGTTCGAATAGATCAATGCGATACGCGTGCCCTGCGCACCCGCGAGCGTGCGCGCGGCCGGATTCGGCGTGTAGTTGAGATCGCGCACGACGCGCAGGACGGCCGCGCGCGTCGCCTCGTGAACGTTGTTCTTGCCGTTCATGACGCGCGACACCGTCATCGGCGAAACGCCTGCGCGGCGCGCCACTTCGTGGATCGTGACGGCCGTGCCCTTACGGCGTCCAGATTTCACTTCATTCGCCATGAGTTTTCGATTCGTGCCGCCCGAGAGCCCGTGGCAGGTGCAGAAGGTGCCACCTAAGTCTTGTTCTTACGCGCATCCTACCCTAGTTTGCGGCTCGAGCGGCTCTCCATATCTTCTCCGCGACGAACGAGGGACGACGAGCCGGTACAATGCATCGCACACGGCGCTGACAGCCGACGCGAGCATCGAAACTCGAGTATCGAGCGATAAGAAAATTGGGTCCGTAGCCACTCGCGTGAAGCACAGGTCGCGGATCGGCAACAAATGCGGCCGTCAGCGGTCGAAAACAAGTCTCTTGAGAGTTGCATCGCAGGATCATGACCTACACCCAACGTCTGCTTCGCTTCACCGCCCTACTCTGCTGCGCCTTTTTGGCGCAAATCGCGTGCGCCGAAGATGGCTATGATCTGTGGCTGCGCTATCCGCAAGCCGCACCCGATGCGCTACAGCGCTATCGCGCGTCGGCCACGCATCTCGTGGGCCGCGCCGATTCGCCTACATTGAAGGCGGCGCAAGACGAGCTCGAGCGCGGGCTCGCGGGAATTCTCGGGGCCGCGGTTCCGATCGAAAGCGAAGTCGCGCGGCCCGGCGCCATCGTCTTCGGCACGCCGCAGAGCTCGCCGATTGTGGCGGCGCTGAAACTGCCGCTGAAAGACGCAGGAGCCGAAGGCTATGTTCTGCGCAGCGTCACGATCGACGGCGAGCCCGCGAGCGTGATCGCGGCGAACAGCGACATCGGCGTGCTCTATGGGGCCTTCCAATTCCTGCGACTGCTCCAGACCGAGCAGCCGATCGACAAGCTCGATGTCGTGTCGGCGCCTCGCATACAGATTCGAATCTTGAATCACTGGGACAACCTCGATCGAACCGTCGAGCGAGGTTATGCGGGCGCATCGCTTTGGGATTGGCACAAGCTTCCCGACTACCTCGATCCGCGTTACACCGACTACGCGCGGGCGAATGCCTCGATCGGCATCAACGCGACGGTGCTCACGAACGTGAACGCAAACGCAATGGCGCTCACGCCGATGTATCTCGAGAAGGCTGCCGCACTCGCGAACGTGTTTCGGCCCTACGGCATTCGCGTGTATTTGACCGCGCGCTTCAGCGCGCCGATCGAGATCGGCGGGCTCAAGACGGCGGATCCGCTCGATCCCGCCGTGCGCGAGTGGTGGAAGAAGAAGACGGACGAGATCTATCGCTACATCCCCGACTTCGGCGGCTATCTCGTGAAGGCGAATTCCGAAGGCCAGCCGGGACCGCAGGACTACGGTCGCTCGCACGTCGATGGCGCGAACATGCTCGCCGACGCGGTCGCGCCGCACGGGGGCATCGTGATGTGGCGTGCGTTCGTCTATTCGAACGAGGAGCCCGACGATCGAGCGAAGCAGGCGTACAGCGAATTCGTTCCGTACGACGGCCAGTTCCGAGACAACGTGCTCATCCAGGTGAAGAACGGCGCGATCGATTTTCAGCCGCGCGAGCCGTTCCATCCGCTCTTCGGCGCGATGCCGAAAACGCCGCTCATGATGGAGTTCCAGATCACGAAGGAATACCTGGGCTTCGCGACCCATCTTGCCTATCTCGGAACGCTCTTCGAGGAGGCGCTCGACGCCGATACCTACGTCAAAGGAAAAGGCTCGACGGTTGCAAAGGTGCTCGACGGCTCATTGCACGGATACAAACGCACCGGAATGGCGGGCGTCTCGAACATCGGCACCGATCGCAATTGGACGGGCTCGCATTTCGATCAGGCGAATTGGTACGTGTTCGGCCGCCTCGCCTGGGATCCGAGCCGGAGCGCGCGCGCGATCGCGGAGGAATGGACGCGGATGACCTTCTCGAACGACGAGCGTTTCGTCGAGCCGGTCGTCGATATGATGATGAAATCGCGCGAGGCGGTCGTCGACTACATGACACCGCTCGGACTGCACCATCTCATGGGACGCGGGCATCACTACGGCCCCGGCCCATGGGTCGAAGGCGGTCCGCGCGCCGATTGGACATCTGTCTACTACCATCGCGCGTCGAAAGACGGCATCGGCTTCGACCGCACGAAAACGGGCAGCAATGCGGTTGCACAGTACGCACCGGAAGTCGCGAAAGTATTCGGCGATCGCAAGCGCGTTCCCGAAGAGCTCCTGCTGTGGTTCCACCATGTGCCTTGGGATTACAAGATGAAATCGGGCCGAACGCTATGGGACGAGCTCGTGCACGCCTACACACGCGGCGTAAACACGGTCAGAGAAATGCGCGAGACGTGGAACGGCCTCGAAGCATTCGTCGATCCAGAACGCTACGCGCAAGTCGCTGCGTTCCTCGCGATCCAAGAGAAGGAAGCAAAGTGGTGGCGCGATGCCAGCATCGCGTACTTCCAAACGTTCAGCGGCAAGCCGATACCGGAAGGCTATGAGCCCCCGGAGCATTCGCTCGAGTACTACGAGTCGCTCGAGTTTCCGTATGCACCGGGGCATCACTGAGGGCGCTCCGCGCCCGGCTCCAGGCTCCAGGCTGCGGACCGCAGGTAAGAAGCGCGCTCCGCGCTCGCCGCCATAACCAGGCAAAAAGAAAGCGCCGTGCAATCGCGCGGCGCCCTTCTGGCTACAGCCTACGCCTACGGCCTA
>JBDZVE010000003.1:122091-130335 GCA_040255535.1 Lysobacterales bacterium | reverse complement strand
AAGCGCCGTGCAATCGCGCGGCGCCCTTCTGGCTACAGCCTACGCCTACGGCCTAGCCGCGCGGCGGCGCTCCTCCTCGTCGCAGTCGATTGAGATCTATCTGCCGACGGTGGATCAATGCTCTCTTATCTAGCTCCAGCCTCCAGTCCCAGCCTGTAGCCTGTAGCCTGTAGCCTGTAGCCTGTAGCCTGTAGCGCGAGCGAAGACCGCGCTACCAATCCCACATCGTTCCGTCTTCCAGTCGCGCGATCGGCAATTGCTTTGGCGAGTATGGGTATTTCGCCGCGAGCTTTTCATCGATGTCGACGCCATGGCCCGGCTTCTCTCCGCAGTGCAGCCGTCCGTCGCGGAACGTGTAGTCGTGCGGGAAGACATCGTTCGTCTCGGGCGCATGCTGCATGTATTCCTGAATGCCGAAGTTCGGCACCCAAGTGTCGAAATGCAGCGCGGCACCCATGCACACCGGCGAAAGGTCGGTTGCGCCGTGAAAGCCCGTGCGCACCTGATAAAGCGCCGCGAAATCCGCAAGACGGCGCACGTGCGTAATGCCGCCCGAGTGCACGATCGTCGCGCGGATGTAGTCGATGAGCTGGTTCTCGATCAGGTGCTTGCAGTCCCAAATCGAATTGAAGACTTCGCCGACCGCGAGCGGCGTGACCGAATGGCGCCTGATGAGCTCGAAGGATTCTTGGTTGTCCGCGGGCGTCGCATCTTCCAGCCAGAACAATCGATAGGGTTCGAGCTCGCGCGCGAGCCGGGCCGCTTCGATCGGCGTCATACGATGATGCCCATCGTGCAAGAGCTCGATTTGCGGTCCGTGCGCTGCACGAAGCTTGTCGAATAGCTTCGGTACGACATTCAAATACTTCGGCGTACTCCACACGGTCTCGAGCGGCAGCTCGCTCTCGGCAGGCTCGTAGGCAGTCTTGAGGCTCGAAACCCCATACGCCTTCTTCAGGCCCGGAATGCCGCTCTGAGCGCGAACCGCCAGATAGCCCTTCTCGATGTACTTGCCGACCTCATCGACGGTCTCGTCGATGTCCCGACCATTCGCGTGGCCGTACACGAGGACGCCCTCGCGGGAGCGCCCGCCGAGCATCTGATACAGCGGGAGGCCGGCGAGCTTCGAGACGATGTCCCACAACGCAACGTCGACCGCCGCGATTGCGCTCATCGTGACGGGGCCGCGCCGCCAATAAGCGCCGCGATAAAAGAACTGCCATGTATCTTCTATACGTCCGGCATCGCGCCCGATCAGATTCGGAATGACGTGATCCTGCAGATACGAGGCCACGGCGAGCTCGCGGCCATTGAGCGTCGCATCGCCGAGGCCGTATACGCCGCAGCGCGTCTCGACCCGCAGCGTGACGAAATTCCTTCCCGGGCACGTTACGATCACGCGCGCAGCGACGATCTCTCGATCACGCACCGATCCTTCCGTACGAAGTTGAGGGTTGGATTGAGTCATCGCCGCTGCTCCTAAGAGAAATGTGATGACGCACCCGTCTCGCCACGCGGATGCGTCGTGAGAGATACTATCAACGCGCCGGTCGACGCGCATTTACCGAAGTCGGATTCTGTGCGCAGCGACTCGCTCGAACATACTTCCTCGCAATCCAATCGGACCCGATCAGAATGAAAGACGTGCGCGACAGACTTCACAGCGATCGACTGTTTCCGGCCGACCCGACCGTGCGCGCGATCGCGCGCAGGCTGTACTCGGAAGTGAGGGATTTGCCGATCATCAGCCCGCACGGCCATACCGATCCGCAATGGTTCGCGGACAACGCATCCTTTCCCGATCCGGCAACGCTGCTCCTGATTCCGGATCACTACGTGTTTCGCATGCTCTACAGTCAAGGCATTCGCCTCGAGGATTTCGGCGTTCGGGCGCTCGACGGCGCCGACGTCGAACGAGACTCGCGCAAGATCTGGCGTTTGTTCGCCTCGCACTACTATCTTTTCCGCGGCACACCCACGCGCATGTGGTTCGACTGGGTGCTCGCGAATGTTTTCGAGCTCGACGTGCCGCTCACGCCGGAGAACGCCGAACGCGCTTACGACACGATTGCCTCGAAGCTGCAGGAGGAAGCCTTTCGTCCGCGCGCGCTGTTCGAGCGGTTCGAGATCGAAGCGCTCGCGACGACGGAGTCCCCGCTCGATGACCTGCGGCACCATGCCAAGCTCGCGGCGAGCGGCTGGAAGGGACGAGTGATCACGGCATATCGCCCCGACCCCGTCGTCGACCCGGATGCGGCCGACTTCCGTGCGAACCTGGAGAAGTTCGGCGAGCTCGCGCGCGAAGACACGCTTACTTGGCGCGGCTACTTGAATGCGCATCGAGAACGGCGCGCATTCTTTGCGTCGATGGGCGCCACTTCGACCGATCACGGCCATCCGAGCGCGAATACCGCGGACCTCTCGCCGACCGAAGCAGCGGCGCTGTTCAATCGCATCGTGCACGGCACGAGCGAGCCAGGCGATGCCGAGCTCTTCCGCGGGCAGATGCTCACCGAGATGGCGCGCATGAGCCTCGACGACGGACTCGTGCTGCAGATCCATCCGGGTTCGTGGCGCAACCACAATATTTCTCTCTTCGAACGTTTCGGCCCGAACGTCGGAGCCGACATTCCGATGGCGACCGATTACGTACGCGCGCTGCATCCGCTGCTCAATCGGTTCGGCAACGACCCTTCGCTTTCGATCATCGTGTTCACACTCGATGAAAGCAGCTACAGCAGGGAGCTCGCGCCGCTCGCGGGCCACTACCCCGCCCTCAAGCTCGGGCCCGCGTGGTGGTTCCACGACAGTCCGGAAGGAATGATGCGCTTTCGGGAGCAGACGACGGAGACGGCCGGCTTCTACAACACGGTCGGCTTCAATGACGATACGCGCGCGTTCCTTTCGATCCCTGCGCGCCACGACGTCGCGCGCCGAATCGATTGCGCATTCCTCGCGCGTCTCGTTGCGGAACATCGCATGAACGAGGATGAAGCGCTCGAGGTCGCGCGCGATCTCGCGTACGACTTGCCGAAACGAGCCTATCGCCTGTAACGGCTCCCGCGCGCGGAAAGCACGCGAGCGCAGCGAGGGTTCAAGCTCGCTGCGCTCGTGGAGCCATTCTCTGCTGCAAGGTTCACTCAAGTCCCGGCCACGCCTCGCTTCGGCAGACCCGCGTAGATCAGCATCAAGCCGATGAGCCCGACGCCGCCCGCGGCGGTCGCGGCCGTGACTGCGCCGGAGAGCGTCGCCGCGGCAACGCACACGTCCCAGTTCGCGACGATCAACGCGATGAGCGCGATGCCCAGTAACGTGATGACGGCACCCGAGGCCAACAGCGTCGAATGCGAGCGCGACATGTCCTCTGCTTCGGCGAGATCGACCTGATCGAACCGACCTTTGAGCCACAACCAGAAGATCAGCAAACTGAGCGGATGCATGAGGCCGGCGATGATGAACACGATGTGCTGATCGCCGGTCCATTGAACCGCGAGGGCGGCGAGCAGTGTCATGAACATGCCTCCGATACCGCCCGTCGTCGCACCGAGACCGACGACCGAGCCCGAGACTTTCTGCGGAAACATATCGGTCGCCGAGGTAAATAAGTTCGCGGACCACGCTTGGTGACATGCCGTCGCGAGCGTGATGAACCCGACGCTCACCGCGAAGCTGTCCGTGTAGTAGGCAATGATGGATCCGGGCATGCACGCGGCCGCGAGCAGCATCGTCGCCATTCGCGCCTTGCCGACATGCCAACCGCGTTTGATGAGAAAACCGGATAGCCATCCGCCGGCGATCGAGCCGACCGTCGCACCGGTATAGATGAGCGCGAGAAGCGATGCGCTGCGCAGCGGATTCTGACCGCGCTCGCGCTCGAGATACGAGGGCAGCCAGAACAAGAAGAACCACCAGACCGGATCCGTGACGAGCTTGCCGATCAAGAACGGCCAGATCTGGCGATACCTGAGGAGTTGCGTCCAAGGCAGGCGCAGGGTCTCCTGAGCGGGAGGCTGTCCTGCTTGAATGTACTCGAGCTCGTCACGCGAGAGTCGTGGGTGGTCCTCCGGGGCAAAGAATGCTTTCTGCCAAAAGACGAGCCAAACGAGCCCGCACACGCCGATCGCAACGAACGCAGACTGCCAGCCGAACATCGTCGCGAGCCACACGGTCACGAAGGACAGAATCACGCCGACGTTCGTGCCGGAATTGAAAAGACCGGTCGCAAAGGCGCGCTCCTTCTGCGGAAACCACATCGCGACCGCCTTGATCGAGGCCGGAAAGTTCGCGGCCTCCGCGACGCCGAGAAAGAAGCGCACGAGCACGAAGCCGAGCACGGTCCCGACGAGACCGTGCGCCGCCGCCATGGCCGACCACAAGATCAACGCCGCCGCCAGACTCTTCTTCACGCCCCATCGATCGATGACTCGGCCGGTGATCGACGGAAAGGCGGCGTATGCGACCGTGAAGGCAAACGTGATCCAACCATAGTCGACTTCGCTCCAACCGAGGTCGGCCTGGAGCGTCGTCTTCAGAACGGACAGCGCATTGCGGTCGATGTAGTTGATCGTCGTCGCAAAGAACAGCAGCCCGCACACGACCCAACGGTAGCGTCCGATCGCGGTGGACAACGCAGCGGCAGCAGTGGAGTTCATAGATTTCACCGTATTCAACTGTTGTTATGAGCCCGCCGCAGCGAGCGGCGCAGCGCGTCCTTTCGTACCACCCCCAAAGGACGAAGCCCCGCACCTTAGCAGCTTGTGCTTCCCCGCGACGATCCGCGCCGAGCGCCCGCATTAGCTCGTTCTTTTATTCCTCTCGCTGACTGCACCGCGAATTCTCACTTCGATCCGACGACGGCGAAGTGGCTAGACCAGAGCAAGCGTACTGGCTGCCCCATGGTGCTGCAACCAACTCATCTGATTGATATTGATCGATATGGCCCGCAATCAGTCACTTTCGCCCGTTATTGAGCGATTGACACGCCTACATCGTTGAATTAAGAAGTAGTGGTCAGGCCAACAACAATAGCCACATAAATGCGGCCAATTCAGGAAGCTTCATGCGGAAGGGGATCGCTTCGCCTACCGCGTCGCGCGCTGCGCGCCAACGTCGACACGCGTCGGCATTCCGCTCGAACAGGATCGCTGCGCAGTGTGTCGTCGCCGGCTACAGATTACAGACTACAGCTCACAGCAAGAGACGCTCCCCTTTTAAGGCTGTGCATCCGAGTGCCTCTCGAGGAAGGGGGCACGTGCGCCGCTGGCTGTAGTCTGGAGCCTGCAGTCTGTGACCCGCGCGGGGCTAGCACGCGCGCGTCACGTCCACCCCGCATCGACCTTGTACTCCTGCCCCGTGCACATGCGCGATGCATCCGAAGCGAGGAACAGCGCGAAGTTCGCAACGTCTTCGGGCTGCACTTGGTCGGGCAGGCATTGCGTCCGGTGCAGCTCGGCCGAAGCTTCCGGCGTGAGCCAGCGCTTTTGCCGCTCCGTCATCGTCCAGCCGGGCGAAAGCGTGTTGATACGAATGCGATCCGGTCCGAGCGCGCGCACGAGACCGCGCGTCAGTCCATGCATGCTCGCCTTTGCCGTCGCGTATGCCGGGTAGCCGCATTCCTTGATCTGCCATCCGCCGGAGCCGACATTGATGATCGAGCCGCCGCCGAGGCGCTTCATGCCCGGGACGACGGCTTGAATCGCGAAGAATGCCGGGCGCTGATTGATGGCCATGCGATCGTCCCAATACTCGGGCGTCACCTCCATGAGGTCGTGACGTTCGTCATTGGCGACGTTGTTGACGAGAATATGAAAATCTCCGAGCGCCTCCGCCGCGGAACGGATGCAGCGCTGCAGCGCAGGGATATCGCGCACGTCGCACTGGCTCCACCAGATCTTGGACGTTCCAGCCAGTGAGCGGGCGAGCGCGGCAGCAGGTTCGTCCGCAATGTCGATGAATGCGACGTGCGCACCTTGATCTGCGAATGCTTTGACGATCGATGCCCCGATGCCCGTTGCGCCGCCCGTTACGAATACTCGGCGCTCTTTCAATGACTCGTAGCGAATACCGGGATGCTGAATTGATGATTGAGACATGCACACTCCGTGAAGACGAACTCGCGTTTCGACGTATTTGCGTCGGTTGCAAAGGAAAGCGGGCGGCTTGGCCGGCGTCCAATATCGCTTGCAGTATCCCTTTGCGAATAACTGATATTTTGCTCGACACCGATTGCGCACGTACGATCATGGCGCACGCCGACTCGGCTCCTAACACTATGCCGCACTTGATTTTTCTCAATTTTCGGATGAACGCATGAGCGAGAACAAACCCAAACGTCGCAGCCACGCTTGGTTCCTGCGCAACGATCGCGATGGCTTTATGCATCGCAGCTGGCTGAAGAACCAAGGGTATCCGCACGACCTGCTCGACGGGCGCCCGGTCATCGGGATCTGCAACACCTGGTCGGAGCTGACCCCGTGCAACGGGCACTTCCGCGAGCTCGCGGAATTCGTGAAGCGGGGCGTGTACGAAGCCGGCGGTTTTCCGCTCGAGTTTCCGGTCATGTCTCTCGGCGAAACGCAGCTACGCCCGACGGCGATGCTGTTTCGCAATCTCGCGAGCATGGACGTCGAAGAGTCGATCCGCGGCAACCCCATCGACGGTGTCGTGCTGCTCATGGGCTGCGACAAGACGACGCCGTCCCTGCTCATGGGCGCGGCGAGCTGCGACTTGCCGACGATCGGCTTGTCGGGCGGTGCGATGCTGAACGGCCGCTTCCGCGGCGCGACGATCGGCTCCGGGACCGGCGTGTGGGAAATGTCGGAGAAAGTGCGCGCCGGCGAGATGTCGATGGAGGAATTCACGGCGGCCGAATCGTGCATGCATCGATCGCAAGGCCACTGCATGACGATGGGTACCGCCTCGACGATGGCGTGCATGGTGGAGTCGCTCGGCATGTCGCTGCCGGAAAACGCCGCGATTCCCGCACCCGACACGCGCCGCAAACGGCTTGCGCAGCTCACGGGCCGGCGCATCGTGGAGATGGTGCACGAGGATCTGCGCATGTCGAAGGTCCTGACCCGCGCCGCCTTCGAGAATGCGATTCGCACGAATGCGGCGATCGGCGGCTCGACGAACGCGGTGATCCACCTGCTCGCGCTGGCTGGCCGCGTCGGCGTGCCCCTCACGCTCGAGGATTTCGATCGGCTCGCCTCGCACGTATCCTGCCTCGTGAACCTGCAGCCTTCGGGCGAATACCTGATGGAGGATTTCTATTACGCGGGCGGCTTGCCGGCCGTGCTGCGCGAAATCTCCTCGCTTCTCAACCTCGATGCGCTGACCGTCAACGGCAAGACGATGGGAGAGAACATCAAGTCCGCGCCTTGCTACAACCGCGAGGTCATTCGCTCCAAGGACAACCCGTTCAAGGCCGAGGCAGGTATCGCCGTGCTGCACGGCAATCTCGCGCCGGACGGTGCCGTCGTGAAGCCTTCGGCGGCATCGCCGCATCTGATGAAGCATCGCGGCCGGGCGGTCGTGTTCGAGAACATCGAAGACTTCCACGCACGCATCGACAGCGACGATCTCGACGTCGATGAAACGTGCGTGCTCGTCCTCAAGAACTGCGGCCCGAAGGGTTATCCGGGCATGCCGGAAGTCGGCAACATGCCGTTGCCGCCCAAGGTGCTGAAGAAGGGCGTCACGGACATGGTGCGTATTTCCGATGCACGCATGAGCGGCACGGCGTACGGCACCGTCGTGCTGCATGTGTCGCCGGAAGCAGCGGCGGGCGGACCGCTCGCGCTCGTGCAGAACGGGGACATGATCGAGCTCGACGTGGCCGCGCGGAAAATTCATCTCGATGTGAGCGAGCAGGAGCTCACACAGCGCAAGCTCGAATGGAAGCCGCTGCCGAAACCGACCCGCGGCTGGTATCGACTCTACGTCGAGCACGTTCAGCAGGCGCATCAAGGCTGCGACCTCGACATCCTGGTCGGCGGCAGCGGCGCAGACGTCCCGCGCGACTCCCACTGAGATCCAAGAGATCTAAGGCAAAGATCTCTCGCAGAGCACGCAAGGCTCGCAAAGCAGAATAGGAAGAGATTCGATACTTCGTATTTCCGACCTTTGCGTGCGCTGCGTGCTTCGCGAGAGTTTTCTTCAAATCCTTCACGGCCGCGGTAGACTTCAGCGATGGCTGCGCTCTCTCCTCCTCTTTGCGTCTGGCCCGCGAATGCGCTGCTTGGC
>JBDZVE010000003.1:111017-121991 GCA_040255535.1 Lysobacterales bacterium | reverse complement strand
GATGGCTGCGCTCTCTCCTCCTCTTTGCGTCTGGCCCGCGAATGCGCTGCTTGGCGAAGGGCCGGTTTGGTCCGAGCGGCGGCAGGCTTTGTTTTGGGTCGACATCCTCGGGAAGAAACTCCATTGTTATACGCCGCGCGGCTCGGGCGCGCGCTCTTGGTCCTTCGATCAGGAAATCTCCGCCGTCGCCGAGCGCAAGGATCACAACTCGCTCATCGTCGCCTTGCGCCATCACTTCGCGTTCTTCGATCCGGAAAGCGGTGAGATCGAAGTCATCGCGGACGTCGAATCCAGCCGACCGGGCAATCGTTTCAACGACGGCAAATGCGATCGCGCCGGGCGCTTCTGGGCGGGGTCGATGGACTTCAATGGGCAGCAGGCGAGCGGTGCGCTCTATTCGATCGATGCGGAGCACCGCTGCGCCAAGCACGTCGACGGATTCGCGATCACGAACGGGCCGACGTGGTCGCTCGATGGACGCACGCTGTACTTCACGAATACCGCTACGCGGCGCATCTTTGCATTCGATTTCGATCCGGTTGCCGGGACGCTCTCGAATCAGCGCCTGTGGCTCAAGCTCGAGGGCGACCAAGGCTCGCCCGACGGCATGACGACCGACGCCGCCGGCAATATCTGGATTGCACACTGGGGCGCAGGGTGCGTCACTTGCCATTCGCCGGACGGCGAAGAGCTTGCGCGCATCGACGTTCCCGCGAGCAATACGACGAGCTGCGCGTTCGGAGGTCCGGACCTGAGAACGCTTTACATCACGAGCGCGACGGTCGAGTTGGACGAGGCTCAGCGCGCCGCGCAGCCTCAGGCAGGCGGGTTGTTCGAGATCGAGCTCGATGTGCAAGGATTGCCAGCATCGCTGTATGCAGGATGAGGCAAATGGTGGACGGTTGACAGCCGACGGTTGACGGTTCAGAAAGCACGGCGCACGCCCGCGTCCAAACTCTGGCCGTTAACCTCAACCGTCAACTGGCAACCGATTCACATGCCTACAGTCGCTCGCGCCCTACTCGCATTCTCCGTACTCACGTCCGGCACCACGCTTGCCGCCGATGTGGAAATCGAGCCGATCCAGGTCACCGCATCCCGATTGCCCGAGCCCTCGGCCATTACGGTCAGCGTTCTCGATGATGAGCGCATCGAGCGCCAGCACAGTCGAGATGTTCTCGATCTCCTGCGTACGGCACCGGGGATCTCGGCAACGCAGCCGGGCGGACCGGGCGGCTTCAGCGAAGTCTTCTTGCGTGGCGCGGAATCGAACTTCACCGTCGTCCTGATCGACGGCGTGCGCGTGAACGACCCGTCGAACCCGCGCGGCGGCGGCTACGATTTCTCCACGCTCGACTCGAGCGATATCGAACGGATCGAGATCGCACGCGGCGCACTGTCCGCCGTGCACGGATCGGACGCGATGGCCGGCGTGATCAATATCGTCACGCGACGCCCGACGGACGAGCCCTCGATGTCCATTGGCGTCGAAGGCGGCGCCGACGACTTCCAGCGCGCATCCGCGGAGCTGTCCGGACCCATCGGAGAAAACGTTCGCGCAAGTCTCAGAGCCTCGTATGTCGATTTCGGTGACCCGGTTGCCGGCTCGACGCAACGCATCGCGAGCACACAAGCCGACCTCGAGCTCGGCTCGCCCGATGAAGGTCTAGGCGCGATTCGAACCGGCGTTCGGCACGTCGAGAGAAACCGCAAATCCTTCGCGGATGCGAGCGGCGGACCGCTGTTCGCAGCGATTCGAGAGTACGAGCGCGCCGAAGCGGATGAGACTTCCGCCTGGCTCCAGACGACGCGCGCTTTCAGCGATAAGTGGTCGATGGACGCGACGGCGTCGTTCTTCTCGCGCCGCGAAGAAACGGTCACGCCGCCGATCGCACCCGGCGTGTTCGACGGCGTGCCGAGCTCGATGAACGACAGCCGTTTCGAGCGCGGCCAAGTCACGATCACGCATCGCTATGCCGCGAGCGAGCGCTTCGATATCGGCGGCGGCATCGACGTGCATCTCGAGGACGGCAGACGGGAAGGCGAAACGGACCTCGGCTTCGCCGTGCTGCCGAGCGATTTCGATCTCGATCGCCTCGGTCGTGCGGCATTCGTCGAAGCTCGCTATCGAGCCTCACCCGCGATCGAGCTGTACGCCGCTGCTCGCGTCGATGACACGGATGACGATGTCGCGCGCGGCTCCGGCCGGCTCGCGGTGACGTACACGCACTCGGGTTCAGGCAGCCGCCTGCACGCAAGCTGGTCGAACGGCCATAAGCAACCGAGCTTCTACGCGCTAGGCGACACGCTTGTCGGCAACGAGGATCTGCGCGTCGAGACGAGCGAGACGCTGGAGATCGGTGTGGATAAAGCATTCGCAGGCGACCGGCTGAGCGCCGCAATCAACGCGTTCCGATCGCGGTACGAGGATCTCATCGATTTCGACTTCGAGACCTTTCGGCTCGTCAATCGATCCGAGGCTCGCATCGACGGCATCGAAACCTCGCTCACCGCTCACCTCACACCCACGCTGACGGCACGCGCGCACGCGACGTTCAGCGACATCGAGCTCGACGCACCCGGTGCGGTCTTGCTCTACCGACCGGAAGAATACGGCGGGCTCGAGCTTGGCTGGCAATTCGAGGAAACGTGGTCGTTGCACGCGCACGCATTCTTCGTCGGCAAGCGCGAGGGAAGCTCGGTGCCGACCGGAGCCGTCACTCTGAAGAGCTACGAACGGCTCGATCTCGCCGCATCGCGTGCACTCAATGAACGAATGCAACTTTTTGCGGCGATCGACAACGTCCTCGATGAGGACTATCAGGAGGCGGTGGGCTTCCCCGATGCAGGCATACGGTGGCGCCTCGGTGCATCCGTGAGATTCTAGGGAACGTCTGCTGCCGCATCCAATCGGAGGGATGTCGATGAAACGACGAGCGTGCGAAGGCGCAATCGTTTGGGCGTTCACCTTCGCCGCGCTGCTGAGCGCGTGCGCCGTGCTCGATCGCTCTCGCGAATTGCCGCCGCCCGCCGAACGCGGACACTCACCCTGGGTGTTTCGCTCCGTGCTCGATCGGCAACCGCGGATGATCACGTTCGCGCTGTCGAAGACGCTCTGGGCCGCCTACGACACCGAGACCGCATCACTCTATAAGGTGTGGCGCGATGGAGTCGAGTTCGATGGTGCCGTGTACACGACGCGCCATGGCCCGCAACCCTCGAGCGAAGGCGCCGGATACATCGTCAACGATGTCGAGTCGACATGGCTCGTGAGGCACGGCGACCGCGAAGAGACGCCGAAAGTGCAATATCTCGGTCACCGCTTCGAAGAAGGCCATGCGGCGCTTCGCTATGTGCTGCTGTTCGGCGCAGGCGAGCGCGTCGAAATCGAAGAGTGGCCGGAAGCGTTCGCGAGCGCGGATGGCCGACCCGCGTTTTTTCGCCGCTTCGACATTCTCGAAAATGGAGCGAACGCCGAAGTCGCGCTTACCACGAACGTCCAGTCCCTCGGTTCTCTTGAAGACATCGATACGAACGGCACATGGACAGTGCAGGAGACCAAACAGGAAGATCGGACGCTCGCCGTCCGCGGACAGCTCACGTTGCGGCCGCATGAAACACGCTTCGTGACGACGTTCGCTCGCGAGCCGGCCGTGACGCCTCCGGTTCCCGAATCCGTGATCGATCCGGCGGTGGAGATCATGGAGCGCAGCGACTGCAATGTCTGCCACAACCCGGACTATCACACGATTGGTCCGTCTTTTCGACAGATCGCGCGGCGCTATAAGACGACGGACAAGAACATCGAGCTGCTCGCTCAGAAGATCATCGCGGGCGGAGCCGGCGCATGGGGCGATGTCACGATGCCGCCGCATCCCGAGATGCCGCCCCAAGATGCGCGTCGACTCGCCGCATACGTGTTGGCGTTCGACCAAGAAGATGCAGAAGGCGTCGAGCTCGGGGCGGCCGAGGCGCAGACGGCACCGCCGCGTCAACTGCCAAAGGGGCTCGAGCCGGGCGTGACGCTCAACTACTACGAGATCGAAGCGCCGGTGCATGGCGTTCCGGTCATCGATGAAGGACAACAGCCGAGCAAGCTGAGCGTCGTTCCGCTCGTGTCGCTCACGATGAATCCGAGTCAACCCGGCGAATACGGATTCGAGGAATTTCAGCGCAAGCGCAAGTTCGTCATTCACGCAGTCGGCATGCTCGAAATCGAGGAGCCGGGCGAATATCGATTCCGAATCGAGGACGGCAGCGGCGATGCTCGTCTCTTCATCGATTCGCGCAAAGTGATCGAGACGCAGGCGAACGCGATGCCGCGAGCGACGCTCCAGCTCAAAAAGGGTTGGCACCCGTTCACGATCGAGTATTCGAACTCCGCCTTCAACGACTGGCACACGCTGCAGTTTCTTTGGACGAAGCCCGGCGCAGCCGAGACCCTCGTGCCCGCCTCTGTGCTCGCGACGAAAACACCGAACCGGGCCGACGTGACGCCCGGCTTCAAGACCTACACGCTTATGCCGCCCGTCGGCGTACCCGGCGATGCGTTGCCGCTCGAGGCCGTGCATCCGAGCTTCCGGCTCGTGAACGTTCGACCGGAATCGTTCCAGCCGAAGGTCGGCGGCATGGACTTCCTTTCGGATGGTCGCATGGTGATGAGCACGTGGAGCCCCGAGGGTGCGGTATTCGTAATCGAGGGCCTCGAGGGGAATGATCCGACGCAGGTCAAGATCAAGCAGATCGCATCCGGATTGGCCGAGCCGCTCGGGCTCAAAGTCGTGGGCGATCGAATCTACGTCATGCAAAAACAGGAGCTCACGAAGCTCGTCGATCGCGACGGAGACGCGCTCATCGATGAGTACGAGCTCGTGAGCAACGACTGGAGCGTGACCGACAACTTTCACGAGTTCGGGTTCGGGCTGCTCTACGAGGATGGCGCGTTCTACGCGACCCTCGGCTCGGCGGTACTGCCCGGCGGCGCGCCCGCTCACCCGCAAGCACCCGACCGCGGATCGCTCGTGCGAATCGATCCGAAGACCGGCGATGCGCAAATCTACGCACGCGGTCTCAGAACGCCGAATGGAATCGGCTACGGCGTCGATGGCGAGATGTTCGTCGCCGACAACCAAGGCAATTGGCTGCCCGCGAGCAAAATCGTGCACGTCCGGCAAGGGGTATTCTATGGCTTCAGAGAAGTCGACCCAGCACGCGATCGTACGCTGACCGAAACGCCGCCGGTCGTGTGGCTGCCGCAGGATGAAATCGGCAACTCGCCGACGAATCCGGTGCCGCTCGATGTCGGCCCCTACGCCGGCCAGATGATGCACGGAGACGTGACGCACGGCGGTCTCAAGCGCGTGTTCGTCGAGAAAATCGACGATGACTATCAGGGATGCGTGTTCAGGTTCGTGCAGGGTCTCGAGGCAGGCGTGAATCGCACGATCTGGGGTCCGGACGGCGCGCTCTACGTGGGCGGCGTCGGCAATCCCGGCAATTGGAGTCAGCCGGAAAAGCTTCACTATGGATTCCAGAAGCTCGTACCGACGGATGCGATCGCCTTCGAGATGCTCGCGATTCGAATGAAATCGAACGGTGTCGAAATCGAATTCACGAAGCCGCTGCGTCCCGGCGAGGGCTTGCGATCGGAGGACTATCTCGTGCGGCAGTGGCGCTATGTGCCGACCGAGGCGTACGGCGGCGAGAAGATCGATGAACGC
Source organism: Lysobacterales bacterium (assembly GCA_040255535.1). GTDB lineage: Bacteria > Pseudomonadota > Gammaproteobacteria > Steroidobacterales > Steroidobacteraceae > Steroidobacter. Next base: position 116,271 of record JBDZVE010000003.1, on the reverse strand, counting down.
GCGCTTACGGTTCGCTCGGTGAATCTCTCCCCCGACCGCCGGCGCGCGTTCCTCGAGATCGACGGCATGAAGCCTCGCCACGTTCTGTATGTGCGCATCGCAACTCCCTTCGTCAGCATGGACAACGAAGAGATGTGGACGACGGAAAGCTGGTGCACGGTGAACGCGATCCCGCAAGATCGGCGCGGCGAGCCCGGCGCCTCGATAAAGCCCAACACGCTCACGGCCGAGGAGAAGAGCGCAGGATGGCGCTTACTGTTCGACGGCGAGAGCACGAAGGGGTGGCGAAACTACCAAGCGCGCACGCTCGACGATCGTTGGCGGGCCGTGAACGGCGAGCTGACCCTCACAGCGCCCGGCGGCGGAGACATCGTCACCGAAGAGACCTTCGAGAACTTCGAGCTCGAATTCGAATGGAAGATCTCGCGCGGCGGCAACAGCGGTGTTTTCTACAACGTTCGTGAGGGCGACTACGAAGCAGTCTGGCACACCGCTCCGGAAATGCAGATCCTCGACGACGACGGCCACCCCGATGGTCGCATTCCGAGTCATCGCGCGGGTGCGAACTACGATCTGCAGGTGCCTAATTACACCGTGACGAAGCCCGTCGGCGAGTACAACATCTCTCGCATCATCGTAAGCGATGGCCACGTGGAGCACTGGCTCAACGGGCGCAAGCTCCTCGAGTACGAGCTCTGGAGCGACGAATGGGAAGCAATGGTGAAGGCGAGCAAGTTCGCCGATCTGCCCGACTACGGTCGCGCCCGCTCAGGCCACATCGCCATCCAGGATCACGGCGACCGCGTGTGGTTCCGGAATATCAAGATCCGTGCGCTCTAAGCGCTGCCGCACCACTTCCATTCTTCGCAGCGCTGTCGCGAGAGTTATCTTCGTCAGATGCATGCGTGAGGTCGCTGGCCAAGAAGAAATATCTCGCGGCGACGCGGCGGCGCGGCGGCAAGGAGAAGAACAAGGCTATCTCTTCGGATCGCCCCCGCCAGGCTGCGGGCTCTGTCCAGAAATGCCCGCCAATGCACGTGCCCGCTTTCGCCACAATTCGGCAGCTCCTCGCCCGATCGCTTCGGATCGATGTCCGTAATTCGGGCGCGCAATGCTCCTCGTTCTCAATGATCACGAGGAGATCCCATGGCTACCGAGACCGGCAATGCGAAAAACCCATGCCCAGGTGCGCTCATGCGAAAAAGACGGACATGGCCGCCCATCGATCCGACATTCGAGATCGCACCGCTTCGCTTCAACGCGCCTCGAGCCTGGCAGCCGCAACCCTGGGCGCTCGCGCGGCCTGTCCGGGCAAGTTGATTCGCAGGCGTTTTAGGTCGATCGATCGTAAGACATCCCCTGAATGCGGGTCGTATTTGCTGCATTGCCGGAACTCGCGCGGCGGCAAATCGTTGGCTCACGTGGGTGTATTTGGATCCAGTGATGAGAGTCTTGATCGTTGAAGACGAGCCGTTGATTGCGTTGAGCCTTGCGGCCGAGCTGAAGCTCGCCGGACACGAAGTATTAGGTCCGTCCGGCGATGCAGACGAAGCCTTTTGCTTGCTTGCGCGGGAGTCCGCGGATCTCGCGCTGGTCGACGCCGACCTGCAAGGATCGATGGGCGGCATCGAGCTCGCTCGAGCGCTGCAGGACGAACGCGAGTTGCACACGTTGTTGCTCACGAGAGAGCCCGCCGCCACGCATGCACAGGCTGACGTGGCGCTCGGCATGATCTCGCTGCCGTTCGATCCATCGGATATTCCGGACAGTATCGACATCGCCAAGATCGTCATGGAAGGCGGACAACCGCCGAACCCGCCACGCTCGTTACATCTCTTCTAAGGTGCAGGCGGCTTTCGAAGAGGCAGACGCGAAGATGCGGAGGTCACTCTCGTGCCCGCTGGCGATGATTCCGTAGCGGTGGAGCGGCCTTTCTAGCCGTCAACTGTCAACCGTCAACCCTCGAATCTTGCGATCACGCAGTGCTTGCGCCGGCAACCGCCGTGTCGCCGCTCGTTGCGCACGGCGACCATGCGCGCAACGAAACGATCGCGAGCACGCCCGCGGCGAGGCTCATCGCGAGCCACGCCACGCCGACGCCATACACGACGCCGACGACTCCGTAGCGAGCGCCGTACGCCGCACAAGCTGCGCCGGCGAGCAGACCGACCCATGTCATCACATTGAACTTCGCGAGCACGGCCGTCGACCCAAATGCCTGCACGATCGCGCCGACGAATCCGTTACAGACTTTCACGAGCCCGGTCAGAATCACCGCCGCGATCAGCGCCGCAGAGATGTCATAGCGGCCCATCAAAAATCGTTCCGCGATCCAGGGCGTCACGATCACGACTGCAAGCACCGAGGCGCCTGCGGCGCCGAAGATGATCGTTCCCTCGTGCTTCATCAGGCGCCGAATATCTTCTCGACGCCGACATGCGCGCAAGCCGGGCAGCAGCGTGTGCCCTGCCCCGATCTGCAGCATGCGAAAGGGACTGCCGGCGATCGCCGCAACGACCGCGAACGTCGCAAGGTCTTCCATCGTGAGCGTGCGCGGAATGACGAGCCGCTCCAACTGCCACAAGACCTGCGTCGCAAGCAGGATGCCGAAGCCCGCGATCGACTCGCGCACGAAATTGCGCAGCGGCGGCGACTCGCCTGTGCCGAGACGAATCCGCCTGCTCGCGCGCCAGCCGACCACGCATGTGATCAGATATGACGTCGCGATCATCATCGCGATCGGCAGCGCTTCATCGCGCCGCGTGAGCCACAGCACAGGTACCGCAAGCAACAGCACGTAGTTGTGAATCTGCCCCAACAGAAGAGAGAAGGCGAAGCGCTGCTGCGTCTGCAGAATCGCCGTGCCGAATCGATTGAAGCTCGACGCAATCGAGGCGATCAGAATGCACGTCAACATGCCGGCCTCGACTCCATATAGGAACCATGCTGCGCAGGCGATGAGAAGCCCGCTCGCGAGACTCGTCATGAAGCCCGCATTCCTGAGCTCGGGAGTCGCATCCAAGCGATGTCGATTGATCGATAGATCGAGGCCGAAAGGCCCGAGGGTCAGCCCAAGCTGGATCAATGCGAGAAAGAGGGAGAGCGCACCGAACTCGCTCGACACGAGGACTCGCGCGAGCAGAATGTTCGCCAGCGCAAATCCGAACCCGCCGGCCATCAACATGGCGGCGGCACGCAATGCAGGTGACCGTAGAGGCGCGCTCAGTTTTTGAATCAAATGCCCTCCCCAGGGCGTACATGGACGCGCATCGGCCTCGCCTCACGCGCTCGTGTGCCCAAACTCCCGAATCCCCGCCGGGGTTCCTTGCTCAGAACGGCTAGGAACATCGTGCGTGCGATGTCACGTTAACCGGCATGTTCTTGCGCACCGCGCTCATCCTCGTCTCCCTCCTCTGCTCGTCGGCTTTGTCCGCCGCACCGACGATCGTGTTCGACACCATCGGCGGCGATGCCTGGACGTTCATGGCGGAAATTTCCGGAAGAGTCGAAGACGGCTCATGCGACGAGATCGCGGTCACGTCTCCCGTGGGTACCGTCAACGGCGTGCTCGTCGGCCAGCGCTTCACGGCCGCGGTGCCGCTCGTCTCCGGGACGAACGAGATCACCGCCACCTGCAAGGTGTCGCAGCGCGTGCGCGGCAAACCGGCGCGACAGCACTGGCGCGTGCCGCTTCGGGATTCACCCAAGGCGTGGATTCGCACTGTCGTCGACACCGCGGCAATTCGTTTCGACGGCGGCAGAACGGAGCGTGCGCGCGGCACACCCGTGCCGATCATTCGCTACGAATGGTTCTCCGAGCCCGGCAATCCGGCCGACCTGCGCACACCAGACGGCGTGCTGCTGCTCGAGCACGTGGCCGTCACAGGCAAAGACTTGGAAGTCGCCCCGCCTGAGCAGGACGGCGAATACTACGTGCGAATGCGAGCAACCGATGTGCTCGGTCGCAGCGACGAAGCGCGCGCGGTGTTTCGCGTCGCGAACGGACGCGCCCGCTCCGTCGATCTCGAGCGCGAGCATCCGCCATGGGTCGACCAAGCGATTGTGTACGGCGCGTCACCGTACTTCTTCGAGCCGCAGACCTTCGAGGGAATTCGAGCGCGGTTGGACGAGATTGCGGCGCTCGGGGCAACGGCGGTGTGGCTATCTCCGGTCACAGCGGCGGCCGAGGACGATTTCGGCTATGCCGTGACCGATCACTTCTCGTTGCGACCGCGTTTTGGCGACGCGAACGCGTTTCGCAGGCTCGTGAGGGAAGCGCATCATCACGGCCTCAAAGTGATCGTCGACTTCGTTCCGAACCATGTATCGGACAGGCACCCCTATTACCAACAAGCCCTACGGAAAGGCATTCACTCGCCCTACTACGATTGGTTCGATCGCGATGCGACGGGCGCAGTGACGCAGTACTTCGATTGGTCGCACCTCAAGAACCTCGAATACGACAACCCGGAAGTTCAGAGCTACATGATCGAAGCCTTTGGCCGCTTCGTACGCGAATTCGAAGTGGACGGATTTCGGATCGATGCGAGCTGGGCAGTCGCCCGTCGTGCACCCGAGTTCTGGCCGCGCCTTCGCGCGGAGCTCAAGCGCATCGACCCAAATCTGCTCTTGCTCGCCGAGGCGTCTGCGCGCAATCCCTACTCCGTCGCGCACGGCTTCGACGCCGCGTACGATGGGACGGATCGCTTGGGTCAATGGGCGTGGCACGATGTATTCGTCGATGGAAACGTCGATGTCGGACGTCTTCGTGCCGCGCTCACGAATGAAGGGCGCGGCTTCCCGCCCGATACGTTGATCATGCGTTTCCTCAACAACAACGACACGGGACAACGCTTCATCTCCCGGCACGGTCTTGAGATGACGAAGCTCGCGAGCACGCTGCAGTTCACGCTGCCCGGTATTCCACTCATCTACAACGGCGACGAAATAGGCGCCGAGTTCGAACCGTATGACGAAGGCCCACCGCTCGATTGGAGCGTGCAACATCCGCTCACGGATCACTACCGCACGCTCGCAGCGCTGCGACGCGGCAAGCCCGCCCTACGCACGCGCGAGCTGAAGCTGCTCGAAACGAATCATGATGAAACAGTCCTTGCCTACTTACGCCCAGCCAGCGATGCAGACGATCTGCTCGTCGTATTCAACTTCGGTGAGGAATCAGTACGCCTGTCCGCAGAAGGCGCTGAAACACAGGCCATCTTCCAGCGATTCGCCCGAGCACGCGACCTACTGA
>JBDZVE010000003.1:95923-110917 GCA_040255535.1 Lysobacterales bacterium | reverse complement strand
CCGCGGGCGGTCGCGGTGAGCGGATCGCTCGCGAGACGCACATCGGACACCTTGAACGGCAACGGACGGCGCTGCAAAGCCTTTTCGAAACGATCGCGAAAGCCGTTCGGCTTCGCCGTGCCGCCGGCGAGCACGATCGGCAGGGCCTGATCCGTGCGCGGCAGACGCTGCGACTTGGCCACTGCGTGCGAGAGCTCCTCGATGAGCATATCGATCAGCTTGTCGTAGTAAATGTGCAGCGCCTTGTCGATCTTGTCGTTCGTCGGATGATTGAGATCCAGCGTCTCTTCCTTAATCGCCTTCACGCGTGTTGCAGGCTCGTGCACGACCGTGCCGACGGAGCTGTCGATGAAGTCCCCGCCGTGCGGAATGCTGAACGTCAGCGACGGAATCGAGAGGAACGAGAATGCGACGTTGCACATGCCCCCGCCGCAGGAGATGCCGATGCCCGTGAAGTTTTCCTTCGCAAGCTCGGACAAGACGACCGCGAGACCTTCATTGACTGCGAGCGGCGTGTAGCCGCGATCGCGCAAATAATGCTTGATCGTCTCTTCGTGATACGTGAGCTCGGCGCCCATGTCGCGCGCGGCCGCGGGCACGGAGAAAGCGATCATCTCGCCGGATGAATGAGCGACGGGCACGAGCGAGCCGAGAATCGTCTCGAGCACGTGCGTGGCCGCAGGCTCGCCCGGATTCAAGATCCCCTTGGCCATCGGCCGGCGCACCTCGGCGTTGAACATGTGCGCAAACTTCTCCGCATCCGAGCCGTACACGACGAGCTCGTCGCCTTCGCGATAGAAGGCCATCTTGCTTTGCTTCAATGAGGACTCGTGCAGCGAGCTGTACGGCACGACGAAGAAGGCGTTGAGCTGCGCGCTCGTCTCGGACTTCTTCGAGTCGCCCTTCGCAGTCACGACCTTGCTCGTGCCGACGTCAAGACCAATGCGCGTGCGCGAAGCCGCGCCGGTTTGCGTGCCGCCGCTCGCCGCGTTGCCGGACTCGGCTCCGAAATCGGTTCTGTCTTCCATCGATCTATCCTCGCTTCTCTTGAGTCTTCGAACTCGTGGGTTCGCGCGCGACACTCGCTTCCTCGCGCGCATACTTCGACCATTCTTGATAGCGCGCCTGGCGTTCGCGGCGCACTTCATCGACGCTGATCGCGCGCTCGCGCGCCTCGTCTTCCAACAACTGCTCCGCGACGCGAAGGCCGGGCCACGGCTCGCCGAGCGTCTGCAGGAAATCATCGTCATAGCGGAAACCGAACAGCGAGACGCTCGGCGTCGGTTGCGCGTACTGATTCGGCAATCCGAACGCCTCGAACGGGAATCCGCGCGCCCAATCGAGGTGATAGCCGATGAGTTTGCGCTTTGCGTTCACGCTCGTAAGTCCGTGGGTTACGCACATCTCGGGCGCAATCGCGAAGCGCTGGCGCAAGTAGTGCGTCAGGTTGCGCCCTGCGATGAGCTGCGCGCGCGTAATCGGCAGCGTCCGCCCGCCGTCCCAACGCGTCTCGAAGGAGACACCGATGAAGGCGTCGTTCAGATCGAGGTACACGTCTTGGTTGCGCGCCCAGATGCCGCGGCCCGCGTGATTCGCGCGCGTTTCGTCTTCGACGATGCGATATACGCGCCCAAATCGGTCGATCAGATAGTTGTACGCCTGCTGGCGTTGCACATACTTGATCAGGCTCGCTGAACTCCGGCGAAGCTCGTTTTGAAAGCCTTCCTCGAGCGGCCACAGGTCGCTTTCGGAGGTGTGAAAGAGAATCCCCACCGGCTTCGAATGCACGCCCGATTGGGGGCCGAGCGTCCGGTCGTACACGACATAGTGGCGCTCTTCGCCCGCGACGGCATAGCTCGTCTCGATACGCAGCCCGTTGCTATAGAGCTCCCAACCCGGCCCCTTGTCGGCCATCCAAATCGTCGTCGGTACGATTCCGAGCTCCTCCGGCGGGAGCGTCTCGGCCACGGGTTCGATGTGCTTTCGCTCCACACTGCTCGCGCCGGCGTCGATCGGCCCGGTCGACGCTGCGACGGCCGCGGACGGACTGTTCTTCTCGGCGATCTGAATCGGCGGGTCGTCGCCGCCCACGTTCACGACGACACCCGCGAACAGCGCGGGAATCAAAAACAGCGCCGCGACAACCGTACCGGCGATCGACCGGCGTGCAGCCCGGCGCGCGATACGCACGCGTTCGACGACATGAGCGCTCGCGTCGCCCTCCTTGCGAAGCATGCGATGAAGGGCATCGAGACCGCGCCAGCGATACCACGCCCGCCGAACCGGCGCCAACGGAACGAGATCGACCGGGCCTTCATCACCGCGATCGATGGCGCTGCGCAAGTACTTGAGCTTGACGATCGGATCTTCGATATCGCCCGTGATGCGAGTGAGCTCGGTGCCTAGCTCGGCACCGCAGGCCTCACGTTCGCTGCGATATCTTTCTTCGGGCGCTATCTGTACTGCGGCCATCACGACGCTAGCCCGCAATTCTCAAAGGGATCGCGGATGCTGGCGAGCTATTAAGCTTGGATCGCGCCGCTCCGGACTGAAAGCCATAGCCCAAGCTATGGCTTGAGGGAGGAGCAAGCGAGGCGAGCTTAAGAGCCGCCGGGGCCGCGATAGTGTTGGCGCGCAGATAGACCGAAGCCGGGCACGAACCTGAATTGATGACGCTGATCATGAACTTGCCTCACGAGCCAGAACGCCCTTTGAGAAATGCGGGCTGACTCCTAGGCGTTGCAGGGTGGCTTTCCATCCTTTCCACTCCGCGACGACCGTCTCAACCCTTCTCGACCGACCCCGAAAGTATTCCGTGTTCCGCGCGGGCTGCTCTCCTAATCGTTCATAGGACCGATCCCTACGAACGGCACGAACGGCGCCCCATCCGGCAGAGCGCCCGGAGGCGAGCAGGGCTCGCTCGAAACAACATCACATCTTCGGGGGTAGGCGCTTGAATCCGCGCTTGAATCTACGGGCGGCCAGAGTCTCCATGTGTGATGCAAGTCGCGCAATCGGCGATTAATGACAAATTGCACGCGGCACTGCCCGAAGGGACGCCCGTATCGGCGGCCGCCATCGCACTTGGCCTCCATGCAGCCCTCACAGGAACATTCTTCACGTGGCGTCCGTCACGGTGGCTCGAACGGAGCGTAAACCGCGGCCCCGACGCATCGACCAAAGTCCAAGAGAACGACAGCCCGCATGTCCGTATACTTCGCTGAGGCATGAAACGCGCACATCTCCATCGCCTGGCTCTATGGCTCGTGCCATTGCTCGTGGCACGCGCGTTCGTGCCCGTCGGCTTCATGCTCTCGGCGGATGCTTCGGGGCTCTCGCTCGTGTTCTGCACCGGGGTCGCCCTCCCCGAAGCGCCTCCGTCGCACGCGGCTCACCACGGGCACGGAGAGCATCACGATCAAGGGAGCGAGCATCACGCAGCGGGCTCGTTGTGCCCGTTCGCTGTCGCGAGCGCGTCGGTCAGTCCTGCCATTCCTGCGCTCGCAGCCGCGCCGCTCCCCGACTTCTACGCCCCGGCGCTCGACTCCACTCTCTCGCCTCAAGCTCGGCTGCTCCGAAGCCAGTCGATCCGCGGCCCTCCCGCGCTCTCGTAAGCCTCGCCTCGCGGCCTCGTTCGCATGCCGAACGAGCCGTGCTTACGTGACACGCCGCGCTCGGCTCAACGCGCCTGCGCGGCCTCATCGAGGATGGAGACATGGATCTTCGACGACCCGCATCCCGCGCGATTGCGCTCGCGGGATGGCTGTGCGTCTCGGTCGCGAATGCACAGGGCATCGCGACCGACCAGCTGATCGATTCGATTACCGTCACCGGAGAGCGTGAACGGCCTGCGCTCGACGTGCCGAACCCGGTTGCATCGAAAACTGCCGAGGACCTGCGCAAGCAGAACCTCGTCAACCCCGAGGATGCGCTTCGCTATCTGCCGAACATCACGATACGCAAACGCTACATCGGCGATCGCAACGCGCTGATCGGAGGCCGCAGCTTCTCGACACTGCAGGCCGCCCGGGGGTTGGTGCTCGTAGACGGCTATCTTCTGTCGAACTTCCTCGGCCGCTTCGATGCGCCGCGCTGGAGCATGATCGCGCCGGAAGAGATTGAGCGCGTCGATGTGCTCTACGGTCCTTTCTCAGCGCTCTATCCCGGCAATTCCATTGGCACAACGGTCGCGATTCGGACGCGCCGGCCGAAAGCGCTCGAGATCGGCGTGCGAACGACCGCCTACACCGAACAGTTCGACGAGTACGGCGTCGATGAGACGTTCGGCGGGAATCAGGTTTCCGCGTTCCTCGGCAATCGATTTGCGAACGGCTCATGGTTGTCCATCACGGCGAATCGACAGAAATCGACGGGCCATCCCATGCAGTACTACGCGGTCTCCGCCGACGCGAACGGCCGGTTTCCGAGCGTGACGCAGGAACCCGTGCCCGTCTCGGGTGTTCGCTTCGATACCGATCCGCGAGGACGAACGCGCGCGATATTCGGTGCGAGCGCCGGCGCGATCGACGAGACGGTGCAGAATCAGGTGAAGCTTCGGGGGGGCCGCGCGTTCGGCGCGTTCGAGCTCGAAGGCTTCTTCGCGCACTGGCGCAACGACAGCACGAGCGAGAACCGCACGTTCATGCGCGATGAGGAGGGCCGGCCGGTGTGGTCGGGCCCGGTGCTCGCGAATGGCATTGCCTTCCAAGTTCCAGCGACGGCGCTCGCGCCGAGCGAGCGCCACGAGCGGCACTCCCACTGGGGCGCGACGTTGCGTACGACCCGCGACGCGGCGTGGAACGCCTCGCTCGTATTCTCGGAGTATCGAATCGACGAAGACTCTACGCTAGAAGCCGGTGTTCCAGACCCTCTCGCAGCGCAAGGCGGCCCCGGAACGAATATCGAACGTAACGGTACAGGGTGGCAAACGCTCGAGCTGCAAGCGGTCTCCACGCCCATGGAATCGCCGTGGAGCTTGGGGACTCACACGCTCTCCGCCGGCATCCACCGGAATAAGTATCGGCTCGTCAATCCGACTTACTCGACACCCGATTGGCGCCGCCGCGCCGGATCGGTGGCTCAAGAGATCGAGGGCAGCACCGAAATCGAGGCACTCTATCTCCAAGACGAATGGAATCTCGACACGGCATGGTCGCTCACGCTCGGAGCACGCTACGAAGAATGGTCGGCATTCGGCGGTGCTCAACGAGCCGGGGCGACTCACGTCGATTATCCGAGCCGCCGCGCCTCGCACGTATCTCCGAAGGCCTCACTTGCCTTTGCAGCGAGCGATGTCTGGTCCGTGCGTCTCAGCGCGGGCCGCGGCGTGCGCTTTCCGACCGTCGCCGAGCTGTTCCAAGGCACTGCAACCGCGAATTCAATCATCGTGAACGATCCGGACTTGCAGCCCGAAGTCTCGGATGCGCTCGATTTGACGCTCGAACGCTCGGCGGATTGGGGGCACTTGCGCGTCTCGCTCTTCGAAGATGACGTGCGAGACAGCATCTTCGCGCAGACGAACGTCACCGTGACACCGAGCGTCACGAACGTGCAAAACGTCGGGCGCGTACGCACGCGGGGCATCGAAGCGGCGTTCGCGCTCGATGCACTCTCGCTGCACGCGCTGAGGCTGGAAGGCAGCATCGCGTACGCACGCTCCAAGATTCTCGAGAACGAGAACTTCCCGATTTCGGTCGGAAACGCCTGGCCGCGCGTGCCGAAGTGGCGCGGAACGCTCGAGGCCATCCTGGAACCGAGCGCTCGCTGGTTCGCGAGCCTCGGTATTCGCCACTCGGGGCGAACGTACAGCCGGCTCGAGAACGACGATTTCAGCGGCGATCGCTATGGCGGCGTCTCTCGCTTTACGACCTTCGATGGGCGGGTCGCATACACGTTCGATAGCGGGCTCGAGGTCGCGCTCGGCATCGACAACCTCACGAACGAACACTCGTACCAGGTGCATCCGCTGCCGCTGCGCACCGGCTACATGGAAGCGCGTTGGTCCTTCAAAGGAGACAGACGATGAAGCTCGCGTGGACACTGGTGACCTTGTTCGCGTGCACGCCTGCGTTTGCTGCCGCGCTCGGCACGTCGGCGGCGATGGATCCGGAAGGACATATCTGGATCGCTTACGCACAAGGGCCGAGCAAGGAAGCACAGGTCGTGGTCGCACGATTCGAGGAGCGCGAGCAACGCTGGCAGACGCCCATTCGAGTGAACGCGGTGCCGGAACCCGTCGCCGCGGAGGGCGAGAACCGGCCCAAGCTCGCGTTCGGAGCGCAAGGCGAGATGTACGTGACCTGGACTTCGCCGACGTCCGAAAAATACACGGGCGATGTGCGCTTCGCGCGTTCGCTCGACGGCGGCACGAGCTGGTCGAAGCCGATCGTCGTGCATCGAGACCGCCAGCGCATCAGCCATCGGTTCGACGCCATGCTCGTCGATGGCGAGGGGCGCGTGTGGGTCGCCTGGCTCGACAAACGCGATCTCGAGAAAGGTGGAGCCGACTACGCAGGTGCAGCGCTCTACTACGCCTACTCAGAGGATCGCGGCGAGACCTGGCATGGCGATTACAAGGTCGCCGACCATAGCTGCGAATGTTGTCGCATCGCGCTCGCGCGCGATGGCGACGGACGCCCAGTGGCGATGTGGCGGCACGTCTTCCCGCCCAACGAGCGCGATCACGCGATCGCGGTGCTGACGCCCGCGCCGGCCGTGCCCGACATCGCGCGAGTCACGTTCGATCGTTGGGCGATCGATGCCTGTCCGCACCACGGGCCTTCGCTTGCGATCGACGACGAGCAGGTTCGACACGCCGTCTGGTTCAACCAAGTCGCCGGTCAGGGTCGCGCCTTCTACGGGCAGCTCGCTGCCGGCGAGCCAGCGCACGTCCGAGCGCTGCCCGTCGGGGCGGCGCACGCCGATGTCGCGGTCGCAGAGGGGCGCCTCGCGCTCGCGTGGAAGCGCTACGACGGATCCGCCACGCGCGTCGAGACCTGGATCTCGGACGACGGCGGACGCTCGTTCCAAACGGGCCCGACGCTCCGCACGAACGGCGAGTCCGATCAGCCTCGCCTGATCGCGTCGAAGTCGGACATCGCGCTCGTGTGGCGGAGAGCCGAAGACACGGCCGTCGTGCACCTTGCCCAACTGCCGCGACTGAGCAGCAGAACGGCGGCTCGCACATCGGAAAGCGCGCTTTCGGAGACGAGTACCTCCTCCGCACTGCGCCCGTTTCGAACGGGCACGATGAAGGAGCTCGAAGCGCAGCAGCGCGGCCGACCCTTCTGGCTCGTGATGTGGGACCTCGAGTGCGTTTATTGCGTGAAATCGCTCAAGAACATCGCGGAGGCGCAGCAGAAGGACCCAAGCCTCATGGTCGTCACGGTGGCAACGGACCCGATGAGCCGGGCTGAGGAGATCGCGGCGCGAATCAGGGACTTGGGCGTGCGATCGAAGATGTACGCGTTCGACGGCGCGCCTCCGGAAGCGCTTCGCTACGCGATCGATCCCACTTGGGCCGGCGAAAAGCCGCGCGCCTATCGCTACGCGCCGAACGGCGAACGAACCGCAGTGAGCGGTGTCCTTTCGATGGACGATTTGGTGGGCCGCTGAAGGCGTCCGGCGCCCTCAAGCCACTTGTTTTCGGGGTTTGCCGCCCATATCCGTGAGGGGCGACCGAGCCCCGGAGAGCGGCGTTCTGGACTATAATCCGCGCCCCCGATTTTCCCCAATTCGATTCTTAACCAACGCAAAAGGTAACAGATGTGGATCAAGCGCAATTAGAGCTGCAGTTGAAGGTATGGAAAGAGCTTGCGATCAGCAAGCAAGTGTTGATGAGGGGTGCCGCCGAGGCTTTGAAGCTGGACCCCAACTGCTCTCACGACGAGCTCAAAGAAGCGCTGGAAGGTGTGCTGAAGAAGATTGCGACCGCTGAAGCGACCGTCGCTGAAACGCGCGAACAGGCGAAACAGCAAGTTGCGGCGCTCGAACAGAAGCTCGCAGCTGCGGCCAAGGCGCAACAAAAGGCCGAGACCCAGGCAGCCGAATTGCAAAAGAGCCTGGAGAACACGACGCAGGCGATCGCGGTAGAGCGTGCCTCGACCGCAAACGAGCTGAAGAAGCTCAAGCAAGGCTTGGCGGAGAAGGAAAAAGAGATCAAAGCGATCAATACGGCGCTGTCCGACACGCCGGAGAACGTGCTCAAGAAGATGAACGCGCTCAAGAAGGAGAAGCGCGCCGAAGCCGATTTACGCAAGCAGGAAGAAGCGACGGCCAACGCGCTGCGCGCGGACAAGCGCAAGCTCGAGCAACAGCTCGCCGAAGGAAAGAAGAACGCCGCAACCCTCGTGAAGCAGTATCGCGACCTGCACGAGACGAGCCTCAAGCTGCACAAGCTCGCCGCCGGCGCCAAGGGCGCGAAGGACGTGCCGAGCGTGCCCGACCTCGATGAGGAGCTCATCGAAGCGATCGAGCAGGACGAATCGGCGACCGGAACGAAGAAGAAGAAAAAGTAGCGATCTCGGTAGGGAGCCCCCCGCTCCTTCTCCCCGATTGACCGGCTCAAGTTGAAGCTTGCACCTCGGTGCGGGGCGTACGGTCCTCGATGACCACGGAAGTCACGAGGTCCGCGCCCACATTCACGACAGTGCGAGCCATATCCAGGATTCTGTCGGCGCCGAGGATGATCCCGATGCCCTCGGGCGGAATGCCGAACGTCGCGAGCAGGCCCGCAATGAGCGGCAACGATCCGCCCGGAATGCCGGCGACAGCGACCGCGCTCAAGACGGCGAGCGTCAGCAGCGTCACCTGCTGCGCGAACGTCAAGTCGACGCCGAACACCTGTGCGACGAACAGCACGACGCAGCCTTCGTAGAGAGCCGTGCCGCTCATGTTCATCGTCGCGCCGAGCGGCAGCACGAAGCCTGCGACGCTTGGGCGGACGCCGAGCGATTCGCGCGCCGTCGCGATCGATGCGGGCAGCGTGGCGTTGCTGGAGCTCGTCGTAAAGGCGGTGATCAGCACCGGCGTGATCAAACGAAAGAACTCGCGCGGCCGACGCTTCGTCGCCACCTTGAGCCAGATCGTGAACGTTCCGAACAGATGCAACGCCATGACGGCGAGGCAGCCGAGCACGAACATGCCGAGCGCGACGAGAATCTCGAAACCGACCTTGACGATGACGCTGAAGATCAGCGCCGCCACGGCGTACGGCGCGATCTGCAGCGCAAAATGGACGATCCGGGTCATCAGCTCCGAGATCATTTCCATCCCGGCTTGTAGTCGCTCCCGGCGTTCCGGTGCGAGCTGCGTGCCGGCAGCGCCGACGAGCAAGGCAAACAGAATGAGCGGCAGGACTTCTCCAAGCGCAGCGCGGTTGTTCCCGACGAACGCCCCAAACAGATTCCGCGGCATGAACATCTCGACCAGCAGGCCGAGGCTCATGCCCGGCTGTTCGCCGCGGGTTTCCACATAGCCTTGCGCGGCGCTGCCATATTCGGCGACGAGCTTCGTTTGCGTCTCGGCATCGAGCTGAGCGCCCGGCTGCAAAAGGTTCATCATCAGGAGGCCGAGCGCGACGCCGATGATCATGTTGAGCGCGAACAGCGAAAATGTCTTGCCTGCAAGCGGCCCTAAGTCCGCCAACCTTCCGAGCTGGACGACGCCGACGACCAGCGACGCAAAGATCAACGGAATGACGACGAAAAAGAGCAGCCTCAAGAAAACCTGACCGAGCGGATCGAGCAAGGCCGTCGACAGCGAGCGTGCGAAGGAAAGGACGCCGGCCGCAAACGAGCCGATGACGAGCACGACGACGCCCGCGATCGCCCCAATGACGAGGCCGAGCAGAATGCGATTGGCAAGTCGCGTGTCGATCTCGCTCATGGCGCCATGGCCCTCATATGAATGCGAGTAAAGCTGCTCCGAGCGCGAGCCTATACCAGGCAAACGGCGTGAAACGATGCGTTTGTATATAGCGCAACAGCCACTTCACTGCGATGAACGCGACGACCGCCGAGACGACGAAGCCGATGCCGAGATCGGTCCAGTTCTCCGCGCCGACCTGTCCGTCCGCGTACATGTCCATGGCTTCATAGGCAGTCGCTGCGAACATCGTCGGAATCCCGACGATAAATGCGAACTCGGCCGCGGCCGGCCTCGAGGTCATGCCCGCGAGCATCGCCGCGAAGATCGTCGCCGCAGAGCGTGACGTGCCTGGAAAGACCGCGGCCACGACCTGAGCGATCCCGACCCAGAATGCGACGTTCCACGTCAGCACGTCGCGATTCGGCTGCCGCGCGGCGTAGGCTTCGACTGCGAAGATACCCAAGCCGCCGATGATGAGCGCCCACGCGACTGGCGCGACGTCGTCCGGCAGCTCGAGCCCCATCTGCTTGGCGATGAACCCACCGACGACGGTGATCATGAATGCCGCCGAGAGCTTGTAGAGATAATCGCGATTCGTCGGCTGCGTGAAATGAATCGTCATTTCCCAGAGTCGCCGCCAATAGATCACGACGACCGCCAGGATCGCACCTGCCTGGATCGCGACCGTGAACAGATCGGAGCGCGGCCCGAGCCAATGCTGCGCGATCAACAGGTGGCCCGTGCTGGAGATCGGCAGGAACTCTGTGATGCCTTCGATGATGCCGAGCAGAATGACTTGCAGCAGATTTTCCATTGAGAGCCCGAACCGGCGGATCAGATCGAATTGGGCCGGTGAAGCACATGCATTATTAGTGTTCTGCCGGACTCGGGCGGGAATGATAAAGAAACGGGACCGGAGTCGATAGCGGCAAAGGCATCACGCTCGCCATTCGGCGACACGCTGCTCTCGGCTCGACAGTATCCGTGAGCAAACGGAGCCCAAAGCGCGGCGAGGCCTTCGCGATCTTGCGGTCGGCCCGGAACTCGAAGAACGAGCGCACGGCGAAGCGGCTCAGTGCTCTTCCTTCACGATGTCCTGCGGCGTGATGACACGCAGCGCGTCGAGACGGCGGCGGTCCGCACGGAGCACACGAAACTCGATGCCGTTCATGACGAAAGTCTCTCCACGTCGCGGCAGTCGCCCGAGGAAGTGCGTCGCGAGCCCGCCGATCGTGTCGAACTCATCGTCGCTGAACTGCGTGCCGAAGTAGTCGTTGAACTCCGGGATACGCGTTTGACCGCGTACCGTGAACTGCCGCTCGCCTTCGCGGCGAATGTCGAGATCTTCGTCCGTGTCGTACTCATCGCCGATGTCGCCGACGATCTGCTCGAGCACATCTTCGATCGTGACGAGCCCGGCGACGCCGCCGTACTCATCGACGACGATCGCCATGTGATGATGGCTGACGCGAAACTCCTTGAGCAGCACGTTGAGGCGCTTGCTCTCCGGAATGAAAGCCGCGGGACGTAGACATTCCTTGATGTCGAAGTGGTCCTTGCCGCCTTCCACGAAGTAGCGGAGCAGATCTTTCGCGAGCAGGATGCCGACGACTTGATCGCGATCCTCTCCGATCACCGGGAAGCGCGAATGGCCCGATTCGATGACGGCGGGCAGAATTTCCTCCGGCGGGTCGTCCCTGTTGACGACGACCATCTGCGAGCGAGCGACCATGATGTCGCGCACTTGCAGCTCCGCGACGCGAAGCACGCCCTCGAGCATCTCGGAGGCATCTTGGTTGATGATGCCCCGCTCCCGCGCGTGCGTGATCACCTCGGAAAGATCATCGAGATCTTTCGGCTCGGTGCTGAACGTCTCGGTCAGACGTTTGAACCATTTTCCAGAAGTACCGTTACCCTCAGACATAGCTAAAGCATGAATATTCTCGATCCCAAATCGCACGCTTGCGCCGGGATCTAGGCCGCCAATACATCGACGTAGGGATCGTCGATGCCCATCCTAGCCAAAATCCGCACTTCGAGCGCTTCCATCCGCTTCGCGTCTCGCTCATCTTCATGATCGTACCCCAAAAGGTGCAGGACGCCGTGCACGATCATATGGGCCCAGTGAGCACGGAGCGGCTTGCCCTGCTCGCGCGCCTCTCGCCTCACGACGGGCGCGCAGACGGCCAGATCGCCTAGATGGGCTGTAGGCTGTAGGCTGTAGGCTGTAGCCAGAGCCGAGGCCCGTGCCGCGAGGCCATCGTCCATGCCTGGGAACGACAGGACGTTCGTCGGCTTGTCCTTGCCGCGCCATCTGCGGTTGAGGCGGCGGCTCTCGGCGGCGCCGACGATGCGAATCGCGAGCGCGAGCGGCTGCGAACAAGCAGCCGCGCTTCCGGCGAACGCAGCCTCGGCCCACGATGCGAGCGTTCGAGCGTGCGGAACCCCGCGACGATTCGTTGCAATCTGCACTGTCACTTCGAGCCGCTTTCCATTCGCACTGCGAGGCCTCTTTCTCCTCGTATTCGAACCGGCCGCTCCGCGCATCGCCCGAGACGCCGTGCTCAAGCTCAATCGCCCTCTTCGCCGGCCGCGCTCTTGTCGCGCGACGAAGCCTGATGACGCTCGTACGCCTCCACGATCCGCTGCACGAGAGGGTGGCGAACGACGTCTCTCGAGGTAAAGAAGGTGAAGGCGACGTTGTCGACGCCTTGCAGAATCTTGATCACGTGCTTGAGGCCCGACGTCTGCTGCTTCGGTAAATCCGTTTGCGTGACATCCCCGGTTACGACCGCCTTCGAGCCGAAGCCGATGCGCGTCAGAAACATCTTCATCTGCTCGATGGACGTGTTCTGTCCTTCATCGAGGATGATGAAAGAATCGTTGAGCGAACGCCCGCGCATGAACGCGAGCGGCGCAATCTCGATGACCTGACGCTCGATCGCTCGTGCTACGCGGTCGAAACCCATCATGTCATAAAGCGCGTCATACATCGGCCGCAAGTAAGGATCGACCTTCTGTCCGATATCGCCAGGCAAGAAGCCGAGCCGCTCGCCCGCCTCCACCGCTGGACGCACGAGCACGATGCGGCGTACGCGATCGGTCTGCAGCGCTTCAACGGCACATGCGACGGCGAGATACGTCTTTCCGGTTCCCGCGGGACCGATGCCGAACGTCAGGTCGCTCGTTCGGATGTTGTGTAGATATTGCTTCTGATTCGGGCCGCGACCGCGAATACCGCCGCGCTGCGTATGAATGAGGATTTCGTCGGGCGCGCGCGCCACCACGGCCGGCGCGGTCTCCATGCCGGCCTCCTGCACGGCGAGGTGCACGCGATCCGGCGTCAACGCTTCGCTCGCGGAGAGCTCGAACAAGCGCCGCAACACGTGCTCGGCGGCGACCGTCGCGTCCGGCGGCCCGGACACTTCCACCCAACCGCCGCGGCGGCGCACCTGCACGTTGAGGCGCTTCTCCACGTGCCGAAGATTCTCATCCATCGGGCCGACGAAATTCGCGAGCCGGGCGTTGTCGACAGGCTCAAAGGCGAGATCGCGAGTCGCGAGAGGCACGCTCATGATCGGCCGAGGGCTACAGGCTGAGGGCCGGAGCAAGAGAGGGCTACTTGCTCGCCGTGCCTGGTGAGTCCAAATCCTTCGAAAAGCATGCCGACCGATATGGATGTAGCGGCAGACAATATCAAGCGAAACGATCGCACGTCGTTCAACCCACGCCCGCTGTCGCCTGAGCCGCTCGTTCGGGGTCGAGCCTCCAGGCTTCAGACTCCAGCCACCTGCCGCGCAGGGAGTTTGGCAAAGCCTCGGTAATGAGCACGTCAGCGAACTGATTGATCAACGTCTCCGGCCCGTCAAAGTTCACCCACCGCATGTTCTCCGTGCGGCCGGCGAGCTGACGCGCGTCTTTCTTGGAGAAACGCTCGACGAGGACGCGTTGCACGGTACCGACCATCCGCTGACTGATGGCCATCGCTTGCTGATTGATGCGCGCCTGCAGCAGCGCGAGGCGCTGTTGCTTTTCCTCCGGCGACACGTCGTCCGGCAGTGAAGCCGCGGGCGTTCCAGGCCGACGGCTGTAGATGAAGCTGAAGGATTGATCGAAGCCGACCTCCGCGATCAAATTCATCGTCTGCTCGAAATCCCGCGCGGTTTCGCCAGGGAATCCGACGATGAAATCGGACGAGATGCTGATGTCGGGCCGCACGGCGCGGAGCTTGCGCAGCTTCTGCTTGTATTCGAGCGAGGTATAGCCGCGCTTCATCGCCGCCAAGATGCGATCGGATCCGGCCTGCACCGGGAGATGCAGGTAGTTCGCGAGCTTGGGCACGTCGCGATACGCCTCGATCAGCGCATCGTTGAACTCGACCGGATGCGAGGTCGTGAAGCGAATGCGCTCGATGCCGTCGACTTCCGCGACATAGAAGATGAGCGTCGCTAGGTCGCATAAAGTCCCATCGTCCATCGGCCCGCGATACGCGTTGACGTTCTGTCCGAGCAGGTTCACCTCGCGCACGCCCTGCTCCGCAAGCGCGCGAATCTCGTCCATGACGTCGTCGAAGGGGCGACTGATCTCATCGCCTCGCGTATAGGGCACGACGCAGAACGTGCAGTATTTGCTGCAGCCTTCCATGATCGATACGAACGCGGTCGCACCCTCGGCGCGCGGCGCGGGCAGCGAGTCGAATTTCTCGATCTCGGGAAAGCTGATGTCGACGACGGAACGCCCCTTGCGCTTGACTTCGTCGATCATCGCGGGAAGGCGGTGCAACGTCTGCGGGCCGAACACGAGATCGACGTACGGCGCTCGCCGCGTGATTCCGTCGCCTTCCTGGCTCGCAACGCACCCACCGACACCGATGAGCACGTGTGGTTTCGCCTTCTTGAGCGCTCTCCAGCCACCGAGCTGCGAGAATACTTTTTCCTGAGCCTTCTCGCGCACCGAGCATGTATTGAGCAGGAGCAGATCTGCCTCTGACGGATCTTCGGTGAGCTCGTAGCCGGCCGCCTCACGCAGCACGTCCACCATCTTGGCGGAGTCGTACTCGTTCATCTGGCAACCGAAGGTTCGAATGTAAACGCGAGGCATGGCAGGTTAGTGTCTAGGGAACAGGGG
>JBDZVE010000003.1:75886-95823 GCA_040255535.1 Lysobacterales bacterium | reverse complement strand
CGAAGGTTCGAATGTAAACGCGAGGCATGGCAGGTTAGTGTCTAGGGAACAGGGGATCGTCAGAGAAGGAGCGAGAGTAGCCGGTTCAGCGACTCTGCCTATCCCCTATCCCCTACTCATTGACCCCTTTCCGCTCTGACTGGGTCAGAACGGAATGTCGTCGTCGAACTCGCCCACATCCGGGGCTGGCGCGGGTGCGGAGCGCTCCTCTGTCGGGGCGGATCGAGCCGGGCGCGGCTCTCCACCGCCCGCACCGCCGCCTCGGCCTCCCAGCATCTGCATCTCGCGCGCGACGATTTCCGTGCTGTAGCGGTCCTTTCCTTCCTTGTCCTGCCATTTCCTCGTGCGAAGACTGCCCTCAATGTAGACTTGGGAGCCTTTTCGCAGATATTCGGCCGCGATCTCGCCCAGTTTGTCGAACAACACGACAGTGTGCCATTCCGTGCGCTCCTGCTGATCACCCGTCTGGCGATCCTTCCACGACTCGCTCGTCGCGACGCGAATGTTCGTGACGGCCTTACCGCTCGGCATGTAACGGGTATCCGGATCCGCCCCTAGGTTGCCGACCAGAATGACCTTATTGATGCCGCGAGCCATGTAGAACCCCCAAGTGAAAGAAGGGCGATTGTAACCCGGTCGCCCCCAGGGAGCAGGGCAATATCTGCGGTGTTCGCCGATTTAGGCCTCGTCCACGCGCAGCCGCCCCTGAGCGGCCCCCGGAGCTTCGTCAAGGCTTCGGTTCCGGGGTTTTGCCCCCACTTTCACCTCACCTTATAGTGTTCGATCCCTTCTCGTCGACAGACCAGAGTCCCGCGAATTCGCCTTATGTCTTCCTCCATCGTCATCCGTCGCGCGCGGACTCACAACTTGAAGAACGTCGATCTCGAGCTGCCGCGCGACCGCTTGATCGTCTTCACGGGCCTCTCCGGCTCGGGGAAATCCTCGCTCGCGTTCGACACGATCTACGCCGAAGGGCAGCGCCGCTACGTCGAATCGCTGTCCGCGTACGCGCGCCAGTTTCTCTCGGTCATGGAGAAGCCGGACGTGGATTCCATCGAGGGCCTTTCGCCCGCGATCGCGATCGAGCAGAAATCGACTTCGCACAATCCTCGTTCGACGGTCGGGACCGTCACCGAGATCTATGACCATTTGCGCCTGCTGTTCGCTCGCGTCGGCACGCCGCGCTGCCCCGATCACGGCATCGATCTCGCCGCGCAGACCGTCAGCCAGATGGTCGACCAAGTGCTCGCGCTGCCGGAAGGAACGCCGCTCGCGCTGATCGCGCCGATGATCGACGCGCGCAAGGGCGAGCATGCCCAGGTGATCGAGCAGCTTCGCGGCCAGGGGTTCGTGCGCGCACGCATCGACGGCAAGCTCGTCGAGCTCGACGAAGCACCGAAACTGGATCCCAAGAAGAAGCACACGATCGAGGCCGTCGTCGATCGGTTCAAGGTGCGAGCGGATGCAGGCCAGCGCATGGCCGAGTCGTTCGAGACGGCGCTGCGACTCGCGGATGGCATCGCGCGCATTGCATTCTTGGACGATCCAAAGCGCGAAGATCTCGTCTTTTCGGACAAGTTCGCCTGCACGATGTGCGGCTATAGTCTGTCCGAGCTCGAGCCGCGGCTGTTTTCGTTCAACAACCCGGCGGGTGCATGCCCCGCCTGCTCCGGGCTCGGCGTGCAGCAATTCTTCGATCCCGCTCGCGTCGTGCATCATCCGCACGTCTCGATCGCGGGCGGCGCGATTCGCGGCTGGGACCGGCGCACGGCCTACTACTTCGCGCTCATGCAATCGCTCGCGAAGCACTACAAATTCGACGTCGAGACGCCCTGGGAGGAGCTCACGGAGAAACACCGGCGCGTCGTGCTCTATGGCAGCGGCGACGAAAAGATCGATTTTCGCTATGTCGACGCGAGAGGCAGCACGATCCGCCGCGCTCATAAATGGGAAGGCGTCATCCCCAATCTCGAGCGGCGCTATCGCGAAACGGAGTCGATCGCCGTGCGCGAAGAGCTCGCGAAGTACTTGAGCAACCAACCCTGCCCCGAATGCGCGGGCACGCGCCTCAACAGGGCCGCGCGCCATGTCTACGTCGCGGAGCGGACGCTGCCGGATCTTGCTGGGCTTTCGGTTGCCGACGCGCTCGAGTTCAGCCGCTCGCTGTCAATCGAAGGTTGGCGCGGGGACATCGCCGCCCGGATCGTCAAGGAAATCGCAGATCGCCTGCGCTTCTTGAGCGATGTCGGTCTCGACTATCTCACACTCGATCGCAGCGCCGAAACGCTGTCGGGCGGGGAGGCTCAGCGGATTCGGCTCGCAAGCCAGATCGGCTCCGGCCTCGTCGGCGTCATGTACATTCTCGATGAGCCTTCGATCGGGCTGCATCAGCGCGATAACGACCGCTTGCTGCGCACGCTCACGCGGCTGCGCGATCTCGGTAACACCGTCATCGTCGTCGAGCACGATGAGGACGCGATTCGCCACGCGGACTACGTCGTCGATCTCGGCCCAGGCGCCGGCGTGCACGGCGGCGAGGTGATTGCACAGGGTGCGCCGAACGAGATCGCGAAGAACGCGAATTCGATCACGGGTCAGTATCTTTCGGGCGCGCGCGAGATTCCGGTGCCCGCAATGCGAACGCCGGCGCAGAAAGATCGGGTGCTGCGCGTCGTCAACGCACGCGGCAACAACCTGCGCGGCGTGACGGTCGAGATTCCGCTCGGCGTAATGACCTGCGTTACCGGCGTGTCGGGCTCGGGCAAATCGACGCTCGTCAACGACACCCTCTACCGTCATGTCGCACGTACTTTGAACGACGCATCGACGGATCCTGCGCCCTGCGATGCCGTCGAAGGGTTGGAGCAAATCGATCGGGTGATCGACATCGATCAGAGCCCAATCGGGCGCACCCCGCGCTCGAACCCCGCGACGTACACGGGCCTGTTCACGCCCATCCGCGAGATATTCGCCGCGGTTCCCGAAGCGCGCGCGCGAGGCTACGAGCCCGGACGATTCAGCTTCAACGTGAAGGGAGGCCGATGCGAAGCGTGCCAGGGAGACGGCGTGATCAAGGTCGAGATGCACTTCCTGCCGGATATCTACGTGCCATGCGATATCTGTAAAGGCCATCGCTACAACCGCGAGACGCTCGAGATTCGCTACAAGGGCAAGAACATCAGCGATGTGCTGAACATGACGGTCGAGGATGCGCTTGAGTTCTTCCGCAACGCGCCGGCGATCGCGCCGAAGCTGCAGACGCTCATCGACGTCGGGCTTTCCTATATCCGACTCGGGCAAAACGCGACGACGCTGTCCGGCGGCGAAGCGCAGCGCGTGAAGCTTGCGAAAGAGCTCTCGAAGCGCTCGACCGGAAGGACGCTCTACATCCTCGATGAGCCGACGACAGGGCTGCACTTCTACGACATCGAGCAGCTGCTCGGCGTGCTGCAGAGGCTGCGGGACGAAGGCAACACCGTCGTCGTCATCGAGCACAACCTCGATGTGATCAAGACGGCCGATTGGCTCATCGATCTCGGCCCCGAAGGCGGCAACGGCGGCGGCATGATCGTCGCGACCGGCACGCCAGAGGAAATCGCCGCGAACGAAAGCTCGTACACCGGCCGCTATCTCAAGCCCGCGCTCGAGCGCGCGCAGAAGCCGAAGCGAAAAACGGCTTGAGCACGCCACGCTCTGGCGGGTGACAGACTGCGGACTACAGACGACGGCCAGAACGCGCCCGAAAACGAGAGTCCAACTTCGTTCGTGTGCCCAGAATGAACGCTCGATTGTCTGCTACGCTTACCCTCCTTTGGCTGTAGCCCGTTACCTGTAGCCCAACACATGCTCTCGCTCTGCTCCTTCAGCGGCGGTAAAGATTCCTGTCTCGCGCTTTGGCGCGCGCAGCAACTCGGACTCGACGTTCGAACTCTGCTTGTCATGTTCGAGGAAGGTGGGGCGCGCAGCCGCTCGCATGCGTTGCCCGCTCCGCTGCTGGCACGCCAAGCGAGCGCTTTGGGGCTCGAGCTCATGATTCGCAAAGCGAGTTGGGCAGACTACGAGAGCGTATTCACCGCCGCGCTGCGCGAGTTGCAGGCGTGCGGATACGCAAACGCCGTGTTCGGAGACATCGATCTGCAAGCGCATCGCGATTGGGAAGAGCGCGTCTGCGCGGCTGCGGGACTCGCGCCCGTGCTGCCGCTCTGGCATCGTGACCGACGCGAGCTCGCGCGCGAAGTCATCGACTCCGGATTTCGTGCCGTCGTCGTGTGCGTCGATTCGAAATATCTAGCGGATGAATTCTGCGGCCGCGAGTACGACGCATCGTTCCTGAGCGACCTGCCCCGGGGCGTGGACGCTTGCGGGGAGAATGGAGAGTTCCACACGTTCGTCTATGACGGCCCCAACTTCGCAAAGCCGGTCGAGTTCGCGATGCGGGGGTTCGACGCGTACGTCGCGCCGCCGCAATATGGCGGCCGGCGCTATCTGTTCGCCTCACTCGGGTGCGAGTGACTCGCCGCTCAACGTGAGGCGGCGCGCGACCTGAACACCTGCTTCACTTCTCCGTTCGCGAGCGTTTCCCGGTACCGCCCGCCCGTGTAGTCGGCAACGATCGAACGCCAGAATGCGATCGCGGGTTTGTTGTACACGAACTCGGTAATCGTCCATGTGCCCGCAAAGCGATTGAAGATCAAATGAGCCGCATCGCGGCCGATGCCGAGTCGGCGCGATTGAGGCACGATGAAGAACTCCGCCATGCAGAAGTCGACTTCTTCGCGCCGATTGCGCGGCGGACGGCTCACGAGCGCGAATCCTACGGGGCGCTCATTCTTCAAGATGACGAGCGGATGTGAGCTGTCATCGGCGAACCAGCGCGCCATGAGCTCGGGCTCGCGCTCGCTGTACGCCGGGAACATGCCCGTGTTCATGCTGGAGTCGGAAAGATCGTCGAGATACTCAGGATAGTGACGCTGGATCCAGAGTTTGTCCTGAGGAGAATTGTTCGCGTCTCGAATCCGGACTGGCACCGCGTAATCGGCTTGCGAGCCGCCTCTTTCGAAGTAACCACGTGTGATGGTCTACCTCGAAGCGCTTCAGGTCAACGACGACTCGATGGCGCGCAGCAGCTCACCGAGAAAACGAACCGCGAGGAAAGAATTGCGTGAGGAACAGGAGGAAAAACGATGAACAGGAGGGCGAGCTTCCTACCGTCTTCGTGTCCGGTTCATCCCGCCGATTCTGTTGAAAATGTCTTCTCTTCGGCCTGACGCCGAAGCGGGAAGATCGGCAGCGCTACGATCTGTCGGAATGAGTAAGGTCGAAATCAGGCGGGCTTGCGCCCGCCTGATCGCGCATGCGCGAGTTATTGCGCAGGTGCCGGCTCGGCAGCATCGCCTTCCGCCGGGGCCGCGCTCGCATCGTCGGTCGTCGCGCCTTCCTCAGCCGTGCCCTCCATCGGAGCGGCTTCCGCCGGCGGGGTCGCCTCGGCGGGCGCCGTGTCGGCCGGAGGCGCAGCCTCGGTCGTGGTCTCGGCAGGAGCTTCGTCTTTCTGTCCGCAAGCGGCCAACGACAGAGACATCATCAATGCAGCGAGAATCAGCTTCGTGTTCATGTGATCATCCACCCCTGTGGCGAGTTGATAACGATGTATATAACTACTAAGCGAGAGGACCGTTCCCCTGTTAACAGCGCGGCGAATTCTAGAATGTCTGAGTTTCATTTGAAACCACTTGTCTGGCTGGCGCGCGCCTCGAAGCGCATGACTCGCGTTGCGCGGCATCGCGAGAGAGCCGCGAAAACCGCTTGTTTCATAGGGTTTTTTGCACTCTCCGGTTGTTTGACAGCACAACGAATCGACGATGCGATTATCGATGCATGGAAGCACGACGAAGCCATGCCGCTCGCTACTCGCATTGACGAAACATTGACAATTGAGCGCGCGTACGCGCTGCAAACGCGCATCGTGCGCAAGCAATTGCGCGGTGATGCGCCCGTTGGTTTCAAGGCGGGATTGACATCGACAGCCGCACAGAGCCGCTTCAACGCGCAAGGTCCGATTGCAGGCGTGCTGCTCGTGCCCGCTTCGGCGACACCGCGAGAGCTGCCGTTGAGGTCGCTTCGCGGGCTTCACCTGGAATTGGAAGTTGCCTTTCGCGTCGGTAAGCGCATCGACAAGCGCCTCGTCGATGTCGAAGATCTGAAAGAGCACGTCGATGGAGTGGCGCCCGCGATCGAGCTGCCCGATCTCGACTACGAAACACCGAAGGCGCTCACCGCGCTCGACATCGTTGCCTCGAATGTCGCGGCAGCTTACTTCGTCACCGGCGAATTCTTGTCGCCCGCTCATCGAGACCCGAATCAACTCACGGCGACGCTCGTCTGCGACGGGAAGCGCGCCAACGTCGGCGCGGCTCGCGACGCGATGGGAGATCAGTGGGGCGCAGCGCTGTGGCTCGCGAATACGATGGTCGATCAGGGCTGGACGCTCGAGCCTGGCCATGTGCTGCTTACGGGCGCGCTCGGCTCGGCGGTTCGCGCTCGACCCGGCACGTGCGTCGGGGAGTTCGGCGATTGGGGTCAGCTGACCGTCCACATCGTTCCCTGACATGCGCGCCGAGTCCTGCGCATCGGTACGATCTCGCGAAGAGGCGCGATCGGTCCTAGACTGAAGACCGCAATCGCCACATGAGTACGCGGTCATGCTGGATTCGCTCTACGCCGAACACCTCCGGATTCAACGCGAGCGGCTGGATGCCGCACTAGCCCGCTCCAGCTACGACTCGCTCGCGATCTACGCGGGCGAGCCGCGCATGCAGTTTCTCGACGATCAGCCTTACCCGTTCAAGCCGAATCCGCATTTCAAGCTGTGGGTGCCGGCGGAGGACGCGCCGGGCTCCTGGCTGCTCTACCGGCCCGCGGCCACGCCCGAGTTGCTCTTTCTCCAGCCGCGAGATTTCTGGCACAAGCCGCCCGCGACCCCGAGCGAGCCTTGGACACGGCATTTCGATATCAAAGTGCTGCGGGACCCGAGCGACGCGCAGGCGCACTTTCACGATCTCCCCCGCTGCGCCTTCATCGGCGAGTGGGATGATCGCTTCGAGCCTTATGGCTTCGCGGATCGCAATCCCGCGGATCTGCTCACGCAGCTTCATCATTGGCGTGCGATCAAGACAGACTACGAGATCGAATGCATGCGGCGAGCGTCCGCGCGCGGCGCCAAAGGGCATCTCGCAGCGGAAGCGGCGTTTCGCGGCGGCGCCTCGGAGTATGGCATCCATCTCGCTTACCTGGACGCGTGCGGGCACGTCGATGAGGAGCTTCCCTATCCGAGCATCGTTGCACTGAACGAGAACGCGGCCGTGCTGCACTATCAACATCGCGAGCGCCGTCCGCCGGCGTCGCGGCTTTCGTTCTTGATCGACGCTGGCGCAGCGTTCAGGGGCTACGGTTGTGACGTGACTCGAACGTACGCCGAACGCTCCGGCGAGTTCGAGGCGCTCATCGCACGCATGGACGAGCTTCAGCAACGGCTGTGCGCACAGGTCGTGAGCGGCGCCGAGTACATCGACATCCACTTGAACGCGCATCGCCTCATCGCGGAGCTGCTTCGCGATGCCAACATCGTGTCGTTGAATGCCGACGATGCTGTGGAGTCGGGCGTCTCGAGCGTCTTCTTCCCGCACGGCATCGGCCACCTGCTCGGCCTGCAGGTTCACGACGTCGGCGGCTACACCATCGACGAGAAAGGCTCAATGCGGGAGAAGCCGCCGCAGCACCCCTACTTGCGACTCACACGAACCCTTGCACCGGGCTTCGTCGTGACGATCGAGCCCGGCATCTACTTCATCGAGAGTCTTCTCGAACGGGCACGTGGCTCGAAAGCGCGCGAGCACATCAACTGGAAAGCCGTCGACCACTTCAAGCCGTACGGCGGCATCCGCATCGAAGACAATGTCGTGTGCACCGAAGGCTCGCCCGAAAACTTGACGCGAGGCGCGTTTGCGCAGGGTTGATGGGTTTTCGAAAAAGAAGATCTCTCGCAAAGCACGCCAAGCTCGCAAAGGTAAGACAAGGAGAATGCGGCTGGCGGGAAGCTTGCATGGCCAAGCGAACAGCCATCCGATCTCATCGGTTTGTTCCCGATTCTTCCTTTGCGAGCTTGGCGTGCTTTGCGAGAGACCTTCTTCTCTTCAACGCCCGCCTGTCTACTGCTGACGCTTCAGCAGGTCGCGGATCTCTTCCAGCAGCACTTCCTGGCGCGGGGGCGGCGGGGGCGGCGTTGAGGGCGCAACTTCTTCTTTGCGCTTCAGTCGGTTGATCATCTTGATGACGAGGAAGATCGCGAATGCGACGATGAGGAAATCGAACGTCGTTTGCAGGAACGCGCCATAGTTGATCGTGACAGGGTCCCTTCCCTCCTGAATCGCCGGCAGCGTCACCGCCAAGTCCGTGAAATCGACGCCGCCGATGAGATAGCCGAGCGGCGGCGTGATGATGTCGTTGACGAACGAGGTGACGATCTTGCCGAACGCCGCCCCGATGATGATACCGACGGCCATATCGACGACGTTGCCCTTCACCGCAAATTCGCGGAACTCTTTTACGAAGCTCATGCGGATCTCCTGAGTCAGGCTGTAGGCTCTAGGCTGTAGCCAGAGTGGTACGGGCTCGGTGTGTTGCCGGTGCTCTTGGTTCTTCTAGCTACGGCCTAGAGCCTACAGCCAACAGCCTATTCAAGTCAGCCTGTTTATTCCGTTATATGCCGCCACTCGGTATGCCTCCGCCATCGTCGGATAGTTGAACGTCGTTCTCGTGAAGTAGCGGATGTCGTTCAGATCGCGGCTTGCCATGACAGTTTGGCCGATGTGCACGATCTCGGAAGCGCCGTCGCCGAAGCAATGCACGCCGAGCACTTCCATGGTTTCGGCATGAAAGATGATCTTCAGCATGCCGACGCGCTCATCCGTCATCTGCGCCCGGGCGAGATTCTTGAATGCACAGTGGCCCACTTCGTAAGGAACCTTCGCTTCCTGCAGCTCGCGCTCAGTCCGGCCGATCGAGGAGATCTCCGGGATCGTATAGATGCCGCTCGGGATCATCTCTTGATGGTGCGGCTCGATCGTGGGATCCAGGATGTGCTGCACGGCGTAGGAGCCTTGCACGTAGGCGGCGCTCGCGAGCGCCGGCGGGCCCATGATGTCGCCCACGGCATAGATATGCGGCACGGCCGTTTGATAGTGCCCGTTCACCGCAATTTGGCCTCGCGAATTCGCCGTAAGGCCGACGCGCTCGATGTTGAGCCGATCCGAATTGCCGGTGCGCCCGTTCGCCCACAGCAGTACGTCGGACTTGATCTTGCGTCCCGACTCGAGATGCAGGACGACATCCCGCTCGCGCGCCTCGAGCGCGTTGAATTGCTCGTTGTGCCGAATCACGCAGCCCTGCTCGCGCAGGTGATAGGAGAGTGCCTCCGTGATTTCATCGTCCAGGAACGACAACAGTCGATCTTGCGTGTTGACGAGGGTCACCTTTGCGCCGAGATTGATGAAGATCGACGCGTACTCGCACCCGATGACGCCCGCGCCGTAAATCGTCACGGCGAAGGGATGCTCGGCGTAGCGCAAGATCGAATCGCTGTCGCGCACTCGCGGGTGCGAGAAATCGAGCTCAGGGGGATGATACGGACGAGATCCAGCCGCGATCACGATGTGCTTGCCGGAAATGCGCTGGGCTTTCCCCGTCGTCGGCTGCACGTCCAATGTATGCGCATCGACGAAGCGGGCTTCGCCGCCGAAGATCGGCACGCGATTGCGTTCGTAGAAGCGCCGTCGGCTCGCCGTCTGCGTTTCCACGACCTTGCCGGCCGACGACAGCAGTTGCGGATAGCCGAGCCGAGAGGCGTCCCGAAACTCTCGGAGCAGCGGATTGCGCCGGAGATCGTGCAGGATCTTGACGGCGTGCCGTAGCGCCTTGCTCGGGATCGTGCCCCAATGCGTACAACCCCCGCCGACCTCGAAGTAGCGTTCGATGAGCGCAACGCTTCGATGGTTCTTGGCGGCCATCATCGCCGCGCCTTCGCCTGCCGGCCCGCTGCCGACGACCACCACATCGAATTCCTTCATCCTGCGCTACCTTATCCAAAATGCGCGAAAACAGACAGGGACCTGCCTAAGGCGCAATACGTAACCCGACCGAGCCATTCCGGATCGCTGCGAGCCGCGCTTCGGTCTTTACTTCTTGCATACAAGAGCAGAACACGCGACGTTCGTATCCCCGGACCGCGCGTTGCGCGCAAGCAAAAAGCTTCCGCTGGTCTGACAAAGACAGTACCCTTTGTGCGACGTACGGAAGTGTAGTTGATTCCGCTGCGCAGTACGTATGAACTGCGCAGGTACGGCTGACGTGCCAGACACGACGATAAGCGAATACGAATGTCGATGGTCAACCAGGGGGATTCAATGAGCTCACGAAGCATGTCGTTGCGCATTGCTGTGTTCGCAACGCTAGCGGCGGCCGCAATGCCACTCGCGGCGCAGGAAACCCAAGAGACCCAGGAAGGCAGTCGCCAGATCGACACCATCGTGGTCACGGCGCAGAAGCGCGAGCAGAGCTTGCAGGACGTGCCCATCGTCGTAACGACGATCTCCGAGCAGCTCTTGCAGGACACCGGCGTTCAAGACATCAAGGATCTCACCCTGCTCACGCCGGGACTCATCGTGACGTCCACGACGAGCGAGTCCGTCACGACTGCGCGCATTCGCGGCATCGGCACCGTCGGCGACAATCCCGGCCTCGAATCTTCGGTCGGCGTCGTGATCGATGGCGTATACCGCCCCCGCAACGGCGTGAGCTTCGGCGATCTCGGCGAGCTCGAGCGCATCGAAGTATTGAAAGGCCCACAGGGCACGCTGTTCGGCAAGAACACCTCCGCCGGCGTCATCAACGTCGTGACGAAGCGACCCTCGTTCGACTTCGGCTCGCAAATCGAGCTCACTGCCGGCGACTACGGCGATCTGGGCGGAGCGGCGTCCGTCACCGGACCGATCGTGGACGACAAAGTTGCCGGGCGCCTCTACGTGGCCGCACGCGAGCGCGACGGCTATCTGGACGTAGAAACCGGCCCCGGACCGCGCACGGAAGACGAAGACTTCGATCGCAGCTTCTATACCGTTCGTGGGCAGTTGCTCATCGAGCCGTCCAGCTCTTTCGATATGCGGCTCGTCGCCGACTACACCGATCGGGATGAGAACTGCTGCCTCGGAACGCACGTCGTCTTGAGCCCGAATCCACTGGTGCTCGGCGTGCTGAATACCATTCAGCCCGGCTCGTTCGCGAATCCGGCGGATCCGTTCGCCCGGCGCGCATATGCGAATCGCTCGACGCGTCAGCAAGTCGAAGACATGGGCGCATCGCTCGAGATGAATTGGGATCTCAACACCTTGGGCGGCGCAACGCTCACTTCGATCTCGGCCTGGCGCAATTGGGAAACGACGAACGGCCAAGACTCCGACTTCACGACCGCCGACATCTTGTATCGCGCGCCCGATGGCGCCTATCGAAATGAGTTCACGCAGTTGAGCGAGGAGCTTCGCCTCGCAGGTGAGACGGACAGCGTGAGCTGGCTCGTCGGCGTGTTCTATGCAGACGAGGACTTGGATTCCACGAACCCGCTCTCGTATGGCTCGCAGTTCGACGACTACTTCGGCGGCTTGCTGAATGCGCCCGATCAGCTCGCGCCGGTGCTGGCTACCTATGCGCCAGGCACGGGACAGGACGATAAGTTCGAGCAGGATTCGAAGAGCTGGGCTCTGTTCACGAACAACAGCTTCCGCCTCACCGATGCGTTGGAGCTGACCGTGGGCCTGCGCTACACGGACGAATCGAAGGACTTGGATTCGCAGTATTTGAACAGCACCGTCACGGGCGTGCCCCCGGCCTTCGGCTGCACGTTCTTGCGCAGCAATCTTGCGACGATCAACGCGCTGGTCCAGTCGCAGGTCGCGGCGCTTCCGCCGGAACAACGGGCGGCGGCCGCCGCCTCCGCGCTGCGCTCGATATACGGCATCGGTTGCGCCACCTATGCCGATCCCGTCTTCAACAGCCTCGCGACGACCCAGTCGATCGACGAGAACGAATGGAGCGGCACGGCGAAGCTCGCCTATCGCTTCACGGACGACTTCATGGGTTATGTCTCATACGCACGCGGCTACAAGGCGAGCGGGTTCAACCTCGATCGCGAGCGCACCAACAACAACGTCTCGAACAATCCGCTCGATCCGGCAGGTCCGATCGCAGCAGACATCGACACGAGCTTCGAAAAGGAGCTCGTCGACTCGTATGAGATCGGAATGAAGACCGAGTGGCTGGGCGACAGCCTGCTCCTGAACGGCGCCGTGTTCTATCAGGACTACGAGAACTTCCAGCTCAACACCTTCACGGGCATCTCCTTCGTCGTGACGTCGTTGCCGCAGGTCGTGTCGAAAGGCGTCGACCTCGACTTCTTGTGGAACACGCCGCTCGAGCAACTGAGCCTGCAAGGCGGCTTCACGTACGCGGAAACGGAGATCGAGGAGTTCGGCTCCGCGATCGCTTTCTTCCGGCCGGAGCGCAAGAACGACCGTCTATCGTTCGCGCCGAAGTGGTCCGGAAGCGTTGCCGCGACGTTCGAGCAGCCGGTCGGCTCCGCGCTCATCTTCCGCGGCAACATCGGCGCGAAGTACACATCGGAGTACAACACAGGCTCGAACTTGGACCCGCGCAAGGAGCAAGACGCGCTGACGCTCGTGAACGCACGGCTCGGCTTCGGCGCGGAAAACGAATCCTGGATGCTCGAGCTTTGGGCACAGAACCTGACGGATGAGGAGTACTACCAAGTCGCGTTCGATGCGACCCTGCAGGGCTCCTCGGCAGATCAGCCGCTTCCAACGAATACGGTAAACGCGTTCCTTGGGGCGCCGCGTACGTACGGGGTCACGGCGCGCTTTAAGTTCTAAGCGCGGCACTGCCGCGCGTGTAGGGGCGCGGGCGCACGTGCAATGTGTGAGGTGTAGCGGCGCCGCAGGGCGGCGCGTGTAGCGTCAGAGGAGGAAGGGCGCGCACTTGGCGTGCTCTGACCTTACACTCTACACGTCACACTTTACACGCTGGACCCCATGTCCCCCCACCGCCTCATTATCGGCCTCTCCCTGTGGATCGCGCTGTTTTCGTCCGCTCGAGCGGAATGGATCGAGCACGTCGAAGACGGGATCATGGGGACGCGCATCGTCGTCGAGCTCTGGAGCGAGGATCGCGCGCAAGGCGAAGAAGCGGTGCAGGCCGTGCTCGCCGAGATGCGGCGCATCGATGAGGCGATGAGCACCTACAAGCCGACGAGCGAGGTCTCGCGCGTCAACGCGGAAGCCGCCGCCCGACCGGTCCCGATTTCCCAGGAGCTCTTCGACCTACTTGCGACGTCGATCGAGTTTTCGAAAGTGACGCGCGGCGCGTTCGACATCACGTACGCGAGCGTAGGCTACATGTACGACTACCGCGAGCATGTCCGCCCGAACGAGGACGAGATCGCGAAGGCCTTGCCGGGCGTCAACTATCGGCATCTGATTCTCGACCCCAAGGCACGCACGATAAAATTCGCGCGCGACGGCGTCCGCATCGATCTCGGCGGGATCGGCAAAGGGTACGCCGTCGACCGCGGCATCGCGATACTCCAGGCGCGGGGCATACAACACGCGCTCGTCACCGCCGGCGGCGACAGCCGCATCATTGGCGATCGCTTCGGCAATCCTTGGGTCGTCGGCATCCGCCATCCCGACCGCAAGAACGAGGTCATCGCGCGCATCCCGCTCGAGGATGCGGCGATCTCGACCTCAGGCGACTACGAGCGCTATTTCGACGAGAACGGTGTGCGCTACCACCACATCATCGACCCGAAGACAGGCCATTCCGCGAGCAAGGTTCGCAGTGCGACGATCATCGGCCCCACCGCAACGCGAACGGACGGACTCTCCAAGACCGCATTCGTGCTGGGCCCCGAACAGGCAATCGAGATCTACAACTCGCTCGACGATATCGACGCGATCCTGGTAACGCCGGATGGGCGTGTGCTCTACACGGAGGGGCTCGAGGCACCTAAGTGACGGTGCGGAGCGCGCCGCGAGGGCGGCGCCCTCACACCTCACACGCGACGCGGAGCGCCTCTACACATCACACGCGTCACGAAGCGCCTCTACACGTGACACAAAAAAAAGCCCGGCAGAGCCGGGCTTTTTTTTCGTCATCTCTTCTTCGAAGAAGCCTTCTTCTTCGCTGCCGCCTTTTTCTTCGGCGCCGCAGCCTTCTTGTGTGTCTTCGCTTCGGCCTTCTTCGCCTTTGCCTCGGCCTTCTGCTCGGCCTTCGCCTTCTTCGCGGCCTTCTCTTCCGGAGTCTTCACCGCCTTCTTCTTCGGCGAGACCTTCTTCTTCGCCGCTGCCTTCTTCTTCGGCGCCTTGCGCTCCTCGCCCTCGCCTTCCGACGCCGCATCCGCGCCGTCGGCGCGCTCGGGCTGATCGAGAAGCTGCATCAGCGCCATCGGCGCAGCATCGCCGGGACGATTATCCATGCGCAGGATGCGAGTGTAGCCGCCGGGGCGCGCCTTGAAGCGGGGGCCTAAGTCCTCGAACAGCTTGACGACGACCTCGGCATCACGAAGCTGCGAGAAGGCGCGACGACGATTTGCATCGCTGTCGTCCTTGCCGAGCGTGATCAGCGGCTCGACGATACGGCGCAACTCCTTCGCCTTCGGCAGGGTCGTGCGAATCGTCTCGTGACGAATCAGCGATGCCGCCATGTTGCGGAACATGGCCCAGCGGTGCGGCGCGTTGCGGCTCAGCTGCCGCCCGGAAAGTTGGTGACGCATTTTCTTTGACTATAGGCTGTGGCTGTAGGCTGCAGGTAGAAGCAGCGCCGGGCATCTAATTCCGAGCGCTGACTCCTAACCGCTAACCGCTTCTAGATCAGGTCCCGATCGTCGTCGCGCTTCAAGCTGACCGGCGGCCAGTTGTCGAGGCGCATGCCGAGCGTCAAGCCGTGGCTCTCGAGCACTTCCTTGATCTCGGTGAGCGACTTCTTGCCGAGATTCGGCGTGCGCAGCAGCTCGACTTCCGTGCGTTGCACGAGGTCGCCGATATAATGGATGTTCTCGGCCTTCAAGCAGTTCGCGCTGCGAACCGTGAGCTCGAGCTCATCGACCGGACGAAGCAGAATCGGATCGAACTGCTGCTCGGCCGCCTTCGAGGCGCCCTCATCCTGGCCTTGCAGATCGACGAACACCGACAGTTGATCCTTCAGGATCGAGCCGGCGCGCCGGATCGCTTCTTCCGCATCGATCGTGCCGTTCGTCTCGATATCGAGGATGAGCTTGTCGAGGTTCGTACGCTGCTCGACGCGTGCGCTTTCAACCGTATAGGTGACGCGACGAATCGGGCTGAACGAGGCATCGAGCTGCAAACGCCCGATCGGACCGCTCGACTCCTCGAAGGTCGCCCGCTGTACGGCCGGTCGATAGCCGCGACCGCGCTCGACCTTGAGGGTCATGTTGAGCTCGCCGGCTTTCGTGAGATTCGCAATCACGAGATCGCTGTTCAGCACTTCCACGTCGTGATCGAGCTGGATGTCGCCGGCCGTGACCGGGCCGGGGCCCTTCTTATGAAGACGCAGCTCGGTCTCGTCGCGCGCATTGAGACGGATCGCCACCTGCTTCAAGTTGAGCAAGATGTCGACGACGTCTTCTTGAACGCCCTCGATACTGGTGTACTCGTGCAATACGCCATCGATCTCTGCCTCGGTAATCGCACAACCGGGCATGGACGACAGCAGCACGCGCCTGAGCGCGTTGCCCAACGTGTGACCGAAGCCCCGCTCGAACGGCTCGATCACGACCTTTGCCTGGCGGGGATTGGTCGGCGTGACTTTGACGACGCGCGGCTTCAGGAATTCGCCAACGGATGCCTGCATGGACAATTCACCTATTGGTTGTGTCGGGGAACGGATTCGATACC
The DNA here is from genome assembly GCA_040255535.1 of Lysobacterales bacterium. Lineage (GTDB taxonomy): Bacteria > Pseudomonadota > Gammaproteobacteria > Steroidobacterales > Steroidobacteraceae > Steroidobacter. Next base: position 79,792 of record JBDZVE010000003.1, on the reverse strand, counting down.
CGTCCCCGACTCAAACTGCTGACGCACTCGACTCGACGAGTGCAAGACTCTGACCCAAAAACTCGAAACCGAACGCTCGGGCCCGAGCACTACTTCGAGTACAGCTCCACCACGAGGTTCTCGTTGATGTCCGGAAGGATTTCGTCTCGATCCGGAAGCTGCTTGAAGGTGCCGGAGAATTTCTTCTCATCGACCTCGACCCAATTCGGGAATCCGACCTGCGCCTTGATCTGCAGCGCGGTCTGAATGCGCAACTGCTTCTGCGCCTTCTCTCGCACGGCGATCACGTCGCCGGCTTTGCACTGATAGGACGGGATGCTCACGGTGACGCCGTTCACCGTGATGCCCTTGTGGCTCACGAGCTGGCGCGCCTCGTTACGAGTGGCGGCAAAGCCCATCCGGTATACGACGTTGTCGAGACGCCCTTCCAGCATCTGGAGCAGGTTCGAACCCGTCGCGCCCGGACGCCCCGCTGCCTTCGTGTAGTAGTTGCGGAACTGACGCTCGAGCACGCCGTACATGCGGCGCAGCTTCTGCTTCTCGCGCAGCTGCAGACCATAGTCCGACAAACGGCCGCGGCGCTCGCCCTTGACGCCGCCCGGCGGCACTTCGAGCTTGCACTTCGATTCGAGCGGCTTCACCCCGCTCTTCAAAAACAAGTCCGTGCCTTCGCGGCGCGACAGCTTGCACTTGGGACCTAGATAACGGGCCATAAACTTCCTCGAAACTTTAGACGCGACGCTTCTTCGGCGGGCGGCAGCCGTTGTGCGGGATGGGCGTCACATCCGCGATGTTCGTGATCTTCAATCCGCAGGCGTTGAGCGCACGCACCGCCGACTCGCGGCCGGGACCGGGGCCCTTGACGCGCACCTCGACCATCTTCACGCCATGCTCCTGAGCAGCGGTGCCGGCCTTCTCGGCGGCAACCTGAGCCGCGAACGGCGTGCTCTTGCGCGAGCCGCGGAAACCGCAGCCGCCCGACGTCGCCCACGACAGCGTGTTGCCCTGCCGGTCGGTGATCGTCACGATCGTGTTGTTGAACGAGGCATGCACGTGCGCGATCGCGTCGGTCACATGCTTCTTGACCTTCTTGCGACCTTTGCCCGACGCCCCTTGTTTCTGCTCAGCCATATGTCTCTCTATGTGAAGCGACTCGCGAGTAGCAAGAGCACTTCGTAGGTTTGATTCGCGTTCTGACTAGTCACTGATCACTAGTCACTGACCACTTCCTGTTAGCCCTTGCCCGGAGGCGCGTTCATCTTCACCGCTGCCTTACGCGGGCCCTTGCGCGTGCGTGCGTTCGTGCGCGTGCGCTGGCCGCGAAGCGGGAGGCCGCGACGATGGCGGATGCCGCGATAGCAACCGAGATCCATCAGCCGCTTGATATTCATCGACACTTCGCGACGAAGGTCGCCTTCCACCGTGAGCTTGCCGATCTGCGTACGCAGTGCGGCCACTTCCGTCTCGGTGAGATCCTTCACGAGCGTTTCGGGCTTCACGCCGGCAGCGGCACACGCCTTCTTCGCCTGCGTGTTACCAACGCCATAGATATGGGTGAGCCCCACCCATACATGCTTGTTCATCGGTATGTTGATACCGGCGATACGGGCCATTGCGAGCACTCCCCGCGCGAAAAGCGCGGAACTATATAACAAAATGCCTAATAACTCAATGTCTTACTGAGCTGCAGGCTCCAGGCGACAGTGCAAGAAGGGCCGCGCCCTTTCTGTAGCTGTAGCCTGTAGGCTGTAGCCCGTAGCTCTGACCTCAGCCCTGCCGCTGCTTGTGGCGGGCATCGCTGCTGCAAATCACGTACACCACGCGGCGGCGGCGCACGATCTTGCAGTTCTTGCAGATCTTTTTGACGGAAGCACGGACCTTCATAGCTCTCTCTCCGCGCTCGCTCTGCGAGCGCTCTGTATCCGGACTGTAGGCTGTAGGCTGTAGGCTGTAGCCAGACTAAGAAGGCGCACCTTCTTGGTTCTGACCGACAGCCTAGCGCCTAGAGCCTAGAGCCTCATTCTCAGCGTTGCCCTGGCCGGCCGTAGCCGCGCAGGTTCGCCTTCTTCATCAGCCCTTCGTACTGGTGCGACATCAAATGCGCCGCGACCTGCGCCTGAAAGTCCATGATCACGACCACGATGATCAGGAGCGACGTGCCGCCGAAGTAGAACGGCACGTTGAAGCGCGAAATCAGGATCTCGGGCAGCAAACACACGAGCGTGACGTAGAGGGCACCCCACACCGTCAAGCGGGTCAGCACCCTGTCGATGTATTCGCCCGTTTGCTGGCCTGGGCGAATGCCGGGAATGAAGGCGCCCGATTTCTTCAGGTTCTCCGCGGTCTCGCGCGAGTTGAACACGAGCGCCGTGTAGAAGAAGCAGAAAAAGATGATCAAGCTGCCATACAGCACCATGTGCGCCGGCTGACCAGGAGACATTGCGGCCGTAATGGTCTGCAGCCACGTCATTGTGCCTCCGGCGCCGGACCAGCTCGCGATCGTCGCCGGAAACAGCAGCAAGCTCGAAGCGAAGATCGGCGGAATCACGCCCGACATGTTCAATTTGAACGGCAGGTGCGTGCTTTGCCCCGCGAACATCTTGCGCCCCTGCTGACGCTTCGCGTAGTTCACCTGGATACGCCGCTGCCCTCGTTCCACGAACACGACGAAGGCGGTGACCGCGACCGCCATCGTGAACAGGACGAGCGCGAGCGCGGCAGGAATTTCGCCCGTTCTCACGAGCTCGAGCGTGCCGCCGACCGCAGAGGGCAAGCCCGCCACGATGCCGGCGAGAATGATCATCGAAATGCCGTTGCCAAGGCCGCGCTCGGTGATCTGCTCACCGAGCCACATGAGGAACATCGTGCCCGCGATCAGAGTCGCGCTCGCGATGAAGATGAACTGCGGACCCGGATTGATCACGACGCCCTGGTTCTGGAACGCGATCGCCGCAGATGCGCCTTGAATGAACGCGAGCAATACCGTGCCGTACCGCGTGTACTGCGTGAGCTTACGCCGACCCGACTCGCCTTCCTTCTTGATCGCCACCAACTGTGGGACGACGACGGCCATCATCTGGATGATGATCGAGGCGGAGATGTAAGGCATGACGCCGAGCGCGAAGATCGACAAGCGCTCGAGCGCGCCGCCCGAGAACATGTTGAACATGTTGAGGATCGTGCCTTCCTGATCCTGGAAGAACTGGGCAAGCGCGATCGGATCGATGCCGGGCACCGGAATGAACGTTCCGATACGGTAGACCACAAGCGCCCCGAGCAAGAAGAAGAGCCGCTGTCGCAACTCTGCGAAGCGGGTCATCTCGCCGAAGGCGGAAAGTGGTGCGGTGGCGGATTTGGTGGCCACGGAGTCCTAGCCGGTTTAGGTGTCGGGAGAGTTAGGCGGTCTCGACCTTGCCGCCCGCCGCTTCGATCGCAGCGCGTGCGCCTTTCGTGACGTGCACGCCTTTGACCGTGACGGCCTTGCCGAATTCACCCGAGGCCACGATTCGCGCGCGCAGGGCTTGAAGTGGGACCACATTCGCCGCCTTCAAGGAGGCGAGATCCACTACGTCGCCCTGGACCTTCGTAAGCTCGGACAAGCGCACTTCGGCAACCGTGGGCGCCACCTTCGAACGAAAGCCGCTCTTCGGCAGGCGGCGCTGCAGCGGCATCTGGCCGCCTTCGAAACCGACCTTGTGATAGCCGCCCTTGCGCGCGCGCTGGCCCTTCACGCCGCGGCCGCAGGTCTTGCCTTGGCCTGCAGAAGCGCCCCGGCCGACGCGAAGACGCGGCTTCTTGCTGCCGGGCGCTGGGGAAATCGTATTTAGCTTCATTTCAACGTTCTCTAGGTTGCGGCTGGAAAAGACTCGCTCCTGCTGTCCGTGACGATCGTTAAACCGTCAAGCC
>JBDZVE010000003.1:0-75786 GCA_040255535.1 Lysobacterales bacterium | reverse complement strand
GCGGCTGGAAAAGACTCGCTCCTGCTGTCCGTGACGATCGTTAAACCGTCAAGCCTGATCTTCCACCTTCAACAGGTGCCCCGCCGCCCGAATCATCCCGCGAATCTCGGGCGTATCCGCAACGAGTGCGGTATCGCGGATCTTGCGCAGACCGAGTCCTCGGACAGTCGCCTTGTGACGCTCGAGCTGTCCGAACACGCTCTTGACGAGCGTCACTTTGATCGTTTTCGCCTTGGCGTTCGCCATGTCAGCCTCTCGTTCGCTTCAGCCCAACGACAGTTACGCCACGATCTCTTCGACGCGCTTGCCGCGCTTCGCCGCGATCTCTTCCGGCGATTGCACGCTCGTGAGCGCCGCCATCGTCGCGCGCACGACGTTGATCGGATTGCGCGAGCCATGGCTCTTCGCGAGGACGTTGCGGACGCCCGCGCACTCGAATACGGCGCGCATGCTGCCGCCGGCGATCAAGCCGGTACCTTCCGCTGCCGGTTGCATGTACACGCGGGTCGTGCCGTGACGCCCGTGCACCGCGTAATGCAGCGTTGCGTTATTCAGCGGCACCGCCGTCAGGTTCTTGCGCGCCGACTGCATCGCCTTCTGGATGGCGACCGGCACCTCGCGCGCCTTGCCATAGCCGAAGCCGACCTTGCCGCGACCATCGCCGACGACCGTGAGTGCCGTGAAGCCGAACTGACGTCCGCCCTTTACGACCTTCGCCACGCGATTGACCGCGACGAGCTTCTCGATGAACTCGTCCGACGCTGCCGTTCTCTCAACTCTGGCCATTGCCTATTTCCTAATTCAGAAGTTGGAGCGGGAGCGATCTGTCTAACCGCTAACCGCTAACCGCTAACCGCTTCTCTCTTAAAACTCCAAGCCGTTCTCGCGCGCCGCGTCCGCGAGCGCCTTGATGCGCCCGTGGAACTTGAACCCGGAGCGATCGAAGGCCACTTGCTTGATGCCTGCCGCCTTCGCCTTCTCCGCAATGGCCTTGCCGACCGCGGCTGCGGCACCGACATTGCCCGTGTTCTTCAGGCCTTCACGAACGTCCTTCTGCAAGGTCGACGCTGAGGCGAGCACCTTCGAATTCACATCGAAGATCTGTGCGTAGATGTGCTGCGGCGTGCGATGCACGGACAAGCGCAGGGCCTTCAGCTCGCGAATCTTCGCGCGGCCCCTCGCAGCACGTCTCAACCGTTGGGCGTTCTTGTTCATCACTCGTACTCAATACTGCTGACTGGAGACTGGAGGCTGGAGGCTGGAGCTCGTGATTTTCACAGTCCGCCGTCCGCCGTCCGCCATTCGCCGGCCCAGGTCACTTCTTCTTCGCTTCCTTCAGCTCGATCTTCTCGCCTGAATAGCGCACGCCCTTGCCCTTGTAAGGCTCGGGCGGACGGAAGGCACGGATATCCGCGGCGACCTGGCCCACGCGCTGCACGTCGGTACCCTTCACGAGGATTTCCGTTTGCGACGGCGTCTCGATCGTGATGCCTTCCGGAGCGACATAGACGACGGGGTGCGAGAACCCGAGCGTCAAGTTCAAGTTCTTGCCTTGCGCCTGGGCGCGATAGCCGACGCCGACGAGCTCGAGCTTGCGCTCATAGCCCTTGCTCACGCCGAAGACGATGTTCGCGAGATGGGCGCGGGTCGAACCCGCCACCATATTGGCCTCGCGGTCGGCCGTCGCCTTCTCGATTTTGAGGACGTTGCCGTCCTGCACGACCCGAACGTGCCGGCTGTTGAGCGGCAGGCTCAACGTGCCCTTGCCGCCCTTCACCGTGACTGAGTCGGCAGTGATCGTGGCGCTCACGCCTTGCGGCAGCTCGACAGGTTGTTTAGCTACTCGAGACATTTCGATGTTCCTAAAGGCTCCAGGCTGTTGGCTGCCTCGTTAAGAGACGATGCAGAGCACTTCGCCGCCGTGTCCGGAGGCGCGTGCTTGTGCGTCCGTCATCACTCCCTGCGAGGTGGAGACGATCGCGACGCCCAGGCCGCCGAGAATCGACGGCAGCTCATCCTTACCCTTGTAGACGCGCAGACCCGGCCGGCTCACGCGCTCGAGGCGGTCGATGACCGGGCGGCCCTGGTAGTACTTGAGTTGCACGGCCAGCGTCGGCTTGCCTTCGCGCACACTCGCGGAAAAATCTTCGATGTAGCCTTGTTCCTTCAACACTTTCGCAATCGCAAGCTTCACTTTCGAAGCAGGCACATTGATCTCGGCCTTACCCGAGGACTGGCCATTGCGGATGCGCGTCAGGAAGTCGGCAATCGGATCCGTCATGCTCATGTCTTAGCTCCAGTGGTTCCAGCCGTTACCAGCTGGCCTTTCTGAGTCCCGGAACTTCGCCGCGCATCGTCGCCTCGCGCAGCTTGGTACGTCCCAATCCGAACTTGCGGTAGAAGCCTCGCGGGCGACCGGTGATCGCACAGCGATTGCGCAAGCGGCTCTTGCTCGAGTCGCGCGGCAGCGCCTGCAGCTGCGCCACGGCGGCTTCTCGCTCCGCCGGACTCGAAGTCGGCTTGCGAATGATCTCTTTCAAACGCGCACGTTTGGCGGCGTAACGCTTCACCAGCTTCGCGCGCTTCGCCTCGCGGTTGACCATCGATGTCTTGGCCATAACTTCGCCTTATCGCCTTACGCCGTGTATTCGACGTTTACTTGCGGAACGGAAAATTGAACGCTTCGAGCAGCGCACGACCTGCCTTGTCGTCCTTCGCTGTCGTCGTAATCGTGATGTCCATGCCCCGGATCGCGTCGATCTGATCGTAGGCAATCTCCGGGAAAATGATCTGCTCCTTGACGCCGAAGTTGTAGTTGCCCCGGCCGTCGAAAGAGCGCGCGCTGACGCCGCGGAAGTCGCGAATGCGGGGCATCGCGATGTTCACGAGGCGGTCCAGGAATTCGTACATGCGCGCGCCGCGCAGCGTCACCTTCGCGCCGATCGCAAGACCGTCGCGGACCTTGAACGTCGCCACCGACTTGCGCGCACGCGTCACGAGCGGCTTTTGCCCCGTGATCTTCGTGAGATCGGCGACGGCATTGTCCATGATCTTCTTGTCCGCGACGGCTTCGCCGACGCCCATGTTGACCGTGATCTTCGTGATCTTCGGTACTTCCATGACGTTCGCGACTCCGAGCGTCTTCTTGAGCTCGGGCACGATCTTTTCGCGGTATTGCTGTGCAAGTCTGGCCATAAAATTCTCTCTGAGTGCTCAGGCGGCAGCTCTGCCGCTCGGGCCGCAGCCTTTTGCCTGTAGCCCGTAGCCCGTCATGCGTCGACGACCTCGTCGTTCGACTTGAAGAAGCGCACCTTGCGCCCGTCCGCGAGCGTGCGGATGCCGATGCGATCGCCTTTCTTCGCGACCGGGTTCCACAGCATCACGTTCGACACGTCGATCGCAGCTTCCTTCTCGATGATCCCGCCCTGCGTATTACGCTGCGGGTTCGGCTTCGTGTGCCGCTTCACCATGTTGAGGTTCTCGACGAGCACCTTGCCCTCGAGGACCTTGATGACCGTGCCGCGGCGGCCCTTGTCCCGGCCGGCAATCACGACGACTTCGTCACCTTTGCGAATCTTGTTCATTACCCCTACCTCAGGCTGCGGGCTACACACTTCGGGCTACGGCCAGAGCGCTTCGCGCTTGCTGTCGCCTCTCGGCTGTGGCCTGCCGCCTCAGAGCACCTCTGGTGCCAACGAAATGATCTTCATGAACTGCGCCGTGCGCAGCTCGCGAGTGACCGGCCCGAAAATGCGCGTGCCGATCGGCTCGAGCTTGTTCGTGAGCAACACCGCGGCGTTGCCGTCGAAGCGAATCAGCGAGCCGTCCGGACGACGAACGCCGAACTTCGTACGCACGACGACCGCGTCGTACACCTCGCCCTTCTTGACCTTGCCGCGCGGGATCGCATCGCGGATGCTCACCTTGATGACATCGCCGACGGTCGCATAGCGGCGCTTCGAGCCGCCGAGGACCTTGATACAGATCAGGCTGCGGGCGCCGCTGTTGTCAGCGGCATTCAACATCGTGCGCATCTGAATCATGGCGTCGTATCTCCCGTCGTCGTCTGACCCGGCTGCGCAGCACGGCTCAAGATCTTCACGAGCCGCCAGCTCTTGTGGCGCGACAACGGCCGGCACTCCTCGATCGCGACCACGTCGCCCTCGTTGCACTCGTTGTTCTCGTCGTGCGCGAGAAAGTTCGTGGTGCGACGCTGATACTTCTTGTATCTCGGGTGCGGCACGTAGCGCTCGACGGCAACGCGGATGCTCTTCTGCATCTTGTTGCTGACGACCTTGCCGGTGAGCGTCTTCGCAGACTTCTTCTCGGCGTTCTCCGCCGCGATTTCTCGGTTGCTCATGATTACTCGCTCTTCTGCCCAGCGCGGCGCTGCTCAGCCATCACGGTCTTCACGCGCGCGATGTTGCGGCGGACCTTCGTAAACTGATCCGGCTTCGCCGCCTGGCCGGTGGCGCTTGCCATGCGGAGATTGAATTGCTCGCGGCGAAGCTCGATGAGCTCCTTCTGCAGATCCGCGGGCGACTTCTGTCGCAGTTCTTTCGCGCTCATTGATTAACCTGCTCTGACGTGTCGAACCACGAACTGCGTGTCGACTGACAACTTGGAAGCGGCCAGGCGGAACGCCTCGCGGGCGGTCTGCTCGGTCACGCCTTCCATCTCGAACAGCACTTTGCCGGGCTTCACTTTCGCGACGTAGTACTCAACGTTGCCCTTGCCGCTGCCCATTCGCACTTCGAGCGGCTTCTTCGTGATCGGCACGTCCGGAAACACGCGCACCCAGATCTGGCCGCCGCGCTTCACGTAGCGAGTCATGGCGCGCCGCGCTGCCTCGAGCTCGCGCGCGGTCATGCGCGCACGGCTGGTCGCCTTCAAGCCATATTCGCCGAACGCGACATAGTTGCCGCTCTGGGACAGGCCGGCGTTGCGTCCCTTGAACTGCTTGCGATACTTCGTGCGCTTCGGTTGCATCATGTTCGTTTCACTCCAGGCTACGGCTACGGGCTACGGCCAGAATGTTCTTGCTGTCGCCTGAAGCCTGTCGCCTCACGGCTCAGGCCGTCGCCTCCGCGGGTGCCTGCGCAGCCTGACCTTCGGTCGGCTCCGCCACCTGCTCCTGTTGACTGAAGACCTCGCCCTTGAAAATCCAGACCTTGACGCCGATCACGCCATAGGTCGTCTTCGCTTCGGCGAAGCCGTAATCGATGTCCGCGCGGAAGGTGTGCAACGGAATGCGGCCTTCGCGGTACCACTCGGTGCGCGCGATCTCGGCGCCGTTCAAGCGGCCGGAGACGCGGACCTTGATGCCGAGCGCGCCGATGCGCATCGTGTTCGTCACCGCACGCTTCATCGCGCGGCGGAACATCACGCGGCGCTCGAGCTGCTGCGCGATGCCTTCGGCGACGAGCTGCGCATCGAGCTCCGGCTTTCTGATCTCCGAGATGTTGATGCGCACGTCGCTGACCGGCATCTCCATCATCTTCGCGACTTGGCCGCGCAGCTTCTCGATGTCCTCGCCCTTCTTGCCGATCACGATGCCGGGGCGCGCCGTATGAATCGTGATGTTCACCTTGCGCGCAGCACGCTCGATGTTGATGCGGCTCACGGACGCGTCGGCGAGCTTCTTCTTCAGAAACTCGCGCACGTGGAAGTCGGTGTAGACGTGCGACGGGAAATTCTTCGTCGACGCGTACCACTTCGAGGCCCACTCGCGCGTGATGCCGAGGCGAATTCCGACTGGATTGACTTTCTGACCCATAAATACTCGCTACGCTCGTTAGGCTGTAGGCTCTAGGCGGTAGGCCGTAGGTTCAAACCTTCCTGACCTGCAGCCTGCGACCTCTAGTCGTCCTTCCTTCCGTCTCCCACCGTGATCGCAATATGACTATTGCGCTTCCAGATGCGGGTGCCGCGGCCTTTCGCTCGCGCATGGAAGCGCTTGAGCACCGGCGCCTCGTCGACCGTGATCGTCTGGACCTTCAACTCATCCACGTCCGCGCTCAAGTTGTTCTCGGCGTTTGCAATCGCCGACTCCAACACTTTGCGCACGAGCTTCGCACCCTTCTTCGGGGTGAAGCGCAGCGTGTTCAGCGCCTGACCCACGGGCTTGCCGCGCACGAGGTCGGCGACCAAGCGGCACTTCTGCGGAGAGATGCGCGCGTACTTCAATTTAGCGGCGACTTGCATGATCAGCCCTCGCTCCTCTTGTCGCCCGAATGCGCCTTGAACGTGCGCGTGGGCGCGAATTCACCGAGCTTGTGACCGACCATGTTCTCCGAGACGAGCACCGGCACGTGCTGGCGTCCGTTGTGCACGGCAATCGTCAGCCCGACCATGTCCGGAAGAATCATGGATCGACGGGACCAAGTCTTGATCGGGCGGCGATCGTTCTTCTCCGCGGCCAAGCGAACTTTCTTCGCGAGATGCAGATCGACGAACGGGCCCTTTTTAATCGAACGAGGCACTGTGTGTTTCCTCTAGGCTCTAGGCTGTAGGCTTCAGGCTGTCGCACGAGACCCGCGGCACGCCGCGCTCGCTTGACTCACCGCTAACCTCTAACCGCTAACCCCTTCCTCTAAATCAATTGCGGCGGCGAACGATCATGCTCGCCGTGCGCTTGTTGCGACGCGTCTTCTTGCCCTTCGTGTTCCAGCCCCACGGGCTCACCGGATGCGGGTTGCCTTGGCCGGACTTGCCTTCGCCACCACCGTGCGGGTGATCGACCGGGTTCATCACGACACCGCGAACCGTCGGACGAATGCCGCGCCAACGAATCGCGCCGGCCTTGCCGTAGCTGCGCAGGCTGTGCTCGTCGTTGCTCACCTCGCCGATCGTGGCGCGGCAGTCGACGTGCACCTTGCGCATCTCGGTGGAACGCAGACGAATCGTCGCGTACGCGCCTTCGCGCGCCGCGAGCTGTGCCGATCCGCCGGCGCTGCGTGCGAGCTGGCCGCCTTTGCCGGGCTTCAGCTCGACATTGTGAATCGTCGTGCCGATCGGAATATGGCGCAGCTGCATGCTGTTGCCGGGTTTGATCGGCGCTTCGGGGCCGGACATGATCGTCTCGCCCGGCGTCACTCCCTTCGGCGCAAGGATGTAGCGACGCTCGCCATCCGCGTACAGGACGAGCGCGAGGTGCGCGGTGCGATTCGGATCGTATTCGATCCGCTCGACCTTACCGGCAATGCCGTCCTTGTTGCGCAGGAAGTCGACGAGGCGATACTTCTGCTTGTGCCCGTTGCCCTGATGGCGGACCGTTTGGCGGCCGAAATGGTTGCGCGCGCCGGTCGAATTCTTGCTGACGACCAACGACTCCACGGGCCCGCCCTTGTGCAGGTGCGACCGAGAGATCTTCACTTGGAAGCGTCGTCCCGGCGAGGTCGGTTTTGACTTGATCAATGCCATGACTAATTCCTAGACGCTCAGGCTTCGGTGCCCGTGAACGACTCGATCTTCTGACCGGGTGCGAGGCGCACGTAGGCCTTCTTGAAGTCCTGACGGCGGCCGAACCGCTGACCGAAACGCTTCGTCTTGCCCTCCGTGTTCACGACGTTCACGTCGGCGACCTTCACGTCGAACATCAGCTCGACGGCAGCCTTGATGTCCGGCTTCGTCGCATCGCGACGCACGCGGAACACGAAGTGATCCGCACCTTCGGAGATGCGCGCGCTTTTCTCGGAAACGTGCGGGCCGATCAGCACGTTCATCAAAGTCTCTTTACTCATGCGAGCCTCTCTTCGAGCAGACGCACCGCGCCGACGGTCGCGAGCACTTTGTCGTGGCGTGCGAGACTGAGCGGATCGAGCGCACTGACCGGCAGCACGTCGATATACGGCAAATTGCGGGCGGCAAGCTCGAGCTTCTCGTCGAATGCCTCGACGAGCACGAGCACGTTTTGACCGAGCTCGAGCTCATTGAGCTTCTGCACGAGCAGCTTCGTCTTCGGCGCTTCGAGCTCGATGCCATTCACGACGAGCAGCCGCTCCTGGCGGGCGAGCTCCGAGAGCATCGCGCGCATGGCACCGCGATACATCTTGCGATTGACCTTCTGCGCGAAGCTGCGCGGCTTCGCCGCGAATGCACGCCCGCCGCCGACCCAGATCGGGCTGCGAATCGAGCCGACGCGCGCTTGACCCGTGCCCTTCTGGCGCCACGGCTTGGTGCCGCCGCCGCGAACTTCGGCTTTCGTCTTCTGCGCCTTCGTGCCCGCGCGGCCGGCTGCGCGATACGCAGTCACGACTTGATGCACGAGCGCCTCGTTGAATTCACGCGCGAACGTCGCATCGGACACTTGGAGGTCCTGCGCCTGCGCACCCTTGCTGACCAGCTTTAGATTCATGGCGGCCTACTACTGCTGTGTCTCGACTTACTTCTTGCCCGGAGCTGCGGCTTTCTTCTTTGCAGCTCGAGCCGCCGCTTTGACCGACGGACGCACGATCACCTGGCCGCCCGGGGCGCCCGGCACAGCGCCGCGGATCAACAACAGGTTGCGCTCGGCATCGACACGCACGACTTGCAGGTTCTCGGTCGTGCGGCGACGCACGCCCATGTGACCCGCCATGCGCTTTCCAGGGAATACGCGCCCCGGCGTCTGGCGTTGACCGATCGAGCCCGGCACGCGGTGAGAGACGGAGGCACCGTGCGTCGCGTATCCGCCGGCGAAGTTGTGGCGCTTCATCACGCCCGCGAACCCCTTACCGATCGTCGTGCCGGTGACGTCGACGATCTGGCCTTCCTGGAACAGGTCGACCTTGATCTCAGCACCCGGCGCGAAATCCTTGCCCTCTTCTCCGTTCAGACGGAATTCGACCAAGGACTGCCCGGGAGCCACTTTGACTTTGGCGTAGTGACCGGCTTCCGCCTTGTTGAGGCGCGAAGCCTTGCGCTCGCCCACGGCCACTTGCAGGGCCCGATAGCCGTCCACTTCCTGCGTGCGGACTTGCGTAACCCGGTTCGGCAAGGCCTCGATGACGGTCACCGGCACGGTTTCGCCCGCATCGGTGAAGACACGCGTCATACCGGCCTTACGACCGACCAGACCCAGGGTCTTGGCAGCGCTCATCGTATGTCCTCTTCTAAAGCGCGACCGAGCCCGATAGCAAGGCTCGGCGGCGACTGTTCAATACGCGCTCGGCTGCGATTGGCCGAGGCGCTAAAAACGAAATCTTCGCTAGGACCGGCAGCGCCTTAAACGCGACGCTGAATCAGACCGGCCGCCCCTCGAAATCGACCCGAGTTCGACTCGAGCTCACTCCGGGGGCATGGATCAGGCTTGGAAGGAACCGGAAAGAGAGGCCGACCGGCACGCTAGGTGGCGGTCACGCCGCTCGAGCGGTACCCCGTCAGGGCCAGACCTCGGCGCAAGGAGGCGCGAATTATAGGCATGTGGGCTTGCATTGCAAGCCCGGATGCAGTTGACGGTTGACTGTTGTCAGTTGACGGCCAGAAAAGAACCCGATCTCGCTAGTCCGGTCTGGCTGTCAACTGTCAACCGTAGACTGTCAACCGCTCAATTGACTGCGTCAATTGAGCTTGATCTGCACGTCAACGCCCGCCGGAAGCTCCAGCTTCATGAGGGCGTCCACCGTCTTGTCGGTGGGGTTGAGAATATCCATGAGGCGCTTGTGCGTGCGGATCTCGTATTGATCGCGCGCATCCTTATCTGCGTGCGGGGAGATCAGCACCGTGAAGCGCTCCATCTTCGTCGGCAGCGGCACCGGGCCCCGCACCGTCGCGCCCGTGCGCTTCGCCGTCTCGACGATCTCACGCGCCGAATTGTCGATCAGACGATGATCGAACGCCTTCAGGCGGATGCGAATGTTTTGGTTAGTTGCCATTTCATATCTCACTACAACTGCGGGTTAAACGTTGCATGCGGCCGTTAGAACCGCAGTTGCGTCCCGACAAATATGCGGCAGCCGCTACGGCTGCCGCTCATACCCGGAATCCACTGAGCTAGACGCTGTCGCTCTCGATTCGAGAGCCCGGGCCTAGTCCCGATGGATCCTCGCCTCCGCAAGGATGACGGCTCTATCGAGCCGTCACTTCAGAATCTTCGACACCACGCCCGCGCCGACCGTGCGTCCGCCCTCGCGGATCGCAAAGCGCAGCCCTTCTTCCATCGCAATCGGGGCAATCAGCTCCACCGACATCTTGATGTTGTCGCCTGGCATCACCATCTCGACGCCCGCAGGCAGCTCCACCGCCCCCGTCACGTCCGTCGTACGGAAGTAAAACTGCGGACGATAGCCCTTGAAGAACGGCGTGTGACGGCCACCCTCCTCCTTCGTCAGCACGTACACCTCCGCCTCAAACTTCGTGTGCGGCGTAATGCTGCCCGGCTTCGCCAACACCTGGCCACGCTCGACTTCCTCGCGCTTCGTGCCTCGCAGCAGCACGCCCACGTTGTCGCCCGCCTGACCCTGGTCCAGCAGCTTCCTGAACATCTCCACGCCCGTGCAGGTCGTCTTCGTCGTCTCCTTGATCCCAACGATCTCCACTTCGTCGTTCACCTTCACCACACCGCGCTCGATTCGGCCCGTCACCACCGTGCCGCGACCCGAAATCGAAAACACGTCTTCCACCGGCATCAAGAACGCTCCGTCAATCGCGCGCTCCGGCACCGGAATGTACTTGTCCATCTCATCCACCAGCTTCAACACCGCCGGCACGCCAATCTCCGACTGATCCCCTTCCAGCGCCTTCAGCGCCGAGCCCTTCACGATCGGCGTCGTGTCGCCAGGAAAGTCGTACTTCGACAAGAGCTCGCGCACTTCCATCTCCACCAGCTCCAGCAGCTCCGCATCGTCCACCATGTCCGCCTTGTTCAGGAACACCACGATGTACGGCACACCCACCTGACGCGCCAACAAAATGTGCTCGCGCGTCTGCGGCATCGGTCCGTCCGCCGCCGACACCACCAAAATCGCTCCGTCCATCTGCGCCGCACCCGTGATCATGTTCTTCACGTAGTCCGCGTGACCCGGGCAGTCCACGTGCGCGTAGTGACGGTGGTCCGAGCTGTACTCCACGTGCGAGGTCGCAATCGTGATCCCGCGCGCCTTCTCCTCCGGCGCCTTGTCAATCTGATCGTACGCCTTGAATTCCCCGCCGTGCTTCTCCGCCATCACCTTCGTCAACGCCGCCGTCAGCGTCGTCTTACCATGGTCAACGTGACCAATCGTGCCTACGTTCACATGCGGCTTCGTACGTTCAAACTTCTCTTTGGCCACAGCGGCATTCCTCAATATGTGACTAGCGTTTCAGTGACTAGTGATAAACAAACGAGCGGTTAGTGTTCAGCGGATAGGGGATAGTCAGAATAAGAGCGGCTCGCGCCTCTCTTCCCCTTCTGACTATCCCCTATCCCTAATCACTATCCCCTTCTCCTCAACCCTTCTTGCTAATAGCTTGTGCAACGTTGCTCGGCACTTCCATGTACTTCGCGAACTCCATCGTGTACGTCGCGCGCCCCTGGCTCATCGAGCGCATGGACGTCGAGTACTGGAACATTTCCGCGAGCGGCACTTCGGCCGTCACGACCTTGCCCGAAATCGAATCTTCCATACCGACGATCTGGCCGCGGCGACGGTTCAAATCGCCGACGATATCGCCGTAGTACTCCTCCGGCGTCACGACCTCGACCTTCATGATCGGCTCGAGAATGACGGGCTTCGCCTTCGCCATCGCGTCCTTGAATGCCATCGAGCCGGCGATCTTGAACGCCATTTCGTTCGAGTCGACGTCGTGATACGAACCGTCGAACAGCGTGACTTTCACGTCGACGACCGGATAACCGGCGAGCACGCCGTTCGCGGTCGCCTCCCGAATGCCTTTGTCCACCGCCGGGATATATTCCTTCGGAATCGCACCGCCGACGATCGCGTTGACGAACTCATAACCCTTGCCGGGCTCGAGCGGCTCGAGCCTGATCCACACGTGACCGTACTGGCCGCGGCCGCCGGATTGACGCACGAACTTGCCTTCCTGCTCGACGGTCGCGCGCACGGTCTCGCGGTAAGCGACCTGCGGCTTGCCGACATTCGCTTCCACCTTGAACTCGCGCTTCATGCGATCGACGATGATCTCGAGATGCAACTCGCCCATTCCGGCGATGATCGTCTGACCCGACTCCGGATCCGAGGACAGGCGGAACGAAGGGTCTTCCTTCGCGAGGCGCTGCAGCGCCATGCCCATCTTCTCTTGATCGGCCTTCGTCTTCGGCTCCACCGCAACGGAGATCACCGGCTCCGGGAAGTCCATCTTCTCGAGCTGAATGATGTGCTCCGGATCGCAGAGCGTGTCGCCGGTCACGACGTCCTTGAGACCCACGGCGGCAGCGATGTCGCCGGCACGCACTTCTTTGATCTCGTTGCGCTCGTTCGCGTGCATCTGCAGGAGACGACCGATGCGCTCCTTCTTGTCCTTGCCGGCGTTCGCAACGGTGTCGCCGGAATTGAGCACACCGGAGTACACGCGGAAGAACGTCAAGTTCCCGACGAAGGGATCGTTCAGGATCTTGAACGCGAGCGCGGAGAACTTCTCGTCGTCGCTCGCCTTGCGCACCGCTTCGACGCCATCGCTCGTCAGCCCCTTCACCGGCGGCATCTCGACCGGAGAAGGCATGTACTCGATGATGGCGTCCAGCATCGCCTGTACGCCCTTGTTCTTGAACGCCGAGCCGCAGACGCAGACGACGATCTCGTTGCGGATGGAGCGCTCGCGCAAGCCGCGCTTGATCTCGGCTTCGGTGAGCGTGCCGCCCTCGAGATATTTGTTCAGCAGCTCCTCGTTCGCTTCCGCAGCGGCTTCGACCAACTTTGCGCGCCACTCCTCGCATTGCTCGCGCATGTGCTCGGGGATCTCCCGATACTCGAATCGCGTTCCCTGCGTCGCGGGATCCCACCAGATTTCCTTCATGCGAACCAGATCGACGACGCCTTCGAAGCTGTCCTCGGCGCCGATCGGGAGCTGAATGGGCACGGGCACGCCGCGCAGCCGCGTCTTGATCTGCTCGACGCAGCGCAGGAAATTGGCGCCCGCGCGGTCCATCTTGTTGACGAACGCGATGCGCGGCACCTTGTACTTGTTCATCTGCCGCCAAACCGTCTCCGACTGCGGCTGCACGCCCGCGACCGCGCAGAAAACGGCCACCGCGGAGTCGAGCACGCGCAGGCTCCGCTCGACCTCGATCGTGAAATCGACGTGGCCCGGCGTGTCGATGATGTTGACGCGGTGCTCGGGGAAGTTGTTCTCCATCCCCTTCCAGAAGCACGTCGTCGCGGCGGACATGATCGTGATGCCGCGTTCCTGCTCCTGCTCCATGAAGTCCATGACGGCGGCGCCGTCATGCACTTCACCGAGTTTATGCGAGACGCCCGTATAGAACAGGATGCGCTCCGTCGTCGTCGTCTTACCGGCGTCGATGTGCGCAGAGATCCCGATGTTCCGGTAGCGCTCGATTGGAGTGGTACGGGGCACTGTGCTTTCTCTCGTGAGCGGCCGCGATTCTCAAGGGAGCCTCGTAGCCGCTGCTCGCTTACCAACGGTAGTGCGCGAATGCCTTGTTCGCCTCCGCCATGCGATGCGTGTCTTCACGCTTGCGCACGGCCGAACCGCGATTTTCCGAGGCATCCAACAGCTCCGCAGCGAGCCGCTGCGCCATGGATTTCTCGGAGCGCGCTTGGGCCGCTTCGATCACCCAACGCATCGCGAGCGTCTGACGGCGCGCGGAGCGCACTTCGACCGGAACCTGATAGGTCGCGCCGCCGACGCGGCGGCTCTTCACCTCGACGCTCGGCTTGACGTTGTCGAGCGCCATCGACAAGAGCTCGATCGACTGCTCGGCCGGCTTGCCGGTCTTCTCGGCGATGCGATCGACCGCGCCATAGACGATCTTCTCGGCGACGGACTTCTTGCCGCGCTCCATGACCATGTTGACGAACTTCGCCAACAGCAGGCTGTTGAAGCGGGGATCCGGAAGGATCGTGCGAGTCGGGGCCGATGCTCTGCGAGACATATGTGGTTACCGTGATTCGTGACTGTAGGTCGGAACGCGTTCCGACTCATTGGGTCGGGTCGTCATGTAGTCGGTTTGGCCGACCTGCATTACTTCTTGGGCCTCTTCGCGCCGTACTTCGAGCGGCCTTGCTTGCGGTCGGCGACGCCCGCGCAGTCGAGGGTGCCCCGCACGGTGTGGTAGCGGACACCCGGCAGGTCCTTCACGCGGCCGCCGCGAATCAACACAACCGAGTGCTCTTGCAGGTTGTGTCCTTCGCCGCCGATGTAGCTGATGACTTCGAAGCCGTTCGTGAGCCGAACCTTCGCAACCTTGCGCAGGGCGGAATTCGGCTTCTTCGGGGTCGTGGTGTACACACGCGTGCACACCCCCCGCTTCTGCGGGCACGCCGCAAGCGCCGGAACCTTCGTCTTATAGTTCGGCGAGGTCCGCGGCTTGCGAACGAGCTGACTGATACTGGCCATAAATGGTTGATCCTTGAAGAAACACTAGGCCGCCAGTGCGGCGGCCTAGTGAAGAAATTGCATGATGGCGGGCGAGCATGTGAGGGCGCCGGCCGATCAAAGGCGCGCGATTGTAGGAACCACGCCGAACGGTGTCAATTGCTTGAGCCTCAAGCGCTTGGCGACCGGCGATAGGCTGAAAGGCGGCCTCCTGGTGCGGCTGCGGATCGGGGTCGGCAGCTCGTCCAACCGGCGCGAGCCGGCTCAGACTGGCCGCTAACCCCTAACCGCTTTGCCCGCCTACTCCGCCGAGGCGCCCGCCTCGTCCGACACCGACTCCTCGCCCTCGGTCACGCCGCCGCCGACGTCCATGAAGCTGCGCCCCGAGCCCGCATCCATCCGTTTGCGGCGCCGCGCGTGATAGAACGAGCCGGTACCGGCCGGGATGAGCCGCCCGACAATCACGTTCTCCTTCAAACCGCGCAGGTCGTCCTTCAAGCCGCGCACCGCGGCTTCGGTCAGCACGCGGGTCGTCTCCTGGAACGAGGCCGCCGAGATGAACGATTCGGTGGCCAACGAGGCCTTCGTGATGCCGAGCAAGACCGGCTCGATCCGAGCCGCAAGCTTGCCCTGCTCCGTCATGCGCTCGTTGACGTCGGTGACTCTCGCCTTGTCGAGCTGCTCGCCGCGCAGCAACGAGGTGTCGCCCGTGTGAGCGATCTCGACCTTGCGAAGCATCTGGCGAATGATCACCTCGATGTGCTTGTCGTTGATCTTCACGCCCTGGAGGCGATAGACGTCTTGGATCTCGCGTACGAGATAGTTCGCGAGCGACTCGACGCCCTGTAGGCGCAGAATGTCGTGCGGATTCGGCTCGCCGTCTGCGATGACCTCGCCCCGCTCCACTTGCTCGCCTTCGAACACGTTGAGGTGACGCCATTTCGGGATCAGCTCTTCGTGTTTCTCGCCCTGCTCATCGGTGATGATCAGACGACGCTTGCCCTTGGTCTCCTTGCCGAAGCTGACCGTGCCCGAGTGCTCCGCGAGAATCGCGGAATCCTTCGGCTTGCGGGCTTCGAACAGATCCGCAACGCGCGGCAGACCGCCGGTAATGTCGCGGGTCTTCGACGACTCTTGCGGGATACGCGCGATGATGTCGCCGACCGACACCTTGGCGCCGTCTTCCAAGCTCACGATGGCGCCCGCGGGCAGCGCGTAGACAGCCGGAATATCGGTGTTCGCAAACGTGACTTCCTTGCCCTTCGCATTGACGAGACGCACGACCGGACGCAGGTCCTTGCCGCCCGAGCTGCGCTGTTTCGGATCCATCACGACCGTGCTCGACAAGCCCGTCACCTCGTCGACCTGGCTCTGGACCGTGAGCCCATCGATGAAGTCCTGGAACTTGATGAAGCCGGTCACTTCCGTCACGACCGGGTGCGTATGCGGATCCCACGTCGCGAGGATCTGGCCCGGCTCGACGGTATCGCCATCCTTCACGTTGATCGTTGCGCCGTAGGGGATCTTGTAGCGCTCGCGCTCGCGGCCGAACTCGTCGATGACGCCGAGCTCGCCGGAGCGAGAGACCGCAACCCAGTGTCCCTTCTCGTGGTGCACCGTCTTCAAGTTGTGCAGGCGCGCCGCACCTCGGCCCTTCGTTTCGACCGAGTTCGCAGCGGCCGCTCTCGAGGCCGCACCGCCGATGTGGAAAGTACGCATCGTGAGCTGCGTGCCGGGCTCGCCGATCGATTGCGCCGCGATGACGCCGACGGCTTCACCCAGGTTGATTCGGTGGCCGCGCGCGAGGTCGCGTCCGTAGCACTGTGCGCACACGCCGTAGCGCGTCTCACACGTGATCGGAGAGCGAACCTTGACCTGATCGATGCCTTCCTGCTCGAGAAGCTTCACGAGCTTCTCATCGATCAGAACGCCGGCCGGAACGACGACTGCATCGCCGCTCGGACGCATCACGTCTTGCGCGATCACACGCCCGAGGACGCGCTCGCCCAAACCTTCGACCACATCGCCGCCCTCGACGATCGGACTCATCGTAAGCCCGTTCGTCGTACCGCAGTCCTCTTCCGTCACGACCAGGTCTTGTGCGACGTCGACGAGACGACGGGTGAGATAACCCGAGTTCGCCGTCTTGAGCGCGGTGTCGGCAAGACCCTTGCGCGCGCCGTGCGTCGAGATGAAGTACTGCATCGCGTTCAAGCCTTCGCGGAAGTTCGCCGTGATCGGCGTCTCGATGATCGAGCCGTCCGGCTTCGCCATGAGACCGCGCATGCCTGCAAGCTGACGAATCTGCGCCGCGCTACCGCGAGCGCCGGAGTCCGCCATCATGTAGATGGAATTGAAGGACTTCTGCACCGTCGTCTCGCCTTTGCCATTGACGACTTCTTCGACGCCGAGCTTGTCCATCATGGCCTTCGCCACTTGGTCGTTCGTACGCGACCAGATGTCGACGACCTTGTTGTAGCGCTCGCCGTTCGTGACGAGACCCGAAGCGTACTGCTCCTGAATCTCCTTCACTTCCCGCTCAGCGCCCGCCAGGATCTTGCCCTTCTGCTGCGGCACGACCATGTCATCGACACCGATCGAGACGCCGGCGCGGGTCGCATAGTGGAAGCCCGTGTACATCAATTGGTCGGCGAACACGACCGTCTCTTTGAGGCCGACCGTGCGATAGCAGACGTTGATGACGCTCGAGATCGCCTTCTTGGTCATGTCTCGGTTGACGAGATCGAACGAAAGGCCCTTCGGCAGAATCTCCGACAGCAAGGCACGACCGACAGTCGTATCGACCGTACGCGCTCTCGCATCGAACTCTCCGCTCTCGAGCCGCACGTACTCGAGCACGCGCACCTTCACCTTCGCCTGCAGATCCGCGACGCGGTTCTCGTAGGCGCGGTGCACTTCCTGCACGTCCGTGAAGAACATGCCTTCGCCCCGCGCATTCACGCGCTCGCGGGTCATGTAGTAGAGGCCGAGAACGACGTCCTGCGACGGCACGATGATCGGATCACCGTTCGCGGGCGACAGAATGTTGTTCGACGACATCATGAGCGCACGCGCTTCGAGCTGTGCTTCGAGCGACAGCGGCACGTGAACGGCCATCTGATCGCCGTCGAAGTCCGCGTTGAAAGCCGTGCAGACGAGCGGGTGGAGCTGAATTGCCTTGCCTTCGATCAGCACCGGCTCGAACGCCTGAATGCCGAGACGGTGCAGCGTCGGCGCGCGGTTCAAGAGCACGGGATGCTCGCGAATGACCTCTTCGAGAATGTCCCACACCTCCGGTCCTTCGCGCTCGACCATGCGCTTCGCGGCCTTGATCGTCGAGGCTTCGCCGCGCAGCTGGAGCTTGGAGAAGATGAACGGCTTGAACAGCTCGAGCGCCATCTTCTTCGGCAGACCGCACTGATGCAGGCGCAGCGTCGGGCCGACGACGATCACCGAGCGGCCGGAGTAGTCGACGCGCTTGCCGAGGAGGTTCTGACGGAAGCGGCCCTGCTTGCCCTTGATCATATCGGCCAAGGACTTGAGCGGACGCTTGTTCGTGCCGGTGATGGCACGGCCGCGACGGCCGTTGTCGAGCAGCGCATCGACGGCTTCCTGCAGCATGCGCTTCTCGTTGCGCACGATGATGTCCGGCGCGTTGAGCTCGAGCAGGCGGCGCAGACGATTGTTGCGGTTGATGACGCGGCGATACAGGTCGTTCAAATCCGACGTCGCGAAGCGACCGCCGTCGAGCGGCACGAGCGGGCGCAGATCCGGCGGCAGCACCGGCAGCACGGTCATCACCATCCACTCGGGCTTGTTGCCGGATTCGATGAACGACTCGAGCAGCTTCAGGCGCTTCGAAAGCCGCTTGATCTTCGTCTCGGAGTTCGTGCCGGTGATCTCCTCGCGCACGCGCAGCACCTCGGCCTGCAGGTCGAGCGACTTCAAGAGCTCATAGACGGCCTCCGCGCCCATGCGCGCATCGAATTCATCGCCGTGCTTCTCGATCGCCTCGAGGTACATTTCGTCGGTGAGCAACTGGCCGCGCTGCAGCTCGGTCATGCCGGGCTCGATGACGACGAACGCTTCGAAATAGAGCACGCGCTCGATCTCTCGGAGCGTCATGTCGAGCATCAAACCGATACGGGACGGGAGCGACTTCAAGAACCAAATGTGGGCCACCGGGCTTGCAAGCTCGATATGCCCCATGCGCTCGCGGCGCACCTTCGATTGCGTCACTTCGACGCCGCACTTCTCGCAGACGACGCCGCGATGCTTCAGGCGCTTGTACTTGCCGCACAAGCACTCGTAGTCCTTCACGGGTCCGAAGATCTTCGCGCAGAAGAGCCCGTCGCGTTCCGGCTTGAACGTGCGGTAGTTGATCGTCTCGGGCTTCTTCACCTCGCCGAACGACCACGAGCGGATCATCTCCGGCGATGCGAGCCCGATACGAATCGAGTCGAAATTCTCGACCGGGGTCTGCTGCTTGAACAACTTCAATAGATCTTTCATCTGTGTCACCTATTGGTGGGACGCGGTTAGCAGTCAACGGTCAGGAGTTGGTTCAGAACGCTTCGCGTTCTCGATCCACCGCCTTTCACGCCAATCGCTGCCGCCTCCTATCTAACCGCTAACCGCTAACCGCTAACCGCTAACCGCTGCAAGAGAGCGAGCTATTTCTCGCTCTCCTGTTCGAGCTCCATGTTGATGCCGAGCGAGCGGATCTCCTTCACGAGCACGTTGAAGGATTCGGGCATGCCGGCCTTCATCTCGTGATTGCCGTCGACGATCGCCTTGTACATCTGCGTGCGGCCGTTCACGTCGTCCGACTTGACGGTCAGCATTTCTTGCAGCGTGTACGAAGCGCCGTAGGCCTCGAGCGCCCACACTTCCATCTCGCCGAAGCGCTGGCCGCCGAACTGCGCCTTGCCGCCGAGCGGCTGCTGCGTGACGAGCGAGTACGGGCCGGTCGAACGCGCGTGCATCTTGTCGTCGACCAGGTGGTTCAGCTTCAGCATGTACATGTAGCCGACCGTGACTTCGCGCTCGAAGCGCTCGCCCGTGCGGCCGTCGTACAGAATTGTCTGGCCGCTGAGCGGCAGATCCGCGAGCGCAAGCATGTGCTTGATCTCTTCTTCCTCGGCGCCGTCGAACACCGGCGTCGCCATCGGCACGCCATGGCGCAGATTGCCGGCGAGCGCGACGATCTCATCGTCCGTGAGCGAATCGATGTCGGCCTTCTGGCCGCCGGTCTTGTTGTAGACCTCATCGAGGAAGCTGCGAATTGCTTGCGCGCCGCGCGCCTCATCGAGCATGCGCCCGATCTTGAGACCGATGCCTTTCGCCGCCCAGCCGAGATGCGTCTCGAGAATCTGGCCGATGTTCATGCGCGAGGGCACGCCGAGCGGATTGAGCACGATATCGACGGGCGTTCCATCGCTCGTATAGGGCATGTCTTCGACCGGAACGATCGTCGACACGACACCCTTGTTTCCGTGACGGCCCGCCATCTTGTCGCCCGGTTGGATGCGGCGCTTGACGGCGAGGTACACCTTGACCATCTTCAGGACGCCCGGGGCCAAATCGTCGCCCGCGGTGATCTTGGCGCGCTTCTCTTCGTAGCGCTTCTCGAATTCCTTGCGCTGCGCCTTCAAGCGCTCGGCAGCGCGCTCGACCGCGGCATTGCCTTCCTCGTCTTGCAGACGAATTTCGAGCCATTGCTCGCGCGTAAGCTCGGAGAGATACGTCTCATCGATGATCGTGCCGGCGCGGAACTTCTTCGGACCCGCTTCGGCAGGCTTGCCGAGCAGAACCGCACGAACGCGCTCGAACAGGTCGTCTTCGAGAATGCGGCGCTGATCCTCCAGGTCCTTGCGAACCTTCTCGAGCTCCGCCTTTTCGATCGCAAGCGCGCGCGAATCCTTCTCGACACCGTCGCGCGTGAACACACGCACGTCGATGACGGTACCGTCCATGCCCGGCGGCACGCGGAGCGAAGTGTCCTTCACGTCCGAGGCCTTCTCGCCGAAGATCGCGCGGAGCAGTTTCTCTTCCGGGGTCAGCTGCGTCTCGCCCTTCGGCGTGACCTTGCCGACGAGAATGTCGCCCGCCTTCACTTCGGCGCCGATGAACGCGATGCCCGCCTCGTCCAGCTTCGCGAGCGCGATGTCGCCCACGTTCGGGATGTCGGCGGTGATTTCCTCAGGCCCCAACTTCGTGTCGCGAGCGACGCAGGTGAGCTCTTCGATGTGAATCGTCGTGAAGCGATCGTCATGGACGACGCGCTCCGAGATCAGGATCGAATCCTCGAAGTTGTAGCCGTTCCACGGCATGAACGCGACGAGCAGGTTCTGCCCGAGCGCGAGCTCGCCGAGATGCGTCGACGGACCGTCGGCGAGCACATCGCCGCGCGCGATCACATCGCCCGCCTTCACGAGCGGACGTTGATTGATACAGGTGTTCTGGTTGGAACGCGTGTACTTCGTCAACGAGTAGATATCGACGCCTGCCTCGGCGGCGGAGGTCTCCGCATCGTGCACACGCACGACAATACGCGAGGCGTCGACCGAATCGACCACGCCGCCGCGACGCGCGACGACGGTCACGCCGGAGTCGATCGCAACCGCACGCTCCATGCCGGTTCCGACGAGCGGCGTCTCCGCACGCAAGGTCGGCACGGCCTGTCGCTGCATGTTCGAGCCCATCAACGCGCGGTTCGCATCGTCGTGCTCGAGGAACGGAATCAGCGACGCCGCCACCGAGACGATCTGTTTCGGCGAGACGTCCATGTACTGGATCTTGTCCGGCGTCGACAGCATGAACTCGTTCAAATGACGGCACGAGACGAGGTCGTCCGTAAACTGACCGGCCTCGTTCAACGCCGCGTTCGCCTGCGCGATCACGTACTGGCTCTCTTCGATCGCCGAGAGGTAGTCGATCTCTTCGGTCACCTTGCCGTCGACGACCTTGCGATACGGCGTCTCGAGGAAGCCGTAGTCGTTCGTGCGGGCATAGACCGAGAGCGAATTGATGAGACCGATGTTCGGGCCTTCCGGCGTTTCGATCGGGCACACGCGGCCGTAGTGCGTCGGATGCACGTCGCGCACCTCGAATCCCGCACGCTCGCGCGTCAAGCCGCCCGGTCCGAGCGCCGACACGCGCCGCTTGTGCGTGACTTCCGACAGCGGATTGTTCTGATCCATGAACTGCGAGAGCTGCGAGGAGCCGAAGAACTCCTTCACGGCCGCAGCAACCGGCTTCGCGTTGATCATCTCCTGCGGCATCAAGCCTTCGGATTCCGCGAGCGTCAGCCGCTCCTTCACCGCGCGCTCGACGCGCACGAGGCCGATGCGGAAGGCGTTCTCCGCCATCTCGCCGACCGAACGCACGCGGCGATTGCCGAGGTGGTCGATATCGTCGACCTGGCCGTTGCCGTTGCGGATATCGCACAGCTCCTTAATGACAGCGACGATGTCCGAGCTCGTTTCCTCGCCGCGCGCGGTCTGCACCGTTTGACCGTACTGCTGCACGAGCTCCTTCGAGAACTCGTCGTTCCGCTTGGCGAAGTGCTCGTAGTCGTAGAGGATGCCCGTGCCGACGATCGCGTCGCGATGCACGCGGCGATTGAACTTCATGCGGCCGACGGACGAGAGATCGTAGCGCTCAGGATTGAAGAACAGGTTTTGGAACAAGTTCTCGGCAGCATCCTTCGTCGGCGGCTCGCCGGGGCGCATCATGCGATAGATTTCGACGAGCGCCTCGAGGCGCGTGCGCGTCGGGTCGATACGCAGGGTATCGGAAATGTACGGGCCGCGATCCAGATCGTTCACGTACAGGCAGCGGATCTCCTCGATCCCCGCTTCGATCAGCTTATCGACGATCGCGACGGTGAGGATCTCGTTCGCCTTCGCGAGGATCTCGCCCGTTTCCGCATTGAAGACGTCGTGCGCAAGCACTTTGCCGATCAGATATTCCTTCGGCACTTCCAGGCGCGAGATGTTCTTCTGCTCGAGCAGACGCACGTGGCGCGCAGTCACGCGACGACCCTCTTCGACGATGACCTCATCGCCGATCTTGATCGTGAACGTCGCGGTCTCGCCGCGCAGGCGCGCGGGGATCAGGTCGAATTCGATCTTGTCCTTCGACAGGTAGTAGGTGTTCTTGTCGAAGAACATGTCGAGCATCTGCTCTTCGGTATAGCCGAGCGCGCGCAGGATGATCGTGACCGGGAGCTTGCGCCGGCGGTCGATACGCGCGAACACGCAGTCCTTGGGGTCGAACTCGAAGTCGAGCCAGGAGCCGCGATACGGAATGATGCGCGCGGAGAACAGCAGCTTGCCCGAGCTGTGCGTCTTGCCGCGATCGTGATCGAAGAACACGCCGGGGCTGCGGTGGAGCTGCGAAACGATGACACGCTCGGTACCGTTCACGACGAACGTGCCGTTATCGGTCATCAGCGGCATCTCGCCGAGATAGACTTCCTGCTCGCGGATGTCCTTGACGGTTTTCTTCGTCGGCGTGGACGTTTCCTTGTCGTACACCACGAGGCGCACTTTGACGCGCAGCGGCGCCGCGTACGTGAGGCCGCGCAGCTGGCACTCCTTCACGTCGAACACCGGCTCGCCCAGGCGGTAGCTCACGTACTCGAGGATCGCATTGCCCGAGTAGCTCGTGATCGGGAACACGCTCTTGAACGCGGCGTGCAGGCCTGCGTCCTCACGGCGCTCCTCGGCGACGTCGGCCTGCAGGAACTTGCGATATGAGTCCAATTGAATCGCGAGCAGGTACGGCACCTCGAGGATGCTCTCCCGCTTACCGAAATCCTTACGGATGCGCTTTTTCTCGGTGAACGAATACGCCATGCTGGGTCACCTATCAATTCGGGCCGCTCGGGGATTCGAGCCGGCGACGAAAACTGGGAAACCGCTCGACATCGAGCTGTCGCCCTTCAAGACACGAAATCGACACAAACACGGAAAGCGACTGCGGCTCCACGTCCGCAGTCGCCTCCGATTTCCGACCAGGCTCCGCAAGTGAGTCGTGTGAGACGGCCCGCACGTGCGAGCCGCCCCTCCACGGCATATCTCACTTGATCTCCGCAGCGGCGCCTGCTTCTTCCAGCTTCTTCTTGATCGCCTCGGCGTCGGCCTTGGAAACGCCCTCCTTCACCGAAGACGGCGCGCCTTCGACGAGGTCCTTCGCTTCCTTCAAGCCCAAGCCGGTGATCTCGCGAATGACCTTGATGACGCCGACTTTGTTGGCGCCGAAGCTGGTCATCGTCACGTTGAACTCCGTCTTCTCTTCGGCGGCCGGGGCGGCAGCCGCGGCGGCGGCACCCGGGGCAGCGATCGCGACCGGAGCCGCGGCCGTCACGCCGAACTTGTCTTCCATCATCTTGACGAGGTCCACGATCTCCAACACGGTCATGTTGCCGATCGCGTCCAAAATCTCTTCTTTGCTAGCAGCCATTGTCGTTACTCCAACCTTGTTACCGAAATCCGAAACTCAAGCCTTGTAGGTATTCATTCCGACCCATGTGTCGGAAACCTACCCGGCCTTTTGGTCTTTCACTGCAGCGATCGTCCGCACAAGCTTCGCGTGCGGCTCGGCAAGCGTGCGTACGAACTTGCTGATCGGCGCTTGGAGGACACCAGCCAGTTGGCTGAGCGCCTGCATGCGCGTCGGCAAGCTCGCAATCTTGTCGATATCTTTCGCGGCGAGTGCCGTGCCGCCGAGCGACACGACCTTAGGAACCAACTTGTCGTTGTCCTTCGCGAAAGTCTTGACAAGGCGCGCGGCCGCGCCCGGATCGTCTTTCGAGAATGCGAGAAGCAGCGGACCCTTGAGGCTCTCGCCGACGCACTCGAACTGAGTGCCGGCAATTGCCCGACGGGCGAGCGAGTTCTTCACCACTCTCAAATAGACATTCGAGCTGCGGGCCTTCGAACGCAGATCCGTCATCTGCGTCACGGTGAGACCGCGATACTCTGCAGCGACGACCGATTGCGCCGTTGCGGCGACCGAAGCCACCTCCGCGACCAACGCCTTCTTGTCATCGAGTCTGAGCGCCATGATTTCCTCCTGGCGTGAAGAGCTTTAACGTGCGAGCACGCATCCTGCGTGCTCTCCTCAAGACTTCAGACTTCGGACTTCAGACTTCAGCCAGAGCGAGTTCGCTGGCTGCCGCCTGCGGCCTGTAGCCTGTAGCCTTCTTCCTGACGGCGCCCTTCAGCCGGATCCAATCGCGACGAATCGCTCTTGAGCTCCGATTCGGGTAACACCATCTGCGCAGGCATTCATTAAGGCTGTGGGCTGTAGGCTGCAGGCTGTAGCAAGAACGAAGAGACACCTCTCTTCGCCTCGCCCGTCCCACCGCTTTCAGCTTGCGCCGCCTGCGGTCTTCGATGATGGTCGGCTTCGAGCTGTCGCCAGCTCTCTACCGGCCCTACATCAATCGAATCAGGCTGTAGACTGTAGGCTCTAGGCTGTAGCCAGAACGAAGCGAGATTCTCTCTTCGTTTCTGACCTTAAGCCTTCAGCCTACGGCCTACGCCTTGCGCTCGCGCTAAAGCGCGAGCGACGAAACTTCCACCGGCACGCCCGGGCCCATCGTCGAAGACAGCGCGATCTTCTTCAGATAGATGCCCTTGGAAGCGGCAGGCTTTGCCTTCTGCAGGTCCTGCAGCAACGCGACCAAGTTCTCCTTGAGCTGCGTTGTTTCGAAGTCGGCTTTGCCGATCGTGCAGTGAACGACACCAGCCTTGTCGGCGCGGTAGCGCACCTGACCTGCCTTCGCGTTCTTGACTGCGCCCGCGACGTCCGGCGTCACGGTGCCGACCTTGGGGTTCGGCATCAGTCCACGCGGACCGAGAATTTGGCCGAGCTGGCCGACGACACGCATCGCATCGGGGCTCGCGACGACGACATCGAAATTGAGCTCGCCTGCCTTCACCTTCTCGGCGAGGTCCTCGAGACCGACGATATCGGCGCCCGCTTCGCGCGCGGCATCCTGATTCTTGCCGGACGTGAAGACGGCGACACGCACGGCTTTGCCGATACCGTGCGGCATGACGGTCGAGCCGCGAACCTGCTGATCGGACTTCGAGGCATCGATACCGAGATTCACGGCAACGTCGACGGACTCGCGGAACTTCGCCTTTGCGAACTCCTTGACGATCGCGATCGCTTCATCGATCGGGTACTGCTTGCCGGGCTCGACTCGCTTCGCCCACGCCTGTACGCGCTTTGCTACTGCTGCCATGTCACACCCCCTCCACATCGACGCCCATGCTGCGCGCGCTGCCCGCGATCGTACGCACCGCGGCTTCGAGGTCGGCGGCCGTGAGATCCGGCTGCTTCGTCTTCGCGATGTCTTCGAGCTGCTTGCGCGAAATTCGGCCCACCTTGTTCGTGTTCGGTGTGCCGCTGCCCTTCTCGATACCGATCGCTTTGCGAATCAGCACGGATGCGGGCGGGGTCTTCAGGATGAAGGTGAAGCTGCGATCGCTGTACACCGTGATGACCACGGGCGTCGGCAGTCCTTTCTCGATGCTCTGCGTCTGCGCATTGAACGCTTTGCAGAACTCCATGATGTTCACGCCCTGCTGACCGAGCGCCGGACCGACCGGCGGGCTCGGATTCGCCTGGCCTGCAGGAATCTGCAGCTTGATGTAGCCAGTGACTTTCTTGGCCATTGCATTTACTCCGCGGGTCGTAGCGCTCGTAAGAACTCCCCAGTCGTCCTTGCAGTGACGTTTCGTTCTCCGAACGAAACCGTTGGCTGTCGGGCTCTGGGCGCTGGGCTCTGGTCAGATAAAGAAGCAATCGCTTCCTCTGCCAGCAGCCCAGGGCCCAGCGCCCAGTGGCCTCTTTACGCCTTCTCGACCTGCGAGAAGTCCAACTCGACCGGTGTCGAACGTCCGAGGATCTGCACTGCGACTTGCAGGCGATTCTTCTCGTAGTTCACCGACTCGACGACGCCGTTGAAATCATTGAAGGGCCCATCAATGACACGCACGACCTCGCCGGGTTCAAACAATACTTTGGGCTTCGGCTTATCGACGCCCTCTTCGACCCGACGCAGGATGCTCATTGCTTCCTTGTCGGTGATCGGCGCGGGCTTCTCCGGCGTGCCGCCGATGAAGCCGAGCACCTTCGGCACTTCTTTCACGAGATGCCACGTATCTTCGTCCATCTCCATCTGCACGAGCACATAGCCTGGAAAGAACTTGCGATCGCTCTTTCGCTTCTGCCCGTCGCGCATCTCGACGACTTCCTCGGTCGGCACGAGGATCTCGCCGAACTTGTCCTGCAAGCCCTGCAGCTTGATTCGATCCTTGAGAGCCTCGGCGACGCGATGCTCGAAGTTCGAATACGCGTGTACGACATACCAGCGCAGAGCCATCCTCAACTCCCCTGTCCCGTCAACCAACGAGTGAGCTTGCCCAGCACAGTATCGAGTCCCCAGAAGAACACGGCGAGGATCAGGATCATCACGAAGACCACGAGCGTCGTCTGCATGGTCTCTTGACGGTTCGGCCACACGACCTTGCGCAGCTCGACGCGCGAGCTCTGCACGAAAGATTGAAACGTCTTTCCTTGGTACGACTGCAAGCCGACGAAAATGCCGGCCGCGAGCCCCGCGAGCACGATGATCCATCGCAACCAGATCGGCTGCTCGGAGAGCAGATAGAAACCCGCGATTCCGGCTGCCAAAAGGGCAACGCCGGCCGCGAGCTTCGCCGCATCGAGCGGTGTGGCGCCTTGTTGTACCTGTTCTGTCATGTTCCGTTGGAAGCGGATAGGGGATGGGGGACAGGGGATAGTCAGAGAAGCCGCTGTTGCTCGTCTCTCTTTCTGGCTATCCCCTATCCCCTATCTCCCCTAGCCCCTTCCCCTTAGTGGCAGGCCAGGAGGGAATCGAACCCCCAACCTGCGGTTTTGGAGACCGCCGCTCTGCCAATTGAGCTACTGGCCTAAGACCTCGATCGTTGAACCGCCGGTTATCCCGCCGCAAGTCGCGTGCGGATCACCGTCGGCCCTCGGACAAATATGCGGCAGCCGTCCGCGGCTGCCGCTCATACCCGGAATCCACCGAGCTAGACGCTGTCGCTCTCGATTCAAGAGCCCGGGCCTAGTCCCGATGGATCCTCGCCTCCGCAAGGATGACGGCTCTATCGAGCCGTCACTTCAGAATCTTCGACACCACGCCCGCGCCGACCGTGCGTCCGCCCTCGCGGATCGCAAAGCGCAGCCCTTCTTCCATCGCAATCGGGGCAATCAGCTCCACCGACATCTTGATGTTGTCGCCTGGCATCACCATCTCGACGCCCGCAGGCAGCTCCACCGCCCCCGTCACGTCCGTCGTACGGAAGTAAAACTGCGGACGATAGCCCTTGAAGAACGGCGTGTGACGGCCACCCTCCTCCTTCGTCAGCACGTACACCTCCGCCTCAAACTTCGTGTGCGGCGTAATGCTGCCCGGCTTCGCCAACACCTGGCCACGCTCGACTTCCTCGCGCTTCGTGCCTCGCAGCAGCACGCCCACGTTGTCGCCCGCCTGACCCTGGTCCAGCAGCTTCCTGAACATCTCCACGCCCGTGCAGGTCGTCTTCGTCGTCTCCTTGATCCCAACGATCTCCACTTCGTCGTTCACCTTCACCACACCGCGCTCGATTCGGCCCGTCACCACCGTGCCGCGACCCGAAATCGAAAACACGTCTTCCACCGGCATCAAGAACGCTCCGTCAATCGCGCGCTCCGGCACCGGAATGTACTTGTCCATCTCATCCACCAGCTTCAACACCGCCGGCACGCCAATCTCCGACTGATCCCCTTCCAGCGCCTTCAGCGCCGAGCCCTTCACGATCGGCGTCGTGTCGCCAGGAAAGTCGTACTTCGACAAGAGCTCGCGCACTTCCATCTCCACCAGCTCCAGCAGCTCCGCATCGTCCACCATGTCCGCCTTGTTCAGGAACACCACGATGTACGGCACACCCACCTGACGCGCCAACAAAATGTGCTCGCGCGTCTGCGGCATCGGTCCGTCCGCCGCCGACACCACCAAAATCGCTCCGTCCATCTGCGCCGCACCCGTGATCATGTTCTTCACGTAGTCCGCGTGACCCGGGCAGTCCACGTGCGCGTAGTGACGGTGGTCCGAGCTGTACTCCACGTGCGAGGTCGCAATCGTGATCCCGCGCGCCTTCTCCTCCGGCGCCTTGTCAATCTGATCGTACGCCTTGAATTCCCCGCCGTGCTTCTCCGCCATCACCTTCGTCAACGCCGCCGTCAGCGTCGTCTTACCATGGTCAACGTGACCAATCGTGCCTACGTTCACATGCGGCTTCGTACGTTCAAACTTCTCTTTGGCCACAGCGGCATTCCTCAATATGTGACTAGCGTTTCAGTGACTAGTGATAAACAAACGAGCGGTTAGTGTTCAGCGGATAGGGGATAGTCAGAATAAGAGCGGCTCGCGCCTCTCTTCCCCTTCTGACTATCCCCTATCCCCTAATCACTATCCCCTTTCTTTCTGGAGCCCACGACCGGGATTGAACCGGTGACCTCGTCCTTACCAAGGACGTGCTCTACCAACTGAGCTACGTGGGCCAACCTTCAAAACCGGCCAATCAAAAATCCCGAGTCGGCAAATTCTTTCGTCCGCGGAGCAACTCCATTCTCGCGGTGAGCAATGGAGCGGGTGATGGGAATCGAACCCACACCATCAGCTTGGAAGGCTGAGGTTCTACCATTGAACTACACCCGCAGAGGTGGTGGAGGGGGTAGGATTCGAACCTACGAAGGCATAAGCCAGCAGATTTACAGTCTGCCCCCGTTGGCCGCTTGGGTACCCCTCCGCGGACATAAGAGCCGGCTATTCTCTTTGCCAACCCATTGAGTGTCAACAGCGAGCTGCGACTCCGCCGAGGCCCGCCGCCTCGTTTCGGCTCGCTGCCCTCACGCCGAAAGTGCCGCCCCGTTCAAGGATCCGCCAAGCTAAGGGATTGTCTGATTAAGGAGAGCGTCGGCACGTCGATATATTAAAGGAGAGGCGAATCCGCGCCCTGGCTGATTTTCCCGACCCAAATGCACTCGCAAGATTTCGAGAATCGCCTCAAGGCGCAGGTGGACTTCCCAAGCCCCTCCCGCGTGGCGACGGACATCATCTCACTCGCGCGCGATCCCGATATCGAAATGGCCAAAGTCGCGCAGGCCGTGAGCCGCGACCCGGCGATTACGGCCAAAATCCTGCGCATTGCGAATTCCGCCTTCTATGCCCAGCGCCGGCCGAGCCAAAATCTGCGCCAGGCGCTCGTCATCATCGGCCTCAATGCGGCTTTGACGCTCGCGCTCAGCTTCTCGCTCGTCTCCTCGTTCCGTGCGCTGCGCCCCACCGGCATCGATTATCCACGCTTCTGGCGCCGCTCCTTGTTGAGCGCGACCGCCGCGCGCGCCTTCAGCGAGCTCGCCAAGGTCGGGCAAGCCGAGGACATTTTCCTCGCCGGACTGCTGCAGGACATCAGCGTCCTCGCGCTCGATCGCGCGTCCCGGGATTTTTACGCCAAGCTCCCCCAGGGAGCGGCGCACGCAGATTGGATCGCCTACGAGGTCCAGCAGCTCGGCAAGGACCACGCCTTCTACTCCGCCCTGCTGCTCAAGTCGTGGAACCTGCCCGAGCGGATTTGGCAGGCCGTGGAGCACAGCCATACGCCCCATGTGCTGAGCGCAACGACGGAGGAAGGCAAATACGCGCGCTGTGTGGCGCTCGGGAGCGATCTCGCGGAGGCCGTAGTGTGCCGCGAGGAGTCCACGAAGGTGGGTGCGCTCGCGCAGCGCGCTCACTCTCTTCTCGGGATGAGCCATGAGCTCTTCAACGAAGTCGTCGCGCGGACCTTGAAGCTCATTCCGGAGACGGAAGCGCTGTACGAGACGAGCATCATGCAGGCGGAAGATGCGGAGAACCTCTTGGCCGAAGCGCGCGAGCTGCTCGCCGTGCGCAACCTTCACGCGCTTCAGGAAGTGAGCGCGCTGCAGGCGACGACAAGCGTACTGCTCACGCGCACGGAAGAAGCCGAAGACTCCGGACGACGCGATGCCTTGACCGGCGCTCTCAACCGCGCCTGGCTCGACCGCATGCTCGACCGCGAATTCACGCAAGCCGTCGTGTTCGGCCGAGATCTGAGCGTGGCACACGTCGACCTCGATCACTTCAAGCACATCAACGAGCGCTTCGGCACACAAGCCGGGGACGAAGTTCTGCGCAACTGTGCCCGAGTGCTCCAGTCATGCGTGCGCGGCAGCGATCTCGTGGCCCGCTTCAGCGGCGAAGAGTTCATGGTCGTGCTCCCGGGCGCGGATCGGGAAATCGCAAAGCAAGTCGCACAGCGCATGCTCGGTGCACTCTCGGGATTCGATCACGGCGAAGCCGCGCAGGGTGCTCGAGTCACGGCCTCGATCGGCCTTGCGACCTTTACGCCGAAGCAGCGCTTTCCGAGCACGCTCGCGTTGCTCGAAGCCGCCGACCACGCGCTGTACGCCGCAAAGCTCTGCGGACGCAATCGGTTCGAATGCTACGACGAGCTGGCCGGGAGCAATCGGCCGGCGAATGCACGCTGAAGGTCGGTTGACAGTTGACGGTTGACAGTTGACGGCAAGAAAAGGCGACTTCTGACTGTCAATCGTCAACTCGCTAGACCGAATTTATCTGCTCATTCTCGGCGAGATCGACGATCTCGACGTCCTCGACCGCGAAGCTTTCGCCCAAGAACAAGCTCCCCACCGCCGCGAACCGCTCCGCGTTGTCGGTCGCGAACAAGCGGATCGAACCCCGGCGTTCAGCAGCGCGGAGAAGATCCCGGTTGCGCAAATCGTGTTCGAGCGCAGTGGCTGTCGTTCGGGCGGAATCGACGAGATGCACGCCCTCCTTCAGCACGGACTGGAGCGCATCGGCCAGCACGGGGAAATGCGTGCAGCCGAGCAGAAGCGTGTCCACGCTCGGATGCCCCTCGAAGATCGCGCTCAAATAGCGTTTCGCGACAGCTTCGACGATCGGCCCTTGCGTCCATCCCTCTTCCGCGAGCGCGACGAACAGCGAGCACGCCTGACCCACGACGATCGCCTCCGGCGCGCGTCGAGCGATCGCACGGTGGTACGCGCCGCCTCTGATCGTACCCTCGGTCGCGATGACCGCGATCTGTCGACTGCTCGTCCTCACACACGCGGCCTCGGCGCCCGGCTCAATGACGCCCATGACCGGCAAGGGCGCGAAGCGTTTGCGCAAGGCGTCGATCGCAACCGCCGATGCGGTATTGCACGCCACCACGAGATATTTGATGCCCTGGCGCACGAGCAGGTCGGCCGCTTGCAGCGAGTAGCGCAGCACCGACTGTGCGCTCTTCGTTCCGTAGGGCAAGCGCGCCGTATCGCCTAGATAGAGGAAATCCTCTCCCGGCAGCCGCTCGCGCAGGGCCCGCAGCACGGTCAACCCGCCGACACCCGAATCGAACACGCCGATCGGACGGGCGTGACGAAGCGAGGACGCGCCGGGACCCCGGCTATCGGATGCATCGGCGCCTTGATCGCGATCTGCTTGTTTCGTCACTTCCCCACTCCAGGCGTTCGTCGATTCGTCGCTTGCTCACTCGGCGATGAGCGCCGCATAGCTCGCGGCATCGATATTGCTGCCGCACACAATGAGCGCCACCGATTTTCCTTCCAATCGCCTGCGCAAGGGTCCAAGCAGTGCGGCGGTTGCCGCCGCGCCCGCCGGCTCGACCGCGAGCTTGGCATTGCGCAACAAGAAACGCATCGCAGTACGGAGCTCGTCGTCCGAGACCCGCACGAGCGCATCCACATTGCGCCTGCACAGCTCGAAGGACATCGGCAGTGCATAGGGAGCCCCCAGGCTATCAGCGATCGTCGCGACGCGCTCGATCGAGCGCGGCTCCCCGGCCTCGAAGCTGCGATACATGCTGTCCGCACCGTAGGGCTCGATGCCGAACACCTGGCATGTCGGGTTGATGAGCTTGACGGCGGATGCGACGCCGGCGCACAACCCGCCGCCGCCGATCGGCACGACCACGGCGTCGAGCTCCGGAATCTGCTCGCAAAGCTCGAGACCGAGCGTGGCAGTGCCGAGCGCCGTCGTGCGTCCCTCGAACGGATGGATCAGCGTGCGCCCTTCGGTTCGAGCGAGCTCCTCGACGCGCGCGAACCCCTGATGCGCATCGGCGGCGAGCTCGACCTGCGCGCCGTACGCTCGACACAACTCGACTCGCAAAGGATTGGCGCTCGCGATCATCACGACCTTCGCGCTCGTTCCTGTTTCCCGCGCCGCGAACGCGACTGCGACCGCATGGTTGCCCGCGCTGATCGCGGTCACGCCCCGCTCACGCGCCTCGGGGCTGAGCCGCAGCGCATTCAGCAGCGCCGCGCGAGCCTTGAATGTGCCGGTGAGCTGGAACAACTCGAGTTTGAGATAAACCCGCGTGTCCGTTCCAAATTCTTTCTGCGCCTCGATGCCATGAAGCGGCGCGACGGGCGTTCGCAGCGTGCGCCCATCGAGCGCGCTTGCTGCGTTTCGAATCTCAGGTAGTGTCAAAGAGATCGACGTGCTCACTCGCGAAACGCTCATCGTGGGCGAGAGAAATTTTCAAAGATCATATCCGCATGCCGATTGAGACATAACACCTCATCGCAAGACTTTCGCGCGACGGCGGGTGCGCGGCATAATGGCGCGCGTCGATAATGAGACGGCGTTCTCCATAGAACGGTGCGACTGATGCTGAACAAGAACGAGAACTCGAGGGGTTGAAGATGGAGCGGCGCCTACACACACGTCATCGTGCCCGCACGGCAGTTTACGTCGCCGTTCCAGGACGTGCAGGCAAGTTGTGCCGGGCTCGCAACTTGAGCGCGAACGGCGTCTTCATCGAAACGCGGAACTTGGGGCTGAAGAAGGGCGCCACGGTTCATCTCGCTTTCGCGATCAATCTAGGCGTCGTCACGAAGATCCATCGTCGCACCGCGATCGTCGCCCACGTCTCCAAGGGCGGCACCGGGCTCATGATGGAGAGCCTGACGGGCACGCGCTGAGATCGCGCCCGGAACGACGCGCGCAACGCATTTCTGCGCGCATGCGCCGTCAATTTCGCTCGCGCGTCCGAGCGGCTCGGCGATAATGCGACGCGACGAGATCTTCGCCGCCGTTCGTTTCGCGTCTCAAGACATGGCAGTTTCTTGCGAGCGCAATGCCTCGCGTCCAACACGGCCCGAGCTGACCGCAGCGCTCAAACAGCACTTCGGTTTCGATGCATTCCGTCCCGGACAGGAGGCGATCGTCGCCGACGTGCTCGATGGCCGCGACGTACTTGCCATCATGCCGACAGGCGGCGGCAAATCACTCTGCTTTCAGTTGCCCGCAGTGCTGCGCGACGGCCTCACGATCGTCGTCTCGCCGCTCATCGCTTTGATGCAAGATCAGGTGCGGCTGCTCGAAGAGCAAGGCATCAGCGCGACCTTCATCAACTCGAGCTTATCCGCGCAGGAGATCGGTGCCCGCATCGCTGCCGCGTGCTCCGGCGCGTATAAGCTCCTGTATCTCGCGCCCGAGCGACTGCTGCAAAGCGAGTTCTTGCGCTACGCGCTACCGAAACTGGCGGACGCGGCCGGCGTGTGCGCGATCGTCATCGACGAAGCGCATTGCGTGTCCGAATGGGGCCACGACTTCCGGCCGGAGTACCGTCAACTCGCCGACGTGCGCAGGCGCCACCCGTCGATTCCGTTGCTCGCATTCACGGCAACCGCCACGGTACGCGTGCGGGAAGATATCGCCCGCCAGCTTGCGCTGCGAGAACCTGCCCTCCACATCGCGAGCTTCAATCGACCGAATCTCTTCTACTCCGTGCGCCCGAAGAACAAGCGCACGTACGCCGAGCTCGCAGCCCGGTGCAAGGCATCGACCGGCTCCGGGATCGTGTATTGCCTCTCGCGCAAGCGCGTCGATGAGCTCACCCAGTCGTTGCGCGATGACGGCATCGCCGCGCTTGCCTATCACGCGGGCTTGACGCCGGAGGAGCGTACGCAGAACCAGCACGCATTCATCAACGACGATGCCCGAGTCATGGTCGCGACGATCGCGTTCGGAATGGGGATCAACAAGCCGGACGTGCGCTGGGTCGTCCACTACGACTTGCCGCGCACGCTCGAAAGCTACTATCAGGAATCGGGTCGCGCGGGACGCGATGGCGATGAAGCCGAGTGCGTCCTTTACTTCGGCGCGGGCGACATTCGCACGGCCGAATTTCTGATCCAGCAGAAAGTCGATCCCACGACGCAGGAACCGCTCGAAGACGAGCAGCGCATCGCGCGCCAACAGCTGCGCCAGGTACTGAGCTACGCGGAAAGCACCGAGTGCCGACGAGCAATACAGCTCGCCTATTTCGGCGAGGCCTTTAGCCCCCCGTGCAACGCCTGCGACAACTGCACGACGCCCCGAACGATCGAGGATCGAACGATCGAGGCCCAGCAATTCTTATCGTGCATTGCGCGGCTCGCACAACGCGGCGAACGCTTCGGCGTGAGCTATGTCATCGACCTGCTGCGCGGCTCGCAAGCGCAACGAATCATCGACAACGGCCATACTTCGCTCAGCGTGTATGGAATCGGCAAGAGCTGGAGTGCCGCGGCATGGCGCACGCTCGCGCGAACGCTCATTCACAGGGGCGATGTTCGACAGTCCGACGACGGCTACGGCGTCTTGTCCTTGAACGAGAAGAGTTGGGAGATTTTGCGCGGCGTACGCTCCGTGCAAGTGAGCTCCACGACCGAGCGTCACGATCGCACTCGGGACAAGACTCAAGACGACATCGGCGCCGACGTCATCGATCACGAGCTGTTCGAAGCGCTGCGCGCGGTTCGAAAGCGGCTCGCCGCCGAACACGGCGTGCCGCCCTACGTCATCTTCCACGACGCGACGCTCAAGCGCATCGCGGAACGCAGGCCGACGACACGCGAAGTGTTTCTCACGATCTCCGGTGTCGGCGAAACGAAGCTCGCGCGCTATGCGGATGCGTTCATCGAGGCCGTCAAGAAAGCAGCACGCGATTGAGCGCGCGCACTCGCGCAACGAGCCACCCCGTATCGCCATCGACGCCGGCGCGACATCGCCCTGACGGAAGCATGCCCTGAAAGCGCCGCCTACACGTCGGCACATCGATTCGGCACTTACGGTCGATGCATTCCTTCAGGCGATGAGCACAATGAGACTCACGAGCGCTCGCTCGGGAGGCAACGTCGTGGCATACGCGATCCGTCGTTCGTTCTTCCTTCTGCTCTCCTTGCTCGCCGCCGAGAGCGCAAGCCCCGAACCGTCAAATACGATGCCGGGCGCCCCGGTGCAGGCGATCTGGCACCTCCAGAAGATGCACTTTCGCTTTCACAGCACTCGCACGAGCTATGCGTGCGATGCGCTCGAGCGCAAGGTCGCGGATATTCTGCGAGCGCTCGGTGCACGAGAAGACATCGATGTCGACCCAGGTTGCTTCCGCGGAGAGTTCGTGAGCGGCGCGGCCGTGCAGGTCACCCTGGCCGCACCGGTACCCGCGACGGATGCGAACGTTCGGCAAGCCACGACATTCGATAGCCGCGACGAGCTGCTGGCTCGCCTGCGCGGTATCGAATTGCCTACGGCCACGGACCTCGAACGCTTTCCCGCGGCATGGCGTCGCATCTCGCTTCAACGCGACCGTCTGGTCCGCTTGGAACAAGGCGACTGCGATTTGCTGCTCGCAATGCGCAAGCACATTTTTCCCAAGCTCGCCGTACGCGTCGACGAGAAGTCCTTTCGCTGCTCGAGCTTTGCGACCCACCTTCGGCCACGAGTCGAGGCCGCGGCGCTGTTTGCGATCGATCTTGCGCCGATCGCGTTCGTAGCACGTTGGCCTACTATCCCAAACTGAGGCGGCGTCAAAATCCGGCAGTGAGGCCGATGTAGAACGTACGCTCGGGTGCCGGCTCGAAGAAGCGGCCGCCGGCGCCGTTGACGATCACGGAACCGACGTAGTCTTCATCCGTGATGTTGTCGACGCGCAGAAAGCCATTGAGGATCCAATCCCCGACGTCGCGACGCAATCCCGCGTGCCAGTTGAGCGCAGTGTAGCTGTCCGCGAAATCCGAATTCTCGTCGTCGACGTACACCTTGCCGGTAACGCGCGCCTCGAGACCGGTGGAAAACCCGCTCGCGTGAGCCCAGTTCACATCGGCGTAAAAGGAGTGCTCGGGTACGCCCGGCAAGCGTTGTCCGCTCAGATCCGCACCGGAGAAATTCACGAAGTTCTCGAAGCGTGCCCGCGTATAGGTGTACGCGGCGCCGAAATCGAAGCCGTGCGGCAGAACGTACTGCAAGGCCAGCTCCGCCCCTTCGCGGCGCGTTTTCGCAGCGTTGACGAATGTGTTTCGGCCCGGGAACGGCGAAGGGCCCGTTACGATGTCGTCCTTCGTATCCGACCGAAACAGCGTCGCCGTAAGGCGCCCGTCATCGCCGAAGAGCGCTTTCACGCCGGCCTCGTAGTTCGTGCTGATCGCCGCGTCGAGATCGAAGTTGAGCCCCGGCGAGCCGTCAGGGCGATAAGCCAGCTCGGAGAACGTCGGAGTCTCGAAGGCCCGGCCTGCCGCCGCAAACACATTCACGTTCGGAGCCGCTTCGAACAAAACGCCGAGCACGGGTTGCGTGCTGTCGAAGCTGATTCGCCCGCTGTCGTCCGGGTTCGGACCGACGATGAAATTGTCCTCGACGTCGAAGCGCACTTCGCTGCGCCGCAAGCCGCCCGAGATGACCCAGCGGGAGACCGGTCGCCACTGCGCGATCGCATATTGGTTGATGCTGTAGACGGTGTCGTCTTCATCGCGACGCAAATCGCCGCGTATGCCGCCATCGTTCACGAATCCGCGACGACGCTCCTCCATTCGATCGTACTCGAGCCCGACCGTGACCTCGTACGGGGCACCGGCGAGCTCGCCCTCGTGGTCCCATTGGAGGCTCGTGCCGCCGAACTTGCGCGCGAGATCGACGACACCGCCCGACCCTGTGATCGCAGTGCTCGGGTTCGAGAGGTACTGCACCAAATCGCGATCGCCGTAGTAGCCCATGACGCGAACGTGATCGTTCTCTCCGATCTTCCGCTCGTAAGATGCGCCGCCCTGCACGTGTCGAATGGACTTGCGGGTATTGAGCGCAATGACGCTCGGCGCGACTTGCGTGCGATCCTCTTCGAGTTGCTCGCGGGTCAAACCGGATGGATCCTGCGTGTCCGGCTGATCGAGCACGTTCAAGATCGCGGTCAACGACGAACGCTCGTCCGGCGCGAAACGCATCCGCAGGTTCGCGACATCTCGCGTTGCAGCACTGTGATCGCGATACCCGTCCGTCTCGAACCGCGACAAATTGCCGCTCAGGTCGACGGCCCCGAGTCGAAGTCCGAACTGGGACCCGTACCGACGGAAACCGTATTCGCCGGCCGTCGTGCTGAGCTCGAGCGTGGGCTTTTCGATCCGGCCGGTCGTGACGATTTGAATGACGCCGCCCGATGAGTTGCCGTAAAGCGCGGCGAACGGGCCGCGCAGCACTTCGACGCGCTGCGCCCCGTCGAGATCGAACAGCCCCGTCTGCCCCTGCCCGTCCGGCATCGTGAGCGGAATGCCGTCTTGGATCAGGCGCACGCCGCGCACACCGAAGGATGCGCGCGCACCGAACCCACGCGAGGAAACTTGCAGATCCTGCGCATAGTTCTGACGATTCTGTACGACGATACCGGGCACTCGTCCGAGGCCTTCGGAAAGATTGACCCTGAGGTTGTTCGCGCGGAGGTCATCGCCGTCGATCGCATCGATTGCAGCCGGAGTTTCGAAACTGTGCTGCTCCGTGCGTGTCGCGGTCACGACAACAGTGTCCAGCGACTCGGCCGAAGAACCTTCGCTGCAAAGTAGTAGAGATATCGCGACGCTCGTCGCGATCAATGCGCTCGTGTTCATGCTTGCGATGATAATGGCGTCACGCTGTTGCGAGACGCACAACGCGCGCCGAGAGGCTCATTTTCATGATTTTCATGATGCGCCGGTCTCGACGATCCAGCCGCGCGCGCGTGCGGCGTCCAGAAAGGCGCCGATATCGGCCGCAAGCGCTCCATCGGGAGAACGCCGAGCCGCCTCCGTCACGATTTGTTCGAGCGTGCGCGAACCATCGCACAGACGCAGAATCGCGACTGCACCCTCGTTGAGCTGCACTCTGCCGTCGGCGTAAACGAGCATCGCCACTTTGCGCT
The DNA here is from genome assembly GCA_040255535.1 of Lysobacterales bacterium. GTDB lineage: Bacteria > Pseudomonadota > Gammaproteobacteria > Steroidobacterales > Steroidobacteraceae > Steroidobacter. Next base: position 36,988 of record JBDZVE010000003.1, on the reverse strand, counting down.
TCGACCCGGCGGCTACGAGCCGCACACCCGCCGCGAGTTGTACGCCATTGGGCGTCGTCGGAGCCTTTCGTTTGCCAATGCTCCTCTTGACACGCCGCCGGCCGCCTTCTGCCGCCATTCATCCCTCACACGCACGCTGCGTGACGATGAAGCTCGCATGAGCTCCACTCGTTCGAGAGATCTCAAGCAGATTGCGTGCCAGCCAGGAGAAGTGGCTAGGGATTAGTGACTAGCGGTTAGTCAGAGGCGCGCGGTCGCGCCATGAGCGATTGGTTTCAGCGACTTCTTTGGCGACTGATGACTTCTTCCGAGCAACCAACCGCTAATCACTGACAACTTCGTAATTCTCAGCTCAAGAACGCAGGGCGTTCGCGCTGCACGGGCAAACCGAGCCGCTTGCAGCGGCGATACAGCGTGTTGCGGCTGATACCGAGCTTCTTCGCGGCATGCGACATGTTGCCGCCGCACTCGCGAATCGCGGTGAGGAGCACCTCGCGCTCGGCCGCTTGGAGCGAATCGGGGCCGCAGGTTCTCGTTTCTCCTGCGGAATCCGTGCGAGTCGCGTCGCGAAACTCGGGCTGCGGTGCCTTTGGCGCGGGCGCGAGATGGCCTCGAACCTCGCTCGGCAAGTCGCTCAGGCGCACGACGCCGCCCTCGCAGATCGCGAGCGCCGTGCGAATGACATTGCGCAGCTCGCGGATGTTGCCCGGCCACGAGTAGCTCAGTAGACACTGGAAAGCATCCATTTCGATTGCAGCGGGCCGCCCATCGCTCGTCTCGGCCGCGAGGAAGTCGCGAATGAGGCGCTCCTTGTCCGTGCGCTGCGCCAGCGGCGGCAACTCGAGCGTGATGCCGTTCAACCGATAGTACAGATCCTCGCGGAACGTGCCGCGCGCGATCATCGCGCGGAGGTTCTGATGCGATGCGCAGATAACGTGCAGATCGACCTTGAGCGGCGTCTCGGCACCGAGCGGCACCACTTCCTGCTCCTCCAGCACGCGCAGAAGCCGCGTCTGCAGGAGGAGCGGCATGTCGCCGATCTCATCGAGGAACAACGTGCCGCCCGAGGACTGCAAGATCTTGCCCTTCATTCCCTCCTTACGCGCTCCGGTGAACGCACCGGGCCGATACCCGAACAGCTCGCTTTCGATCAGCGATTCGGGAATGGCAGCGCAGTTGAGCGCGACGAACGGCTTGTCTGCGCGTCCGCTCGCGGCGTGCAGCGCCCGCGCGAACGCTTCTTTACCGGCGCCTGTCGGTCCTTGGATCATCACCGGCACGCGCGACGAGGCGACGCGGCGCGCGCTGCGCACGTTGCGCAGCATCTGCGGATCTTCGCCTGCGAGCTCCTCGAGTTGAAGCGCGCTCTTGCGCGCGGCGGAAGCTGCGACCTGCACGACCGATCGCATCGGCGCTGCGCGCGCCACCCGCGGCGCTGTCGCAGTCGTCGTCGCATCTTGACCCACGCTCGCGAAAAAGCGTCGCCCGAGATAGGTATCTCGCATCGTGAGCAGCCCGCCTCGACTGCCGAGCCGTGTGCCGAGAATGTCATCCGGGCGAATGTCGAACACCTCGTCAATGCGCCGACCGGTCAGCTCGTTGCGATGTCGAACGCCGAGCAGACGCAGCGCGGTTTCATCCGCCGAGATGATCGTGCCGTCTTCGGCGAGCGCAAGCGCGCCGTCGTGCTGCAGGTTCACGAGCTCCGGGCGTGCGTGGAAGCGCAGCATGATCGTTTCTCGAAACTGCCTCAAGAACACGCATTTCTCGATCACCCGTGCCGACAGATTCACGAGCGCCATCGTATGCGCTTGGCTGACGCGCGTATCGCGCGCATCCATCGTCGATGCGTCGAGCACCGCGAGCAGCGCGCCGGAAGGATCGCAGATCGGGGCCGCCGAGCACGAGAGCCCAATGTGGCAGCCGTGGAAGTGCTCCGCGAGATGCACGGTGACCGAGCGCTTCTCGACGATGCACGTGCCCATGCCATTCGTCCCCTGCGACGGCTCGCTCCAATCGGCGCCCGTCAAGAGACCCGCCGAATGAAAAGTTTTGGCAAGCGTCGGCTCCGACTTCTCGTACAGGATGATGCCGCTCGCATCGGTGAGCAGGAGCGCATAGCCCGATCCGGCGATGTGCTCATAGAGCCAGTCGATCTCGGCGGATGCGATGTGTACAAGCTCGGCATGCTGATCGTGCAACGAGCGCAGCGCAGTCGAATCGAGCACGCGCGCAGGATGGCGTCGCGCGGGATCGAGTGCGTAATCCTCGACACATCGGCGCCATGAATTTCCGATCGCAGTGCTCAGCAGCGGCGATCGCGCGGCGGATGTATCGATTCCGCGGACGAAGCGGAGCACGTTGGCGGCGTGCTGTATTGCAGTCGATTCCTGCATCCCCCCGGCCTCAACAATCTCAAGACCCCCGCAGCGTCCTGCGAGCCTCACGCGCATTCTATACGACGAGCGCGACACTTGGCCGACTGTATCACCTGTTTCAGTTGTCGCGCGACAGTGTCATACGAATCGAACATCCCGTGCGCTTCTTCCGCGACGCGGCGTGTAGGAGCTCCCATCCGTACAAAGCGCAATGCGTGGCCGCGGAACCACATAGCCCGCGTTTGCGCGCGTGTCATCCGCGAGCCGAGCGAGAAAGATGATGCGCATGCGCCCTCCAGCGCGGCGCTCGCGCTCATGTAGTCGAGCGCTCGTGTAAATCGAGCCTTGCTCGCTGCCGTGCATTGCTGCACTGCTCGCACTGGCATACGCCTTGCTATTAGCTCTGCGCCCACATCCATTCACCTAGCCACGTGCCTGGCGATTCCCGCGAGCGCTCGCGGCGGAAAGACAGGTACTGCTTCAGGGAGCAGTTCCATGCCGGCGAAACAACGGAAACACGGGCTTGAGATCTCAACGGTTTCATCTGCAACTGTGCTGCTCGCGCTTTCCTTAAGCGCGCCCGCACACGCCGTCGAGCTGACGGCGGGCGATTGGAAATTCACAGCGAACGGAAACGTGAACGTTCACTACATCCGCGCGAGCTGCGAGGATGAAGGGACGGCAGGCGTCGCCGGCGGCCTCGCATGTTTCGGCGCGGGCGGCGAAGACGACAGCTCATCGATCAGCAATGGCCTCCTCCCGGCGGCGCTCGCGATCGGCGCATCGACGACTCAGAACGGCTACGACATCGCTGTCACGTTCGGCTTCTATCCGGGAATCAGCACGAACGACGGCAGTCCGAATCTTGGTCAGGGAGCGGCCATCCGCAACAGCGCGCTCGGCACGACCGGGCTCGACATTCGCCAAGTGTTCCTGACATTCGGCAATGACAACATGGGCACGTTCTTGCTCGGCCGGAACATCGGACTGTTCGGCGCGGACGTGATCCTGAACGACATGACCCTCCCGGGCGTCGGTGCGGGAAACGGCAACTACGCTACGCCTTCGAATACATCGCTCGGGTCGATCGGGCTTGGATATGTCTACACGGACTGGCTCGCGCAAATCAACTACACGACGCCCGACTTCGGCGGCTTCAAATTCACGATCGGCATTTTCGATCCGCTCGAGCCCGTGGCCGTCAACCTGCCGCCGCCCGATGGGCCGGGAGCAGTACCCGAGTCGGCTCCGGGTTTCCACGGCAAGCTCGCGTATACGAACGGGCCTCTCTACCTTTCCGCGGCGTTCATCAGCCAGAAGCACGAAGGCGTGACGGACGCACAGGATTTCGACAGCTTCGGCTTCGACATCGGCGGAAAGATCACGTTTGGAGACTTGGAATTTCTCGCCTGGTACTACCAAGGCGAAGGCATCGGCACGACCGCCCTGTTCCTGCTCGGCGATGACGGCGCGGGAAACGAGCGCGACTCCGACGGATTCCTTGCACAAATTACCTACAAGCTCGGCAACACGAAGCTCGGGATCAATTATGGCGAGAGCAATCTCGATCTCGCCTCGGGCGAGCCCGTCTCCGATCTCGTCGAAACGAATAAGAAGTACACGCTCGGTGTTTATCACTCTCTGACGGAAAACCTCACGCTGCTCGCGGAGTTCACCGATGTCACTGCGGAAGCGCACAGCGGCATCGAGAACGACAGCAGCAACTTCAACATCGGCGCGTATCTCTCGTTCTGAGGATGTTCGGCGAGCGCACCGAAGCAATGGCCTCGAGAATCGCAGCCGCAAACCCGCGCATCGCTCTGCTTGCATTCACTGTATGCAGGCAGAGCGCTCACGCGAGTCTCGCGCTGTCACTTCTCGGGCACGCCGCAACGCTTGGAAGCGTCGCGTTCGACAGCACGAAAGTGCTTCGCCATCTCTCGACCTTGCTCCGGATCTCGAAACAAGCCGCCGCGCTCGCCTGCGAGAGACGCGTACCGCGCAAAAGTCGACGCCTCTACGTATTCGTCGTAGCTGAATTGTTTCGCGATTTCGTCTATCACACACGAGCACTGATACATATTCGCAAGCTTTCCGCCCGACTGAAGCATGCACTCCTGGACGTACTCGACGCGAGCATGCGTCGGAAAATCGTTCTTCTCAGGATCGGCGAGCGCGGTCGGCGGGAACGAGGACAGCGCGGACGTACAAAGCAGCGCGAGTGCGATTCGAGCGTGGCATAAGGATTGCATTGGCATGCGCAGTCTCCCTTTGATGTGTCATCGACCTCATTTCACGTGAGCATGAGGAAACGGATATGAACTCTCAGCGTCGTCTGATTCTAGTCGCGATTGCGGCGTCCATAGCGGGCGCTTCAACGAATCTCGCTGCGGCCCCCGATCTCGAACAGGCCATGGCGAAGTCCTCCAACTGGGCCGCTCAAGCGGGCGATTACGCCAATCACCGCTACAGCGAGCTCAAGCAAATCAACGCCGGCAACGTCGGACGACTGCAAGTCGCTTGGACGATGTCGACGGGCGTATTGCGCGGTCACGAAGGTTCTCCTCTCGTTATCGGCGATACGATGTACGTGCATACGCCGTTCCCGAACAATGTGTACGCCGTGAACTTGAAGGATCAATCTTTTAAGTGGAAATACGAACCCAAGCAGGACGCGAGCGTCGTACCAGTGATGTGTTGTGACACAGTGTATCGGGGTCTTGCATTCGGCGACGGCAAGATCTTCCTGCAGCAGGCGGACACGACCCTCGTCGCGCTCGATGCGAACACGGGCAAAGTCGTGTGGACGGCCAAGAACGGCGATCCGAAGATCGGCGAGACGAACACGAACGCGCCGCATGTATTCAAGGACAAGGTGATCACCGGTATCTCGGGCGGTGAGTTCGGCGTACGCGGCCGACTGATCGCGTACGACATCAAGACCGGCAAGCGCGCCTGGATCGCGTGGAGCACCGGGCCGGACGAGGACATTCTGGTCGACCCGCAGAAGACGATGACCTGGACGAACGGCAAAATGGCGCCGGTCGGCAAGGACTCCTCGCTCAAGACGTGGGAAGGCGAGCAATGGAAATTGGGCGGCGGCACGACGTGGGGTTGGTACTCCTACGATCCGAAGCTCAACCTCATCTACTACGGCACGGGTAATCCGGGCACGTGGAATCCCGCGCAGCGTCCCGGCGACAACAGATGGTCGATGACGCTGTTCGCGCGCGACCTCGATACCGGTATGGCCAAGTGGGCGTACCAGATGACGCCGCACGACGAATGGGACTACGACGGCGTCAACGAGAACCTGCTGATCGACGTCAACTTCAAGGGCAAGCAGGTCCCGGCGGTCGTGCACTTCGATCGCAACGGCTTCGCCTATACGCTCAATCGCGCGACGGGTGAGCTGCTCGTGGCGGAGAAGTACGATCCAGTCGTCAACTGGGCGACGAAGGTCGACATGAAGACCGGCCGACCGATCGTGAACAAGCAGTACTCGCCCGGCACGACCGGACCGGACGTCAATGTGAAGGACATCTGCCCGGCCGCGCTCGGCACGAAGGATCAGCAGCCTGCAAGCTACGATCGCAAGTCCGGCATGATCATGGTGCCGACGAACCATGTCTGCATGACGTATGAGCCGTTCCAGGTCGAGTACACGGCAGGTCAGCCGTACGTCGGCGCGACGCTCACGATGTATCCCGCACCGAAGAGCCACGGCGGAATGGGCAACTTCATCGCGTGGGATCCGGTGAACGGCAAGATCGTGTGGTCGAAGCCCGAGCGCTTCTCCGTGTGGTCGGGCGCCTTGACGACGGCGGGCGACATCGTGTTCTACGGCACGCTCGAAGGCTATCTCAAGGCAGTGAGCACGAAGGACGGCAAGGAGCTCTGGAAGTTCAAGACGCCGTCCGGAATCATCGGCAACGTGTTCACCTACGAGTACAACGGCAAGCAGTACGTGGGCACCTATTCCGGTATCGGCGGATGGGCCGGCATCGGCATGGCCGCGGGCTTGACCGAATCGACGGAAGGTCTCGGCGCGGTCGGCGGCTACAAGGATCTTGCGAAGTACACGACGCTCGGCGGGTCGTTGTTCATTTTCGCACTGCCTGACAGCGGCGGCTCACAAACTGCCGCGGCGCGCTGAGCGTTTTGTCGAGGAGACGCTTTGATTCGGAACAAAACGCGAGCGACGACCCACAAAGTCGTATGTTCATGAGATAAGGCGCGTGTGTCGGACTCATCATCCGGCACACGCGCCAAGCGACGAGGTTCAAATTCGAATGCGACGATATGTGGGTACCCTGCCCGTGTTGGCAATCTTGATCGGACTTTCCACGACCGTGTTCTCCGAAGACGCGGCGCCCTCGTCGAACGACGAAGGCGACGCGCTCTATATGGTAGAGAACGGAAATCAGGTCGACGAAAAAACGCTGAACGGATGGAAGACTTGGCGTGCGCTCGCCTGCGAGCGCTGCCACGGAGCGGCGCAAGAGGGAATGGTCGGCCCTTCCCTCATCGACTCCCTGAAAGTCCTGACGAAGGAAGAGTTTCACACGACCGTCATGAACGGACGTATCGAGAAAGGGATGCCGCCGTTCAACACGAGCCAGATGATGCAGAAGAACTGGGAAGGACTGTACGCGTACTTGAAAGGACGATCGGACGGCAAGATCGAGCCAGGGCGCCTAACCGCTATCGGCAAGCAATAGAGGCGAGAGCATCATGGTCGTTAGATGCCTGCAGCGCGTGCTTCTGACCGCGCTTCTGAGCGCATTCGCAGCGGCTGCGGTCGCTCAAGAAGGAGACGCGGTGCTCAAGGTTTGTTCCGACGCGAACAACATGCCGCTCTCCCACAAGAACGGCGAAGGCTACGAGAACAAGATCGCGGCCGAGCTCGCGCGCGATCTCGGGCGCCGTTTGGAATACACCTACTTCCCGCAGCGGATGGGATTCGTGCGCAACACCTTGCGCAAACAGGATCCGGTCACGCGCGAATACGCGTGCGACTTGATCATCGGCGTCCCCGCGGGCTACGAGCTCACGGCGACGACCGACCCGTACATGCGCTCGACGTACGGTCTCGTGTTTCCCGTCAAGGGCGGACTTGCGAACGTGCACAAGCCGGACGACTTGCTCTCGTTGCCCGAGAAAGAGCTGCATGAGCTTCGCATCGGCGTGTTCGCCCGGTCGCCCGGCGCGGACTGGCTCCTGCGCAACAACCTGCAGCGGCAGGCGGTCTACTATGCGCAGCAAAGCGGCGATCCCAACGAGAACCCGAACTCGATCATGGAGCGGGAGCTGACGTCCGGGAATATCGATGCCGCCATCGTCTGGGGTCCGATCGCCGCCCATCTCGTGCGCAAGCATTCCGGCAGCCCCGATTGGCGCGCGGTCGCGTTCACGAGCGACCCGCAGATCAAATTCGACTACGAGATCGCGATGGGCGTGCGCCGCGGCGAGAAGGAATGGCAGGCACTCATCAACGACTGGATCGCGACTCATCGCGAGCGGATCAATGCGATTCTCATCGAATATGGCATTCCGCTTCTCGACGACAACGGCAACATGGCTTCCGACTTCAAGACCTCGGAAGCGATTCACGCGCGCGGGTTGGAGCGAGATGCGGTTTCTTTGAACGAACCGACTTCATCCAACGGATGAAGGGAATTGCGAAGCAGGCTCGAGGAACCGACGAATGAAAACGAAAGCAGCCGTAGCGTATGCCGCCGGCAAACCCTTGGAAGTGACGACGGTCGATCTGGACGGACCGCGCGCCGGAGAAGTGCTCATCGAAATCAAGGCGACCGGTATCTGCCACACCGACGAGTTCACGCGCTCGGGCGCCGATCCGGAGGGACTGTTCCCCGCGATCCTCGGACATGAGGGGGCGGGCATCGTCGTCGATGTCGGGCCCGGCGTCACGTCGGTGAAGAAGGGCGACCATGTCATTCCGCTCTATACGCCCGAATGTCGTCAGTGCAAGTCATGCCTCTCGCGCAAGACGAATCTCTGTACCGCGATTCGCGCGACGCAAGGCAAGGGCGTCATGCCCGACGGCACGAGCCGATTCTCGATCGGTAAGGACATGATCCACCACTACATGGGCTGCTCGACGTTCTCGAATTTCACCGTGCTGCCCGAGATCGCGGTCGCGAAAATTCGCGAAGACGCCCCGTTCGACAAGGTTTGCTACATCGGATGCGGCGTCACGACGGGCATCGGCGCGGTCATCAATACCGCGAAAGTGGAGCCGGGCGCGAACGTCGTCGTGTTCGGGCTCGGCGGCATCGGCCTCAACGTCATTCAAGGCGCGCGCCTCGCCGGCGCGAACAAGATCGTAGGCGTCGACTTGAACCCGAAGCGCAAGCCGCTTGCCGAAAAATTCGGCATGACGCATTTCGTCAATCCGAAGGAAGTCGGCGGCGATCTCGTCGCGCACCTCGTGAACCTGACCGACGGCGGCGCGGACTACAGCTTCGAGTGCGTCGGCAATGTCGACCTCATGCGCCAAGCGCTCGAGTGCTGTCATCGCGGCTGGGGCGTCTCCGTCATCATCGGCGTTGCGGGCGCCGGACAGGAGATCAAGACCCGCCCCTTCCAGCTCGTCACCGGCCGCGTGTGGAAAGGCACGGCGTTCGGCGGTGCACGTGGACGCACCGACGTGCCGAAGATCGTCGACTGGTACATGGACGGAAAGATCAACATCGACGATCTCATCACGCACAAGATGCCGCTCGAGAAGATCAACGACGGTTTCGACCTCATGCACAAGGGAGAATCCATCCGCAGCGTTGTGATGTATTGAAGCGCGTACGCGAGTTCTGGCAAAGATCAACGGAGAACCATCATGGCGATCTCGATCCATCCTTCGGTAGACAACGGCGTTCAACCCGGCGATCCGAACTTCAAGGGCGGCACGCTCAAGTGCCACTGCAAGGAAAACCCTGTCGTCGTTGAACTCGACGGCAACGTCGCGTTCAATCATGCGTGCGGCTGTACGAAGTGCTGGAAGCCGCAGGGCGCGCTCTTTTCCATGGTCGCAGTGATCTCGCGCGACAAGCTCAAGGTGACGCAGAACGCGCAGAAGCTGAAAGTCGTCGATCCTTCTGCGGTGATTCAGCGTTATGCCTGCACCGGCTGCGGCGTGCACATGTACGGCCGCATCGAGAAGAAGGATCATCCGTTTTATGGCCTCGATTTCGTGCACGTCGAGCTCTCCCCCGAGAAGGGCTGGGCGGCGCCCGAGTTCGCTGCGTTCGTCTCGTCGATCATCGAAGCCGGTACGAAGCCCGATCAGATGGGCGCGATACGCGCGCGGCTCAAGGAGCTCAAGCTCGAGCCCTACGATTGTCTGTCGCCGGCGCTCATGGATTTGATCGCGACGCACACGGCGAAGGCGAAAGGCGTACTCGCGGCGTGACGAAGGACGGGACGGCGGCGCGTTCGAACGCTGCCGCCGTCTCCAAACGCGCTGGATGCTCATCGCACGCGAGGTCGACACGCCTCAAGATGAGGTATAACCGTTGAAGTGAACACGACGCCCGCAACTCCAGACTCTCTGGACCCCCACACCCGCGAGCAAATCGATCTCGCACTCGCGCAGTACCAATCGCAGCCTGGCCCCCTGCTCCAGGTCCTACACGCCGTACAGCAAAGATTGCGCTACATCCCCGAGGGGGCGGTGCCGATCATCGCGTCTTCGCTGAACTTGTCGCGTGCCGAAGTGCACGGGGTCATCACGTTTTATCACCATTTTCGGCGCCATCCGCCTGGCACCCACGTCGTTCAGGTCTGCCAGGCCGAATCCTGTCAGGCCATGCGGGCAGAAGAGCTCACGCGGTATGCGAAGGAACGCCTCGGCGTCGATTTTCATCAAACGACGTCGGATGGAACCTTTACGCTCGAACCCGTCTACTGCCTCGGCAACTGCTCGTGCTCGCCGGCGATGATGATCGACGATGAGCTCCATGGCCGGCTCACGCCGGAGCGGTTCGATGCGCTGATCGCGGAGAAGGCTCGCAAATGAGGACTGTCGTTTACGTATCGCGCGATGCTGCCGCGCTCTCCATCGGTGCCGAGAGCGTTGCGAAGGCGATTGCGGCTGAAGCCGAGCGCCGCAATACCCCGATCCATCTCGTGCGCAACGGCACTCGCGGACTGACTTGGCTCGAGCCGCTCGTCGAAGTCGCGACACCGAACGGGCGACACGCGTACGGGCCCGTGAGCGCGAAGGACGTCCCGGGCCTCTTCGATGCAGGCTTCCTCGATCCGGCCGGCCGAAGCGCGACTCCCCCGCCGAGCGGCGGAGGCTCAGGGAAACATCCTCTTCACCTGGGCCTCACCGAGGAAATCCCTGCCTTCAAGACTCAAGCGCGGCTCACGTTCGCACGCGTCGGTGTGATCGATCCCGTCGACTTGAACGATTACCTCGCGCATGACGGTTACGCGGGTCTGAAACGCGCGCTCGAGATGAGCCCCGCCGAGATCGTGCAAGCCGTGTTGGATTCCGGCCTGCGAGGCCGCGGCGGCGCCGCGTTCCCGACCGGCATCAAGTGGAAGACCGTGCTCGACCAGCCCGCGGCACAGAAGTACATCACGTGCAACGCCGATGAAGGCGACTCGGGAACGTTCGCCGATCGCATGCTCATGGAAGGCGATCCCTTCATGCTCATCGAGGGCATGACCATTGCGGGCATCGCCGTCGGCGCGACGCGCGGATTCATTTACCTGCGTGCGGAATACCCGCATGCGTATCGCGCGCTCAACGAAGCGATCGCGAGTGCGTATGCGCAAGGCTATCTGGGGCGCGACGTCCTCGGCAGCGGCAAGACGTTCGAGCTCGAAGTTCGGCTCGGCGCCGGCGCATACATCTGCGGCGAAGAAACCTCGATGCTGGAGAGTCTCGAAGGCCGGCGCGGCGAGGTGCGGGTGCGCCCGCCTCTTCCTGCGATCAAGGGCCTCTTCGGACAGCCGACGATCGTGAACAACGTGATCACGCTCGCGAGCGTACCCGTGATCCTTCACAAGGGCGCGGAGTTCTACAAGAACTTCGGCGTCGGCAAATCGCGCGGCACGATTCCGCTGCAGCTCGCAGGCAATATCAAGCGAGGCGGCCTTTACGAGCGTGCATTCGGCCTCACGCTTCGAGAGCTGCTGTACGACTTCGGCGGAGGCTCCGCAACAGGACGGCCGATTCGAGCCGTTCAAGTGGGTGGCCCGCTCGGCGCCTACATTCCCGCGTCCCAGTTCGATACGCCGATCGACTACGAAGCCTTGTCGGGAATCGGCGCACTGCTCGGGCACGGCGGTGTCGTCGCGTTCGACGACACGGTGGACATGGCGAAGATGGCGCGCTACGCGATGGAATTCTGCGCGATCGAGTCGTGCGGCAAGTGCACGCCCTGCCGTATCGGTTCGACGCGCGGCGTCGAGCTCATGGATCGCATCATCGCGAACGTCGAGCGCGAAAAGAACCTACAGCTCATCGAGGAGCTTTGTGAAACGATGCTGCACGGCTCGCTTTGCGGCCTCGGCGGCATGACGCCCTTCCCCGTGCAGAGCGCACTCAAGCACTTCCCAGAGGACTTCGCGCGAACCGTTCAATAGGCCGTGACTTCGGGCGCGATCGGGGCGTTAATACACGGCAGGCAGATCTGATCAGGCTCAAGGTTATGTACGCGTATGACTACATCGATCCGGGTACGCCGGAAAGCACAGAGAATGAGCTCGTCACGCTCGAGATAGACGGCGTGTCGGTCACCGTGCCGGAGGGCACGTCGATCATGCGGGCTGCATCGATGGTCGGCAACCGCATTCCGAAGCTGTGTGCAACGAGCACGCTGAAAGCGTTCGGTTCATGCCGACTGTGCCTCGTCGAAATCGAAGGCCGCAAAGGCTATCCGGCTTCGTGCACAACGACCGTCGCGCCGGGCATGAAGGTGCGCACGCAAAGCGAGAAGCTCACGCAACTGCGCGAGAACGTTCTCGAGCTTTACGTCTCCGACCATCCCCTCGATTGCGACGCGTGCCCGGGCAACGGCCACTGCGAGTTGCAGGACATGGCAGACCTGCACGGCATCACGACGTCTCGCTATGACATCGGCGGCCGCACCCATCGGGAATCGCCCAAGGACATCAGCAACCCCTATTTCGCGTTCGATCCGGATCTCTGCATCGTGTGCTCGCGCTGTGTGCGCGCGTGCGATGAAGTTCAAGGCACCTTTGCATTGACGATCGACGGGCGCGGCTTCGATTCCAAAGTCGCAGCGAGCCAGGACGAACCGTTCTTGGAATCCGAATGCGTTTCCTGCGGAGCATGCGTGGAAGCCTGCCCGACCGCCGCGCTCACCGAGAAATCGCTCATCGCGCTTGGGCAGCCCGAGCGCACAGTCACGACGACGTGCGGCTACTGCGGCGTCGGCTGCTCGTTCAAGGCCGAGGTCAAAGGCGAGACCGTCGTGCGCATGGTGCCGAACCGCGAAGGCCATGCGAATCAAGGCCACGCTTGCGTCAAGGGTCGTTTTGCGTACGGCTACGCGACGCATGCCGATCGCATCGTGAAGCCGATGATCCGCAAGAAGATCACCGACCCATGGCGCGAGGTCACCTGGGATGAAGCGATCAGCTACGCTGCCTCGGAGATCAAACGCATCCAAGCCAAGTACGGCAAGTACTCGGTCGGCGGCATCACCTCGTCTCGCTGCACGAACGAAGAAACCTTCCTCGTGCAGAAGCTCGTCCGCGCCGCGTTCGGCAACAACAACGTCGACACCTGCGCGCGCGTGTGTCATTCGCCGACGGGATACGGATTGAAGAACACGATCGGCGAATCCGCCGGCACGCAGGCGTTCTCATCCGTGATGAAGTCCGACGTGATCGTCGTGATCGGCGCGAACCCGACCGAGGGTCATCCGGTCTTCGCCTCGCAGCTCAAGCGCCGACTCCGACAAGGCGCGAAGCTGATCGTCATCGACCCGCGCGAGATCGGGCTCGTGCGCTCGCCGCACATCGCCGCGGACTATCATCTGCAGCTTCGCCCGGGCACGAACGTCGCGATCATCAATGCGCTTGCGCATGTCGTCGTGACGGAAGGATTGACGCGGGAGGATTACATCGCAGCCCGCTGCGAATTGGACTCGTATCGACGCTGGAAGGAGTTCGTCGCCGATCCGAAGAACTCGCCCGAAGCGGTCGCGGAGATCACGGGCGTGCCCGCCTCGCTCATACGCGGCGCCGCACGCCTCTATGCGAGTGCCGACAATGGCGCGATCTACTACGGGCTCGGCGTTACCGAGCACAGCCAGGGTACGACGATGGTCATGGGAATCGCGAACCTCGCGATGGCGACCGGCAACCTCGGCCGCGAAGGCGTGGGCGTGAATCCCCTGCGCGGGCAGAACAACGTGCAAGGCTCGTGCGACATGGGCTCCTTCCCGCATGAGTACAGTGGCTACCGTCATGTGTCGGATGCAAGCGTTCGCAAGCAATTCGAGTCTTCATGGGGCGTCACGCTCGAACAGGAGCCCGGGCTGCGCATCCCGAATATGTTCGAGGCCGCGCTCGACGGCAGCTTCAAGGCGCTCTACGTGCAAGGCGAGGACATGGCGCAATCGGATCCGAACACGCAGCACGTCATCGCGGCGTTCTCCGCGATGGAGTGCGTGATCGTCCAGGATCTGTTCTTGAACGAAACGGCGAAGTACGCGCACATCTTCTTGCCGGGCTCCTCGTTCCTCGAGAAGGACGGCACGTTCGTAAACGCCGAACGGCGCATCTCGCGCACGCGCAAGATCATGGAACCGCTCGGCGGCTACCAGGACTGGGAAGTCACGATGCTGCTGTCGAACGCGCTCGGCTATCCGATGCATTACAAGCACCCGTCCGAGATCATGGACGAGATCGCGCGGCTGACGCCGACGTTCGCGGGCGTGAGCTATGAGAAGCTCGACCGGCTTGGCAGCATTCAGTGGCCCTGCAACGACAAGGCGCCCGAAGGCACTCCGACGATGCACGTCGATGAATTCGTGCGCGGCAAAGGCAAGTTCTTCGTGACCGAATACGTGCCGACGGAAGAGCGCACGACATCGCGCTTCCCGCTGCTGCTCACGACCGGCAGGATTCTTTCCCAGTACAACGTCGGTGCGCAGACGCGCCGCACGCACAACGTCGTGTGGCACGGCGAGGATCGCCTCGAGATCCATCCGCACGATGCCAACGTACGCGGCATCGCCGATGGCGATTGGGTGGGCCTCTCGAGTCGCGCGGGCGACACCGTGATGCGCGCGGATGTGACGGAGCGAGTGCAGCCCGGCGTCGTTTATACGACGTTCCACTTCCCGGAATCCGGTGCGAACCTCGTGACGACGGACAACTCGGATTGGGCGACGAACTGCCCGGAATACAAAGTCACCGCCGTGCAGGTTGTGAAGGTGTCGCAGCCGTCGGAGTGGCAGAAGCGTCATCGCGAGCTCACCGAACGGCAACGCATCCAACGCCGCGCCGGCGGCGGCCGCGTGCCGGCGCAGCCGCAATCGCGTTCGGAGTGAAAGCTCTCTCTTCGCGGGCGCGAGGAAAGGCTAGTGAAGGCTGCCCTCCCCGCCTATGCGGTGGAGGGTTGGGAGGGGAAGCGCGGACGCGCAGCGGCACGGTTTCAGCCTAAATTCCTCATGAATGCGCGAACCGAAACAACAACTCGCTGACACTCTGCTTCCGGCCCCGACGAGCACGGAAGTGCTCGTCGAACGCTGGCGTGACGGACGCATCGAGCACGTCCCCGATCGGGTCGCCGAAGAAGTCCCGGTCGCGCTCACGTATCACGGCATCTCGCATGTCGTCATGCTCGCGACGCCCTCCGACCTCGAGGATCTCGCCGCCGGATTCACGTTGAGCGAGGGCATCGTTGCCAGTCCGAGCGAGATCCTCTCGCTCGAAGCGAGCCAGCACGATGACGGCAACTTCGAAGTTCGCATCGGCATCGCCGCCGAGCGATTTGCGAATCTCTTGCGGCGGCAGCGGAACACGTCGGGCCGCACGGGCTGCGGCCTTTGCGGAGCCGCGACGTTCGAGGACGCGATCCGTACGCCGGCGCCCATCGTGAGCGATTTATCGATAAGCGGTGCTCAGTTGCACGAGGCCCTCATCGAGATCCGCAAGCACCAGCGAATCAATAGCGAAACCGGCAGCGTGCATGCGGCGGCGTGGGTCGTACCGGGTGAAGGCATTTCTCTCGTGCGTGAGGACGTCGGCAGGCACAACGCGCTCGACAAGGTCATCGGTGCGCTCATTCGCTCCGAAGAGGATTTCACACGCGGCTGGTTCTTGATTACGAGCCGCGCGAGCTACGAGATGGTTCAGAAGACGGCCGTCGTCGGCGTTCCGCTGCTCGCTGCGGTCTCCGCACCGACGGCCTTCGCCGTGCGACTCGCTGACGCGAGCGGGCTCACGCTCGTCGGGTTTGCCCGCGAGCACCAACACGTCGTTTACACCCATTCTTCGCGTTTGAAGCATCATGAATAGCGAATACCTCGTCCGTATGGCCAACGACATCGGCCACTTCTTCTCTGCAGAACCGAACCAGGAGGAAGCGGCGCGCAACGTGCTCACGCACTTGAAGCGCTTCTGGGATCCGCGCATGCGCGCCCAGATCGTCGCGCACTATCGAGCAGGCGGCGCGGGCTTGAGCGAGATCGCTTCGAAAGCAGTCGCTCAGCTCGCCGAAGAAGCGGCTGCCGAGTCGAAGTAGACATTTCCGTCGAGCACGACGAGCTATCGCGTCCGCCCGACGCCCCTCACTTAAGCCCGACCACGAAGGAGAGAAATCATGGCAAAGCTCGTCGTCTTATATAAGAAGGCGCAGGATCCCGCCGCGTTCGACGCCCACTACGCCTCGACGCACGCGCCGCTCGCGAAGAAAATTCCCGGTTTGCTCAAGTACGAGATCAGCACTGGGGCCGTTTCGACGCCGCAAGGACCTTCTGCATATCAGCTCGTTGCGACGCTCGACTTCGATTCCTTGGAGAGTCTGCAGCGAGGGCTCGCGTCTCCCGAAGGGCAAGCCGCAGCGGGCGATCTCGCGAACTTCGCGCAAGCGGGCGTCGAGTTGCTGATGTTCGACTCGAAGGAGGTCTGACCGGCCTGACCGGTCAGCGTGGGACACTCTACCGAAAGTGACACTGTGTGAGGCCGAGCGCCGAGTCGCAGTGTCAGCGGAACAGCGCGAGCGACTTACTGAGCGTAATCCACATGCCCCAGCCCAGCGGAAGGGCGATCGCGATCCACGGTATGACAGCGAGCGCGGGGTTCGCGCTCATCATGGAGCGTGCGTGTGTCGCTGCTGTCGCGGACACACGCCGTTCACGCCCCTTTGCGCGCTCCAGAGCGAGTTGCTCCTCGCTCATGAAGTGCTTCTCGGCGACCGGCCGCACGAGCAAATTGCACAAGAGACCGAGCAGCAGCATCGCCGCGAGCACATACATCGTAATGTTGTAAGCATCGTGCGGCGGGACGCCGCGCGCGAGCTGCAGCTCGCGAATGTAATTCACGACGACCGGCCCGAGGATCCCCGCGGCAGACCAGGCCGTGAGCAATCGGCCATGGATCGCACCGACATGCTCCGTGCCGAACAGATCAGCGAGGTAGGCCGGGATCGTGGAGAACCCGCCGCCATACATCGTCAATATCACGCAGAAGGCGCCGACGAACAGCGCAACGATACCCGCCTTGCCCGCGAATGGGACAGACACGTAGAGCGCGATCCCGAGCGCGAAGAAGATCGTGTACGTGAGCTTGCGGCCGAGAAAATCGGAGAAGGAGGCCCACATCAGCCTGCCTAGGATGTTGAACAGCGAGAGCAATCCCGCAAATGCGGCGCCGATCGTCGCGACCTCGATGCGCTGAGCGTCGCTCAGCTCCGGCAGCCGCAGCGACGTGCCGAGCAGCCGCCCGCCGAACACTTCCTGCAGCATGGGAGACGCCATGCCTATGACGCCGATGCCGGCGCTCACGTTGAGACACAACAGCCCCCAGAGCAGCCAGAATTGCGGCGTGCGCAGCGCCCGGTCGACATGAACGTGGCCGGTCGTGACCAACTGCTTCGGCTGCTCCGTTCTAAGCGCGCTTCCCGGAGGACGCCAGTTGAGCGGCGGCACGCGATAGCTGAATGCGCCCGCCAGCATCGCGATCAAATAGACGATCGCCAGCACGACGAACGTCTGCCATACGCCGACCGACGTCGGCGAGGCGAACACATTCATGAGTCGATCCGCGAGCGGCGCACCGATCATCGCGCCGCCGCCGAATCCCATGATCGCCATACCCGTCGCCATGCCTCGATGATCGGGAAACCATTTGATCAAGGTCGACACCGGCGAAATGTAACCGAGCCCGAGGCCAACGCCGCCGATCGCTCCGGAGCCGAGCCACAGGAGCCAGATCTGATGTGTGTACACGCCGACCGCGGAGATCAGAAGCCCGCCGCTCCAACACACCGCCGCAACGACACCTGCCTTGCGCGGTCCTGCGGTTTCGAGCCAGTGGCCGAACAGCGCGGCAGCCGAGCCGAGGAACACGAAGAACAACGTGTATGTCCAACCGAGCATGGAGATGGGCCAATCGCAGCTCGTCGAGACGATGCGCTGAATGAAACCCGAGTCCGGGCACGCGACGGGCTCTGCGACGCCGATGGCGCGCGAGAGGGGCAGCCAAAAGACGCTGAAGCCGTACGCCATTCCGATCGAGAGGTGAATCGCAAGTGCCGCGGGCGGCACGAGCCATCGGTTGTAGCGCTCGGGCGCGATCGTCCTTGCCTTATCGAGCAGTCCCGGGTCCGAGCCGGCGATCGTGCCGGCACTCGCCACCTGGCTGGCCATCGAGATCTCCTGTGCATTCACGGACCACGATCGTCATGCAAATTTCGTGTCAGCGTTTCAGCGTCGAGGGATTTTGCCCGCCAATCGAAATTGCGAAGCACGAAGCCGAGCCCCGTCGAGATTCGGCGCGGGCATGGAACCAGCCGCAATCGAGCTAGGTTATCCAGGACTGGCGCGCTCGAATGAGCGCCCTTTCGTCGCAGGAGAGATCCATGGCACAAGTGCAGATCGCCGTGATCGTCGGCAGTCTTCGCCGCGACTCGTACAACCGCAAGCTCGCGACGGCCGTGACGAAACTGGGACCGGCTGATTTTACCTTCAAGAACCTGCGCATCGACGACCTGCCGCTCTACAACCAGGACGACGATGCGAATCAGGCCGAAGCCGTCAAGCGGCTCAAGAGCGAAATACGCGCGTCCCAAGGCGTTCTATTCGTCACCCCCGAGTACAACCGCTCCATGCCGGGCGTGCTCAAGAACGCGATCGATCACGCCTCGCGCCCCTACGGTCAAAGCGCCTTCGACGGCAAACCCGCCGGTGTCATCGGCTGTTCGATCGGCGCGATCGGGACCGCAGTTGCGCAGCAGCATTTGCGCAACTCGCTCGCGTACCTCAACATGCCCACGCTCGGTCAGCCCGAGGTATTCATCAACGTCGACGATGCATTCTTCGATGCCCAAGGCGGGATCGCCGCCGCCGACAGCAGAAAGTTCCTGCAGGGCTGGATGGATC
Organism: Lysobacterales bacterium; assembly: GCA_040255535.1. GTDB lineage: Bacteria > Pseudomonadota > Gammaproteobacteria > Steroidobacterales > Steroidobacteraceae > Steroidobacter. Next base: position 18,000 of record JBDZVE010000003.1, on the reverse strand, counting down.
AGTTCGCGGCTTGGGTCAAGCGGCACGCCGGTTAGCAACCGAGATCGGAGTAATTCTCATCGCAATGCAGAAAATCCATGCTTCCGCTGCCGGCACGCTGACGCTCGCTGGCGAGACGACGGTCAATCGCTTGGGTTTCGGCGCCATGCGACTCACAGGTCCAGGCGCGTGGGGCGAACCGAACGATCCGGCGACCGCGCGTCGCGTGCTGCAACGGGCGATCGAGCTCGGCATCAACTTCATCGACACCGCGGACTCCTACGGTCCTCACGTGAGCGAGCAGCTGATTGCCGAAGCGCTGCACCCTTATCCGAAAGATCTCATCATCGCGACGAAGGGCGGCTTGCTGAGACCCACGCGCGATGAATGGGTGCGAGACGGTCGACCCGAGCATTTGCGGCAGGCGTGCGAGTCCAGTCTGCGCAACCTTCGCAAAGAGTGCATCGACCTGTATCAGCTTCACGCAATCGACGCGAAGGTGCCGCTCGAGGATTCAGTGGGCGAGCTCGCGAAGCTTCAGCGCGAAGGCAAGATCCGCTACATCGGCGTCTCGAACTTCACGGTCCCGGAGCTCGAGCGCGCGCGCAAGATCGCGCCGATCGTCTCGGTCCAGAACCGCTACAACGCGAGCGATCGACGCTACGACGACGTGATCGACTACTGTGAGCAGCATTCGATGGCGTTCATCCCGTGGTATCCGCTTGCCGCCGGCGATCATGCAAGCGAGGGTGCGGCCGGCGTCGCCGAGCTGCAACGCATTGCGCGAGAACATGGCGTGTCGCTCGCGCAGGCGGCACTCGCCTGGCTGCTCGCGCGCTCGCCGATGATGCTGCCGATTCCGGGCACATCTTCCGTCGCTCATCTCGAGGAGAACGTCGCAGCAGCAGCCTTGAAGCTGCGCGGTGGAGCTTGAAAGCAAAGCCGCTCGTCGACGTGTGACGTGCGGCATCGCCTAGCCCAGACTCTCTATGCAACCCAGGCTCCATCGTCTTGGATTTGCCTACCTTCTCGCGGCCGTCGCATTCGTCGCCGGGTGCGCGGGCCTTGCGCGACACGATCCCGTTCAGGTGTACGTCGTCGGCATCGAGCCGATGCAAGGCGAGGGATTGGAGCTGCGCATGCTCGTCAAGCTGCGCGTACAGAATCCGAACGACACGCCGATTCAATACGACGGCATCTATGTCGATCTCGATGTGCAAGGACGGCCGTTCGCGAGCGGCGTCAGCGATGCGAGCGGTGAGGTCCCGCGCTTCGGCGAGACCGTGATCAGCGTGCCCGTCAGCGTTTCGGCATTTCGCTTCGTTCGCAGCGCCGTCGGCGTGCTCGGCAAGCCGAACGAGAAGATTGACTACGAGCTGAGCGGCAAGCTCGCCGGACCGATCTTCAACGCCGTGCGCTTCAAGGCCAAAGGCGAAATGGCATTGCCAAAGGGAGTATATGAAGCTGAAGAGAAGCTCTAGGCTGTAGGCTGTAGCCAGAGAGAAGCAGCGCGCCTTCTTTTCCGACCGACAACCTACAGCCTACGGCCCACAGCCTCACAAAGTCGCGGGCCGCGCCTGGAATCCGTTCTCGCCGAAGAACATCTCGAAGCCGATGCCCAATCCCCAGCTCGCCTCGCGCGCTTGATCCCGGCGCTCGCGCGGCCAGGTGACGCTCGGTCTCAGCTCGAGCACGAGCCAATCTCGAAAGATTCGCTTCCGATAAGCGACGCGCACGCCATATTCCTCGAGCGGTACCGGCGCGTCGAACTCTCCGGTCGTAAAGATCTGCGCGGCGATTCCGCGGTCGTCGCGCAGTGCGCGATACCACGTGAGCGAGGTGTATCCGCGCACGCCTTCCGTCTCCTGCGAGATCGTACCCGACGCGGTCCACCGGATGAGCGAGTCGATGTCGAGCGCACGCTCGACATCGATGCGGCTCGTGAAGCCGAAGCCCTCGCTGTTCTGCCAGAATCCGATTTCGCGGAACGTAAGCAGAATGTGGCCGTCCGTCGTGTGCTCGAAGCGATAACCGCCTTTCACGAACGGATCGATCGGCGAGCGAATGCGAATACCGGCATCCGCCTCGAGCCGCGCGCCGCTCTCGCGCTCCCGGTATTGAATACCGAAGAGCGTCTCATCTTCCTCGACTGCGCCTCCGCTTCGCTGACGGGGAATCGCGCCCGATTCCTGCTCGCGCTCGGTAACGAACTCGTCGGGGCTGAACGTACCGATGAAGGCGTTATAGCGCTCGTCCAAGTGAGGCAGCGGCATGCGCACGCGAAATCGGAACTTCTGGCTGAAGCCGTTGAACTCGTCCCATAGCACGATCGGCGTGATACTGCCGCGCGTGTTCTGTGCGTACACATCCTCGGACTCATCGGCGCCGAACCAACGGTCGACATGCATCGCGGAGCGCCAGAGGAAGGCGTGGAGTCCGTCGTGCGAGCGATCGACCCACGTGTTCGGATGATCCTCGGACACGGTGGCTTCCACCGTCGGCTCCGCATCAGTGAGGTCGAAATCAGTGAGGTCGAACGCGTTGCCGGGCTTGAGCGGCGTGGGATTCTCGTCCGCCGCTGCCGTCGACAACAGCGCATCGCCGACCTGCAACGCAATCGACAGCAGCAAGGAAAGCGCAAGTCGCAGCAATCGTCCCCCGCCCAATCCCACGGTTCCGAGATCTTATCCTTACAAAGGCCACGGCGATGTCTTGGTTCCCGCTCGGCAGGATGGCAGGCGCGCGGGAAAAAGGATGTGACGTGTGCCCTAGCCCGCAATTCTCAAAGGCACCGCGAATGCGGGTTAATCCCACCCGCCTCCAAGCGCCTTGTAAAGCGCGACGACGCGCGTGCCCAGAAGCGTATTGCTGTCGCTCAACGCACGTTCCGCTTGAAAGAGCGTACGCTGGGCATCGAGCGCGACCAGGAAGTCGCTCATGCCGTGCTGATAGCGCGTCCGCGCGATCTCGTAAGCCTCCCGGCTCGCCTCGACCGCCGCCGCCAGCTCCTCGTTGCGGCGTCGCTCGCGTGCGTACACTTCGAGCGTCGTATCGATCTCATGCCACGCCGCGAGCACCGTGCGCTGATAACGAATCGCCGCTTCCTGTTGCTGCAGCTTGCGCAGCTCCACGACAGCGCGACGGCGCCCGCCGTCGAAGATCGGCAGGCTCAGGCTCGGTCCAATGCTCCATTGCCGCGCGCCCCATTCGGTCAGATCTCCAGCTCGCAGAGACTCCGCGAGAAAACCTCCCACGAGCGTGATACGCGGATAAAGATCGGCCACGGCGATGCCTATTTCGGCCGTCGCCGCCTGCAAGCGCGCCTCGGCCGCCCGAATGTCGGGACGGCGGCGCGCGAGCTCCGAAGGAATTCCCACCGTGAGCGCAGCGGGCGGCGATGGCTGCGGGGTGGCGGCGCTGAGCTCGGCCCGAAGCGCACCAGGCTCCTGTGCGAGCAGGAGCGCGAGCTGATCGAGCAGTTGCGCTTCTCGTTGTTCCAGCTCCGTCAAGCGGGCTCGCGCTTGAGCGAGCGCCGCCTGCTGCGCGACGACGTCGAGATGCGTGACGAGGCCGCCGTCCGCGCGGAACTGCGTGAGCTCGAGCAGCTCCTCGGTCGCGCTCAGGTCGGCTCGTCCGATGCGCAGCTGATCTTGCACACCGCGCAGCTCGAGATAAGTGCGCGCGACCTCCCCGATCACGGAGATCTTCGCTCCGTGCAGGTCGGCCGTGCTCGCCGCGATCGCAGCGTCTTGAGACTCGATCGCATGACCGACGCGGCCCCAAAGATCGAGCTCCCACGCCGTATCGAAGCCGGCTTGATATACATCGTACGGTTCGCTCAGCACATCGACGATCGCGTCGCGATTGCCTGGAATCCCGATCGCATCGATGAGGCGTGTCCCAGTTCCGAGCTCGCTCTGACGCTGACGGCGATACGATGCATTCGCGGAGAGGCTCGGCGCACGACTACCCGCCACGACGGCGCGCTGCGCACGGGCTTGCGCCACCCGCAATGCCGCTGCGCGCAGATCGAGGTTGCTCTCACGTGCGCGTTCGATGAGATCGTTGAGCTCAGGGTCACCGAATTGACGCCACCATCGAGCGTCCGCTTCTTCCGTGAGCGAAATCTGCTCGGCCGCGTTCGCGCCCCATTGATCCGGAAGGTGCGGCTTCGGGCTCTGATACGCCGGACCTACGGAGCACGCGCTCGCGAACAGCGCCGCCGAACAAACGAAAATGAAGTAACGCATCGAGCTTGCTCCTGCCGCTCTCATACGAGCCGATGTCGGAACAGCCAGGCGGCGGTCGGCAGGGTGATTGAGCCGATCACCGCGAGCGGCCACAGATTGTTGAAGATCGTGACGATACCCGCGCCTTCCAGATACACGCGATGAACCGCTTCGATCGCATGCCGCAACGGATTTGCGAGAGTGATCACCTGCAACACCTCAGGCATGTTCTTCACGGGCGAGGCCAGTCCGGACAGCAGCATCATCGGCATCAAGAGGACGAAGGAGAACAGCATCGCTTGCTGCATGTTCGCGGCATAGGCAGACACTGCGAGCCCGATGCCGACCGATGCGATCGTAAAGACCAGCAACGAGACGTATAGGGTGAAGTAAGAGCCCGCGAACGGAATACCGAACCAGAAGATCGCAATGACGAGAATGAGCGAGGCTTGCACGAGCCCCACCAGAATAGGAGGCACGGCTTTTCCCATCATGATCTCGCGCGGGCGTAGCGGCGTCACGAGAAGCTGATCGAACGTCCCCTGCTCGCGCTCGCGTGCGACGGACAGGCCCGTCAGCATCAGCGTTTGCAGCATGCTGAGCGCGGCGACGAGGCTCGGGATCATGTACCAGCGCGTTTCGAGATTCTCGTTGTACCAAGCGCGGCTCTGCACTTCGATGAGTTGCGGCGGCCCGCCTCGCTCGCTTCTCCATCGCTCATTGAAGCGCTCGACGACCGCGCTGACGTAGCCTGCCGCCGTCGCTGCCGTATTCGAATTTCGGCCGTCCACCAACACCTGAACCGCGGGCATCGCTCCGGTGAGCATATCGCGTTCGAAGCTCGGCCCAATGTGCAGCACGACGAGCGCCTGCTTCTTGCTGATGACGTCGGGAATCTGCGCGGGGGTCGACAGGCGCTCTACCTCCTCGAAGAGCCCGCCGCCGACGAGCGAGGCAATCAAATCATGCGAAGCCTTGCTGCGATCCTGATCGAGGATTGCGAGCGGCACGCGATTGAGATCGAACGTAGCCGCATAGCCAAACAGCAGCGTCTGCACGACGATAGGTGCGAACAGGACGATGCGGCTGCGCGGGTCCTTGAAGATCGAAAGCAGCTCCTTGCGGCACAGGATCAGAATGCGCTGTAGAGATTCCTTCATTGCAGCTCCTTGCGTGTCTTCGACTTCGCGAGCGCGAGCAGAACGAGCGCAAAGCCTGCAAGCACGACCAAGTCCTTCACGATGAGCGCCCACACGTTGCCGGCGAGAAACAACGTCTGCAGCGCCTCGACATAGTATGTCGCGGGCAGGACGCGGCTGATCGCGCGCACGATGCCGGGAACGCTGCGCAGATCGAAGATGAAGCCGGACAACATCAACGCCGGCATGAAGCTCACGATGAGCGCGATCTGAGAGGCAAGGAACTGATTCTTCACCGCGGAGGAAATCAGTAGACCGATGCCGAGCGCGACGAGCAGATACAGCATCGAGGCGAGCAGAATCAGCAAGAGTGAGCCGCGAATGGGCACCTCGAATAGGAATCGCGCCGCGAGCAGACACAACATGAGCCCAATGAGACCGACGCCGAAGTAGGGCACGATCTTGCTCACGAGCACTTCGCCGGGGCGCACCGGCGTGACGAAAAGCGCCTCGAGGGTGCCCCGCTCCCATTCGCGAGCCATGACGAGCGCAGTGAGAAATGCGCCGATCAGCGTCATGACCACGACGATCAAACCCGGCACGAGAAACCAGGTGCTCGTGTTCGCCTCGTTGAACCAGGCGCGCTGCTCGATGCGTACGGCACCGACGGAACCCGCTTGCGGTCCTCCCGCCGCGAGCGAGCGCGCATTCCACTGCGCGATCGCTCCTTGCGCGTACGCGAGCATCACGCGTGCGCGATTCGCATCGACGCCGTTCACGAGCAACTGGATCGTCGCGGCGCCGGAGGTCAACTGTCGAGAGAAGTCGGATCGGAGATGGACGATGCCATCGACCTCGCGATCGAGCATGAGGCGCTTGGCCTCGCGCGTGGACCTCAACGTGATCGGCGAGAAATAGGGAGAGAGATAAAATCCCGAGACGACGTCGGCCGCGAGCGGGGAAGAATCCTCGAGCACGATCGCGACCGGCATGTTCTTGACGTCAAAGGACAGTCCGTAGCCGAAGATCAAGATCAGCATCGCCGGCAAAAACATGCCGACCAGGATGTTGCCCTTGTCGCGCAAGAGCTGCCGCGTCTCCTTCACGATCAGCGCCCGCATGCGCCCACGCGAAGAGCTCGCGGCGGCGCGGCGAAGAAAGGAACGGGAGATTGGCTGGGTCACGACTTTGTCTCCTGTCGCCCCTTCTCCACGATCGCGATGAACGCCTCTTCCATCGTGCGAACGTTCGGGCCCGCGTCGGTGCGCACTTCGTCCGGCGTGCCCATCGCGAGCATCTTGCCGGCGTCTTGGATCATGATGCGATCGCAGTACTCTGCTTCCTCCATGAAGTGCGTCGTCACGATGATCGTCGTACCCAGACTCGCGAGCGCAGTGATCCGCGCCCAGAACTCGCGCCGCGCAAGCGGATCGGCACCGCTCGTCGGCTCATCGAGGAAAAGGATCTCGGGCTCGTGCAACAGCGCGGCTGCCATCGCAAGGCGGCGCTGGAAGCCGCCCGGCAACATGCCCGTCGTGGCGGTTCGCATCGACGTCAGGTCGAACTGCGTGAGCGCCCAACCGATCTGCGCGCGCAGCCTCTCGTTACGTAAGCCGTAGGCGCCGCCGAAGAACTCCAGATTCTCTTGCACCGTCAGATCGCCGTAGAGCGAAAACTTCTGCGCGACGTACCCGATGCGCTGGCGCGCCTCCGCACGTGCGGAACGCAGATCGGCGCCCGCGACGCGCAGTGTTCCGCTCGTGGCAGGAAGGAGTCCGCACAACATGCGAAAGGTCGTCGTCTTGCCCGCGCCGTTCGGCCCGAGCAAGCCGAACACTTCGCCGCGGCGAACCTCGAAGCTCGTGCAATCCACTGCGGTGAAGTCGCCGAACTTGCGCACGAGGTCATGCACCTCGATGACGATATCGGAACCCGAATCACGCTGGCGTGAAGCGGCCGACATGGACGGTGTGGAGACTGGCTCCGGCAAGCGCTCTCGGAGAATTACCATAAAGCCGTCTTCGACGCTCGGTTCTACCGGTTCCGCCGAGCGCAGCGCTGCGTCGCTCGGCTCTTCTTCTCCGAGAACGACGCGCACACGGCCGCCGTACGGCACCGCGTCGATCACGTGCGGCTGCTGCATCAGCTCGAGCTGCAAGGTACGCGCGGACTCTCCGGGTTCGGTGCTCACGAAGTACGTGCGGCCAGACGCGCGCGAGCGGATGTCCTGCGGCGGCGCTGCGGTCAGCACCCGGCCTTCGTGGAGCACGATGACGTGGGCACATCGCTCGGTCTCATCCATATAGGACGTGCTGACGATGACGGATAGTCCGTCGCGCTCGACGAGCCGATGCACGATCTCCCATAGCTCGCGTCGCGAGAGCGGATCGACGCCGACGGTCGGCTCATCGAGCAGCAGCAGCGCCGGCGAACGCACCAGCGTGCATGCGAGCCCGAGTTTTTGTTTCATGCCGCCCGAGAGCTTCCCCGCGAGCCGGCCCCGAAAAGGTTCGAGCGCCGTCATCTCCATCAAGCGCGGATAGCGCTGCGCGCGCTCGGCGGCCGAGACACCGTGCAAGTCGGCGTACAAATCGAGATTCTCTTGTACGCTCAAATCTTCGTAGAGCCCGAAGCGCTGAGGCATGTAGCTGATGCGGTCCTGGATCGCCTGCGGCTCGCGCCGCGTATCGAAGCCGAGCACCTCGAGCGTGCCAGCATCCGGAGGCAGTAGACCTGCCGCAAGGCGCAGCAAGGTCGTCTTCCCGGCGCCATCCGGACCGACGAGCGCCGTGAGCTCGCCTTGGCGCGCTTCGACAGAAACCTGATCCAGTGCCCGCACGACCGCATCTGTCCCGCGCGCGAACGTCTTCGTAAGCTCGCGGCCGCTGAGCACGAGCGGCCCATCCGGCGCACGTACGACCGCGTTCATGTCTATTGCTCGCGCGCGCGCGCTTCGGAGAGATCGAACGTGACGGTGGCCGGCATCCCGAGCCGCAGACGATTCTGTGGATCGTCGACGAACACGCGCACCTCATAGACCAGGCTCGTACGCAGCTCCTCCGTCTGGACGGTCTTCGGCGTGAACTCGGCAACGGACGAAATGAAGCCGATCGAACCTTCGAGCGGCGCATCCGGAAAGCTGTCGATCGTGACGCGCGCGGGCAGACCCACTTTGAGGTGACCGAGCGCGGACTCGGGCGCATACGTTCGCACCCACTTCGGTGTCGTCACGGCGAGAGAGAACACGGGGCGCTGTGGCGTCGCGAACTCGCCCGGCTCCATGAGCCGGTTGCGAACGACGGCGTCGATCGGCGCGGTCAGCTCCGCATCCCGAAGCTGTCTATTGAGGAGTTGCAGCTCGGCTTGCGCGGCATCGAGCTGTGCTTGCGCTTGCGCAACTTCCTCTTTGCGCGGACCTGCGAGCGCAAGATCGAGCGCCTTACGCTGACTTTCGACGCGCGCCTCGCTCATGTGCAGCGCAGCGAGCGCTGTATCGAGATCCTGTTCGCTGACCGCTCGACCCTTCGAGGCAGCGCTGATCGCTTTCGTTCGTTCGTAGACGCTGCGCGCGTTCGCAGCTTCGGCCTGCGCGGCGGCAAGCGCCGCACGCGCCTGTGCAATTTCTTCAGGGCGCGTCCCATTGCGCAAGCGCAGCAGTGCCTGCTCTTGTGCCGCAACGCGCGCCTCGGCTTCGTGCACGCGCGGCAGGAGACGTTCCGTCTCGAGCCTCGCGAGTACTTGACCCGCGCGCACGCTGTCTCCTTCGCGCACGAGCACTTCCGCGATGCGCTCGTTCTCCGCGAACGGCAGCTCGATCTGGCGGATGTCCACATTGCCGTAGAGCACGATTCGGTCATCATCGCCTCCCCGCGCGAGGAAATACGCGATGAGCGCGAGAAGGGCGAGTGCGCCGAGCGCGGCAATCACGATCTTCTTCTTGTCCATAGGGAGCTCGCGAGGACTTGCAAGTTGCCGCCATTGTATTCAAAATCAAATTTGAATTTCAATTGGAATCGTGAGCTGCACGATCGGTGCGACACGTATGAGGGGACGCAGCAAGGTCAAGAAGCGCGCGGCGGGCACCGTGCCCGCTCGGCAGGATGGCCTCGAGACGCGCCGCGCGCTGCTCGAAGCCGCGGGCGAGGCATTCGCGCAGCATGGCTACGCCAGGGCAACGAGTAAGGAAATCTGCGAGCGCGCGAAAGCCAATATCGCCGCAGTCAATTATCACTTCGGCGGCAAAGACGGCTTATATGCTGCGGTGCTCCAGGAGGCGCATGCCCGGCTCGTGAGCATCGAGTCGATGGCGGCGACGGCGTCCAGCAAGGTGGATGCGAAGCTGAAGCTGCGGATGTTTCTGAGCCAGGTCGTCCGACAAGTCGCGGGCGATGGACGCGCGGGTTGGGAACTGCGGGTTTTGACTCGCGAGATCCTCTCGCCCTCGCCCATGATCTCAGGACTGATCGAGAAGCAGATCGCACCGAAAGCGCTGCTCCTGCGCAGCATTCTGGCGGAGGCTATGAAGCTCCCAGAGGATCATCCCGCGGTGAGCCGTTCGCTCATCAACATCATCGGTCCGATTCTCATGCTGCTCGTGACCGATCGCACCATACAGAAGAAGATCGCGCCGCAACTGAGCCTCGATGCGGACGCGATGATCGAACACTTCGTCGCGTATGCGCTCGGCGGGCTCGAGGCAGTCGCCCGGCAGGTGCGCAAGTAAAAAGCGCGTGCCCTTTGCGCCGCCGCGCGAGCTCACGCCGAAGAACGTCGCACCCGTCTACACCGACTGGCGGACCCCGACTGGCGGCCCGCCTAAGGCAGATCGAACACCAGCACTTCGGCAGCCTGCCCTCCTTCGATCGCGACTTTCGATTCGCCCGTAATCTTGAGCGCATCGCCCGTATTCAGCGCCTCGCCATTGATCGTCACGCGGCCGCGCGCGACGTGCACGAATGCACGTCGATTCGGCTCGAGCGCAAGCTCGTCGCGTTCGTCCCCGTCGAACAATCCCGCATACACACGTGCATCCTGATGGATGCGGACGGAATCCTCCGCGCCGTCCGGCGCAGCGATCAGGCGCAGTCGCCCTCGTTTGTCCTCCGGCGTGAAGCGCTTCTCCTCGTACTCGGGCGCGATCGACAGCTCGTTAGGCTGAATCCAGATCTGCAGAAAATGCACCTCATCTTTGTCCGAGTTGTTGAACTCGCTGTGGCGCACGCCGCGGCCCGCGCTCATGCGCTGAACGTCGCCCGGTCGGATGACGGAGCCGCTGCCGAGCGAGTCTCGATGCGCAAGCTCCCCTTCGAGCACATAGCTGATGATCTCCATGTCGCGATGCCCATGTGTTCCAAAGCCCGCACCCGGCGCGACGCGATCTTCGTTGATCACGCGCAACGGCCCGAACCCGATGTGCTCGGGGTCGTAGTAGTCCGCAAACGAAAACGTGTGATACGACTTGAGCCAACCGTGGTCGGCAAACCCGCGTTCATGACTGCGCCGGATCGTGTTCATCGGAAACCTCCTGTGGATGCGTCCAACATAGGGTCGAATCCACCTATATAAAAGAGCACGGCGTCGATCGGTTTGATCGAGCCATTCGATCGAATTTCGAGGCGGAACACCGTTGGGCGCGTCTTCGACCCGGGCAGCACTGGAGGACCGCGCATTCATACGCGATGCGCAGACGTGTGGCGGAATACCATGCACTCAGCGACGGGGAGATCGACGCACGGATTCGCGCGCTCGAGAGGGGATGAGACTTACTTTTCCGAATCCAGCAACGCACGTACCGGCTGCTCGAGCCGCGTGAGGCCCCATTTTTTGCCGGTGGCGATGGCTTGCTCGACGGGTACGCCGACGATCCACGCTTCTCGGAGTGCAATGAGCGCGCCCACTCGATTGCCGCTCGAGCAGTGGAGCAGCGCCGGTTCATCGCCGATCTCCTTCAAGGTCCGGTCGAGCGCCCGTGCGTTCTCCATCGTGAGCGATTGCGCGCCCTCGATCGGAATGGCGTGATACTCGAGGCCGAGCGCTTTGGCCGCCCGCGCCTCGTCGAAATTCGGATTCTCCTCGATCGGGCGAAGGTTCACGACGTGACGAATGCCCGCGCTGCGAAGCGCAGACAATTGAGCTTCGCTTATCGCGCCGCTCACGACGCGGTTCGGCGCCGGAAAGCGTACTTCGGGAAAATCTCGCAGCGCTTGCACGTCAAGCTCGGCTGCATGAGCCGCAACCCCGAAGATCGCGGCGAGTAGGAGTAGGCTCAATCGCAGCATGAAGATTTCTCCGACGGGGGTCCGCTCGATCGCAAATCCAGTGCGCGCGTGAATACTTCAACTGAGGTCACCGTACAAGGAATACTCTGGAAGGGCACAAAAGACCTTCTTTCCTTCCGACCTTGGCGAGCTTTGCGCCTTTACGAGATTGATTTCTTCTCTCTCCGCACCGCCATCGGCCGTGCTCGCCCAAGCTTGACAGTTCGCCAGCCGCTCGCAAGAGTGGGAACGACTTACCCGCGCGTAGCTCATTCACCGTGCCGGACATCTCTCGCCAGCGCCTCGCGAACGCAGTGTTTCCCGATTCCGTCGGCGAAATCCGCGTCCGTGAAACGCATCTCTCCTTCGTGGTCCTCACCGGCAAGCGGGCTTACAAGATCAAGAAGTCTCTCAAGCTCGACTTCATCGATACGAGCTCTCTCGAGCGGCGCCGCGAACTGTGCGGCGAGGAGCTCAGGCTCAATCGGCGCTTTGCGCCTGAATTATACCTGCGCGTCGTTCCGATCACGATCGAGCAAGACACCTTGCACTTCGATGGAGAGGGCGACGCCGTCGAGTATGCAGTCGAGATGCGCCAGTTCGATTCCAGCGAAGAGCTGCCTGCGCTGCTCGAAAGTCGAGCGATCGACGAGGAGGATATCGGCGCCCTTGCCGATCGCATCGCGGAGTTTCATCGCAGCGCGGCGGTGCTTGACCGCGGCATGAGCGCCGGCACACAGGCCTATATGGGTCATGTTCGCGACAATCTCGCCGGCCTCGCCGCCCTCATCAGCGCAGTTCGGGGCGAAGATGAGCTCGCACGCCTGCAGCAATGGACCGAGGGGCATCTATCGCACGAAGCGGAGCGTTTGAAAGCCCGCGAAGACGCCGGCTTCGTTCGCGAGTGCCACGGCGACTTGCACTCGGGCAATATCGTTCGTTGGCGAGGTGCGCTCATACCGTTCGACTGCATCGAGTTCGATGCATCGCTCCGTTTCATCGACGTGCTCAACGACGTCGCGTTCCTCGTAATGGACCTCATGGTCCGAAACCGGCGCGATCTCGCGTTCACGCTGCTCAGTCGATATCTGGAACGGACCGGCGACTATTCGGGGGTGCCGATGCTGCCTGCCCATATCGTCTATCGCGCGCTCGTCCGTTCCAAAGTCGAGCTCATCGCGTTCGAACAAAGCGACGCGCCGGCCTGCGCGGGGCGGGCCCGCAGCTACTTCCATATGGCGCTTTCCATTGCGTATCCAGCGGCACGGCCGACGCTCATCATCATGCATGGCGCCTCCGGCTCGGGCAAGTCATGGCTGAGTGCCCAGCTCGTTTCGAGACTGCGAGCGGTGCGCATTCGTTCCGACCTCGAACGCAAGCGCATCGCGGGAATCGATCCTTTCGACCGCTCGCACACTTCGAACGCGCAGATCTATTCGCTCGAGTTCAACGAGCGAACCTATGCGCACCTGCTCGAGTGCGCCAGAGCGTGCCTTCTAGGCGGCTTGAATACGATCGTCGACGCGGCGTTTCTAAAGGTGGGCGAACGACGCGAGTTCGCCGCGCTCGCACGTGCACAAGGGGCTTCTTTCCTGATTGTCTCCTGTCACGCCGACGAGGAAACGCTCGCCGCGCGCATCGCGAGCCGACGCACCGCTCGAAACGATCCTTCCGATGCCGACGAGCAAGTGATGCGGCGGCAGCTCGAAACCATGCAACCGCTTGCCGAAGACGAGCGCGCACACTCGATCGAGATCAACACGCAGGCAGGCGATGCAATCACACACGTGCTCGAGCGCATGAGGGAGACTGAAGCACAGTGCGGGAATTCGTCGTCAGCAGCTTAGTGCACACTGCTGCCGACGTTTACCACACGAATTCGAACTGCACCCAGTACTTCTTCGTGTCGGTGGAGAAGTCATCCGCGCGATAGTCGCCGTACTTCAACATGCTATTCACCCTGCCGAGCTTTGCGAGAAGCTGAACGTCGAGCTCCTCGCCATACGTGCTCGAGCCTCGTTCCGCCTCATACGCATGGTAGCTCGCGATAAGCGAGACGGTCTCGAGCCCGACGACGTTCCTGAACATCACGCCGGTATTCGCGTATCGATCTTCGATACCTTGGGGCGGCGTCGAGAGGAACTTGTCGTTCCATCCCTGAAACTTGTGCAGTGTCGCAAGCGGCGTCGTGAAGCCCTTCACTCCATCGCCCTCGAGTATCTCGAGCCCGGCACCGAGCGAGTAGCGCCCGAACATGCCCGTCAACTCGGCCAAGTAATAATCGAGATCGAACTCGAGCGGATTGTCGCCGCGCTCGGTTTGCGTCGCGTAGGACACCGCATAGGCGAGTTTCGTCGCGGCGATGTTCTTCTCGCCCGCGAAGCGCACACCGATCGTTTCCGATGCGTCGCGAACGGCGCCAGGCACCGCTGCGATCGGCTCGAAGTCGAGCAAGTAGCCGAAGCCGGTCAGTTTTCCGAACGAGAGTTGGTAGGAGACGTTCGCGAGCACGCTGTCGCCTTCGAAGCGCCCCTGCGTCGACTCTCTACCGAACACGCGATTGACTTGGGCGACGTAGGACAGATCGACGGTGAGATTCTTCACGCTCTTGTTGACGACGCGAATCGCGTCGAAAGTCTGCTCGTTCTGTCGCCAACCGACGTTGCCGACGAAACGATGATCGTCCAGGAGGATTCGCTGTCGACCGGCCGTGATAGTCGTTCCCGGGAGCGACGCATTCGTCAACTGCAGTCGATTGATCTCGTAGCCTTCCGGATCGGCAACGATCGGATACTGCGTCTTGCCGTTCGTCGTACTGTTGTAGTCGGTGAGGAGCGGCCAAAGGAGGTCCCCTTCTACCAGCAGCGATGTGCCCAACACTTTCCCTGTCTCGAATCCGATGCGTGAGCGCACCGTAAGTGCTTCCGCCTCTTTCGCGATCGCATCCTGATCGACTCCTTCATAGCGCACGCGGGTATCGAACAGGAGCTTCGTCTCTGCCACCGCGCTTTCGAACGATCCGATCGTATCGGGCGATTGGGCCCACGCACCACACGAGGCAGCACCTAGGGCGAGCGCAATGACTACGTGCAGATCTCTTCGCGGTTTCATGAGGTCTCCCGACTGCATCTACACGCTATTCTGTGCGCCGGCGCGAGGCGTAACCCTGATCTGGATCAAGCACCTCATGCAATCCGACAGTTGCTTGCTTTGCTATCGAGACAACGCGTGTGACTGATCTATATCAAGCAGCGTCGCTATCACGATCGCCTCGTCGACCGCTGCAACACGCGTGCCACGGTTCTCACGCCGGGAAACGGCTCATCGCAGCGCTACACTCCTCGAGATTCGTGCCCCGAGTTGATCATCTGCAGGGCAAGTGCGGTCCGCGGACGCACGAAGATCGTGCAGCACGTGAAGGTTGTTAGCGCGCTGACGCAGCGATCATGTTTCGATCGAATCGCTCGTCATGACCATCTCATCGACTTGCAGAATGTAGCGAAGCTTCGGGCGGGCGACTGCGCCGAGTCGCCGATAGAATCGATCTGCGGCCGTATTCCAAGCTGGCGTCTGCCACTGCAACTCGCGAACGCCACGCCAGCGAGCGTCGTCGACAACGGCTTGCAGAAGTCTCTTGCCTAGGCCGGATCGGCGGTGAGGCTCGCGCACATATAAACAATCGAGATGCATGAAGGGCTCCGCGCTCCAGGTCGAGAAGTCGATCGTGGCTGTCGCATAACCGACCAGGCTCTTCCCGTGCGCTGCGACCCATCCAGCAAGGACCGGCGGGTTGCCGCTGAATGCCCGCTGCAACAGCTCGCGCTTTCCCTCCCTTTCGTACGCGGTGCGCTCGAACTCCGCGTGCTCCGCACAGAGATCGACCAGCTTTCCGAGGTCGTGAGGCGCGACCTCGCGGATGACTATGCCCGTTCCTGAGCACACTCGAGCGCGAACCCTTCATCGAGCCAGCCTCTGACGCCGCCCGCCATGAGCTTCACTGGGCGGCCGAGTCGTGCGAGACGAACGGCCGCTCGCGCGGCGCCATTGCAGTGAGGCCCCGCGCAATAGACGACGAACAGCGTGCTCGGCGGATATTCGGACATCTTGGATTCGATGATTTTCGCGTGCGGGATGTTGATCGCACCCGGTACATGACCGCTCGCGAACGCCGCCGGGCTGCGCACGTCGAGGAGCACGAATCCGGGTGCTTCCGAGCGCATGGCTTCATGCACGTCCCAGCAATCCGTTTCGAAGGCGAACTGGGCTGCGAAATGCGCAAGCGCTTGTTCCGGGGTGGCAGGCGATATTTCCGTCACGGCATTCTTCACGACGCATCGATCCTCGTATTAACCTCGCGAGACTCATCGTGCGATTGCCGACCTCGACAGGCAATCTGCAGGACTGCCAAAGGTCGAAAAGATCATGCCAACTCATCAGCCGCCCGCGAATCTGCTCGTTGCTGCGCTCGCGTACGACCAACTCTGCAGCTTCGAGTTCGGATGCACGGTCGAAGTGTTCGGGCTGCCGAGACCCGAGCTGGGCGAAACCTGGTACCGCTTCGTAACTTGCGCGGCGGAGCCGGGCCCGCTTCGTGCGACCGGCGGCTTCAACGTGGTTGCGCAAGCGGGACTGGAGGCGCTCGCGAGCGCAGGCACGATCGTCATTCCAGGCTGGAAGGGAGCGGACACGCCTCCCTCACAAGAGTTGATCGATGCGCTTCGAACCGCCTACGACGCAGGTGCGCGTCTCGTCACGATCTGTTCCGGCGTCTTCGTGCTCGCCGCCGCCGGTTTGTTGGACGGGCATCGCGTGACGACGCATTGGCGGTACACGGATAAGCTCAAGGCGATGTATCCGCATATCGAAGTCGATCCGGACGTGCTGTATGTGGACTCGGGGCGCATTCTCACATCGGCAGGCAGCGCTGCCGGTTTGGACTTGTGCTTGCATCTCGTCCGCCGCGACTTCGGCCCTGCGATCGCGAACCATGTGGCCCGCCGGCTCGTGATCGCGCCACATCGAAGCGGCGGTCAAGCGCAGTTCATCGAACGCCCTGTGCTGCCCGAGCGGCACGGGCGTCTCGCAGAGGTGATCGGTAAGTTGACTGCGCGGCTGCACGAGCCGCTCACGGTCGATTCGATGGCGGAGCTCGCGGCGATGAGCACGCGCAACTTCATTCGGCGCTTTCAAGAAGCGACGGGCACGACGCCTGCCGACTGGTTGACCGAGGCGCGTGTCGAACGCGCGCGCGAGCTGCTCGAATCGACAGACCTTCCGATCGAGGAGATCGCACGACTGAGCGGCTTCGGCACCGCGGCGACGTTGAGAAATCACTTCCGCCGGCGAGTTCGGTTGAGCCCCATGGAGTATCGGGCGCGGTTCACGGGCGCCGAGGCGAGCGATGAGGCGATCAGCTGATCAACATGCATCTCAAAATGGACCGCGCGTATTGAACCATCGTGCCCCCCCGCGCGCGCCTGGCGGCAGAGCGGACTTCCAGGCCACGGCCAGAAACTTGTCGGTCCTTCGGTCATCGAGTGCCACACCACACGGCGGGTGCCCGCAACATTTGCTCCTCAGGAAAGCGATCCTATTCGTACCGCGCCGCGTGTGTGCCACATCGACCGTAAGAGGTGGCACTCGAATAGTGTGCGCGCCAACGTGACCGGGATCCGACAAGTTCCTGCCCGCGTCCTTCCATCCGCTCGAAGAGCGCGCTCACCTCTGGGCTGTAGGCTGTGGGCTGTAGGCTGTAGCCAGAAGCGCGCTCGCGCGCGCACGAGGCTGCGGTGGGCAGCGAGGGACTGACGGTCGGGACTTGTTTCGGGAGCATCGAAAACAGGACGTTTTCGTTGCAGGGCTACATGGATGTATTTACGCCCGGTCCCGAAACAAGTCCCGAGCGGCAGTCCCGTCCGCCAAGTCTGGCACCACCTCCAACTTCGGCGTACGAGCACGCAGCAGTCAATTGCGTCGGCAAGTTTTCGTTCCAGGCACCAATTGATCACTGAGAGGATGTATTGTAAGCGTCCGGTCTTCCCGTCTAGCTTTCCTGCTGTGATGGCTTGATTTGTTCGGCGATATTCCACGGCAGCAAATCATCCACCCGATTGATCGGGTGCTCGGCGATACGCTCGAGCACGTAGCGAAGATACGCTTCTGGGTCGATGCCGTTGAGTTTCGCTGTGCCGAGCAGCGAGTAGATGATCGCAGCGCGCTCGCCGCCGGCATCCGAACCGGCAAAGAGATAGTTCTTGCGACCGAGGGCAATCGCACGTAGTGAACGCTCGGCAGCGTTGTTGTCGATCTCGATGCGACCATCTTCGGAGTAGCGCGTCAGGGCGCGCCAGCGCGAGAGTGCATAGTGGATTGCGCCGGCGAGATCCGATTTCTTCG
>JBDZVE010000143.1:0-8499 GCA_040255535.1 Lysobacterales bacterium | reverse complement strand
CGCCGCGCGCGGGCGTTGATGCGGCAACTCACGATAGGCAATCGACGACACGCATTCAGAATCGCGGCTGCCGAGTCGATCACCATCGTGCATCGCGGAGGTTGCCATGCTTGCAAAGCTTACAGCCGAGCTCATCGGGACGTTCTGGCTCGTACTTGGCGGATGCGGCAGTGCGGTGCTCGCTGCAGCCTTCCCCGAGCTGGGAATCGGCTTCGCCGGGGTCGCGCTCGCGTTCGGTCTGACCGTGCTCACGGGCGTGTATGCGCTCGGTCCGATATCGGGCGGGCATTTCAATCCCGCCGTATCGATCGGTTTGTGGGCCGGAGGACGATTCCCCGCCGCGCACCTTGCGCCTTACATCATTGCGCAGCTCGTCGGCGGCATCCTCGCCTCGGCCGTGTTGTATGTCATCGCGAGCGGCCAAGCGGGCTTCGATCTCGCGGCGGGCTTCGCCGCGAATGGCTATGGAGAACACTCGCCGGGCGGCTATTCGATGAGCGCGGCGCTCGTGAGCGAGATCGTGATGACGTTCATGTTCCTCATCGTCATTCTCGGCGCGACGCACAAGCGCGCGCCGGTCGGCTTTGCCGGCATTGCGATCGGTCTCGCGCTCACGCTCATTCATCTGATCTCGATTCCGGTGACGAACACGTCCGTCAATCCGGCGCGGAGCACCGCGCCGGCGCTGTTCGTCGGCGACTGGGCGCTCGCGCAGCTCTGGCTATTCTGGGTCGCGCCGATCGTCGGGGCGGTGATCGCCGGGTTCGTCTACAAGGCCGTGCTGGAGGGCGAGAGAGCCGAACCGCCCATCACCGGCAGAGTCGCGGCGGAAGATAAGGCGCTCGCCTAGTACGAGATATTCAAGGAAGGCGGCTGGAAGGCACTCTCGTGCTTCCGCCGCTTTCCAGCGCTTGACGTTTGCGCTGCAGAAACTCGCGCTCGATGGCGTTCTCGGCGCGGGCGATCGCCGCGTCGTAGGCGAGGCGCGCTTCATCTACACGACCGACGCGCCGCAACAGGTCCGCGCGAATCGCGTGATAAAGGTAGTAGTGATCGAGGTCGGCGCACCTTTCGAGGAGCTGCAGCGCGACCGCCGGTCCTTGTGCTTCAGCGACCGCAACGGCACGGTTGAGCTCGACGATCGGGTTTGGCGCAAGGGCGATAAGCTGATCGTACAGGCGAACGATCTGCTGCCAATCCGTTTGGGCGGCGTTTGCGGCACACATATGCACGGCGTTGATGGCGGCTTGGAGCTGATACGGCCCGAGCTGTCCGCGGCGTGCGCATTGCTCGACGAGCGCAAGGCCCTCGGCCGTGCGCTCTTTACTCCAGAGTGCGCGATCCTGCTCGGACAACAGGACGATCTCCCCGTTCTTGCCGACTCGAGCGGGCCGGCGAGCCTCGGTCAACAGCATGAGCGCAAGCAGTCCGCGCGCTTCGGGCTCGGATGGCATGAGCTCCACGACGAGCCGCCCCAAGCGAAGCGCCTCGACCGAAAGATGCTCGCGGACGAGATGCTCGCCTGAGCTCGCCTTGTACCCTTCGTTGAAGATCAAGTAGACGACGGCGAGCACGGAGCTCAGTCGGGCAGGAAGCTCCTCGGGCTGAGGAATGCGATACGGGATACCGGCATCGCGTATCTTGCCTTTCGCGCGCACGAGACGCTGAGCCATCGTCACTTCCGGCACGAGAAACGCGCGCGCAATCTCCGTCGTGGTGAGCCCGCCGATCAGCCGCAGCGTGAGCGCGACGCGAGCGTTGGCCGAGAGGGCGGGGTGACAGCACGTGAAAATAAGGCGCAACTGATCGTCGTGCACGATGCTTTCCTCGTCGCAATCTTCCTGCGTTTGCAGCAGCTCGGCGCGTGCCTCGCGTTGTTCGCGCTCCGCATCGCGCCGGTGCCGGTCGATCGCGCGATTGCGCGCGGTCGTGACGATCCAGCCGGCCGGGCTCGGCGGCACCCCGGTGGTGGGCCAACGCTGAATCGCTTCGGCGAAAGCGTCTTGAACCGCTTCCTCCGCGTCGTCGATGTTGCCGCACCGGCGCACGAGGGTCGCCACCGCACGCCCGTATTCCTGCCGGAAGATCCTCTCGATCGACTCGATCGTGATGGCAGACATCTGGCCTTCGATCGACTTCACGGGTGGAAGGGCCGCACCTCGATCGGCAAGGTGACCGCTTCGGCCAGCTTGCGGCCCCACGCAAGTGCTGCATCCAGGTCGGGCGCTTGGATGATCGTGAATCCGCCGAGATGCTCTTTGCCTTCCATATACGGTCCGTCCGTGATGAGCATTTCTCCGCCTTTCGCGTGCAGCACGGTTGCCGTGCTCGGCGGGTGCAGACCTCCCGTGAACACGAGCGCGTCCGCTTGCTTCATCTCCTCGTGCAAAGCGTAGATCTTGCGCATGATGGGTTCCAGGAATTCAGGGGCCGGAGCGGGGCCATCCGGCTGGTAGATGCTGAGCAAGTACTGTTTCATGAGAGACTCCTCTTGTTTTGGGGCCTCCATCTGGCGGCCTCACTCTCTATACGAATGAGTCCGGCCCGGATCGACATCCGCTTGGTCAAGTGTGTCGCCTCCGAGGCCTCGGAGTAAGCGTGATGGGGACGGCGTTCGGACCGTCTCTCGCGTCCGCGACGATGGAAAACGTCCGAAGCACGATTCGACCTGAGTCGACGCGTGCCAAACCCTTGTCCACGCGGGCTTGCAGCCGGCGTGGACCTCGGGCCGATACGCTGCCGATAGCGAGACTACAAGTCCTTCCAGAACTCGAAATGCGACGCCTCGATTTCCTGCAGGCTCGGCATCGGGAAGAACTTCGTCTTCTCCTGCGACGCGAACATGAATCCGTGTCGAATCGACTTGTACGAGATTTGATTGAGGGGACAGTAAAGGGCCAGTCCCTTCGTCTTCTTCTCCGTGTCGACCTTCATCTGCTGGATCGCATCGCGCAGCTTCGAGGGATGCAGGAACGGGAAGGGTGCGGGCATGAACGGGTTTTTCTCGAACTCCTCGAGGAACTGATCGACGTCGAGCTCGATCTGCGTGTAGAAGAGCTTCGGGCAGCCTTTCGAATTGCCGGGCTGCGTGATGTAGTTGCCGAACTCGCGCATGTCCATCGGGCTCATCACGAGCATCGATAGCGGCGCGATCTCCGCGAACGTGCGCAGAAAGCCGGCCTGGTGCACCTTGTCGTACTCCTGCGCCTTGAGCGCGAGAACGTTCGCTTCCGCCGTCGACAGGTAGAGCGTCTTGATGCTGTCGAAATCCATGTGCTCCATCACGCGGTACGACGAGATGAACTTCGTGCGCTTCGGCGATCCATCCGGGTGCGGCACGAGCGCGGCAAAGCCGGCGTCGATGTCGAAATAGGGGTGGCGAAAGTTCGTGTCGATCTCGGCGAACACGAGCTTGCCCGTGAAGTGGCGCAGCGATCCGATTTGATAGTGCCTTGCGAACGCTTCAGGCGTGAGCTGCGAGGCGACCAACCCTTGGTTCGGGTACAGGATCTGATAGAGGCGGTTCTCGTAAGCCATCGGCAAGACCTCTTTCTACGACTTGCTATGAGTGTAAACCAAGAGCACGCATCGTTGTGGGCAGAGCGCTCGGCTCGCCAAAACATCCAGCCTATGAATGTGCACGCCGTACCGTCGCCCGACTACAATAGTCGCCACAACCAGTAAAAAGGGAGCAGGGGGCGAAGTGATTCCGCTCTTGCGACGCGGGGCTTGCCTCGCATTCTTGCTTTCGATCGTCTGCCTCGTTCACGCAGCGCGGGCGCAGAGCGATGCGTCAAACGGTGCTACTCCCTGGCGCCCCGCCGAAGTCTTGGCGTTCGCGGAAACCGTCGCCGACTATCAGCTCGCGACAATGGCAGGCGGCTATGTCCCGCCGAACACCTCGCCCGATACGCCGGATCCTTATGGCTGGGTGCAAGGCGCGCTATTCGTCGGCCTCACGGAGCTCGCCGATCGCTCGAACAAGCCGTCCTATCGACAAGCCGTCATCGCGCGCGGGCTTGCGAACAAATGGCAGCTCGGCAAGCGCGTCTATCATGCGGACGATCACGTGATTGCGGCGTCGTATCTCTGGGCTGCGCGTCATGGTGCGGGACCTGAAGCGCTGGCGCCGCTCAGAGAACGCTTCGATACGATTCTGCGCTTTCCTCCAAAAGTCGGGTTGGAGCACGCCGAGTACTCCGATCCTCGCGGCGTCACGTGCTCGCAGCGCTGGTGCTGGTGCGACGCCCTCTTCATGGCGCCGCCGGTCTGGATCGAGCTTTCGCAGGCGACGGGCGATTGGCGCTACGCGGAGTACGCAAAGAAGGAATTTGCCGCAACGACCGACTACTTGTTCGACGCTGAAGAGCATCTGTACTACCGCGACTCGCGCTTCTTCGAACGCCGCGGCCCAGACGGCGAGAAGATGTTCTGGAGCCGCGGCAACGGCTGGGTCTTCGCGGGTTTGGCGCGCATGATTCCGCATCTGCCGCCGCAGGATGCCGGACGGGCGCAAATGGAGCGCGTGTTCAAGCAAATGGCGGCGAAGCTGAAATCCATCCAAAAGCAGGATGGCTATTGGTCGCCGTCGCTGTTGTCCGATCCCAGCAAATCGTTACCGGAATCGAGCGGCACCGGCTTCTTTACCTACGGGTTCGCGTGGGGAATCAAGTCCGGATTGCTCGAGCGTTCCGAATACGAGGAGACGGTGCGGAAAGGTTGGGCTGCGCTTACGAGAGCGGTCCACGAAGACGGGAAGCTCGGCTATGTCCAGCCGGTCTCCGATCGACCGGACAACGTGAGCTACGAGGATACGCAGTTCTATGGCGTCGGCGCGTTTCTGCTCGCGGCGACCGCAGTTGCGGACCTCAACTTGCGGTAGCGCTCATTTCTGAAGGCACGAGTCAGGTCATTCGGAGGAAGGGCCCTCCAGGCTGACCGTCAGCGGCTTGCGCGTTCGCTCGTAGAAGTCGGTGACGTATCGCTCCCATGCCGCGCGATCCTTGAACTGTCCGCTGCGCGACCATCCTGCGCCCGCAAAGTAGCGAACCGGCACGCCGGGCTTGGCTTTGACGAGCAGCAGATGATTGCCGCTGTCTTGATTCGTCGCACTAGCCTCGTATGCGTATCCCTCCGCTGTCGTATCGGCGTCAAGCACGACTGCGATACCGAGGCCGCCGTCGTCATTCTCTTCCCACAAGCTCATCCAGCGTCCGTTCGGATCTTTCGTGAGCACGGGTGCAGCAAACCCAGGCGTTGGGGGATGCGCAGTGATGCCGATGCCGGCGACGAGCTCTTGCCCAGCGAAGTCGAACGCGCTTTCGATTCGATGGAGATTGCGACCGCAATCGACGGTGAAGTGCTTCGTTTCGCTGACCTTTCCCGAAGTGCCGGCGTCCCACGGCGCATACGTCAGCGTGAAGGCCGCGCGGCGAGGCCCGTTCGAGAGAACGAGAGCGCGCGCGTAGTTATCGGACGTCCAGAGCTTCTTTCCATCCCAAATGCCGGTGCCGCCCGCTCCGCGCGAGCCGCCGATGCTATAGAGGTCGAGCCCTTCGCCGTCTTCGTCCTTATGGAACTGATCGTGCCCCTTTGCGTACCAGCGATCGATGATGGGGTAGGCGACGCGTTTCGCCCAGATGTCGATGCCGCTGCCGCGTAAGCGTTCGCCGCCGGCAGCCGGCGAGTTGAGGGCGGGCCCGTACATGCGATGCGCGATTCGGTCGTTCTCCCAGGCGATATCGTCGTAGCGCTCTGGCACGACGCGCGCGTAAGCACACGGGCTTTGCGGCGGCGTTGCAGCCGTGACCGATTCGAGCGTGAAGGTTGCTTGCTTCTCGCCGGCAGCGAAATCATACGAGAACACGAGGTCATCGTACTTGGCGCCTCGATGATCGTGCTCGTAGTTCGTGATCTGCGACGGCAGGACTCGCCCGTGTGCATCACGCACGACGAGGTGATACATGCGCGCATCGGGCAGTACTTTCGAGACTTCCGCAAAGGGGATCGCGATCACCTCGGCGGTGCGTGCGCCGTCATATTCATGACTCACTCTGACGGTTGCCGGCGCGCTCCACGCGCACGCCGATGACACCCCGAGCGCTACTCCCAACGCTTTGCAGCTCACCTTCAGCATCGTCATCCCCTGGCGGCGATACCCGAGGCAAGCATAGCCGGATTCGCGGAAGGAGTTCGAGGCAAAGGCTGCCGGAGGGGTAGGTATCCCCGCGGCGCGTTGAACCGCCGGCAGGGCGACTGGATCGACCGCGCTGCACCGGGAACTTTGGCGAGGGGCGAAACTCCGAACTTGAAAAGCCATCCACCGCGTGCCGCGATCGATGATGACGAGCGAGATATCTACGTTGCTCCTGCTGGCGGCCCTCGTCGCACTGGTCACGCTCGCAAGCTACCTCTTCCATCTATGGCGCGCACGACACGGTGGCGGAACCGTTGCGATCGCGGGTCTTGGGATCGGAGCCGGGTTATTGCTCGCCGCGGCCCTCCTGCTCGTGTTCGGCATCGTGCTGATCGTTCAGCAATGGCTTTCGCGCTTGGACGCCACAACGCCGGAGAGCGAAGGCGCGATGCTCGAGATCCCGAACAGCCCGAATCCCTTCGACCGCGTATCCAGTGAGCCTTCGCCGGAGCGCAGCCGACTTGTCGCGGCTCGTGAACGTGCGCGGAGCCGGCCCGATGAGAATCCATCGCATGATTCGCGGCAAGCGACGTCCGCTTCCGAGGTCGGTGTAGCAGCCGAAGACCTCATTGCCGAGAAACCGGCCGACCGACAGCACGGCGCCGATGTGCGGTCTGCCAGCGACCCTTGGGCGGCCACACGCTGCGTCGTGCCGGTGCGTCGCGAATGGGACGACGGAACGCGTTGGACGATCGTGAACGATTGCGGTGTCGCAGTCGCGATCTTGATTGCGGTGTGCGCGCGCGCCGAGAGCGATTGCCCGAGCCGCGCGTGGCGCTATCCGGAAGATGGGCTCACGCTGCCCCCCAAGTATCGGCGGTCCGTGACCGAAGCCGAGCAAACGCAGTACGTGAACGGGCTGCGTCACGCGGCATGCGTCGTCACGGATTCGACTGCGGTCGAGCTCATCGCCTTGGATCGCGAAGCGCGGAACACGCCGGATCGCCAGCGCGCGTTCGAAGAGGCGCGCTTGCGAGATGCATGCCTGAGCGAAGTGCGCAAATTCTCGCTCTTGGGAGCGGCGTCAGGCATGCCGATCGAGACCGTGCTCGGTGCCACGCTCTACAGCAGCGTGGAGCAGTGACGGTTCTCGAAAGACGGGCTGCTCCGAAGGGATGAATGTCTTGCATGGATCAACGGTGCTCCGACATTCGTGTTTCGAGCGGAACGAGTGCCAAGACTCTCAGGCGAGGTCCTCTGATGCCGGTGAGCTCTTGCGAGCAATCCACACCGCGAATGTCTTTCGTGACTTGCACCGCCATCTTCGGGAGGATCTGCCGGCGAAGCTGTTGGACGAGCGCGCAGTCGCCAGAATCCAAATCGAGTTTTCCGAAAGAGACCGTCGCCCAGACAGCGGGAAACGTTTCGATTTCCGCCTGCGAGGGGAGGGTGATGCCGCGCACGCGAGCGACCAACTCATCCTCGCTGTCGTAGTCGGTCAGCGTGCGCACGTTATCTGCCGTTGCTTCGATCGGAGATTGCATCACGACTTCGAAGCGCGCGCGTCCGGCGAGATCGTGGCAGGAGAAGCGCTTCAGCTGAAGGTGCTCGTGGGCGCCGAGCCGCTTGAGGATCATTCCGATCTTGTACTCGAGCACATCGCACGGGTAGAGCCTGCCGGCGCTGCGATAGTCGAACTTTACGGTCTGCGGTTTCCACACCGCGAGCACATTGTGCTCGGCGGGCCGCTCCGCGGCGCTCGATGCCGCGACGAAGATCGTCGCCAGGAAGCCCATGGCGAAGCGTGTTTTCCGATCCACGAAGTTGCGCATCGTTCTTCCTCCTCGAGAGTCGCCGTACATTCGCCACGGTGCGATTCCCTTTTAGGAGGATCCGATCTCGCCATCATCAGTAGATCGGCCAACACCAGGAGCACGCCGGTAAAGCGGCTTCTCATCGGGTGAGCGCGATGCATCTTCTTCTTCGATGCGCTGCGATGCGCGCATAGTTACGAAGCTTGCTCTGACAATGTTGTGCGGAGATTGAGCCCCGATAGCATTCAATGAGCGGGCTGACGGTTGACAGTTGACGGTTGACGGCCAGAGAAGAACAGAACAGCTTCAACCTACAAGCAATGCGCGAGCGTTTGCGCGGTAATCGTCGTTTTTAAGAGATACTCTCGCGGCGGCGCGGCGGCGCGGCGGCGCGGCGGCGCGGCGATAATAAGAAGCAGAGCAGATCCTCTTCTTACTCACTCTGTAGGGGCACGTGCTTTCGCCACCCAATCGTCGCCCTTGCGGGCGCGAGGGCCCATTCTGGAAAGAGCGCAGGAGTCGTGCGCGCTTGGTTCCTCGCTTTCGCAA
>JBDZVE010000142.1:0-8506 GCA_040255535.1 Lysobacterales bacterium | reverse complement strand
CTTCAGCGCCTCTTGCGCGGGATTTTCCCCGGACAGCAGTGCGCGTCCGCAAGGACGACGCCGCTTGGCGTCGGCTTGGCGTGCTTTGCGAGAGTATCTTCATCTCTTGAGTAGTATCTTCTTTTCTTCGGACGAGTATCCTCGCCGTATGCGCATATGGTTGATCACAATCCTGCTCGCGCTCGCTGCGTGTCAGCAGCCGCCTGCGCGGGACGCGCTCGTACGCGGCGCGGCGGAGAATCCACCCGAAGCGCTCTCGAAATGGAATTTGCTCGAGATCGATGCCGGTACGCTGCGTCCGGCGCGCGATGGCATCGTCTATGAGCTCGCGACACCGCTCTTCAGCGACTACGCGCACAAGCTGCGCTCGATCCACGTACCGGCCGGCACGGCGATCCGCTACGGCGAGGACGCGTTTACGTTTCCGGTCGGCACCATCATCACGAAGACGTTTTACTACCCGGTCGCGGACGCGAGCTCGGGGGATCGCACGGCCGTACGCAGAGTAGCTCGACCGGCTGAAGAGACCGAGCTGGATCTGCATCGAGTCCGCCTGCTCGAGACTCGCTTGCTCGTGAACACGCGCGCAGGTTGGATCGCGCTGCCTTATGTGTGGAACGACTCGCAAACCGAAGCGACGTTGGAGCTCGCCGGGGCTGCCTTCGAGCTCGATCTCATCGACGACCGAACGCGCGAGCCGTTCCTCTACGAAGTGCCCGATGCGAACCAGTGCGCTTCCTGCCATGCGGTCGACTTCGCCGAGCAGCGCATCGCGCCGATCGGCATCAAAGCGCGGCATCTGAATCGCGATATCGCACGCTCGCACGGCGCGGTGAACCAGCTCGCGCAATGGAGCCGCACGGGCATTTTGACTGGAGCGCCTGATACCGCGCACGCACCGCAGAACGCGCGCTGGGATGACCCATCTCAAGATCTGAATGCGCGTGCCCGGGCGTATCTCGATATCAACTGCGGCCATTGCCACAGCGCAACGGCCGCTGCGAACACGTCCGGGTTGCTGCTCAATGCGAGCGAAACGAATCCCATACGGCTCGGGCGCTGCAAAGTGCCGGTCGCGACGGGGCGCGGCTCGGGCACGGGCGCCTTCGATATCGTCCCCGGCTCACCCGACGAATCGATCCTCCTGCAGCGAATCATGTCGACCGAACCCGACATCGCGATGCCCGAGATCGGACGCTCTGTCGTGCACGCAGAAGGCGTCGTGCTGATCCGCTCGTGGATCCGGTCGATGTCCGGCGGATGCGACGTACCTTGAATCGACACGGGCTCTCCTTGGGCTAGAGATCCTCCGGTTTGCCCACGTCGCCCAACGCGTAATCGCAGACGCCCGTCGGGAAGATTTCCTTCAGGCGCTGCACTTGTGCCGTCGTGAAACTCACGTCTCCGTAAGTGCCGTCGCTCAAAGCTTCGTCCACCGGCTCGAGATAGCACTTGAAGGTGCTGCTCGTGAGATCCTCGCCGGCCACCCTGCGCGGACTCGTATAGATCGGAAACTGCTTGAGGCACGAGCCGTCGTCTTCCGTGCTTTCGGTGTAGACGCCTTCGTATGCATCGGCGCCGCGATAAATGAGCGCGCCGCCGCCCTGAAAGCAGGCATCCTGAGCCTCGGCCGGCTTCATTCCAGTCGTCAGCCACTGCTTCTGTATGTCGATGGCCTTGAGCAACACTGGAATCGTCGCAGTGTGATTGCCGTCGACGGTCCAGAGGACGACGTTGTCGGCATTACCTCTCGCCCGGAGAATCCGCTCGCGGATCTCGAACTTCTCGTGCGAATGATGCTCGTCGAGCTGCGGCTCCATGTAGGAATCGATGATGATCATGGGCGCGTCGATATCGCCGAGAAAGACGAGCCCCGCTCGGTAGACCCCCTGAATAGCTTCGAGATCGCCTTCGGTGCGCGGCGCGACGTCGCCCGGAATCATGTGATCGCGTGCCGTTGCATTCCGGCTGCTCCAGGGATCGAGATCGTCGCGCGATGCAGTCGGATCGAACGGATACCCTTCCGGAACGAAGTCCTGCAGCTTCTTGTACCCGCCGACGTGGGCGTTGAGCAGCAGAAATTCATCGACGGTAATCTTCCCGTCAACGAGCGCCTTCAGGCCATACTGCACACCGACATTGTCGAACGGCACATAAGGAAAGCCGGTCGCAGGATCGAAACCCCCAGTGAGGTCGGACAGGGAGTCGAAGATCGTGAAGCGCGTCTGCGCGAAGACCTCGGGTTGAATCTGCTTGAGCAGGTCATAAGGCTCGCCGACGATGAAGTACGGATTGGCAGAGAACGGGATGCTGCCGCGCTGCGCTTCGATGCACTCGCTGCTGCCCGGATTTGCCGAGGAGCCGAGCGGCCTGCCGGTGCCGTCGTCGAAGCGTGTCGGCACGCCGTTGCGGGCGTTGAACCCTTCGATGAGCTGACGGTTCTCCCAATCCTTCCACTTCTCGTTGACGACCCCGGTGCCGTTGACCGCTGCATCGACTCGATCGAAATAGAATTCCAACAGCTCGCAATCGCCGATCGTATTGAGCCCGGTCACGCCGTCGCCGAAGCTCTCCATGGGTATCAGCGCATCGAGCAGGTCGGGAATGTTCTGTTCGTGGAGCTGCTGTTGGAGGGCGCCGTTCGAAATACCGATACCGATCGTGTGCTTGGGCTCGCCATACGCGGCGACGAACTGGCGCTTGATCATCTCCGCGGTCTTGCCGCTGAGAATGCTGTTGGGATTCGCGACGCCGGCCATGCCGGTCGACGTGGCGATGGCATACCCGGCGGTCAGAATCGGCATCTGAAATTGCCGTCCGTCGGGCCGTATGACGAAATCGATTGCATCGTCGTACGACTGCACATAGCCAATGCCGCCGCCGCCGAAGTGGAGCACGAGACTCCCGTTCCAGGCAGAGAGGTCGAGCTCCGTCGACGGATTCGGCGTGAGCAGATAAATGGAGTAGATAAAACGATTCAGCGTGCCGATCTCCTGGCGCACGATGTAGTTGACCGTCTTGCCGCCCACGTAGATGCGCGCGACATCCGACGGCACGCTCGAGGGGTCCGGAAGCGCGACGAGGTCCTGGCTCTTGTTCGAATAATAGTAGTAGCGGATCTGCGTCGGTGCTCCGCAATCAGCGCTGTAGCCGATGATGTCGGCGGTATCGATCGCGCTTGCGTTCACCGGCGCGGGTCCGCCCGGATTCGTCACGGGGTAGCCGATGCCCGCCTGATTGTCGACTTGCGGTTGTCCGAGCACCGTTTTGAAGGTCTGGCACACGAACGGCTGTTGCCGCGGGTTGTCCTCGTCGATCATGCCGACTTCGCCGACGTGCACCGGGTACGACGTCGCGATTGGGGCCGGCGTTGAAGGCGCGGCCGACGGCGGCGTGGAGGGAGGACTCACACCGCCGCCAGGCCCACTTCCGCCCCCACCACCACCGCCACCGCCGCAGGCGGAGAAGGCCAAGCCGATTGCCGCGCTTAGCAGTACGCGAGTGAGTACATGGCGCTTGGAAGGGCCACCCTTGCTTGTCATTGTTCTCCGCTCCGCCATCGACTATGCGACGACGGTTGGATGCGCGCGCGGGTAGAATCCTTCGCAGAGCGTCGCCTCAGTCGGCCGGGATGTTCAATCAAGCGCCATGATCGCCCGCACTTCGATGCTGCCGATCTTCGCGAGCGGGATCTTGGAGCCGATCGACACGGCCTCGGCCTCGTCCGCCGCCTCGATGTAGATGAAGCCGAGCAGTTGCTCCTTTGTCTCCGCGAACGGTCCATCCGTTGTCACGACTTTGTCCTTGCGAACCCGCACCGTCTTTGCCGTATGGACCGGCTGCAGCGCCTGGGCTGCGAGCAATTTTCCCTGTCGCGCCAACTCTTCATCGCACGCAATCGAAATTCGAGTCAACTGCTCGGATTCCTCCTTCGTCATCGCATGCAACATGGCTTCTTCGCCGTAGACGAGGCACAGGTACTTCATTGCTTCTCTCCAGGTTGGACACGTGGCCGTTCGCCTCTAAGGACGTCCGGACGGGCCACCGGCCGACATCTCGAGGCTGGAACTTGCGCCGCTGACCGGAGAACGAACAGAGAGTGAAGCGGCGCCTAGGACGCGCGCTTGCGCTGCTCGAGCAAAAGCCACATCGCCCAGACGAGCGAGGCGAGGACGACTGCGGCACCGAGCTTGTGGGCGAACCAGCCGAGCGCGTGCGAGTGTTGGAGCAGCCCGAGATCTCCCAGTATGTAGATCCAATCGTGCCCGCCTTCCGCGCCCGTCTGCCCGCCCAAGAGCACGAGCTGCGGATCGAGCGCATCGTAGACATACGGGGCGACATCGAGCAGGCTGACGCCGAGCAGCCAAGTCGCAACGGCAGCGCCGAACGGATCGCGATTCTTCCACAGAAAGGCGACGGCGATGATCGCCGGCATCAGCAACTGCGCCAGCGTGCCGCCGAGCACCATCATGAATTCGCCCAGCAAGCGGAAGAACACATGCCCTGCTTCGTGAAAGATGAGCAGCGGGCCATGCAAGAACGAAGCGTTGATCTCGCCCGTGCGAAAGTCGAGCGCAATGAGCCTCACACCCCAAACGGCAAACGCGAGCAGCAACGCCGCGCGCGCGATGAGCGCAGGCGAGCTCACCTGCTCGGGTACGTGCGTCACGAGCGCAAGCAAGCGCGCGAGAAAGCGCGGCTGTTCGTCGAAGTCCGAAAAAGAACTCTTGGGCGATTCGCTCTGCTGTTCGTTCGCAGCGAACTTCGCCAGGATGATCCCGCACGCCGGGCACGCAGCAGGCAATGCCTGCTGCGCGGGCATCGGCGCATGCGCGCACTTGGGACAACGATCGTAGTGAAGTTCGGTCGGCACAGCTCGAATTCTTCTGCTCACGTCCAAGGCGTACGCAGCGCGAAGCGCTTCCGCTTGAAGAACGGGATCAACAGCATGCCCGCTATGAAGCCGCCGATGTGCGCGCGAAAGGCGACGCCGCCCTGCCCTGCCGGCGTCAGAAGTTGGCTGAACAACTGCAAGCCGAACCACAGCACGAGCACGATGCCGGCCGGAATGCGGACGGTGTGAAGAAAGAATCCGAACGGAATCGCGACGAGCACGCGTGCGTGCGGATAGAGCAGCAGGTAGGCGCCGAGCACGCCCGAAATCGCGCCGCTCGCACCGACCATCGGGACCGTCGAGCTCGGCTCCGGCAGCGCTTGCGCGAGGACCGCCGCAATGCCGCACAAGACGTAGAAGATCACGAATCGTGCGTGTCCCATGCTGTCTTCGACGTTGTCGCCGAAGATCCATAGATAAAGCATGTTGCCGATCAGGTGCATCCAGCCGCCGTGCATGAACATCGATGTGAGCGCCGTCATGTATGGCGGCACGATCGCAAGCTCCGGAGGCAGCTCGCCGTGGCCGAGCAGCACGGCGGGAATCACGCCGAGTGCAAATATCGCATGCTGACCCCGTGTAGGACCGAGCGAGACCTGCCACAGAAAGACCAATACGCACGCGACGACGAACGAAATCGTCACGATCGGCACGATGCTGGAAGGGTTGTCGTCGCGTAGAGGAATCATTGCGCAAGCCTGCAACCGCTGCGACAGTTGGTCAACTGCCCCGAGAGACCCTGCGCCGATGCCCGGAAACTTCGGCAGACTCCGAGCCTGTGTTGTCTATGTTTGGATGATTGCCAACCGATCGGTTTGCCGGAATGCCACGCGCATCCGCTATGATGGCCGGCATAAATACAACTCGGCGAAGATCCATGGCCCACACCGGTCAATTCAAACTGCTGAGCCAGCGTCGGTTTCTTCCTTTCTTCGGCGCCCAGGCGCTCGGCGCATTCAACGACAACGTCTACAAGAACGTCCTCGTGATTCTCGCCGCGTATCACACGGCGAGCTACACGACGATGCAGCCGCAGCTTCTGGCAAACGTTGCCGCGGCACTTTTCATCCTGCCCTTCGTGCTCTTCTCCGGTGTCGCGGGGCAGCTCGCCGATCGATTCGACAAGGCGCTCGTGCTCAAGATCGTCAAGGCGGCGGAAATCGCAATCATGGCGCTCGCGGCGATCGGGTTTGCGACGAGGAGCATCGAGCTGTTGCTGGCCGCCTTGTTCCTCATGGGTACGCACTCGACGTTCTTCGCCCCGGCGAAGTACGGGCTGCTGCCGGAGGTGCTGCACGATTCCGAGCTCGTCGGCGGCAACGCGATGGTCGAGAGCGGAACGTTCCTCGCAATTTTGCTCGGCACACTGGTCGCGGGACTGCTCGCGGCAAGCGCAAGCCCCGGTCTCATCTCCGCTCTGCTGATTGGCATCGCGTGCGCCGGGTTCCTCACGAGCCTCGCAATTCCAAAGCTGCGCCCCGCCGCCCCCGACCTCACGGTCGACTGGCAGCCATGGCGCTCGACATGGGGCAACATTCGCGCCGCGCTCGAATCGCGCGTCGTGTTTCTGTCGATTCTCGGAATTTCGTGGTTCTGGTTCTACGGCGCGCTCGTGCTCACTCAGCTCCCGCTCTATTCGAAGAACGTGCTCGGCGGCAGCGAAGAGCTCGTCACGCTTCTGCTCGTTCTGTTCTCGGTCGGAGTCGGCACGGGATCGCTGCTGTGCGAGCGACTCTCAGGCAAGCAAGTGGAGATCGGACTCGTGCCGTTCGGCTCGCTCGGGCTCACGATCTTCGCGGTCGATCTGTATCTCGCGACACCCCACGATCCGTTTGGCCAGGCGCTCGGCGCAGCGGCCTTCATCGATCAACCGGGGGCGTGGCGCATCTTGGTGGACATGGGCCTCATCGGGCTGTTCGGCGGCTTTTTCATCGTGCCGTTGTACGCGATCGTGCAGCAGCGCGCCCCTCGCGCGGCGATGTCGCGCATCATCGGCGCGAACAACATTCTGAACGCGGTGTTCATGGTCGCGGCAGCGGCGCTCGCCGCGCTGACGTTGAAGGCGGGACTCACGATTCCGCAACTCATTCTGCTCACGGCCGTGCTCAATGCATTCGTCGCGATCTATATCTACGGCCTCGTACCCGAGTTCCTGCTGCGCTTCATCGCGTGGCTGCTCGTGCACTTCATCTATCGACTGGAGCGCCGCGGGGTCGAGAACATTCCGGAGCATGGGCCGGCGCTCCTCATCTGCAATCACGTCGGCTACGCGGATGCGATCGTGATCTCCGCGAGCTGCTCGCGGCCGATCCGGTTCATCATGGAAAGCAGCATCTTCAACATTCCCGTGCTGAGCGCGATCTTCCGCGGCATGAAAGCGATTCCCGTCGCTCCCGCAAAGCAAGACCCAGTGGTGTACGAGCGAGCATTCGAGATCGTTGCGGAGGAGCTCCGTCGAGGCAATCTGGTGTGCATCTTCCCCGAGGGCCGACTCACGCCGGATGGTGAAGTACAGGAGTTTCGCACCGGTATGCTGCGGATCCTGAAGGAGACGCCGGTTCCCGTGATCCCGATGGCACTCTCGGGTTTGTGGGATTCGATCTTCTCGCGGAAGTACAAGGCAGTGTGGAAGCGCTGGCCACGACGCTTCTGGCCGAAAATCGCGCTGCGCATCGGCGCGCCGATTCAACCCGAGGATGCGCAACTCGACACATTACGGGCGAAAGTGATCGAGCTCAGAGGCGCGGAGCCTTAGAGTCGTTCGTGGTTTGCATGTTGAATGCGAGGGGCCAAATCCATACGAGGCGTCATATTACGCGCGCGCCTGCCGGCAGAGCGGACCTCCAGGCCACGGCCAGAAACTTGTCGGTCCTTCGGTCATCGACTGCCACTCCACACGGCGGGTGCCCGCAACATTGGCTCCTCAGCAAAGCGATCCGATTCACACCGCGCCGCGTGCGTGCCACATCGACCGTAAGAGGTGGCACTCGAATGGTGTCCAGTTACAAGCGTCTAAGAGGGTGAGATCCGCAGTCCATTCAGGCGAACCAGCCCACTTAACTCGCCTGCCCCTCGCAGCCAACCACCTTCCATCCGCTCGAAGAGCGCGCTCACCTCGGTGGTCCGTCAGCTGTCGCGGTTCGTTTTCTCTTCTTTCTTTTCCCACCCTGACGTCGCGGTCGGCACCGAGGGACTGACGGTCGGGACTTGTTTCGGGAGCATCGAAAACAGGGCTCGCCGGTGCTTTCGATCGATCTGCTCACAGATCGATTCCGGCGAGCGGGTTTGCCATGGATGGCAAACCCAGGCTTGCCAGCAATGCAGGAGCAATTGCGTCGGCAAGTTTTCGTTGCAGGCCCCAAATTGATCAATGTGGGGACGTATTCACGGCCGGTCCCGAAACAAGTCCCGAGCGGCAGGCCCGCTCGCCCAGTCTGGCACTCACGCGTCCTTTGCTTCCACCATAAAGGCGCGCGGGCGTGAAGCACTTGGCATTCAGCGCAAGTCATCCTACGCGTCAGAGTCTCGGCGGCTGGGTCACAGCCGTCCCCTACCAGCGCGGGCGATTGTTCGTTCTTCGTGCTTGGCTTTGCCAATAGCGGATCAGTACGA
>JBDZVE010000141.1:0-8627 GCA_040255535.1 Lysobacterales bacterium | reverse complement strand
ACCTCTGTCGAGCGGCGAGCTTAGGTATCCGCATTTCCCCGGACAGTAGTGTGCGAAAGCGAGGATCCATCCTCCCATTTTTCACCCGCCGCGCCGCAGCGAGACGATCTTCTGTTTCGATTGACCTCCACTCGGCCGGCATTTCAATCGGGCCTCTGTTGCTGAGTGAACTTGTGACGGCGCGCGCACGATGACGCGACGCTTCTACGCGCACCGCTCGATTGTCTATCCCCGGAAGCATCGAACCGTTGCAAAAAATTCAACGCGATCTCTCGCGAAAAAAGTCGCATCTGTAATTGCAGCGTAGGGATCCTTTGGAGCCTCCGCGCGTTGATTCCTGCGCGCTACATAGGCGCGATAAGAGGTGAATCATGATGCGCGATCAGTGGCGAGAGCAGCCGAGCTCTCGTGTGGGGTCCTTTCGGCATGCATTTCGGATGTGGTTCGCGATCGGCGCGCTGGCCGTGTTGACCGCGTGCGGCGGAGGAGGCGGTGGGGGTGGCA
The DNA here is from genome assembly GCA_040255535.1 of Lysobacterales bacterium. Taxonomy (GTDB): domain Bacteria; phylum Pseudomonadota; class Gammaproteobacteria; order Steroidobacterales; family Steroidobacteraceae; genus Steroidobacter. The sequence continues at coordinate 8,123 of JBDZVE010000141.1, read as the reverse complement.
ATCCCGCGCCGGCGAATCCGCCTTCGAACAACCCGCCGCCTTCGAACAAAGCACCTGTCGTCACTGCGGGCGACGATCAAACGATTCAACTTCCGACGAGTACCGTCACGCTGACGGGCTCTGCAACCGATGATCCCGGGTCGACGCTCACGTATGAGTGGACCGTCGCGCCGGCAGACGGTGTGACGATCGCAAATGCCGCTGCCGCGGAAACGGAAGTGACGTTTGCCGCCGCGGGCGAATATACGTTCACGCTCACCGTGAGCGACGGCACCGCGACGGGGACGGACTCTGTTCTCGTGACCGTCCAAGCGGCGGCCGGTAATGCGGCTCCGGTCGTTCAAGCCGGCGACGATCAAACGATTCAATTGCCGACCAACCAAGTGCAGTTGGCGGGTTCGGCTACCGATGCGGAGAACGACGCATTGACGTACGCGTGGACGAGCGAACCTGCCGGCGTGACGTTCGCGGACGCGAGTGCCGCGTCGACGACGGCGACCTTCCCCGCGGAGGGTACGTACACACTGACGCTCACTGCGAACGACGGACAGACGAGCAGTAGCGATTCGCTCACCGTCATCGTGCAGCCGGCCGGGTCGACGGATTTATATTGGCCCGCCCCCGATACCGACGAGAGCGTCGCCGATCGCGGCTGGACACGCGTGACGCCGGCCGAGGTGGGCATGGATGCGGCGCTGCTCGATCAAGCCGCTGCCTACGCAATGACCGCGGGCGGCGCTGGCATGGTCGTGAAAGGTGGACGTCTCGTGCACTCGTGGGGGACTGGCACGGTTGGCGCCAACAATGTGCCAGTCAACATCGATACGAAGTTCGCGGTGCAATCCACGACGAAGTCCGTCGGCGGAATTGCGCTCGGCTTGGCGTTGAACGACGGCTTGCTCGCGCTCACCGACCTCGCCAGCGCGAAGCTGCCGACGTTCGGCCAGCCGCCTGCCACGAACGACCCTGCGCAAACCGGCACGATCACAATCCTGCAGTTGGCGACGCACACCTCCGGATTCGAGAAAAATCGAATGGATCCGCAGCTGGTGTATGCGCCGGGCACGACGTGGTCGTACTCGGACGGCGCACTGAACTGGCTCTCCGACATACTGACGACGGTGTTTGCTCAGGATCTGCGCGATGTGCTGACCGCACGCGTGTGGAGCTCGTTGGGTATCAACGTGCCGAGCGGAACCGATGACATCGAGTGGCGCGACAATGCGTCGCGCCCGCCCACGTTGAATGGCATCGCGACGCGAGAGCTGTCCTCCGGCATGAATATGAACGCGAATGCGATGGCGCGCGTCGGGTTGCTCTTCTTGCGCAACGGGATGTGGTCTACGGGACAAGTTCTTCCGGAATCCTTCATCGCGACGGCTAAGACGCCGCCGCCGGAGATTGCGTCTGCAACGATCGCCGATCCGGTGAACTTCCCCGGCGCGACCACGAACTATGGCGTGCTCTGGTGGACGAATGCGACCTGCCAGCTCCCGAACGTGCCGTCCGACGCGTTCTGGGCTTGGGGTCAGTACGAGAGTCTCATCGTCGTGATTCCGAGCCTCGATCTAGTCGTCTCGCGGGTCGGGCCGCCGGCCGCACCTGTGCCCGATGCTCGAGCGTTCGGAGAGCCGGAATGGAATGCGGACTACAGTGTGCTCGCACCGTTCCTGGATCCGATAGTCGCCTCGACGGGAGCCACGGGTGAGATCTGCGTCCCTTGATGGGCGAGGTACTTGAAGAGATCGTCGCGGCGGCGCGGAGCAGAACGAGTTCGACCTTCTGCGCCGCGCTGCCGCACATTTTTTGATCGCTTACATCCTTGGCGAACCTACGGCTCGATCGCTGCGCGATCAATTCTCCGCGGCACCGCCTCGGCGGTGCCGCATTCCGCGGCGTTGCTTCGCGGTTGCCTTCATCTCTTCGATCAACGCCGGGACTTTCGCCTTCTGCTCCGGCGTGAGCAGACCATAGATCTGCACGTTCAAGTCGCTGCGCTGCTGAATCGCTTCCGCAGCGAGCTGCTTGCGCTTCTCGATCATCGCGAGATAGCTCGGATCGTCCGGCAGCGTCGTGAGCGCGGCCTGCATGTTCGCGCGCTGCTGCTCGCGCAAGCTCTGGCGCTGCGCCTTCGATGAGTCGAGCAGTGCACGCAAGCTCTCGCGCTGCTCGTCCGTCAAGTCGAGCTTCTGCACGAGGCGCGCAAGCGGCGGCTCACCCGCGAAATCGGCCATGTGCATCCGATGCGAACGCTGGCCTGCATACTCGTGCGTCGTGTTTTGTCCATACGCGGCGGTCATGCTCGCTGACGCGGTCAGGATCGTGGCGAGCAGAGCGATCTTCGATAGCTTCATGTGAATCAACCTCTCAGATGATGGGCTGGCGGCTGGGGAGTGGGGCTGGAGCAAGAGAGGTGTTTCCAGCCCAGGCCGTGCCGCTCAGCTAAGAGCGTGGTGTACAGCAGCATTAACGCGCTAGGCACCTCGAGGTTGACCTATGCAGCACGAACCATTGCATCTGCACATTCATCAAACGTTCGCGGCTGAGGTGGCGCGAAAAGCTGAAGAGAAACTGAACGCAGACTAAATTTTATTCGTGTCTTCGCGTGTTCGCCGCGACATCATTCCCTTTCCGTACTGCCGACGACGCGGTTCTCCGCGCCGCTCCGATCCAGCGCCAAGAGCTCAGCGTCGCTGAGTCGAAACGTGTTGCTGCGCGCGTCGAAGTCCCAGCGTTCCGCGCTGCATACCGGATCGCCGGGAGCGTAGCGCAGCACGTTCACGGAATTCGGAATCTCTCCGCGGATCCGCCACGAGACCGCAGTGCCGGCTTGTACTGCCCAGAGTCTCCGCGGCAGATCGCCGAAACGATCGCGAAGCGAGCGGATGTAGGGCAAATGGATGTGTCCGCCCATCACGATGTCCGCCCCGGCGTCGCACCACGCGCGCACGGCGGCCTCGTATCCATGTAGAAGGTTCCGCTCGTCCTGTGGGCGGATCACGAGCACGGGCTGATGCGTCACGACGATGCGGAGCTGCTCGCGCGAGGCACGCTGCAGTCGCTCGCGCACGCGTTCGATTTGCGTTGGCGAGATTTCGCCGTCCTTGTGCCGCCGAGCTCGCGTCGTGTTCGTGCACACGACAAGAAACGCATCGGATTCGAGTTCGGGCTCGAGGTCGCTGCCGAAGGCTCGCATGTAGTTCCCGTACGGCGCGAACACGCGTGCGATGAGGTTGAAAAGCGGGATGTCATGATTGCCCGGTATCGTCACCGTCGGCGCGTTCAGTCGAGCGACGAACTCGCGTGCGGCGCGGAACTGGGCGCGGCGGGCGCGCTGCGTGATGTCGCCGGAAAGGACGACGATCTCGGGCGCGAGCGCTGCCGCAAGCTCGACGAGCGCATTCACGACCGGCTCCTGATCCGTCCCGAAATGGGGATCGGACACCTGCAGCAAGGTGCTCATTCGGCAATCGCTTCGCTGCGAGACGCGACCATCAACATCAGCCGCTCAGGCGCGATGCAGAACGTGAGCGGCGTCTTCATCCACAGGATCTCTCCGTCGGTCGCGACCTTGACTTTGCGTTCGCCTCGGACTCGCACCGATAGACGCTTGAAAGCGAAGTTGCGCACGTTGCTGTCCTCGCCGAGCTGACCGAGTGCGCCGCGTAGCGCGAGCCAGAGCAGTGTGCGCGTCCCGACCGGCCGCACGATGACTGCGGCCAATCGACTTTGCTGCACTTCCTCCGCTTCGGGCACGCCAATCCGTTCGAGCTGCAATGGGTTGTTGCCGACGAACAGCGAAGGCGTGCGCACGAGCTCGTTGCCGGCATCATGCTCGACCTCGAGGACGAGCTGACGATAGCCCTTGAGCAAGGTCGCGAGGCCCGCCCACAGGGCAACGGCGCGTCTGCGCCCATATTGGCGAGTATAGGTTTCGCGTTCTTGGAGCAAGTGCGGATGCAGACCGAGGCTCGCATTGATGAGAAAGATGCGCTCGTTCAGCGTGCCCACCTGAACCGGGCGCACGCGCGGCGCGAGCAGCGCTCGCGTCGCGTCGCCGACGTCGAGCGGAATCGAGTACGTCCGACTCAAATAGTTGAACGTACCTTGAGGAATGACGCCGAACGGCCGGCCGGTTGCCAACACCGCGTGCGCAACGGCGTTGATCGTGCCATCGCCGCCGCCGACGATGACCGCGCCATCATGTTGAACTGCAGCTTCCACCGCGCTCGCGGCAATGGATTCGATCTGCCGCGGCTCTTCGATCAGAAAGAACTGATGCGGCTTCCGTTCGCGGGCGAGGATCTCCTGCATCTGTTCGCGGCATTCGATCGCCTTGCCGGCTCCCGACCGAGCGTTGAGCACGATATAAAAGGGCGTATCGCGCGTGACCGCGGGAATTTGCATGCTGGTTCTTGTGCAGGGCGTCAGATCGCTCAATGCACGGCGCACGAGTAGGGTTTCCGTTAGAATCGAGCGCAATGTTCAGCGGGAGCTTTCGATGAAATCCATAACGCGGATTCTGTTCACGATCGGTGCGCTGGGCGTCTTTGCAGCCGCCCATGCCGCGGAACCGGCGAGCAGCGAGTCCTCGGCGCAATCCGCCGAGGCATTGCCTCAAGTCGAGGTCAACAAGAGCCCCACATGCGGCTGCTGTGGTGCCTGGGTGGAACACCTGCGGCGGAATGGATTCAAGGTCGCGACGCATGACGTCGAGAACCTCGGGGCGATCAAGGAGCGCGTCGGCGTGCCGTATGGCAAGGGCTCTTGCCACACGGCGGAAGTCGGCGGCTATTTCGTCGAAGGCCATGTCCCCGCTGAACAGATCAAACGCTTGTTGGCAGAGAGGCCGAAGGCGAAAGGTCTTACCGTTCCGCGGATGCCGATCGGATCCCCCGGCATGGAAAGCGGCAATCGTGTCGATCCGTACGAAGTCCTCCTCGTACACGAGGACGGCACGACCAGCGTCTACGCCCAATATCCCAAGGAATAGGCGTTAGGGAAGTAGCAATCAGGGGATAGTGTTCAGGGGGTAGGGGATAGTCAGAAAAGCGGCACGACGCTCTTCATTCTGACCATCCCCTACCCCCTGAACACTAGTCCCTCACTTGCCGCCGGATACGTCGATGAACGATCCGGTCGTGTAAGACGCTTCGTCCGACAGCAGCCACAGAATCGCGCGCGCGACTTCTTCCGCGGTGCCGCCGCGCTGCAGCGGTATCGAGCTCTTCAGCCGCTCGATGCGGCCGGGCTCTCCGCCGCTCGCATGCATCTCCGTATCGATCAGTCCGGGCCGGACCGCGTTCACGCGTATGCCTTCATGCGCGACTTCGCGGGATAGGCCGATCGTCATCGTATCGAGTGCACCTTTCGAGGCGGCGTAGTCGATGTACTCGTTCGGAGAGCCGAGCCGAGCCGCCATCGAGGAGACGTTCACGATCGCGCCGCCGCTGCCGCCGCGCGAGCGCGCCATCCGCCGGATCGCCTCGCGCGTGCAGATGAACGCCCCCACGACGTTCGTCGCGAAGACGCGTTCGATGCGGGCGGCGTCCATCGCTTCGAGTTTGGATTGGCGTTCGAGAATGCCGGCATTGTTGACGAGCGCGGTGATGCGCCCGAGCTCCGCGTCGATTTTCGAGAACAGTCGCTCGACCTCATCTTCCTTGGAGATGTCGGCAGCCGCAGAGATCGCGGTGCCGCCTGCGCGTTTGATTGCATCGACGATGCGTTCCGCTTCATCCTCGCGCGTTCGATAGTTCACGCAGACCGCGTACCCGCGAGCCGCCGCGAGTCGTGCCGTCGCGGCACCGATTCCCCGGCTCGCGCCGGTGACGAGAAGGACGTTGCTCATGCACGTATCATCGCGCAGCCATGCTTATTTCTTCAAATCGATGCCGATGATTTTCGCGCTCACGGAAGTGGCGCCGACGAACAGCTTGGCTGCGCTGAGCGGCAGGTTGAACCGCCGCGGACCGGCGCTTCCAGGATTCAGGTAAAGCACACCTTCCTTCTCGATGATCGCGGGCTTGTGAGAGTGGCCGGCAATGACGACGGACACCCCGTCCGCCGCGGGATCCATATCGAGCGTCTTCAAGTCATGAAGGATGTGCAGCCTGTGGCCCCGCACGTCGATGCGTGCGACGTCCGGGAGCGAGCGTGCCCACGGCTCGGTATCGTTGTTGCCGCGTACCGCCGTGACTGGCGCGATGTTTCTGAGCTCGGCGAGGATGTGCTCGGAGCCGATATCTCCCGCGTGGATGATTCGATCGCTCCCGCGCAGAATCTCGAGCGCCTGCGGCCGCATGATTCCATGTGTGTCGGAGATCACGCCGATACAGGTACGTTCGCGCTTTGCGCCTCGCGCTCGTGCCGTCACTCCGGCGCATCCTCGCGGCGCAGAGGGACGAAACGGACCGGTGCGATGTCTTTCTCGCGAAGCTTGCCTTCGCTGTCCTTCTGGATGAAGCGCAGCTCCTGCGCCGCGTAAATCGGGCCGACTGGGACCATCATCGATCCGCCTGGCTTCAACTGGTCGAGCAGCGCTTGCGGCACATGGTCGGGTGCCGCCGTCACGACGATGATGTCGAACGGCGCCTGTTCCGGCCAGCCGCCGTATCCATCGCCCGCGCGTACGGTCACGTTGTCGTATCCGAGCTCATCGAGGAGCGCCGCCGCCCGATGGGCGAGCTCCTCCACGATCTCGATCGAGTACACATGATCGACGATCTCGGCGAGCACCGCCGCCTGATAGCCTGAGCCCGTTCCGACCTCGAGCACGCGCGAGTCGGCGCGCGGCTCGACGAGCTCCGTCATGAGGGCGACGATATAGGGTTGAGAGATCGTCTGGCCGTGCCCGATCGGGAGCGGCATGTCGCGATAGGCATAGCGGCGCTCGTCCGGAGGCACGAAGCGATGCCGCGGAACTCGGCGCATTGCATCGAGCACGTTCGGATCCTTGATGTCGCGCGCAGCAATTTGCTCGTCGACCATGGCCGCACGCGCCGCCGCATAGGCAGAGTCTTCGCTCGTCATCGCTGCGTCTCCCGCCGCGGCCGAGAGTAGGAGACAACTCATCATCAAGCCGCGCACGGTCGATTCTCCGAAGCTCCTCGGCGCTATCACACAAAGACGGAACCTCGCAGGCAATCGTGTGTTATCGCTAGGTACGCGCAGATCGAGCATATTGCTTCTCGGCTTCGAGTGCGCATTCACTTTCCCGGAGGGATCCCATGCAGTTGCCCCTACGACGGTTTTCTCCCTCGCAGCGTCCGGGAAACGTAGGTCCGGCGGAGCGATGGCTTTCCGCTGCGGCGGGAATCGGTTTGCTCTTGTCGGCAACGCGCGGTGGAGCGCTCGGGCGCCTCGCGCGCGGCGGCGCTGCGATATCGCTCCTCACACGCGCTTCGACCGGCTACTGTGCCGTAAAGGGCGCGCTCACGGGAGAAACGACGCTGCAAGACGGCTTCAAGCAGCAGTGGCATCGGCTGACCGAGTCGCTCGCCGCGCCGAATCTGGTCGCTCAATCGATCGACGGCATGGACACGCTGTACGCGCTCGAGCTGCAGGAGCTGCATAGCGCTGAAACTCAGCTATCCGCGCTCGCGAACAAGCTCGTGCCGATCGTCGCGAACGGTCCGTTCGCATTTCGTTTGCAGGAGTACGCGACGGAGCTCCAAGCGCGACGAGCCGATCTCGAGAGCTTGCTTTCTCAAATCGGTGTCGATGCCCGTGAGCACGCGGATGACGCCATGCAGGCGCTCATCGTGGAAGCGAACAAGATGGTCGATACCTGCGCCGAGAGCGTGCGCGACGCCGCGATCGCCGCCTCGTTGCAAAGAATCATTCATTACAAGATCGCCGGTTACGGCGCGATCGCCTCATACGCGAAATCGCTCGGCCGCCTCGGCCACGCGGAACACTTCGCACAGTTAGCCGATCGCGACAAGACGATCGACGCCGAGCTTACGGACCTCGCAAAGGCCACGCTCAATCCGGAAGCGGCACAAAAGGTGCGGATCGAGCCGAGGTCAATGATCACGCATTGATATCGGCTGAAGGTTGATACCGGTTGACAGTTGATATCCGGTTGACGGTTGATATCCGGTTGACAGTTGACAGTTGAC
>JBDZVE010000223.1:0-1733 GCA_040255535.1 Lysobacterales bacterium | reverse complement strand
GTCCGATCGGCCAGATCATGCAGTTCTCCGGCGAGGAATCTCGCAGCCCGCGCGCGCGCGTGCGCGGTGTCGTGACCGCGGTGACGCCGCAGGCACTCTATGTCGAAGATGAGAGCGGGGCGATGCCCGTCCAAGCTCGCGCGTCCGACGCTCAGCCAGGCGACGTCGTCGACGTCATCGGCTATCCGAGCACGACGAAAGAAGGTCCGTTGTTGGCGGATGCGGTCGTCCATCGAACCGGCGAACAGGCGCCGCGATCGCCGCGCCCGAGCTCCGCGGAGCAGATCCTCTCCGCCGATATGGACAACCGGCTCGTAGAGCTCGATGCCCGCGTGCTGAGCGTGGTTCGTGCCGGAACGCAGCAGACGATTACGCTGCAAGCGGGGACGATCGCCTTCCACGCGCAGTTGAACACGCCGGAACCGCTCCCCGAGCTGCGCGAGGGCAGCATCGTGCGCGTCGCGGGTATTGCGATCGTCAACCGCGAGTTCAGCTATTTTCTGGAAACCCTGCTGGTCCCGTCGAACTTCCGCATCTTGTTGCGCAGCGCTGATGACGTGCGCGTGCTGCGCAATCCGCCCTGGTGGAATCTGAAGCATGCCTGGCCGATTCTGCTGCTTCTGCTGCTCTCCATCCTCCTCGCGATGCTCTGGGTGGCAGCCCTCCGCCGGCGCGTGCACATCCAGACGCTCGAGTTGCATCGCGCGCGCGAAGCTGCAGAAGCGGCAAGCCGTGCGAAGAGCGAATTCCTCGCGAACATGAGCCATGAGATCCGCACGCCGCTCAACGGCGTCATCGGAATGACGTCGCTGTGCCTGGAAACCAAGCTGGACAAGGAGCAGCGCGAGTATCTCGAGACGGCGAAGCTGTCCGCGGACGGATTGCTCACGGTCATCAACGACATCTTGGATTTCTCCAAGATCGAAGCGGGCAAGCTCGATCTCGAAGTCACGGAGTTCGACGTCCGCGAGCTGTTCGATCAAGCCGTGCGCACGCTCGCGCTGCGGGCACACGAAAAAGGCTTGGAGCTGACGTGCGATGTGGATCCGCACGTGCCGGACACGCTCCGTGGCGACCCGAACCGCCTGCGGCAGATCGTGCTCAACCTCATCGGGAATGCCATCAAGTTCACGCCTGCCGGCGAGGTCAACGTACGTGTCGCATTGCTCGAGGCGAGTCAGGCGGAAGTCCGGCTGCAGGTCACCGTCGCGGACACGGGAATCGGGATCGAGAAGGACCGGCACTCATCCATCTTCGAATCGTTCGCTCAAGCGGATGCCTCGACCACACGGCGCTTCGGCGGCACCGGCCTCGGCCTGACCATCTCGCGCACGCTCGTGGAGATGATGGGCGGACGAATGTGGCTCGAAAGCGAGCCGGGCAAGGGCAGCGCCTTCCATTTCTCGGCGACGTTCGGCGCCGTCGCGCAGAGTGCACACGCGGACGAGGACACACAGGCCCTGCAAGGCGTTCGCATCTTGGTGATCGATGACCACACAACGAGCCGTGATCTGCTCGTCGACGCGCTCACTCGGATCGGTGCGCGCGCGGATGCCGTCGGGAACGCAGCCGAGGCGCTTGCCCTGCTGCAAAGCGCCGCCGCTCGACAGGATCCCTTTCACGTCGCGCTCGTCGATGCGAGCTTGCCGGACGCGGATGGATGTGCTCTCGCGCAAAACATCCGTGCACGGCCGGGAAGCCCGAGCGCTCTGATCCTGATGCTGACGACGCAT
>JBDZVE010000027.1:27849-43430 GCA_040255535.1 Lysobacterales bacterium | reverse complement strand
CATCATCGGAGAATGCGATGCCACGTATCAGACGGTGATGGCCGGACGCTTACCTTGTTCATGTATCGCGAAGTCCTGAAGATCGAGCTGCCTTGGATCGACGATATACAACGAGCGAAGCGTTCACAGCACCTTCCCGTCGTCTTGACGCGTCAAGAGGTCCAAGCACTGCTGGCTCAATTCGAAGGAACGATCTGGTTAATGGCCGGCCTCACGTACGGCGGGGGCTTGAGGCTTCTCGAGTGCCTACGATTGCGCGTTAAAGATCTCGACCTCAATCGATGCGAGCTGACGATACGCGACGGAAAAGGGCAAAAGGATCGAGTCACGATGCTGCCGAAAACCCTCGTTGAGCCGCTCAGAGCTCACCTCGCGCGCGTGCGACAACTCCACGAGCGTGACATTGCGGAAGGTTTCGGGCGGGTGTATCTACCTTTCGCGTTGGACAGGAAATATCCGAACGCAGATCTCGAATGGGGCTGGCAGTACGTTTTTCCCGCCTCCCGTCGCTCGATCGACCCTCGATCAAGAATGGAACGGCGGCACCACGCCAATCCGGCCGTGCTCCAACGTGCGATCAAGAACGCTGTACGCAAAGCCAACATCATCAAGCCCGCCAGTGTGCACACCTTGAGGCATTCGTTTGCGACTCATCTGTTGGAATCGGGCTACGACATTCGCACGGTGCAAGAGCTGCTGGGACATGCGGATGTGAAGACCACGATGATCTATACGCACGTGCTCAATCGCGGTGGGCGCGGCGTGGTGAGTCCACTAGATGTGAACATGCCGCCACCCTAGCTCTCTGCTACACATGAATGTGCGGATGGTGCGGAGCGCATGAATGCGCGCGTACAGCCCCCCGGTTATCGCAAGGGAGGAAACTCCTTGGCTCCAGCCTCCAGAGCGACCTACAGCCCTCGAATCTTGATGCTGCGGAAGTGCACTTCATCGCCGCGATCCTGCAGCAGGATTCCACCGCGGCCGTCTTCGCCGAAGTCTGGAAACGCGCGGAAGGCACTTTGTGCGACGAGCTTTCGATACTCCGGTGAGCCGCGTACGTACTCGAGCACTTTGACGCCGTTCAGCCAATGCTCGACCCGATTGTCTAGGTGCACGATGATGCGCGCGTGCTGCCACTCGCCGACCTTCGGGGCAATGCCTAGATTCGTCGGCAGCTTTCCGCGCGGAATCAGGCCGAACAATGAGCCGAGCGTGTTCGCCGTGATCACGCCTCGATTGAAGTCCGGATCCGCGGCGTCGTCGAGTAGCTGATACTCGAGTCCGATCGCCGTGTGGTTGGACGCCGTGTAGCGGTCGCTCACGAAATACATGATGCCGCTGTTCGCGCGGCTCGTGAGCTTGAAGTCGAGCTGCAGCTCGAACGCGGAGAACAGCTCATCGGTGACGATGTGCCCGCCCTTGCCGCCGCTCATGAGAATGAGCTCGCCATGCTCGATCTCCCATCCTTGCTCCGGGAACGAAGAGCGGTACGCACCGCGCCAGCCATCGCTCGACCGTCCATCGAACAGCAATCGCCACCCCTGGCGTCGTTCGACATCGCTCACGTAGTTTGGAATCGTGTTGCGCACGAAAAGCGTTCCCACCGGCGGCGAGCCGCGGGTCGTCTCACGAATTCGAATGTTGCGCCAAGACGTGCGCCGGCCAGCTTCGTCGGGGCTCTCGATGCTGTGAATCTGCAGGGCGATGAATCCTTTGCTCGAGGCGTCGTCGATTACATGTGCGATTGGCGTGCCGTTCACCCAGCTCCGCACGGTCTTGCCGATCGCCTCGATCCGAAAGTGATTCCACTCGCCCAATTTGTAGATATCGCGTGCGCTCGGATTGAGGGTGACCGGGTAAAGCCACCCGCGGCGCTGTTCCTCATACACGCCGCCGCTCCAATCGCGCTCGGACGGATCGATTTCGATCTGGTAGCCGAACACACGCCCTTCGTTGTAGCTCGGATCGGTCGTGCTTCGGATTTGAACGCCGCTGTTCGCAGGTCCGCCATCCTGCTTTACGTCGAACTCCAGAATGAAATCCCCGTACGTTTCTTCCGTCGCGAGGAAACTGTTCGGTGATCCCGTTCGCGTCGTGCCGACGATCGCGCCGTTCACGGCGAGATACGATGCGCTGCCATTCACGAGATGCCAACCCCGGAGCGTGTTGCCGTCGAACAGCGGCACCCAGTCATCCTCGTCATCTGCAGCAGCGCTTGCGCTGCTCAAAACGGCAACAGCGCCCAATGCACAGCTCGCGATCAAAAGGAAGGCTGCTTTTTTCATGGCTGTTGGCTCGTTTTGCTGTTACCTATTCGGGGTAGGGAGCCCAGACTCTTCGCTGCGCGCGCTCCTCAACCTTTCTCGCTCCACAAGGGAGGGCAGTTCCGACCCCAACGCGCCGCATGCCTGGCCGAAAACTTCACGCGAGCTGGGCGCTCAGTTCATCGGTTCGAGCTCTGCGTCCGTCCAGGGCTCATTGCGATCCTCGATCTGGCGGCGAATGTACTGGACTTGAAGCGGCGAGATCGGCTCGGCCTCGTGGCCCCATGAGCGGCGAATATACGTCAGGATGGATGCGATCGTCTCATCGTCGAGCGCACGCAGCGACGGCATCGTGAGGTCGCCGCTCGTTTTGCCGTTGATGACGATGCGCACGAGCGCATCGGCCCCTCCGTTCACCCATCTCGAGCCCACGAGCGCGGGGGCGAGGCCTTCTTGTCCTTGGCCGTCCGGCTGGTGACACGAGGCACAGAGAGCGAACTCCTTTCTGCCTCGCTCGAACCATTTGCGCTGCTCCTCGTTGAGCGAGGCGATCGCTCGTTCGGGGTCGATCTTCTGGCCCTGCCAGCGGATGAATGCGAGCGCATCGCGCGCACGGCCCGCGTAGGCGCTTGCGCTCCCCGCAAATGCCGCGAGCGCTTTCGGCTCCTCCGGCAAGAATACCGTGCGTCGTTTGTCTCGCTCTCCTGGAATGAAACGTTCTACGCCATCGATGATTGCGGCGTTCAACCATTCTTGCGAGGGATCCAGCAACGCGAACAGCCGTTCGATATTCGCTGCCTCGCCCGATTTCAGCACCGCGGCAGTAAGCGAGGCGAGCACCGGCGAGATCTGCGGGCGAGCGCTTTCGGGGCCACTCTTCAGGCGCATGAACAATTGCCACTCGCGCCCGCTCACGCTACTCACGATGGCATCTGCCATGTACGGACGATTGCCCGCTTCGGTTGCAAGCTCCGTGAGCACAGGCTCGGCCGCATCCGCGGGCGCAGCGCCGAGCGATAGCGCGAGCTGCTGCTGAAAGGCGAGCTCACCCCAAGCCGCGCGTTGCTTCAGCGCCGACAGCGTACGCTCCGGCTCGCGCGCAAAGAATCGCTCCGACAGCCGTGCCGCGGCCACCGCAACGCGCACCTCGGGGTCGGCGAGCCCGCGCGCAACGGAGCTCCAATCGACAGCATCCAGCCCTTCGAGTGTCCACAACGCATGTAAACGCGCGAGCGATGACGGGGACGAACGAATGAGATCGCGAAGCGCAGTCACCGCTTTCCGATCGCCGCGCTCGACGAGCACACGCTGTGCGGTATCGCGCCACCACCCTTGTTCGTGCGCCAATGCAGCGACAAGCTCCTCCGCGCTTGCCGTCGCAAGCGATGGCAGCTTCAATGCAGGCGCCTCTTCCGGCACGATGCGATAAATGCGGCCCATGCCGATCGGCGATTCGAGTCCACGCTCCTTGATCTGGTTGCGCAGATAGGTCGTGACGAAGATGCGATGCTGAATGACACCGCGATACATATCGACGACATACAACGCGCCATCGGGACCGTTGAACAGATTGACGGGACGAAAGCGCTCATCGGTGGAAGTCAGGAACTCGGTGTGTGCATAGGCATTGCGCGCACTCGGAATACCGTTCCGTTCCTCCACTAGGATGCGCTTGACCAAGTTGCCGGCCGGTTCTGCGATGAACGCGTTGCCGCGAAAGCTCTCAGGAAACAAAGTGCCGCGATAAATCACCGGGGCGCAGGCAGCGGTGACGACGGGCAGCGTGCCGTCTTCGCGCAGCGTGTTGTAGCCGCGGTTGATGCCGATCGTTACCCGCCCTGGCCATACGGGCAGATTCTGCGGCTCGACGAGTTGGACGTTTGCGCCGCGCGGCTCCACGAGATTGGCGTTGCGGCGCAGATATTCCGCCGGCAAGACATCCATTCGCAGCGGATCGCTATTCGAGTTGTAGAAGAGCCGCCCGTAGTCGTCCTGCGTGATGCCCCACTGTCCGCGGAAGATCGTCGGCTCTGCGCGCCAGCGGCCATGCTCGTAGCGATAGCGCACGGTATGGTTCGCGCTGTAGATCCAATTGTCCAAACCCCACATAAGTCCGTTCGACGAGTGCTCCGGGCTTGCAGGATTGCCATAGTCCTGCGCGACCTGCTCACGTCGATCCGCCTTGCCGTCGCCATCGGTGTCCTTCAAGAACCAGAGATTCGGCGGCTCCGCGACGAGCACGCCGTCCGCGATCGGGGCCACGGCACGCGGTAGAACGAACCCGCCCGCGAATTCCGTCCGCTTATCCATGCGCCCGTCGCCGTTCGTGTCGTCGAGGACGGCGATCGTACCGATCGGCGCATCCTCTCCCGTGCCGTCGACGTTCGGCATGTACGCGCGCATTTCGACCACCCAGATTCGCCCGTCTGCGCCGAACGCCATTGCGACTGGATCGAACACGAGCGGATCGCTTGCGACGATTTCGACCCGAAAGCCCGGCGCGACTCGCAAAGTCTTGAGCGCTTCCTCCGCCGTGAGCGGCGGCGCTGGAGGCGATTTCAGATCAGCAGGCGGCGGCGCTTGAACCTCGCCGGCGCGGTCCCCGCTTTGAGCCCAAGCCGCGGAACAGCTGAGCAGAAGTGCGAGGGACAAACCAATACGATGCGAATGCTGGGTCATAGTGACATATATATGTAGCGCCTCCGGCCACGGGATGGGCATGCCGCCGCGCCAGGACAGCCGACTGTATCAACGATGGGCACCTCTTGGCACGGGCTGCGCGCTCGGAGATCCGAAGACGGAAGATGCGCCGAGGAAGAAAAAGTGCGTACGCATCGGGAGCTTTCCTTGGGCTCGCGAGCAAGCGAACATGCGCGCATGAACGCCACCGTCCTCTGGGTGCTCGCAATCCTGCTCATGGTCGTTGGGACACTCGGGATCATCTTGCCCGCGTTGCCCGGCGTGCCGCTCATCTTCGCTGGCATGGTGCTTGCCGCAAGCATCGATGATTTTCAACGCATCGGCTGGATCACGCTCACGATCCTCGGCTTTTTGACCGTCATCGCTTTCATCGTCGATTTCGCTGCCTCCGCCCTCGGTGCGAAACGTGTCGGCGCGAGCACGCGCGCCGTGTGGGGCGCCGTGATCGGCACGATCGTCGGCCTCTTCTTCGGGCTCGTCGGCGTCGCGCTCGGCCCGTTCATCGGCGCCGTCATCGGCGAGATCACCGTGCACGGCCGGTTGCACCAAGCGGGCCGCGTCGGCGTGGCGACTTGGATCGGATTGATCCTCGGCGCGCTGTTCAAGCTCGCCATCGCCTTCTCCATGCTCGGAATTTTCGTGTTCGCCTACTTCATCGCCTGATGGATAACGTCACGCACACGCTGATCGGCGTGCTCATCGGCGAAACCGCTGCCAACGTCACGAAGCCCTCGCCTCACGGATTATCCCAACAGCAGCGCCGCTCGCTGTTCGTGACGACGATGGCGATCGGCAGCAACCTGCCCGATCTCGATTTCCTCTACTCCACGATCACCGGAAGCAAGCTCGATTACCTGCTGCATCATCGCGGACACACGCACACGTTCGTCGTGGGGATTCTGATTGCCGCGGTGCTTTGGCTCGGCAGCGAGCTTTGGGCATGGCGCCGACATCTGAAACCGTCGCGCGCGGATCGCATCGGGCTCGTGTCGATCGCGCTACTGGCGCCCGCGCTGCACATCCTCATGGACATGACGAACAACTATGGCGTGCACCCGTGGTGGCCGTTCGACAACCGGTGGACTTACGGAGACTCCATATTCATCGTCGAGCCGCTTCTCTGGGCGGCAGCGGCACCCACGATTTTTCTACTGCGAACTCGCATCGCGCGCGTGATCGTCTCGCTCGTGCTCGTTGCGGGCATCGCGCTGACGTTTCTAACCGGCCTCGTCCCACCGCCGCTCGCAACGATGTATGCGGCACTGGTTGCCGGGCTCGTCTATGCCGGATGGAGATTGGCGGCCCGCACGACGCTGACACTGGGCGTCGGGGTTTGGGTCTTAGCGACCGCCGGCTTCCTCTATGCAGGTCATCGCGCGAGCCAGCGAGTCGAAGCAGTTGCCGCCGAGCACTTTCCTGCGGCGCAGTTGCTCGATCACGTTCTCACTCCGATGCCTGTGAACCCGATCTGCTGGGAACTGATCTTGGTTCAACGCGAAAAGCAGTCGCTCGTGCTGAGGCGAGCGATGTTCTCCCTGCAGCCTGCCTGGATACCGGCCGCGAAGTGCCCGCGACGGGGCATCGACGCGGCCATCACCGCGCCGCTGCAGCGCAGCGCCATGAAGAACACCCCTGAGCTTCACTGGCACGGGGAAGTCCGAACCGATCTCGGCAAGCTCATCACGCTGTGGCGCGAGAACTGCCGCGTGAACGCGCTCATGCGCTTCGTGCGCGCTCCGTGGCTCGCGCGCATCGAAGAGGATCTCGTGATCGGCGACTTGCGCTACGATCGAGAGAAAGCGCTCGGATTTTCGGAGATGAAGGTCGAGTCCGGTGCGGAGCTCTGCCCTACGCTTGTTCCTCCGTGGGTGCCGCCGCGCGACGATCTCCTTGACCACGAAAAAAGTGCCGAATAGATAAGCGATTACTGACAAGCCGGGATCTTTCTTCGGGCATGCACGTTTTGACTGACCGTCAACGTGGTACGCCGATGAGAGCAAACTCTCGCTCGCTTACGATGATTGCCTGGCACAGCCTGGTGGTGCTGGCAATCGCGTGCCTTCCTACAATCAAGCTCGCACAAGCCTGGCCGATTCCAAGATCTCACCTGCTGCCCGTCGCCGCACTCATCGGCGCATACGTGCTGAGCGCCGCGCTCACGATGGGATTCGTTCGAAGCACCGGCTGGCGCGCGGTCGGTCACTCCCTGCTCGTGACGCTAAGCGTGTTCGGACTCTGCTTGCTCGCAGTGCAGCTTACACGGATGACCGTTCCTCGCTACCTGCTGCTCCCGGCGTTCCTTGCCGCAGTCGTCTTCATTCCAGCCTCGATAGCAGTCCCGCACAGGCGACGCGCTGTCTGGATCGCACCGCTTCTTACGAGCGCACTCGCGCTCATGTTCGTCGTCAGAGCGCTCGCCTTTCCGACTCCGAATGCCCGCAATGTCGAACGCTCTTACGTGCACACCGCCTACTACGGCCTGCAAGTGAATGCTTACGAAGGATTGATTCCCGCTCCGGCGACGCGCGGCGGCGGCCTGACCCGAGTGGGTGGCCACGTGTTGCTCGGCACCGGTGACGGGCATCTTTATTTGCTCGATGTGAGCAGTGGCGACGGGCCGATCGCTGCTCGCGAGCTCCCCACGATCGTGCCGAGCAATCGAAAAGAGTTTGCTCAGGCATTCGGCGAAAGCGCTCGTTCGCCGGCGCGTTCGATCGATTGGACTGAGAGAGGCCCTCCGCGCGTACAAACATGGCGCTTTCGGGTTGCCGACGTGATCGCGCAACAGCATGGGGACGCCGTTCGGATCTTCGCGTCGCACCACTACTGGCACGCCGACCGCGAATGTTTCGTCGTGAGAGTGTCCGCGATCGAAGGCTCCGCTGCCGATCTTGCGCGCTCGCTCCGCGATGCGAAATGGCACACCGTTTTCGAGTCGAAGCCTTGCGTGCCGCTCGCGGGGAAGCTGCGCAAGCGCGGCAAGAACCCGTTCAAGGGCGAAGAAGTCGGCGGCCGGCTCGCCTTCATCGACCAAGACACGCTGCTGCTCACGCTCGGAGATCACGGCTTCTACGGCTTGGATTCGCTGCAGCGCTTCGCACAGGACCCGAACGTGTCCTACGGCAAGACGATTCGGATCGATCTCAGGAACGGCACGGCGACGCTGTTCACGCTCGGTCACCGCAACCCGCAAGGACTCCTCGTCGCGAACGATGGGAGAATTTGGTTGACGGAGCACGGAGCGCAAGGAGGCGATGAGCTCAACCTGCTCACGGCCGGCGCCAACTATGGATGGCCGGAAGTGACTTACGGAACCGAATACGGGGCAATGCTCTGGCCGCTCAGCCGACAACAAGGCCGGCATGAGGGATACACGCAGCCCGTGTACGCATGGACGCCCAGCATCGGCGTATCCAATCTGCTGCAGATCACGGGTAAAGCACTGCCGATCTGGCGCGGTGATTTTCTCGTCGGTTCGCTCGCGACTCGTTCGTTATATCGCCTCGTGATCGTGGGAAATCGAGTCCTCCTCAGTGAGCCGATCGAGCTCAAGCGCCGCGTGCGCGACCTGCTCGAGCTGAACGACGGCAGATTGCTCGTCTGGACCGACGATGCAGCCGTGCTGCTGATCCAGCCCGCGGAGACGACGAGCGGCGCGGCTTCGTTCGCTTCGCAATGCTTGGGCTGCCACCAAACAGTGGACGGCATCACGCACCGCATAGGCCCCGATCTCCTCGGCGTGGTGGGCCGCCGTATCGCATCCGCACGCGGCTTCAACGAATACTCTCTCGCCCTGCGCGCTCATTCGGGTCGCTGGACGCGCGAGCGCCTCGACGCCTTCTTGCACGATCCGCAGCGCTTCGCGCCTGGAACGACGATGGCGTTCGCGGGCATCGAAGATGAGCAGAAGCGTGCGGAGCTGATCGACTACCTGGCGGGACTCAAGCAAAGATAGTGTTGGACATTCGCGAACCGCTCACTTCCGATCGGGGAACTGCGACAGAATCTCTCGCACGATGGCACGCGCTTCCTCTTCGCTCAGCTCCTGCTCGGGCAACGAGACATCGAGCGCCCCGCTCCAGATCTGCGCGTTCTTCGATGCATCGATCACATCGAGCGTGAGCGTGCCGCCGAACCGATTCCGCTTGCCGACCGGCAGACTGACGCCGATGCCGCCGCCGACGCCGCGCGAGCCGCCGCCGGCGCCGACACCGATGCGCGGCTTCTCGACCGGCCGTTCATGCGTCGAGAAAATATAGCTGATGCGGCAATCGGGCTCTTTCGCGAGGGTGTAGCCCTTTTCTTCGAGCGCTGCGAGTGCGGCCGAACGAACACGCTGATCCGTGAGCGATGCTGCGTCGCTCGTCTGCGCCAGCCAATCGAACGTCTGACACCGCGTCAAATCGATGTCCGCTGCTTTGTCTACGCGCACTTGCGAGCCCGTTGCTGCACAGCCCGAGAACGCCGCCGCCAAAATCACGAGAGAAGCCATCTGAAAGGTGCGGTGCATACGGACTCCAGAGCTCGACCATTTCGCATCTCGTGCGCTTTGTGCACGAGGCCCATACTCGTAGCGCCACGGTTCTCGATTCGAACAGCTCCCTCCTGACTGCGCGCTGAATCGACTCAGCGGCCTCGGTGCACGGAGCCGTTTTCGCTCCATCGCTTCAATGAGATACGGCCAAGACGTACCTGTCTTCGTCTAGACTGACGCGCGCGCCTTGCGGTTCCACGAGGGACGCAAAGTCCGTGCGGCGTTTACATTCCGATCGTATCCGGCGGCTGTTTTTCGATCAGGATCGAGCCGCGCATCACGAGCGCCGCAATGGCACCGATCGCCGCCAGCTGCGGTGCGAGCAACGTGCCGACGACACCGACCGTCAGCGGAATGTCTACTAGCACCTTACCTTCTTCGTTCTTGATGATGACGCGGCGAATGTTGCCCTCGCGAATGATTTCTTTGATCTTCGCGAGCAGCGTGTCGCCGCTGAACTGAAATTCTTCAGTATTGGGATTCGCCATGATCGAGTCCTCTTGGGTGAAGCTGCGCCGACAGACGCGACGTAATCGTGCGTCTCAGCCTATCAGGTCCTTCAATTTCGCGTGCCCCGTCCGCGACATCGGCAGCTTCGTGCCGTCGGCGAGAATCGCGAGCCAACTGTCCTTGCCGTACAGGTCAATCCGGGCGAGCCGTTCGACGTTCATGATGAACGAGCGATGGATGCGCACGAAGCGAGTCGGATCGAGCTGGCTTTCGAGATCGCTCATTGTCTGCTGCTTGCGCAAGCGCTTGCCTCCGGCGGCGAACGACAAGTAATCGTCCTGCGCCTCGATGAAGTCGATGCGATCGACCGGCAGCACGTGCACGCGCCCTTCCTGTCGGATGAGAATGCGCTCCAAGCTTCGTCCCGGCGGACGCGCCGCGAGCGACAGCTCTTGCGCGGATGGCGGCGGCGTTTTCGCCCGCAGTCGTTCGCGCGCACGATCGACCGCAGCGGCGAGACGCGGCGGCTCGACCGGCTTCAACAAATAGTCGACCGCGTGCACTTCGAACGCACGCAGCGCGTATTCGTCGTATGCCGTCGTGAAGATGACGGCCGGGGCTCGCTCGCCCAAGAGCTCGAGCACCTCGAAGCCGGAGAGCTTGGGCATCTGGATATCGAGAAAAATGAGATCCGGGTTGAGCTCCTCGGCGAGCTTGACCGCCTCGAAGCCGTTGGCCGCCTGCCCCGCGACCTCGATCTCCGGAATCTTGCTCAAATGCTCGCTCAGTATCGAGCGTGCGAGCATCTCGTCGTCTACGATCAGCACGCGCACGGCTTTCCCCTCGCAACGCCACGCTCGCGACTTCCCGGACCGCCGCCGCACTCGAGCTCACGCATGAGCTTCACCGATCTGCGGCTCCGAGATCGCGGCAGTCCCCGTCGCTGGCAACAATATTGATACACGGAAATGGTCTTCTCTTGCATCGACATCCACGCTCGCACGATTGCCGCAGAGCGTCTCCACACGGGACCGAACGTTTGCGATTCCCATTCCGGTTCCGCGCGACGGCGGCCGATCCGGATCGCACGGATTCTCGACGATGATCTCGAGCAGCCCGTTACTGCGCCGAGCCGTCACACAGACCTCACCGCCTTCGAGAAGGTGCGCGACGCCATGATGCACCGCATTCTCGACGAGCGGCTGTAGCACGAGCGGCGGTACGGACACCTCCCGCACGTCGTCCGACACATCGAAGCGCGAGCGCAGCCGCTCGCCGAAGCGGACTCGCTCGATGGCGAGGAACGTTTCCACGAGCGAAATCTCCTCGGCGAGCGGGATGGCCTGCTCGCGCGCGAGCGTCAAGCTCTTGCGAAAGAACTGTGCCATGAGGAAGCACATTTGCCGCGCGGCCGTCGCATCCTGGCCGATAAGAGCGGCGACGGAATTCAGACTGTTGAACAGGAAATGCGGATCGAGCTGGGCGCGCAGAGATTTGAGCTCGGCTTCGCGCGCGTGCACTTGCAGCTCGAGCGCGCGGCGCTCCGCGGCGCGCGAGCGCTGGAAGGCGCCTACGAGATAGTGCCCGAGCACGGCGAGCAGAATTCCGATCGCACCCGCGAAGACGAGCAGCGGGATGACGCCGATCGCCGAATCCGGATAACTCTCGCCGGGATCGAGCAACCAGATCGCCCATCCGTACGCGGCTGCGAGCCACAGCAACAATGCAACGATGCCGGCGCCGAACCATGAGAGCGCCATGCGCGGCATCGGCGTTCCCGGCGGCATCGACTGGACCAGATACCAGAAGGACAGCGACTGCATGCCGAGCAAGACCGCGAGCGGCACCGCGAATTCGAGTGCCCACTCGGTGGGCGCTCTGCCGCCATAGATCAGAACGACCGCGATCAAGAGCCCGAACACGATCCACACCGCGATGTACAGCAGAAGGCGGCTGCGGCGCGTCAGGATCGGATGCATCGTCAGTTCTTCACTTCGATGCCGCTCATCAGGTTGAACCCGCGGATGATGAGCGTCTTCGTGGGAACCACTTTCGTCGGTCTGCGGCTATCGACGAAGCCGCCGACCAGCGTCGTGACCTTGCTCGATATAGTCCAATCGGGCGGCACCAAGATTTCGATGCCGCCCCAGAACGTAAATACATCCAGGACCGCCTCGTCTCCTTCCATGCCGGTGTCGCGCAAGTCGAGCTTGATGCCGCCCATGACCGCGCTCAACTCGCCGCCGCGCAGCGGGCGCATCACTGGGTGGAGATCGCTGTACGACATGAAAGCGAAGGCGCGCACGAACTCGGAAGACTTGTTCGCATACGGGATCCGAAGCTGCTCCGCCTGCGGCTGCTCAGCCGCCGTCGGAGTGTTATCGGATGCCTCGATGCCGTCGGCATCATGCGTGGACGAGCGGGGCTTCTCGTGACTTCGAAACAGGAGCCTCGCACCGATGAAGAGCAGAATTCCAGGAACGATGAGATCCCAGATATTGATCGAAATCCAATCCATGTTGTCGGCGAAGACCCAGATCCCTGCGGTGATGAGCACCCAAGGCCATGGATTGCCTCTACGCTGTCGCGAGTCTCGCAACATCGCGACGCCCGCCACGACGAGCGCAAGCGGCCACAACCTTCGCAGTACCGAGTGCGCATCCAACCAGCCGAGATTGCCGAGCAACAGCAGCACGCCGATCCCAATGACGATGCCTCCAAGCACGATGCGAGTGGAAAGCCGGGTGGGACCCTCGGATGAGCTCATGCTTCACCATCGCGTCGAGGGCCGCACCTCGAGCAGCCGCGGGAGTCGTGATCCATGATCACTGAGATGCCGGCGGCGATCACGTAGACCGGCCAAGCACTCCACCAGCTCAGCCCGAACAAACCGAAGGCGCCGATCAAGCAGTACAAGCCAACCGCAAGAAGCCACAGCCCACCATTTCGGTCGACGTAGCGGCTTGGCCGCACGAGGCCCCAGATGCCGATCGCGATGATGGGAACAGGGAAGTACCTCCAGTAGTGCCAAGGCAGGGCCAGGCCGAGCTTTAGCGCAAGCAGCACGCCACCCAGCGACAGGAATATGATGCCGAGTATCAGCCTCGGCTCGTGCGGCGGCGTGTCTTTCTCAGACATAGGCACCCCGCTCCGCCAAGTGGGATCGATGAGGTTCGGGCCGGCCGGATAACACTGGATGCTCGCGATGTGGAACGGCGGTTCGTCAGATGGTGCGTACGTTACGTGCGCTGCACACGCCAATCCAGCGATCACCGGCGAACCGCCGGTCGATACCGGCGAAAGCCGCCGGCGCGGGAGGCGGGAGCTGCCACGAGACTGCCCCGTCCTCAGGGCCCCGACTCTCGCCGCCCGTAACGCTAAACTTCACCCATGCGAACTTCCCAGCCCCTGATACTCGCATTCGTCTGCGCCGCGCTCTTTGCGGGATGCGGTACGAACCCTTCGAAAAAAGCGCCGGGCGCCGAGCGGCCACAAGCCTCTTCGTCGAGCGCACCTCGGGTGTCGCGCGGCGATACCATCGTTGCAGCGCTCCGCGCATCGCAGGTCGAGCTCAATCCGACAGCGGCGTTCGCTCATGTGGAACGCGCGCTCGAGCAGGAGCCAAATAGTAAGGAGCTCGTGTGGCTCGCCGCACGTCTCTGCGCGGACGTGCCTCGTTGCGAGCCGCAGCGATACGAAACCCGCTTGCGGAAACTCGATCCGGGCAATGGCGTCGTGTGGATGGGACCGCTGGCGCGCGCCCAAGCGCGCTCGGATGAGTCAGCCGTCGCGCAGATTCTCGAGGCGTTGGGCCGAGAGGCGCGTTTCGATGTGTACTGGAACGCACTGCTCGCGGAAGGCGCGCTCGCGTTGAGCGCGCAAGCGGCACAGCCAGCGCCCAAGATGCTCAACGGGCCACTCACGAACGCGATCAACGAGGTCTCCGCGTGGCTATCGGCCGTCGCGGTGCCCTCGTTCGCCGGACTCGCGCAGGAGTGCAGCCGTGAGCGTACACGCGTCGCCCAAATCGCGGAGCGCTGTCGCAGGATCGCAAACGTGCTGCAGCAGGGCGATACGTACGCGGCAGAAGCAGTCGGTCTCGGGATTGCAGAACGCGCCGTGGGCGAGAGCTCGCCTGCGATCATCGCGCTGACGGAACATGCCGCCGTCGTCACGTATCAGCACGACACCGCGCGCGCAATTCTCGAGGAACAAGTCGAGCGCGAAAAAATGTCCGCAGAGCGCATCGAGCTCATGAAGAAGCTGCGTCGCGAGCAGGACGTGTCGCTCGCAGTGCTGAGATGGGCCGGCGTGCCATTGACGCCCTGAATGCCTACCGGCGTGTGTGGTGTGTAGGGTGTAGAGTGTAAAGTCAGAATAGGACGCTCCGCTACGCGGCGGCGGCCTGCTTGGGTGCTTCGCCGCCGAGCGCTTGCGCGAGGTCGGATAGCATCTGCGAGAGCTCGCCCGCCATCAGGGTGAAATCCATATCGAACTGTTCTTCCGGGGAAATCTCGGATTGCCCGTCGGCCTTCTCTTTTTCGACGTGCAGGAATTCGACGCGCTTCACTTGCAGCTTTTCTGTGAGCACGAACGCGACGCGATCGTTCCAGGTGAGCCCGAGCTTCGTCGCGTACATGCCCGATTGCAGATGCGTGCGAATCTCCTTGCCTTCCAGCGGGAAGCGGGAATAGCGAATCGTCGCCTTGGTCTTGTCGACCGATTGCAGCTCGAGATCTTGATCGATCGTGAAGCGCAGCGGTGCATCGCCGAGCATCAGCCACGACGCCATCGACATCTGAGGCGAGCGCTCCACGTCGAGAAACTGCACGGGCAGACTGCCGAGCGTTTCGCGCAGCGTCTCGACGAGTGCATCCGCGCGCGCGCCGCCCGCCGCATCGACGACGAACCAGCCGTTGCTCGGATCGATCCATGCGCGCGTCGTCATCCGTCGCGTAAGCGCGCGCGCACGTAGCTCTTCAGTGACGCGCTCTTTCAACTCGCGCATCTGGCGACGTCCGACCGGATAGCCTTGTTGCTGCTCGAGCTCGACTGCGCGATCGCCCGCGACTTGCCGAATGATCGAGGCCGGCAGCAGCTTCTGCTCGACGCCGAGCGAAATCAGGTGATGTCCGTTCGTCGTGTGCACATAACGCTTCGATGCGGCACTCACGTGCACCCAACCGCGCGACTGCATATCGAACGGGCCGCACGGCTGCAGCGCGCGCTGCGCACACCGCTCTTCCAGCTCCGCAGCGGAAATCGACCATTCAGCGAGACGGTAGATGACGAGATTCTTGAACCACATAGCGGCCTGTTCGAGTGCGGCGCACCGCGCTCGAGGTGTGAAGTGTCGGGTATAGGGTGTGACGGAAAAGGCGCTCGGAGTCTAAGCGCGCACGGCGACGATTTCGAGACTGGACGTGAGCGCCTCGAGCGTGTAGGCGGCCCGTCCGCGCGATCGCGCGGACGGGCCCGCGGACGGGCCGTGTAAGGTGTGAGGTGTAGAGTGTAAAGCCAGAGCAGGAGCGCTTTCGCGCGCGCTTTTGACCTTACACCTTACACCTTACACTTCACACTTCACACTTTACACTCACACTTCACACTCACACTTTACACTCACACCGGCA
>JBDZVE010000027.1:25993-27749 GCA_040255535.1 Lysobacterales bacterium | reverse complement strand
ACACTTCACACTTTACACTCACACTTCACACTCACACTTTACACTCACACCGGCACCCGCGGCGCGCGCCCACTCCGTGCCCACCGGGGCGTAGTTGTCCCTAATCGCGATTGGGCGAAAGCCTGCCCAAAGCATGTTGTGATACGAAGGGCTCGGCTCGTCGGCGGCCAGCGGAAATCCGGTTTCTGTTGCAATCCAGTGATAGCCCGCATCGCTCGCGTGATTGATTCGAGCTTGCATCAATGCACGCTGCGCGCCGCGACGGCGGTACTGCGCTCGCGTCGCGGAGAACGCGAGGTATGCCGTGTCGCCATCGAAGAACGTTCCCGCGGCACCGACAATTTCGCCCTGCAGCTCAGCGACGTATAAAGTCCAGCGCGGTCGACCGACGAGGTGCGCGAACACCTCGGCGGCGCGTTGCGATAGATCGAATGCCGGCCCGACGATGCTCGCGACGATGTGCGCGTCTTCAATGCGTGCGCGGCGAACGCGCACCTCCGACGCCGGCATCAGCACGCGGCGAGCGGGACGGATCATCTTCACCCAGCTCCGCCGATACGGCTTGAGGCCGTGCCCTTGCAGCAAGCGCCCTAGACGAGCCGGCTGCGCATAAGGCCCGACGTGAATCCAGTATGCCGAGATCCCGAGCGCCCGGTAGCGGTCCATGAGCTCGCCGATCTCACGATCGCTCGCAGGCGCGCGCTCGCCGAGCCCGATGACACGGTTGAAGAGCAAGTTTCCGACGACAGGGCTCGCGAGCAGCAACGTCCCATTCGACTCCTCGGCGATGAGCTGCGCGGACGACCGCAACCAGGGCGGCGCCGCGGCGACGATGTCCTTCCAGGCACGAATTTCGATCTGCTCGGCCACGGCTGCCAACTCCGCGTCGCCATAGCTGATCGATGTGTCGCAAGTAGCCAGTTGCGTGCTCATGATCGTCCTCCCGATGTCTGGGGAAGAACTCTAGCGACGCAACGTTAAAGCGCCGCAGATGGGGGCGTGAAGAAAGCGTGAAAACCCGACGATGGAGGCTATCGCATAGACAGCTATCGCTAGAGAGCTCCCGCTAGAAAGGCGCCGTGGCGCCGAGAGAGCTACCGCTAGACAGAGAGGAGCGCACGAGCCCCTCCGGATGCGGGTGACATCCTTCTAACTAGCAGTAGCTTTCTAGGCGCCGTGCGCCATTCTAGCGACAGCTTTCTAGCGGTAGCTTTCGGCGCAGCGCGCCTTGAAAACGCTAGGCGTCTTCGTCTTCCTCCGTCTCATCCCACGCGTCCTCGTCGTCCGCTTCTTCGCCGCAGTCCGGGCCGAGCCAGCGGCCCTTCAGCTCCGACTTCACCGTCATTTTCATAGAGCCTTCGCCGATCGAGAGATCGAGCGCACCCGTCATCGTCTCCGGCGTGGGCGCCGTGATCTTGAACGTCCCTTCGCCCTTGTATTCACCGGAACAAGTCAACCTGAACTCCTGCGAAGTGACCGAGCTGCGCACGACTTCCTGTTTGCACTCATCTGCGTTCCCGGATTCGAACGGCTTGTCTAGATCGCGATCCGTGATGCACTCGCGCGAGGTGTCCGTCTCCGGTGCGCCCCCTTGATTCTGCTTCACCTTCGCTTCGATCTCGGCGCGCTGCTCGGGCGTGAGCTTATCGAGCATCTCTTTCGGCAGCGGCGGCATGCCGGTCATCCGAGTGGAGGCCGTGATTTCCCACAGCCCCGTTTTCACGTTCAACCTGTCCGCGGCCGAAACGATGAGCGG
>JBDZVE010000027.1:0-25893 GCA_040255535.1 Lysobacterales bacterium | reverse complement strand
CCAGCGGGAGCTTTCGGCGCGACGCGCCTTTCTAGCGGGAGCGTTCGGCGCCGCGCGCCCGCAATGCGCCAACCTGGAACGTCGCGCTCCGCCGATGCGTTCCAAGAAGTCCGGATCACCGCGGAGACAGGCGTGGCGTCGCGAAACCTTTCGACATACCGATCGATGCGGGACTTCACGATCACCGCCGAGCCGAGCGGCACCCTGCCCGTCAAGTCTTCGAAGCGCCTGCGCTATGTGATTCAAAAGCACGCCGCCAGCCGTTTGCACTTCGACTTGAGGCTCGAGCTCGACGGCGTGTTCAAGTCATGGGCGGTAACGAAAGGGCCGTCGCTCGATCCGAAGGACAAGCGACTCGCAGTGGAAGTGGAAGATCACCCGCTCGACTATGGAGACTTCGAGGGCACGATTCCGAAAGGACAGTATGGAGGCGGGACCGTGCAGCTCTGGGACCGCGGCTATTGGCAACCGATCGGGGATCGCTCGCCAGAGGAGCAGCTCGAGAGAGGCGAGCTCAAGTTCTCTCTCGAAGGAAAGCGCTTGCGCGGCAGCTTCGTGATCGTTCGTATGAAGAACGATCGCGACGGCGGCAAGCGCACGAATTGGCTCCTGATCAAGCATCGAGATAAACATGCGCTCGATGCAGCGGGCGTCGCGGCCATGATGGAAGAGGATCGCTCGGTCGCCTCCGGACGCACGATGACCGACATTGCAGCCGGCAACGGCCGCGGACCAAAACCCTTCATGTTGGACACCGCCAAGCCTGCACGACCCGACGCGATCTGGAATTCCAAGGAGGCAAGCAGCGCAGATCCGGTCGCACGCCGACATGCCGGGCGAGTCGCCCGGCGCGCGACCGAACGCGCGTCGACGAAGACGGCGCCGCGCAAGCGCACGGAAAAAATGCCCGACTTCGTCGAGCCGGAGCTGTGCAAGTTGGTCGAGCGTCCGCCAGCCGGCGCGGGCTGGGGCCATGAAGTGAAGCTCGATGGTTATCGCATGCAGCTTCGAGTCGAGAATGGCGAGGCCGTGCTGCGCACGCGCAAAGGGCTCGACTGGTCGGAAAAGTTTCGCGAGATCGTCGCTGCGAGCGCAAAGCTGCCGGCGTGCATGATCGACGGAGAAGTCGTTGCGCTCGATGCGAACGGTGCGCCTGATTTCGCAGCGCTGCAGGCCGCGTTATCGGATGGCAATACAGAGAATCTGGTCTTCTTCGTGTTCGATCTCTTGTTCAGTGAAGGCCAAGATCTGCGCGCGCTCCCGCTCGCGGAGCGCAAGCGACGACTGAAGGCATTGCTCGATCGGCAACCTCGCTCGATCGCGAGCCGGCTGCGCTACGTCGAGCACTTCGAAACGGCCGGCGATGCGGTGTTGGAATCCGCCTGTCGCATGAACCTGGAAGGCATCATTTCCAAGCGGCTCGATGCGCCGTATCGCAGCGGACGCGTCGGCGACTGGATGAAGGCGAAATGCCGCGCGGGCCACGAGGTCGTGATCGGCGGTTGGACGCACGAGGGAGGACGCTTCCGTTCGCTGCTCGTCGGCGTGTACCGCGGCGATCGGCTCGTGTACGTCGGGCGCGTCGGAACGGGCTTCGGGCGCGACAAGGTGCAACGTCTGATGGCGCGCCTCAAGCCGCTCGCGAGCGATCAGAATCCTTTCAGCGGCGCCAATGCACCGCGACCTAAGCCGAACATCCGCTGGGTCGAGCCGAAGCTCGTCGCCGAAATCGAGTTTGCCGGCTGGACCGGTTCCGGAAACATTCGGCAAGCCGCGTTCAAAGGGCTGCGTGAGGACAAACCAGCGCGGGAGGTAGAGGCGGACGCGCCGGCACCCGTGGAGGCAAGCTCGATGAGTCAACCTACGTCACGCAGCAAGAAGAAGAGCACCAAGAAGGAAAGCGCAAGCCGCGAACCGAAGCGCTTGCAGAACGGGGCCGCAGTCGTGATGGGCATTCCGATCTCGAACCCAGACAAACCTCTGTGGCCGCACGCAAATGATGGCCAGCCCGTTACGAAGCTCGATCTCGCCCGCTACTTCGAGGACGTCGGCGAATGGTTGATGCCCCATATCGAAGGCCGACCGTGCTCGATCATTCGCGCACCCGACGGCATCGAGGGCGAGCGATTCTTCCAGCGGCACGCGATGCCCGGCACTTCGAGCTTGCTCACGCTCACTCACGTGTCCGGTGATCGTAAACCGTATCTGCAGATCGACCGCATCGAAGGATTGATTGCAGTCGCTCAAATCGCAGCGGTGGAGCTGCACCCGTGGAACTGCGAGCCGAAGCGCGCGGAGATTCCCGGCCGCCTCGTGTTCGATTTGGATCCAGGCCCCGAGCTCGGCTTCGACGACGTGATCGTCGCAGCCAAAGAGCTCAAGGAGCGATTGGAGGCGCTCGGTCTCGTTACGTTCTGCAAGACGACCGGAGGCAAAGGCCTGCACGTCGTGACACCGCTCGCGCAGCCGAAGAAGGGCGCGTTGAACTGGACGGAGGCGAAGGCATTCGCGCAGGGCGTATGCGCGCGCATGGCGGACGACAGCCCGGACAAGTACCTCATCAATATGTCGAAGAAGCTGCGCGCCGGCCGGATCTTTCTCGACTACTTGCGCAACGATCGAATGTCCACGGCGGTCGCGCCGCTCTCGCCGCGCGCACGGGAAGGCGCGACGGTATCGATGCCGCTCACGTGGCCTCAAGTGAAATCCGGCTTGGATCCGACGCGCTACACGATGCGCACGGTGCCGCCGCTCCTGCCCAAGATGAAAGCGTGGGCCGAGTACTGCGACAGCGAGCGTCCGCTCGCGTCGGCGATTCGCAAGCTCGTCGAAGGCGAACGAACGACGGTCGCGCCGGAGCGGCGAAGCTCCTCACGCTCGCGACGCGACCGCGCACAGCCCCATGCTTAGCGGTGAACGGCGGACGGTGAGCAGGCTGGAATTCCATCACTCGAATGCGCGCGTCGTTGTCGGTCAACGACCGGCGCTCTTATAAGTGTCGTGACGGCCAAGAAGAAAAGCGCCTCCGCGATTACTTACGACACGGCGCCGATGGAGGCGAAGCTCGTCGACGCGCTGCCGACGGACGACGGCT
Organism: Lysobacterales bacterium; assembly: GCA_040255535.1. GTDB lineage: Bacteria > Pseudomonadota > Gammaproteobacteria > Steroidobacterales > Steroidobacteraceae > Steroidobacter. The sequence goes on along the minus strand of JBDZVE010000027.1, from coordinate 22,799 downwards.
GGCAGTTCGAACCGAAGTGGGATGGATTTCGCTGCCTAGCGTTTCGCGATGGCGATGCGGTCGAGCTGCGCGCGAAGTCCGGCAAGACGCTCTCGCGCTACTTCCCTGAAGTCGTTGCAGGGCTGCGGGCGCTTCCGGTCAAGCATTTCGTGATCGACGGCGAGCTTGCGATTCCCATCGGTACCGGCTTGTCCTTCGATGCATTGCAACTCCGCCTACATCCTGCGGAAAGCCGTGTCCGCAAGCTCGCGAGCGAAACGCCGGCGATCTTCATCCTATTCGATTGCTTGATGGATCCCGAGAAGACGAATTTGATGGCCGCGCCCTTGTCCGAACGCCGTGCCGCACTCGAAGCGTTCTATGCGTCGTTGAGCGCTCCGGAGCTCTTGCGGCTGAGCCCCTACACGCGTTCGCGCTCAGAAGCGCAACGCTGGCTCGATCGTGCCGGCGGCGCGCTCGACGGTGTGATCGCGAAACGCATCGACGGACCGTACGTGAGCGGCGAGCGTGCGATGCTCAAAGTGAAGTGCATGCGAACGGCCGATTGTGTCGTCGGCGGGTTCCGCTACGCGACCGACAGCAAGGAAGTCGGCTCGCTCCTGCTCGGGCTGTACGACGATGAGGGCAAGCTCGATCATGTCGGCTTTACCTCGTCGATTCCACGAGATGAACGCAGAGCGCTCACGACGAAGCTCGAGAAGCTGATCTCGCCGCCCGGCTTTACCGGAGATGCGCCGGGCGGCCCGAGCCGCTGGAGCACGGAACGATCCACCGCATGGGAGCCTCTAAAGCCGAAGCTCGTCGTCGAGGTGCGATACGACCATGTCTCGGGCGATCGCTTCCGTCATGGCACGAAGCTCCTTCGTTGGCGACCGGACAAGGCTCCGCAACAATGCACGTTCGAACAACTGCAAGTACCGGCGCGCCCCGGCCAGCTCGTGAGCAAGGTGCTGCGACACGACGCACATCGAGCGCGTTGAAGCGAACGGCGCCCGCCGCTCGTTCGCGCCTTGCGCGCGTGAAGTGGGGTGCTTTGCTGTTGGCGCTTGCGTGCCTTCCATTCGGGACCGCGCGCGCGGACATCGCGGATCAGTTGAATCGGATTCGCCTCGCAGGCTGCGAGGGACGCGCAGGTGCGAGGACTGCCTTGGGACAAACGAGCGCGATGAATGAAATCGCCCGCGAATGGTCGCGCGGCGGGCGTCTTCGCGATGCGATCGAGCGTACGGACTACCGACTGGAAGCCTCCTCCTCGATGCACGTCGAGGGCAGCAAGAACGACGCGACGATCGTTCGGGCACTCGTCGACAACTCGTGCGAGGAGATCGTCGATCCGACCTATACGCATATCGGCGTGCACCGTGCGAAGAATCACGTGTGGGTCGTCGTCGCCAAGCCGTTCATGGCACCCGATCCCGGCAGCACGGCTGACGTAAACGCGCGCGCTTTGCGACTCGTCAACGCCGCGCGCGCGAAAGCGCGCAAGTGCGGCACGACCGCGTTTCCCGCCGCGCCGCCGCTCGAACTTTCGGAGTTGCTCGGGCGCGCGGCGCTCGCGCACGCTAAAGACATGGCGCAGCACAGCTCGTTCGAGCACGTCGGATCGGACGGCAGCCGCCCTGCAGATCGCGTCACTCGTGTCGGCTACAAGTGGCGCAACGTTGCCGAGAACATCGCCGCCGGCGTTCCCGATGTCGAAACGGTCATCCAAGGCTGGATCGACAGCCCTGGCCATTGCGCGAATCTGATGGATCCCCGCTACAAGGAAATGGGCATCGCCTTCTTCGTAGACATAAAGAGCGCAGCGGACATCTACTGGGCACAGGTGTTTGCGACACGGCGCTAGGGCTGGCGCCAGAGCTCAGGCAGCAGACGTCAGGCGTCAGGCGTCAGGCAGTCGCACGGCAATGAACGATTGCTTGCGTCAAGGGTACCCACGATTCCCACACTCAAACTTGCCTGCAAAGGATGCAATCCACTCCTTTCGACGCGCTTGCGCGCGACTACGATGCGAGCTTTACGACGAGCGCGCTCGGCCGGTCGCTCCGCGAGCTGGTGTGGTCCCGCTTCGATGTGGCGCTCAGCGGTTGCCGGCGAGTCCTCGAGCTCGGCTGCGGCACCGGTGAAGACGCCGTTCGTCTGGCAGCCCGTGGGATCAAGGTGGTCGCGACCGACGCGTCGCCGGTCATGATGGAGACTGCGCAAAGGAAAGCGCGCGAGCGAAACTGTGGCGCCAACCTCGAGCTCGTAACTCTCCCCATGGAGCGCATCCAAAGCCTCCGAGGCGCGGCTTTCGATGGCACGTTCTCGAACTTCGGAGCGATCAACTGCGCAGCGAGCCTGGAGTCGCTCGCAAGCGATCTTGCCGCGCTGCTCCGACCTGGAGCGCCGCTCATTTGGGTGCTCATGGGGCGTCATGTTCCCTGGGAATGGTTCTGGTATCTCGCTCGCGGCGAGCCGCGCAAGGCATTGCGTCGCCTGCGTCGCGGTGGCGCTGTCTGGCGCGGCTTGCAGATCACGTATCCGACACCCAGCGAAACTCGTGCGGCGCTGCGACCTTATTTCGAGATCGTGCGGATAGCGCCGCTCGGGTGCGTGCTACCGCCCAGCTACGCAAGCGCGTGGATGGATCGCTACCCGACTCTCGCGGCCCGGCTCGCGCGGCTGGAATCGCTCGCGCAGCGCGTTCCCGCACTCGCGTGGTGCGCCGATCACTACATCGTCGAAGCGAGAAGAAAACAGACGTGACTCGTTGAACCTCGACAGCCGGCGCGGGCACTTACTGCGGGTCTAGACCCGCGACGGGAGGAGTGCGCATGCTCGAAGCAAACGGCACGGAGACCGTATTGCGCTCGCTGCCGCTGCTCACGCTGCATCTCACGGAGCGCTGCAATTCACGGTGCGTGAGCTGCGATTACTGGCGCCACGGCCGCACGGACCTGACGCTGGAATCGGTCGTGCGACTGCTGCCGAGCTTGACGGCGCTCGGCACGCATACCGTGCTCATCACGGGCGGCGAACCGCTGATCCATCCGCATTGGACGCAAATCGCGGAATTCTTACGCGCCAACGGTCAACGGCTCTGGCTGCTGACATCCGGCCTCTCGCTCGCAAAGCACGCTTGCAAAGCAGCACGGCTGTTCGATTCCATTACGGTTTCGCTGGATGGTGTCGACCCGCCAATGTATGCGGCGATTCGAGGCCTCGATGCCTTCGAGGTCGTATGCGAAGGCATCCGTGCGGTCGTCGATGCGGGGGCGCGGGCGAGCATTCGGGTAACCGTGCAGCGCGCCAACTACAGCGCATTGCCCGAGCTCGTCTCGCTCGCGCGAGCGCTCGGCGTCGTGCAGATCTCATTCCTTGCCGCCGACGTGAGCAATCCGCACGCCTTCGGCCGGTTGGGTCCTACCGATCGGCAGATAGCGCTGACCGAGTCTGATGTGCAGCACTTCGCCGCCGTCTTGAGCACGATGGAACGTGAGCGCGCCGCAGACTTCGCAAGCGGATTCATCGCCGAGCGTCCCGCGAAGTTGCGCCGTTTGCTGCAGTACTACCGCGCTGTGCTCGGCCTTGCGCCCTACCCCGAGGTCAGGTGCAACGCGCCAGAATTTTCCGCGGTGCTGAACGCGAACGGATCGCTTCAGCCGTGCTTCTTCATCGCGGACGATGCCGTTCCCCGCGTCGCCGGCGATCTCGCAGGAGCCTTGAATTCCGACGCGATGACGAGACTGCGCGCGGAGGTTCGCTGCGGCAGACGGCGGGAATGCACGACCTGCGTGTGCTCCATGTGGCGAGCGCCGGCACAAACGGCGGAATTCGGCTTGCGCTCGGGCTCGCTCAGTTGAGGCGCACGATGTCGCACTCCTCTTCGACCGATGCCCACACTGTACAGGCCTACGATAACTGGGCCCGGAGCTATCCGCCTACGGCTCACAACCCGCTCATGCTCGCCGAGCAGCGCGCGATGCTCGCCTTATGGCCGAATGCCGAAGGGTCGTGCGCCCTCGACCTAGCTTGCGGAACCGGACGTTACGCGCAGTACTTGCGCGACTCCGGTGCGGCGCTCGTCGTCGGCGTCGATCTCTCGACCGCGATGTTGAGTCGATTGAATGGACCTCATCGAGTGCGCGCGAGCATGACGCAACTCCCGTTCGCGGCGAACGTGTTCTCGGTTGCGGTGTGTGCGCTCGCGTTGGGACATGCTCCCGATGTCCGGCAATGGATGGGCGAGATCGCGCGGGTGCTCGCTCCCGGCGGCGTATTGCTGTACTCGGATTTTCATCCGGAGGCCGCACGTGCGGGTTTGACGCGCTCGTTCACAGACGATCGCCAACGCAAATGGACGCTGCCGCACTACTCGCATTCACTGGCGCAGCAGTCGGACGCCGCCAACCGCGTGGGCCTCGGGCTCGATGTGCTGAAGGAGCTTCGCGTCGGGATCGACGTGAAGGAGCCCTTTGCCGGATCCGAAACGTTTTATCGCCGCTGGCACGGCTTACCGCTCGTGGTCGTCGTACGCGCGTCGAAGGTTGCGGCATGAGCGCTCTTGCCAAAGGCGGCCTTACGTTCGTGAATGCACTCGACTCGATCTCGACCGTGCGCGTTTGCGGAACGCGAATCGCCGCGATCGGCCGCCGTCCGGAAAGCGGCGATGTCGTCATCGATGTGCAAGGGGATCGGCTCTTGCCGGGCTTGATCAATGCGCACGATCACTTGCAGCTCAATGGGCTCCCGCGACTCAAGTATCGGGCGCCGTATGAAGATGTCTCCGAGTGGATAGAGGATGTCAAAGCTCACATCGAGAACGACGTCGCGCTCAAGCGCAAGACTCAAGCCCCGCTCGAGGGGCGCTTGCTGCACGGGGCGATCAAGAATCTGCTGAGCGGCGTCACGACAGTCGCTCATCACGATCCGCTCTTCGAGCCTTTGCGCGCATCCGCCTATCCGATTCGCGTCGTCTCAAAATATGGCTGGTCCCATTCCTTGGGAATCGATGGCGAAGAGAACGTGCAGCGCTCCTACGCATCGACGCCGAACAATCACCCTTGGATCATCCATGCCGCCGAAGGCATCGGTCGCGAGGCATCGCGGGAGTTCGCCCGGCTCGAAGCGCTCGGCTGCATCGAGCGAAACACGGTGCTCGTGCATGGCATCGCGTTGACGCTCGCGCAGCAGCTCAAGCTCGTGGCCGCGCACGCAGGGCTCGTCTGGTGCCCGTCTTCGAATCTCTACTTGTTCGAACGAACGGTCGATGTCGAGTATCTGGCATTGCAGGGCCACCTGGCTCTCGGCAGCGACTCGCGAATGAGCGGCGAACGCGATCTTCTCGACGAGATTCGCACGGCGCACGAGATTTCGGGATTGAATGAAGCGACCCTGGAGGCGCTCGTCACGAAGTTCGCAGCTCGCCTGCTGCGCTTGAACGACTGCGGTCAGATCAAGGTCGGCGCGCGCGCCGACCTCCTGGTCATGCCGCGCGATATACCGCTCGCGCGTGCAAGCAGAACAGATGTTCGCCTCGTGCTGATCGGCGGTCGTGCGCGGTACGGCGATCCAGCCTATGCGATGCAGGCTGCCCCCCGCGGCGACTGGGCCGAGATCAAGCTGGACGGTCGAACGAAATTCCTGCGACGAGAGCTTGCGAATCGAATGAGAAGAATGAATATTCGCGAGCCCGGCCTCGAGCTGGTCGACTCAGCCTGGAGAGCGGCGTGAACACCCTGCTGGAGGCTCGCTCGGCACGCAACCCATGAGGCACACGAGGCGCGACCGGCGACTCAAAGTCGTGCTCTACAACCCGCGCGCCGTGTTCTACACGATGCCGCTCGCGCTGCTCGCGGTCGGCTCCGAGCTCGACCCCGAACGCTATGAAGTGATCATCGTAGATGGGCGCTTGGACGCGGATGCAGAACGCAGCGTCGCGGCTCATCTCGATGGTGCAGTGTGCTTCGGCGTCACGGTGTTGACGGGCGCGCCGATCTCGGACGCTTTGCGCATCTCCCGCGCCGTCAAGCGCGTGCGCCCCGACCTGCCGGTCATCTGGGGCGGCTGGCATCCCTCGATGTTCGGGCGCGAATGTCTCAGCGAGCCTTCGGTCGACGCGACAGTTCAGGGACAAGGCGAGGAAACCTTCAAAGAAATCGTCGAACGATTGGCGTTGGGTCGCTCGCTCGAAGGCTGCGCCGGCTGCACCGTGCGGCTGAGCGACGGAACGATCTGTGCGAACCCGCGCCGCGAACTGCTGCCTGTCGAGAACTTTCGCGCACATGACTATGAGCTGATACCGGTCGAGCGATACTTCCAACTGAAGGGGAAGCGGCAGCTCGACTACATCTCCTCGCAGGGCTGCAACTTCCGCTGCGCCTTCTGTTCGGATCCGTTCGTGTACGGACGCAAGTGGGTCGGTCTCGATCCCGTGCGCATGGGTCTGCGCTTGAGAGAGCTGTGGCAGCGCTATCGGTTCGACGACATCAACTTTCAGGACGAGACGTTCTTCACGCGCCGCGATCGCATCAGGGCGTTCGCCGAGCAACTGATCCAAGCGAACATGGGGATCACGTGGGCCGGCACGATGCGTGCGGATCAAGGCGTTCGGCTGCCCGACGATGTGTGGTCGCTGTGCAAGCAATCGGGGCTGCGAAGGCTCCTCGTCGGCGTCGAGTCCGGCTCCGACGAGATGCTCAAGCGCATTCGCAAGGACATCAAGATCGAGCAGGTATTCCACACGGCGGAGAAGATGCGAACGCACGGCATTGCAGGACAGTTTCCGTTCATCGTGGGCTTCCCGGAGGAGAGCGACCAGAGCATCCAGGCGACGTTGGACTGCGCGAAGCGCCTCCGCGCGATGAGCCCGGCATTCCAGACGCCGTTCTTCTATTACAAACCCTATCCGGGCAGCGAGATCGTCGCAGAGGCGATCGCCAAGGGTTTTCGCCTGCCCGACACACTCGACGCATGGTCGCAATTCGATTTCGTGCAAGGCGCGCCGGGGCCGTGGGTATCGCACGAGAAGTTCAAGTTGATCGAACGCTTCAAGTTCTTCCACGAGCTCGCTTGGAGACACTCGCGCGGCGCCAAGAAGCTTCTGCAGCACCTCGCGCGCTATCGATGCAGTCGCGACGAGTATCGCTGGCCGCTCGAGATGATGATCATGCAATCGTTCGAGTCCGAACCCCGGTTGTCCTGACGATGCTTCGCAAGATCCTGCTCATCAATCCGACGATGACTTCGCGGCGCAGCGCGCGGTTTCCGCTCGCGGTGTTGAGCTTGTCCGCGGCACTCGCCGGTCGGTACGACACGCACATCATCGACGGCAATGTCGATAGAGACTTCATCTCCACGAGCCTGCGAGTCCTCGCCGACCCGGCGTTCTCGGGCGTCGGCATCACGGTCATGGGCGGCCCTCAATTGCCTACGGCGATTGCGGTCTCGAAGGCAATCCGCGCTGCGTTCCCGGCATTGCCGATCATTTGGGGCGGCTACTTTCCAACGCTCAGTCCGGACGCCACCTTGGCCGCCGAATACATCGACTTCGTCATCCGCGGCCAGGGAGAGGATGCGCTGCTCGAGTTGCTCGACGCCTTGAGCTTGCGTGAGCGCACAGCGCTTCACTCGATCGCGGGTCTGAGTTGGCGCAACGCCTCCACGATCGTGCATAACCCACCGCGGCCGTTCTCCGCCGCGCACATTGGCTCGAGTCTGCCCTACGACCAGTTGCCTCGGCCGGAGCAGTACTTGGGCAAAACTTATCTCGGGCGGCGCACCGTCGGGTACCAAGCTGCGCTTGGCTGCCGGTTTCGCTGCACGTTCTGCGGCGTGGCTTCGATGTTCCGCGGCAAGACGCAGCTCCCGCCGGCTCTCAGGCTGGAGCAGGATCTTCACTACTTCACGAAGCGCCTGGGCGCGGACGCGCTTCAGTTCTACGACCACAACTTCTTCGACCGGGAAGTCGACATGGTGCCGATACTGGAGGTGCTCGCGAAGTTTGCCCTGCCGTGGTGGTGCTTCGCGCGCGCCGACGCATTGTTGAATCTTTCGGAACGCTCCTGGTCGCTGGTCAAGAAAAGCGGTCTTGCGATGGCATACATCGGCGCCGAATCTCCGAGCGACTGGCTGCTGAAAGAAATCCGGAAAGGCACGCGGTCCGATCAGACGCTTGCGGTCGTCGAGAAGTGCCGCAGCCATGGTGTCGTTCCGGAGCTCTCCTTCATGCTCGCGCCGCCGCACGACCCCGAAGGCGAAACCGAGCGGACGTTCGATTTCATCCGCGAGATAAAGCGCGTCCACCCGGGCACGGAAGTGATGATCTACATCTACACGCCTCTCCCGCCTTCCGCACCCGCGGCAAGCGCGCGACCTCGCCCTTCAGTCGAGCTTCGCGATTGCAACGGCGCGCCCGTGGCCTATCCGACGCACGTCGAAGACTGGGCGAAGCCGGAGTGGCTCGACTACTGGTGCCACAAAGATGCGCCGTGGCTGACGCCGCGCCTGCGCCAGCGCATCCTCGACTTCACGACCGTGCTCGGTTGCCGTTTCCCGACGATTACCGACATCCGCTCGCCGCGTTGGGCGAAGTCGGCGTTGAGCGCGGTCGCGTCGTGGCGCTATCGGTATCGCAGATACGATCGCCCCTGGGAGCTGGAGCTCTCAAAGAAATTCGTGCGCCTATGGGATCCGCGAGCGTCGAGCCTGTAGTCCATGAAAGAACGACGCGGAGCTCGCGCGATGCGCTCCATGTCGTGCAATTGAGCTTCTACTTGGACCCGCAACGGCGCGGACCGCTCGCGCTGCTAGAGGCATGGCCGTCGCTCGTCGATGTGGCGGAAGCAACGGCTGAGTGCGGCGCACGGGTATCCGTCGTGCAAGCTTGTTCAGAGCACGCCTCGATCGTGCATAACCGTGTGTCGTATCGATTCGTAGCGCCGCCCGCAGGAAGCGATACGATCGCAACGTCGCCCGCGCTCGCCGAACTGCTACGCGAGCTTAAGCCTGATGTCATTCACGTGCATGGATTGGGATTCGCTCATGACCTCTTGAGGTTGGCGAAGCTTGTGCCCACGACACCCATTCTCGTTCAGGATCATGCGAATCGACTGCCGAGGCCGTGGCACCGCCCGAGATGGCGCCGCGCCCTGTCGAACGCGGCGGCGATCGCATTCTGTGCTCGCGAACAGGCCGAACCGTTCGTGAAAGCCGGCGTGATCGGAGCGAGAACTCGCATCTACGCGATCCCAGAATGCAGCAGCCGCTTCATGCCGGGCGATCGGACCGGCGCGCGTGCAGCGACGGGATTGTATGGAGATCCGTGCGTGCTCTGGGTCGGTCATCTCGACGACAACAAGGATCCATTGAGCGTGCTCGACGGCATTGCGCTTGCGGCAGCGGAGCTGCCGAACTTGCACCTGTGGTGCTGCTTCGGCACGGCACCGTTGCTGCCGAAGGTTATGGCGCGCGTGGATCTCGTGCCGCATCTGCGCGAGCGAGTTCATCTCTTGGGGCGAGTGCCGCACGAGCGAGTCGAGTTGCTCATGCACGCCGCCGATCTCTTCGTTCTCGGCAGTCATCGCGAGGGCAGCGGCTACGCGCTCATCGAAGCGCTGGCGTGCGGGCTGCCTCCGATCGTCACCGACATCCCCTCTTTCAGAACGCTCACCGGCCACGGCGCGATCGGCGCGTTGTGGCCGTGTGGCGATGGCCGCCAGCTGGCCCGCGCGCTCACGAGGTGCGCCGCAACTTGCGGGCCGACAGGTAGAGCGAGCGTGCGAGCGCACTTCGACCGCGAAGTCTCGTTCGATGCCATCGGCCGCAAGCTGATTCATGCCTACGAGGAGGTGCTCGGCCGCGGACCGAGATCTCGTTCCATACCATGAAAGCATTGCTCGCAGTCTCGGTCCGCTCGTGAACATCGCATTGATCGTTCCGGGCGGCGTAGATCGTTCCGGAGAGTACCGCGTCATCCCCGCGCTCCTTGCGCTCATCGAGCGGCTCGCATCGAGGCACCGCGTGCATGTGTTCGCGCTCAATCAAGAATTCAAGAGCGGTCAGTGGGACTTGCTTGGCGCACGCGTTCACAACCTGGGCGCCGGCCGAACCCTGCCGCGAGCGATCGGAGCGATTCGGCGCGAGCATCGCGATGCGCGCTTCGATGTCGTGCAGTCGATTTGGGCCGGCGCATGCGGCCTCGTCGCGGTCATGGCCGGAGCGCTCTTACGAATCCCGAGCGTCGTGCACATCGCAGGCGGTGAGCTCGCTGATGCGCCCGAGATCCGCTATGGGGGCCGGCTCACTTGGAAAGGCCGGTGCCTCGAACGGGTTGTGCTTCATACAGCGACTGTCGTCACGGCCCCGAGCCGGCCGATCATCGAACAAGCCGCATCGTTGGGCGCTCGAGCGCGGCGCGTCTGTTTGGGCGTCGATCTGCATCGATGGCCGCCGCGCGAACCCATACCGCGCGACGAGCGATCTCCGGTTCAGCTCGTTCATGTCGCGAGCCTCAATCGCGTCAAAGACCAGACGACGCTGCTGCGCGCGCTCGCGCGCTTGCGACGCTCCGGTATCGCCTTCCACATGGAGATCGTCGGCGAAGATACCTTGGGCGGCGAGATTCAAGCGTTGTGCGACGCGCTCGATCTGAATGACTGCGTGACTTTTCGCGGCTTCCTGCCGCAGCCGCAAGTGCGCACGATCATGGAGGCGTCTCACGTTCTAATCGTTTCATCCGTGCATGAAGCCGGTCCGCTCGTGGTGCTCGAAGCGGCTGCCGTCGGTGTGCCGACGGTGGGTACTCGAGTCGGTCACGTCGCAGAGTGGGCCGAGGAAGCGTCGATCGCTGTACCGACAGGCGATCCTGATCAGTTGGCCGGCGGCATCGAACGCCTCATTTCGAACGAGGCTCTCCGCTTGCGGATCGCGCGGCGGGCGCTGGAGAAGACGAGAGCGGAAAACGCCGATCACTCGGCTGCTGCATTCGAAGCGATCTATCGTGAGCTGACGGGCGCATCATAACATCCGAAACCGGGGCATCCGAAACCGGGGCATCCGAAACCAAGGCATCCGAAACCGAACGCCACACGGCTTCGAGCGGCAGCAGCGTTTCGACTCGCGCAGGCCTCGATACGAGCCAGCGCACTATTCGTTGGCGCTGCGGCAATACGAGCCAGGAGCTCCGAGCGGCTTGCGAATGCGCCTCGGCCACGATCTTGCGATGCTCGAGCATTTGCCGATCTGGAAAGACTCGAAGCAGCGCGTAAGTCATCGCTTCGCTCAGCGTTCTCGGCCACTCCCAACCAGGAAACGCCCGCACCCACGGATCGGAAAGCGAAACATCCGTCAGGCTTCGACGCGCAATCGCCCTGCGCAGGAGCGGAGGACACCGCCCCGCAGCCGCGAGGAGTACGTTTGGCGGGATCGTCCCCGGGAAATAGCGCTCTGTGAGGAGCAAGGGCGGATATGCCCACCAGGGATCCCACGCACCGTGCGCTTGTACGATTCGAGTCCAATCCACCTCCTGCAGCCGCTGCGCGAGCAACGCGATGTCATGCAGGTGCAACAGCCGAAGACCTCGCAGACAAATCGCCCCGGCAGCGTGCAGGAGCAGATGACTCATCAAAGCGTGCAGCGATGGATAGGCGTTCAGGCCCGCTTGCGCCTTACGCGGAAAAATGAGCGTCGAGATATCCACGACGCGATGAGGCAGCGGTTCCATGATGCGGGTGTGAAGATCGATCTTCACGGGATTGTTCTCGTACTCGCCGAGCGCGGCAGGCGCGTGGCTCACGGGACGAGCGAACATCCAATGCTTGGATGTCACACCGCAAGCTTCGTAGCCGAGCTCTTTCAGCATCACGATGACGGCTTCGCGGTCGGCTTCGCGCACGAGCAGATCGACGTCGGCCATCGGCCGTTCGCCCGGCGAATACAGTGACATCGCGTAGAGCGCCGCACCCTTCAGGCCGACGACCGGAATCGACAGACTGCGCGCGCGCTCGTCGATGCTCGCGAGCAGTGCGACGACGTTCGCGTGGTGGCGAGCCGTGTGCAGCCGCTGCCTTTGCAGGAACTCGATCCAGGACGCAGGCTCGGTCCGCCGCGATTTCGCCGCAAGCAAAGAGGAGACGCCGTGCATCGATGCAACGACTTGAGCGATGCGCAGCTCCATGTCGTTCCACTGAGGCCGTGCGACGCTCGAGCGCCCCAGCTCTTGCGCCAACTGCTCCGTGATGACCTTGAGCGTCCTCGCGATTTGCGCGAGCGGCAGTGATTCGTGATGCGACATGAGGCTGTGCCGGTCGAATGCCCTACGAGGCTTGCTGCTCACGCCGCTCATCAGTGCTCATGAGCAACATGCGCGCTCGTGCTTCATGCGCCTCTGAGTAGAGCCGCGCCGCGCGCTGCGCATCGTGCGTCGAAGTGCGGTGCGCGTCGACTTCGCTGCGAAGCCAACGATCGGCGAGCCGGTAGAACTCTCGCGTGCGCCGACCTGCAATCTCGTAGTCTCGATCGGAGCCTGTCGCCCAGGCTTTCGCGAGCTGAACTCTGTCCGCAACCGCATCGAAGTACGGCGTGCCTTTGATCGGATATGCCACGGTCGTGAAGAACACGTCCGGGTTCGTGATTTTCACGTGCTCGACCGTCGCGGCAATGTCTTCGATCTCCTCGCCCTCGTACCCCCACATGAGAAACATCCCGACCTGAATGTCATGGTCGTGGGCGAGCTTCACGGCGGACCGCACCTGTTCCACCGTGACTCCACGCTGCATCGCGTTCAAGATGCGTTGACTGCCGCTTTCCGAGCCGATCCAGATTCGGTAGCAGCCGAGCTCTCGCAAGGCGCGCACGGCCGCCTCGGTCTGCAAGCGATCGGCTCGCGTGATCGTCTCGAATGGACGGTGAATACCGCGGGCTCGCAGCTCCTTCGAATACGCAGCGAGCCAGGGGTGGCTGATCGTGAAGACATCATCCGCGTACCAAAGCTGATCCGGGTCGTAGCGCTCGATGATGTCCGCCACTTCCTCGGCGACCTTCGCAGGCGTTCGTCGTCGATGGGAGTATCCGTAGACGGCATGCGAGCACCAGGTGCATCGATAAGGGCAGCCGCGCGCCGTGATGAGATTGATGCTGCTCGCGCCGTGACGCTCTTTCCATGCGCGCAAGTAGCGCTGATGATCGATGCTCGCACGATCCGGCAGCGGCAATTGATCGAGGTCCGGAATCTTCGCGCGTTCGGGCGTACGAACGGTGCGACCTTCTTCACCCTTGAACGCAATGCCGGGAACGGAATGGAGCTCTCGCTTGCGCGCGGCCAGCAGCGGCAGCAGCTCCGCGAGCGTCAACTCACCCTCGCCGATCACGATCACATCCGCCCCGGCACGAAGGTATTCATCGCAATAGTTCGCGCTTTCGGGACCGCCGAGAATGACGGTCCATCCGTAGAGCTTCGCGGCCGCAACGATCTTGAGCACTGCGGGTCGCGTCATCAGGTTCGTGTAGATGCCGACGATGCCTTCCGGCTCCGAGCGCAACCGCGCCTGCAACTCCGCCAGCGATCCGAAGGTGCTGTCGTATACCTCGACATCGTGCCCTTTCATTTTCAGATACGCGCTCAGGTACAAGAGGCCGAGCGGCGGATAGGGCTTCATGATCTCGAGCTCCTTCTCGTCCGCGAGAAGGAAGTAGCCGTGCGTCAGCAGTATTCGGCTCGCGCTCATGCAGGCGAGCTCGCCAGGACGCTCGGGCGCACCGTTCGGTTCGCCGTGCGGTACTGCTGCTCTCGCGCGAGCAGCGCAGACCACCGCTCTTGGATCGATCGGCGCATCGTCTCGAACTCAGCGGGACGTTCGTGCCTCGTTGCTTGGATCGAGACCTGATCGTGCAGAAGATCGCGCACCTGCCGGTAGAACTCGGAACAGTACGTGCCTTCGAACATCATGGCGAGATCGTTGCTCTCCTCCCAATGCGTCTTGGAGCGCAACTGCTGTTTCACGGTCTCGTAGAACTTCGTGCCCGGCAGCGGATACGAGACGCTGACGCCGATATCGTCGGGCAGCGCCTGCTCCACGAGCTCCCGAGTCGCAAGGATGTCCTCGAGCTCCTCTCCCAAATAGCCGAGTTGGATGAAGAAGCCGGCGCGTATTCCTCGCTCTTGCAAACGTGTCCGTGCGGTCCGAATTTCATCGACCGTAGTGCCTTTGTTCATGCTGTCGAGAATGCGCTGGCTGCCGCTTTCCGCGCCGATCCACACTTCCTGACAACCCGCCTCACGCAATGCCTCCGTAATCGCGACGCTCAGCAGGTCCGCCCGCGTCTGGATCGTGAACGGGAGGCGCCCGCCGAGCCGCTCGAGCTCGGCGGCAAATCGCCGCACCCAATCCACCCGAAAGCCGAAAATATCGTCGGCGAACCAGATGTGATCGGGCCGAAAGCGTTCCTTCAGAAAAGCCAGCTCCTGCGCGACCTCTTCGGCCGTGCGCTGAAGATAGGCATTTCCCCAAATCGGTTTCGCGCACCAACTGCATCGAAACGAGCACCCTCGCGATGCGGCGACGTTAAGACTGAAGTAGCCGTGGGCCTGCAACCAAACGGATCGATAACGATCGATGTCGACCAGATCCCACGCCGGCAGCGCAGGTTGTTCTTTGTCGGGACCGATCGACGCATGCGCGCTGCGCCGCAGCTCGCGCGCGACGATCGCGACGATTCCCGGCACGGATTCAACCCAGGCGGCGGTGTCGATCGACGGCTGTGCTTCCAGCCGAGCAACGAGCATCCGCAGGGCCCCGAGCCCTTCGCCGATCAGCACGACGTCCGCGCCCGCAGCGAGGTATTCCTGCGGCGCGTCCGAGGCATCCGATCCGGCAGCAATGACGCGAGCGCCATGCTTGCGAGCGCGCGCCATCATCTCGAAAGTGGCCTGGCGCATCCTTCCCAAGCACATCTTGCTCAGATAGTTATAGTTGTCCTCGTAGAATAGAGCGAGCGTCGGTTGTGCACGCTCGAGCTCTCGATCGTACTCGTCGGCGCCTTGCGCGAGCATCGAATCGAACAGATGGACACGGTGCCCGGCCGCACGCAGCATGCCCGCCACTTGCAGCGTCGCGAGCGGAGGATAAGGTTTGGCACGCTCGAGTTGCTTCTGATCGAATCGAAGAAAGTAGGAATGGGCCACCAACACTGAAATCATGATCTGCGTCGACCCAAATTGCTGCGGCGATCCTGAGTGCACGACATCCGTCACGTTCTCATCTGCCCAACCCCTGCACATGGTGCTGGCCGTGTAGGTGCCCCCGCGTGCGCGATCGGTTCAATGGAGCATTCGTGAAGCACGTTTCCTTGCTGGATCCGGAGGGAGATCCGTTCGGCGAGCGCCCGGCGTCGCTATGGCGGGACCGATTTTCCGTGCTTGGCGCCCGGTTCGAGCTCGACAGCAACGACTTACGCGCGCTGCAGCTCGCGACGGATGCGTACGCCGGTTTGCCCGTGTATCGATTGCAATCTCCTCAGCGGACATTCCACATCGCTCTGCGCGTCGACCCGCGCGCAACGCTGGGTTCTGGGCGCGAACCCCCGCCGTTGCGGCTACATGCCGCGAACGGGCTCTTGAGCGGCACGATGGATGCTGCGAATTTCGCCGTGCTTTCGCCCGAGCAACGCGAAGGGCTCGTCGTCTTCTCGCGCGACATGCTGAAACGTTCCTATCACGCGCGCTACGAGCTGCTGGAATTCGCCGTCTATACGCTCGCGGCACGCGCGCTCGGATTGATCTCCTTGCACGCCGCGTGCATTGCAGCAAGTGGACGCGGCGTGTTGTTGATCGGCGCCAGCGGCGCCGGCAAATCGACGCTCGCCATGCATTGTTTACGACGCGGCATGGAATTGGTGTCGGAGGACAGCACGTTCGTCGCGCCGCCGCGGCTGAGCGCGACCGGCGTGCCGACCTTTCTCCATTTACGAGAAAGCGCACTCGAGTGGCTTCCGGCACGTGAGGGGAAGCGTCTCGCGAAATTCCCTTTCATTTACCGCCGCAGCGGGATTCGCAAGCTCGAGATCGATCTGCGAAGTACGAAATGGCGCATGGCACGCGCAGCGCCGAGCCTTGCGACCATCGTTTTCCTGACGAAAAAGAAACCTTCGAAACGGCAGGGCGCTCGCCTGCTCGCACGCTTAAGTAAGCAGGAAGCAAGCAGGCGCCTGGCGAGCTCTCAAGCGTATGCGGCCGGACGACCCGGCTGGACGGAGTTCCTAAAACGCGCGACTCGCCTTGGCGCGTTCGAGCTCAGGCGCGGTGAGCATCCGGACGAAGCGGTCGATGAGCTCAGCGAGTTGCTCACTCGATAGAGTCGGCGTTGACTATGGTTCCTTTCCGAACCTGTCAACCGTCAACCTGCCGCTCAAGTAAGCGGCAATGAAAGCTCCTCTTGCGAGCTCTCGTAGAGCTGATCGATCGGCGTGCGCGCAAAGCGTTTTGCGGCGCCCACGCCGCTCGAGTCGTTCGAGGTGTCGAGTTGCCATTGCGCGTGCTCGACGAGTAACGCGAGCTCGAGGCCCCGACCGAGCGTCATCGCGAGTCGGCGCGCGGAAGCTTGTAACGCGCCCGGATCACGAGCGACGCTCAACCATTTTTCCGCCTTCTCGACGGCCGACGCGGCCACCTCCATCAAGGAGCGCAGCTCCGCGTGCTCGATCCGATCTCCACTTCTCCGCACGCGAGCACCGAGCGCTGCAACGCCCGCCGCTGGATCGCCGCGCAGGACGGCGTCCAACGACAACACATTGGTCGTGCCTTCCCAAATCGGCAAGACCTGCGTGTCCCGCAACAGCATCGGAATGCCCGTGTCCTCGATGTAGCCCGCACCGCCGAACGCCTCGATCGCCTCGCTTACGACCGCGACCGCTTGCTTGGCCGTCAGCAACTTTGCGATCGGCGTGAGCAGCCGGAGCAGCGCTTTTTGCTCGGGAGAAATTTCACCCGCCTCCTCGAGGCCGATCAGCTCCACGAGCTCGAATGCCAGCAGAAACGCAGCGCGCGTTTCCGCTTCGAGGGTGGCGAGCGTATCGAGGTGGAGCGGAAGCTCCGCGAGGCGCTTTCCGAAGGCGCGACGCTCCTGTGCATACGAACGCGCGAGCGCGAGCGCGCGGCGCATGAACGCGACCGACGTCACACTGTTCCACGCGCGCGTAATCACGAGCATGGGCTCGATCGCACGCGTGCCGTTGCGCGGCTCGCCGAGCAGCGTCGCACGCGTGCCGTCGAGATAGAGCTCCGCCGTCGGCACTTTGCGCGTGCCGAGCTTGTCCTTCAGGCGCTCGACGCGAATGCCATTCAGTCGACCCGCTGCATCGCGCGTCTCCACGTAAAACATTGCGAGCCCGCTGCCGCCCGGACCGTTCCCTTCCGGCCGCGCAAGCGTGAGCGCCATCTGCGAAGTGACCGCCGAGGTGAACCACTTCTTGCCATAAAGACGCCACGTGCCGTCGTCGGCGCGAACGGCGGTCGTCAAGGATGCGCCGACATCCGACCCCCCGGTCGCTTCCGTCATCCACTGCCCGCTCGTCCACGCCTGCGCCGGATCGCGACTGGTCAGATGCGGAAGCGCACGCGCGATCGCAGCCTCATGACCCGAGCTGAGCAGCGTTCGCGCGGCGCCGTCGGTCATCGCAAGCGGGCACGTGTAAACGTCCGTCGACGGGTGAAACAGGTAAATGCTCGCGAATTGATGAACGCGAGCATACCGGCCATGCTTGGCCTCGTACGGAATCGCAACCAAGCCGCTGCGTGCAGCGAGAGGCGCCGCCCTCTGCCAGAGCGGCGAGAGCTCGATCTCGTCTATGCGGTTGCCCCACGGGTCCCACTGCGTGAGCACGGGCTCGTGCAAGCGATCGGCGAGCTGCATGCGATAGAGCTCGCCGCCTGCAAGCTCGCCCAGCGAGTCGAGCTCGCTTTCGATCGCTCGCAGCACCTCCGGCGGAAGCTTTCGCCTCAGGTACTGGCAAAGGAACAAATCGTCCCGATATTGATTGCCGAGGCGTGGCGGCGATTGAACGAAAATCGTGGCGGCCATGTCGACACCGAACGCATGAGTAATCTAGGCACCTTAGCCAGCAGAACCGGGGGTCGCAATCCGGAATGCCGCTTGTTTCAAATGCTCGCGAGCGGAGATTCTCTTGTGAGAGTCGAACGAACCGAACACCTCGCTCGCCGCGCGCGCCCCGAAGCTTAGGGTTGATAGGAGGCGAAGAGCGCAGCAATGAAGGAAAGGAACTACGACAGCGTGCACGTCGAGCGCGGCGCCGAGATCAAGATGTGGACGCGCGGCGTGCCCGTCGAACACGAGGCGAAGGAGCAACTGAAGAACACGGCGAAGATGCCGTTCATTTTTCGCCATCTGGCGGTGATGCCGGACGTGCACCTGGGCAAGGGCTCGACGGTGGGAAGCGTGATCCCGACGAAGAACGCGATCATTCCCGCCGCCGTCGGCGTCGATATCGGCTGCGGGATGATCGCGGCGAAGACGACTCTCACCGCTGGCGATCTGCCGGACAATTTGAGCCGAGTCCGCGCCGCGATCGAACGCGCCGTGCCGCACGGGAAAACGTTCGGCAAGCGCGATCAGGGCGCGTGGGGCGAGCGACCGCCGGAGAACGTCGATGCGGCATGGCGACAGCTCGCGCCGGGATTCGAGCGCATCACGGACAAATACCCGCATCTCGAGCGCACGAACAATCGCCTGCACCTCGGGACGCTGGGGACGGGCAATCACTTCATTGAAGTGTGTCTCGATGAAGAACAGTCGGTATGGTTCATGCTACACAGCGGCTCACGGGGCGTCGGGAACGCAATCGGGTCGCACTTCATCGAGCTCGCGAAGAGCGATATGCGTCAATGGATGGCGAATCTGCCCGATCGAGACCTCGCCTACTTCGAGGAAGGGACGCAGCATTTCGACGATTACGTGGAAGCCGTCGACTGGGCGCAGGACTTCGCGCGCTTGAATCGTGAAGTGATGATGCAGAACGTCATTCGCGCCGTGCGAGGTGCGATTCCGAAGCCATTCGAAACCCACGTCGAGGCAGTGAACTGTCATCACAACTACGTGAACCGGGAGCGGCACTTCGGAGAAGAGATTCTCGTCACGCGCAAGGGTGCGGTGAGCGCACGCAAAGGCGAGCTCGGCATCATCCCGGGCAGCATGGGCACGCGATCGTACATCGTGCGCGGCCTCGGCAACGAAGAGAGCTTTCATAGCTGCAGTCACGGCGCCGGACGCAAGATGTCGCGCACGGAAGCGAAGAAGCGCTTCACGCTCGAGGACCACCGCGCCGCGACGGCAGGCGTGGAATGCCGAAAGGACAAAAACGTCATCGACGAAACCCCGGCCGCATACAAGGACATCGATGCGGTGATGGCGGCTCAGCAGGATCTAGTCGAAATCGTGCACACGCTGAAGCAAGTCGTGTGCGTAAAGGGGTAGCAACACCGGAGATCAGAACAGAAGATCTCTCGCAAAGCACGCTAAGCTCGCCAAGTAGAACGAGGATAGAACGCGTTTCGATGCGTCGTATGCATCCCAAACGGCCCTATCCTATTTCCGACCTTCGCGAGCTTGGCGTGCTCGAGAAAGTTCGTTTATCGCATCAGAGCGTTTGTCCCCAAAGCTCACACTCAGGCGGCGCATAGTCCGCCGGCGTTTCGGGCAGATCGCGATGCACTTTCAGGTACTCGACCAACGCCCAGCGCTCGTCGTCCGTAAACGCGGGTCCGATGACGCCGCGCGGCAGCGGATTCGCGTTTGGATTCTCGAGATGCTTGCGCCAGGTTTCCGCGTCCGCGACGAAACCGTGGCCGATGTTGCGATTGCCCGGAATGCTCGTATCGAGCCAGAACCCGTCGTCATCGCCTTCATCGGCCGGCTTCGTCACGTAGCCGACGTGGACCGGATCGAACTCGCGCCGCCCGACGAAGAATTTCTTGTCGCGCTGGTCCGGAGGCAGAAGCATCTGATATAGGCTCGGAACCGACCCGTTGTGCAAATAAGGCGGCGTCGCCCACACGCCTTCGAGCGGCCGCGGCTTGTAGCCCTCGATCGTTTGCGGCAAGTCGAGCGTGCCGAAACCCTCCAGGCATTGTTGAGTGCGATAGTCGATGCCGTAATCGGCGTAGAAGCGATCCTTCACGAGCAAGCCGACGATGTTGAGCGCAGCCCCTTCGCTCAGCTGCTTCACGTCGAGCGCCGCGAGGCGGCGATCGATGTTCGCGCGCCCATATCGAACCGCGGCAAGCAGCGTCTCTGTGTGGCACTTCAAGCCGCAGAAGAAGGGCCGAGCCTCGTAGGCATTCGCAGAGACATCGGGCAGGGGCGAAATGATTTCCGCGAGCGCCGCATCGATCTCCGCGAACAAGGTTTCGGGCAACGACGCAGAACGCTCCGCATCCGGATCCGGGTAGCGCTCGAGAAGCGCCGGCAGCGCGCCGACCGGCAGCTGTTTCTCCTCGCGTAGACGAATGACTTCCTGCAGTCTGAATCTCACGTCGCGCGCGAGCGCACGAACCATGAGCGGGCGCAGTGCGCGGTCGATCTCCGCCGCGGTCAAGCCCATGCGGCTCAAGTCATAGCGTCGCTCGACGAAGCGCAGTGCCGCATTCGGATCGGTCCCGATGTGGTCGAGCGAAATCACTTCGATGCGCCACGCGACGTCCGGGAAGGGCTTGAGCGGCGCGGTCGCCTGCTGTTCGGCGAGGCTCGCGACGTGCGGTCCGTGACATTCCTGACAATAGGTCTTGAACAATTCTTGGCCCTTCGCTGCCTTGGCCTGATCGATGCGGCCGAGCAGTTCTTCCGGCCATCGCGGGGGCTTCAACATCTGCAGCGTGTGCTCGATCCGATGCAGATCCGCAATGCGAACGGAGCTGCGGTAGCGCTGCTCGTTCGGCAGCGGACGATCGGTCGCGCCGAGCCAGGGTGTCACCGCGCCGACGCCGAGCGCCTCGCCGATGTTGCGCGCGAGCGGTTGCGCAACCGAACCGTTGTACTGCACCCAATCGAACTTCCAGATGTTCCACAGATAGGGGTAGCTGACCGGTGCATCGCCGGGCTGATAGTTCGCGTCGGTGAGGTGGTCGCCGAAGACCGTGTTGCCGATGCGGCCGAGCGCATCGGTGCGCCCGAATCCTTCGCGGACCGGATAGAGGCCGCGCAGGGGATTGTTCTGTCCCGCACTCAACATCGCAAATACGGTCTTGCGCAGCGCGTGCTTGAGCTCCTTCTTCCCGTCCGGATACTCGTCCTTCAGCACCTTGCGGGCGAAGCGATCGAACTTCCAGGGGCTTGCTGCGGTGTTGACGAGCGCGGCGAGCAACTCGGTCGCGAAGCTGCCGCGCTGCATATCGGTGAGCGCGTGCATCGCCTGACCGCCATCGATCCTGATCGCCGTCGTTTGTCCATTCGCGGTGATGTGGATCTCGCCCGTGTGGCAGGCGGCACACGTAATGTCGAGCACGTCCTCGCCGATCGTCGGATCGAAATGATGCGTGAACCCGATCGGAAGGTGATCCGGATTCGCGGGAGTCGGCTCGGGATCGACGATGAAGCGGTATCGACGCAGATGATCCGGATCGGCAAACCGATCGCGCGAAAGCGGTTGCTCCAGATTCAGAAACCACTCGTAGCGCACGGCTCCGAACGTCGCGCCTTGCGGCATCGAGGTGCCCTGCGGCGTATAGTAGTAGCGTTCCCGCGCATCGGACGCCTGCCCTTCGCCCCAGCCTTGATCGAGCCATACGTACCTGTCGACCTTTTCGGCCGCCGGCACGGTATGCGTCGGCCACAGGACGAACCATGCGAATCCGGCAATCGCGACAAGGAATACGAGTAGGACGAAGCCGAACAGCCATTTGGCGATGCGTTTCATCGCGAGCCTCTCCCTGTGATGTTCTTCGTCTTATTCACTGAAGGCGTGCCGCGTGAGCGACAAACCCGCTGATAAGCGAAAAGTACCGCGCACCGAGGTGGAAGTCACTGTTCGCTAGGGGTACTCCTCACATCTAAATGTGCGCGCGAGCACGTTTCTGCCGCATACTTCCGCTTCTGCGGACCGATCACACTAACCTCAGGGTCCGCCGGAAGCGTTCTGGCAAGAAGACGATCGGCAGCACGCGGGCGTGCGCGAAAAGGGTAGTGCGAGAAAATGTGGCTCGAGGGTGGCACGGAGCAAAGGGCTCGCGGAGCTAGCAAGGCGCGAGCGCCGTGGCTCGCATTCGTCTGCTGCCTGTTCCTGCTCCCCATCGCTCAGGCGCTCGGCGCCGGCCTCACCGACATCGAAGGGCTCCAGATCAGTCTGCTCGAGGATGCAAACGGCGATCTCTCGATTGACGATGTCAGCGCGCCGCCCATTCAGGATCGCTTCGTTGCCGCGACACGCGAGGCGCTCAACGTCGGGTTCACTAGCTCCGTCTGGTGGGTGCGCCTAACCGTCACGAACGAGAGCGATGCTTCCGCGCAACGTTTCCTTCGGCAAACGTACCCGCTGATCGACTATCTCGACGTCTATGCGCGTACCGAAAGCGGCGAGTGGCTCGAATACGCGACCGGCGATCGTCGCGAGTTCTCCTCCCGGCCCGTAGCGCATCGCGACTTCATCTTTCCGTTGACGATCTCGCCCCGGAGCGAGCGCGTCGTCTATCTTCGCTACGAGTCGCAGGGCCCGATCGACATCAGCCTGTCGCTGGAAAATGGACCGGACCTGCTCGGCGCCCTCAGCCGCGAGCAACTGGCCTACGGCATCTATTTCGGCTGCGTCGTGATGCT
>JBDZVE010000222.1:0-1748 GCA_040255535.1 Lysobacterales bacterium | reverse complement strand
ACGGCGGGTCGACAGAAAAGACAAAGTGCCGCGATGATCAATCCGCCTCCGCCGTAGAACATGAGGTAGGCAGGGCCCGGCGGCATCTTCGACCTCGGATCGAGCGTGAGCTGGCCAATCGCGAGCGCCGGCTCATCGATTCCCTTAAGCAACGTCGGCTTGAGGGTGTGCCAAGCGAGGACAGCCGCGAGGACGACTGTGACTGCGATCGATGCGACGATGAGCAGCTTGCGAGCAGCGGCGGCATAGTCGCGTGTCGCGAGCTGCGGTGAGCACCAGCGACTCAAGCTCATACCGATCATGAACAGCCCGAGATAAGGTACGACCGCGGCGTCGGTGAGGGCGCCTCCTTCGCTGTGCACATTGAACAGCATGATCGCCGCGTAGCGCGCGTAGGGCGAATTGGGCTCCCAGAGCAGAGCAATCGGCCATGAGATGAGCGCGAGCGTCGCGCCGATCGACGCAAGTGCACGTGCGGGCAAGCGCGAGGAGAGCGCGGCAACGACGAGACATGCGGCGATCGCGTCGGTCACCGTGATGCGCGCGAACATCCATTCCTCGAAGCCGACGCCCGGAAGATCGGCCCAATTGAGCAGGAGATGGCCGGCGAAGAGCACGAACAGCCCGCGATCGACGAGCGCGACGCGTGCCTCGCGCTTGCCGCTCGAGAGCACGTAGGCGGCGACGAAGCCGCTCAGCAATAGAAACGTCGGCGTCGCCAGCCGAGTGATGTTCGTGAGCGCCGCGTAGAGCGCGGGCGCGCTCGCCTCGAAGTGATATCTCACGTGGCTGACGCACACGAGCACCATCGCGATGCCGCGCGCGGCATCGATCCCGGACATTCTGCCGGCTGCGTTCGCAACGACTGGCGAAACCGCTGCAGAACCACGATTGGCTCCAGCTCTCGAAAACACGTGCATTGATCGTTTCAAGAATATGGATCGGCCCGAAGCACGAGCGTCGGGGCGTAGACCATCGACAAGAAGCAAACTTAAGGCGGTGAAGGGCTCGCCGGAGCAGGAGCGCCTTGTAGAAGCAAGGCCGTGCAGCACGTGTTCGACACCATGGAGCTGGACTGCACTCGACTGACCGAGATGCCGGCATGGAGCACACGCTTCACATGGCGCACTAAGCCGTGCTTGCGCTTGCGCCACACGGCGCGCTGCAGTGTCATTCTTTCCACAGCCGCAAGGTGGGTGCGCGCAGCAGCGCGTAGGAAGTTTCGACTTGCGAGTGAGACAGTGTTCGCCACGTAGATAGCAACGCCACGCTCCGTCGGAGGTTCCGAGCAGAAGGAGCGGGGCGGCGAACGTTGATGAGACGAGCGCGCTTATCCCTCAGATTGCACGGCGCACAGCGCGGGCACCGTCGCTGGTGAGCGATCGGCGATGCTCGCACCGGGACTCGCGCCGTTCTACAAGGCCGCCTTGAAAAAGAGGGATGGTATCGAGCGTGACAAGACGCTTGACAAGACCGCTGCTCAGAAGCAGCACAGTCCGGGAAAGGCTCGATTGGCACCTACTTAGCAGGCTGATGTGAAGAAGGCCGCTTTTCTGGCGCAAGTTGCCCAACCGCCGTCATCCTCGTGCGAGCGAGCTGGCCGTTGCCCAACTGCCGTCATCCTTGCGGAAGCGAGGTGGCCGTTGCCCAACCGCCGTCATCCTTGCGGAAGCGCATTGCTGTCCGGGGAAAGTCCCGCGCGAGACGAGTTCAAACTGTGAATTGCTGGAGAGCGGACGTTTTTGCCA
>JBDZVE010000140.1:3698-8978 GCA_040255535.1 Lysobacterales bacterium | reverse complement strand
CAGCACCACGCGTATTATTTCGTCGCGCCGCCGCACCATTTCGAGCTACCGAAAGTCATTCACTTCCGCGATTGGCTGCGCGAAGTGTGCAGCGAGTTCCCGCCGCCGGAGGGCGAGAAGCTCGAACCGGAGAGCTGAAGCGTCCCCGCGAGGGCGGAGACCTATCGCGCAACGGATAAGAATAAGAATCCTCCCGCGTGCGAAAACCCTCTGGCTGTAGCCTGCAGCCTGTCGCCCGTAGCCGCGCGCCGTGCAACGCACGGCGCGCTCAGCTGCACCAGTTTGATGATCCATTCCCGTGCACTCGCACCACGCATGCGCAATCAAGGTGATCAAAGCGGCCTAAGTCGCTGATCTCTTTCGTGGCATATCGCTTGCATTACGGCTCCGGTACAGATGCGGAGCTTCTATGGACGGTCGGGCGACACGAATTGAGCTGCTGAATTTTTCGACGATCCCAATGCGCGCTTTCCACATGACGTGGATGGCGTTCTTCGTTTGCTTCTTTGCCTGGTTCGCGGTGGCGCCGCTCATGCCGCTCATTCGCGAGGACCTTGGGCTCACGAAGGATCAGATCGCGAACATCAACATCGCGGCAGTGTGCGTCACGATCTTGGTTCGACTCATCATCGGACCGCTCTGCGACCGATTCGGTGCGCGGCTTACCTACACGTGGCTCCTTGCGCTCGGCGCGATTCCGGTCGCCGCGATCGCCTTTGCGCAGAGCTACGAAGTTTTTCTGTTCTGGCGCTTGTGCATCGGCGCGATCGGCGCCTCATTCGTAGTGACGCAATTTCACACTTCCACGATGTTCGCGCCGAATGTCGTCGGCGCCGCAAACGCGACGACGGCAGGTTGGGGTAATGCGGGCGGTGGAGCGACACAAGCGATGATGCCGCTCGTCGTCACGGCCTTACTCGCCTTGGGTCTCGAGAAGTCGCTCGGCTGGCGCGTTGCGATGATCGTACCTGGCGTACTCATGCTGCTGATGGCGGTTGCCTACTATCGCTGCACCAAGGACACGCCGAGCGGCAACCTCAAAGAGCTTGGCGCACGCCAGGCGAACGCCGGTTCGACGAAAGGGTGGGAATCCTTCCGCGCAGCCGCACGCGACTACCGTGTGTGGATGCTCTTCATCACGTACGCCGCGTGTTTCGGCGTCGAGCTCACGATCCACAATCTGGCTGCCGTCTACTTCGTCGATCACTTCTCTTTGTCGCTGACGACGGCAGGCGTGTACGTCGGGTGCTTCGGACTGCTCGCGCTCTTCGCTCGCGCGCTCGGCGGCATCGTTTCGGATCGGCTCGCTCACCGTCGCGGGCTCGAAGCGCGCGTCACGCTGTTGTTCGCGCTGATTCTCGCTGAAGGCTTGGGCTTGATCTCATTTGCGCAAATGCCTACCGCCGGGTTTGCGCTCATTGCGCTCTTGATCTTCGGGCTGTTCACGCACATGGCCTGCGGGTCGACGTACAGCCTCGTGCCATTCATCAATCGCAAGGCGCTCGGCGGGGTCGCGGGGATCATCGGAGCAGGCGGCAATGTCGGCGCCGTTGCCGCGGGTTTCCTCGTGAAGGGGACGAGCACGGTTCAATACGCATTGCTCTTACTCGGCATGATCGTCGCCGCAACGGCGGTGTGCGCGCTCGCGGTTCGATTCACGAGCGAGCAGAAAGGAGAAGAGCGCCGCCTGTACGAGGCCGCGCTCAATGCACGCGCGCTCAACGATGCACCGCCCAGCCGGGCGGATGCGATTGCACCTTGAAGTGACGAACACCATGAGACAAAGACTTCTCGTCATCGGCAACGGAATGGTCGGACAGCGCTTGCTGGAGAACGTCGCCGGCGAAGCCAACGACTTCGAGATCACGGTACTCTGCGAGGAGCCGCGACCGGCCTATGATCGCGTGGGGCTCACCTCGTTCTTCTCGGGCAAGAGCGCGCAAGATCTGTCGCTCGTCGAGTCCGACTTCTTCGATCGCAACCGCATCGAGCTGCATCTCGATGAGAGGGCCGTATCGATCGATCGAACGGCCAAGCGCGTGACGACGTCGAAAGATCGCGAGCTCGCGTACGACAAGCTCGTGTTTGCGACCGGCTCGTATCCGTTCGTGCCGCCACTGCCCGGGCGGGATCGACCCGGCTGTTTCGTTTATAGGACGATCGAAGACCTCGAAGCGATTCGTGCCGCCGCGGCGTCGAGCAAAGTCGGCGTCGTCATCGGCGGCGGCTTGCTCGGGCTCGAGGCGGCGAAGGCGCTCAAGGATCTCGGCCTCGACACACACGTCGTCGAGTTCGCGCCGCGCCTCATGGCAGTGCAAATCGACGACGGCGGCGGCCGTGTGTTGCGCCAGAAGATCGCAGCGCTCGGTGTCGGCATCCACACCGGCAAGAACACGACCGAGATCGTCGATGGCGAGAGCGCGCGCCATCTCATGAAGTTCGCGGACGGCTCATCGCTCGAAGCGGATCTCATCGTGTTCTCCGCCGGCATCCGCCCGCGCGATGAGCTCGCGCGCGGGTGCGGCCTCGCGGTCGGAGCGCGCGGCGGCATCGTCATCGACAACGGCTGCCACACCTCGGATCCGGACATCTTCGCGATCGGCGAATGCGCCGTATGGAACGAGAAGGTGTACGGTCTCGTCGCGCCGGGCTATCAGATGGCGACCGTGTGTGCGGCACGTCTCCTCGGTCGCACCGATCCGTGCTTCGCCGGCGCCGACATGAGCACGAAATTGAAACTGCTCGGCGTCGACGTGGCCTCGCTCGGCGATGCCCATGCGACGCTCGCGAACGCGCGCGCCTACACGTTCGTCGACGAGTGCAGACAAACGTACAAGAAGATCGTCGTGAACGAGGACGGCACGCGGCTACTCGGCGGCATTCTCATCGGCGATGCCGAAGACTACGGCGTGTGGCTGCAGATGATGCTCGACGGCACGAAGCTGCCCGAGCATCCCGAGACCATGATCGTGCCGAACTTCGAGCCCGACGGAAAGCAAAGCCGCGCGACCGGCGTCGCAGCTTTGTCGGCGAACGCGCAGATCTGCTCGTGTAACAACGTGAGCAAGGGCGCGCTCTGCGCCGCGATCGAGGCGGGCTGCACGACGATCGGCGCGCTCAAGACGGCGACGAAGGCGGCGACCTCCTGCGGCGGCTGCAGCTCGCTCGTGACGCAGATCCTCAAGGCCGAGCTCGCAAGTCGCGGCGTCGCCGTCAACAACAACCTGTGCGAGCACTTCCCGTATTCGCGGCAGCAGCTCTATCACCTCGTGCGCGTCGGCAAGCTCCATTCGTTCCGCGAAGTGCTGGAAAAGCACGGCCGCGGTCTCGGCTGCGACATCTGCAAGCCCGCGATCGCATCGATCCTGGCGTCGTGCTGGAACGAGTTCGTCCTGAAGCGCGACAAGGCAGTCTTGCAGGATACGAACGACTACTTCCTTGCGAACATGCAGAAGGACGGCACGTACTCGGTCGTGCCGCGCGTGCCCGGCGGCGAGATTACCGCCGACAAGCTGATCACGATCGGTGCGGTCGCGAAGAAGTTCGGGCTCTACACGAAGATCACCGGCGGTCAACGCATCGACCTTTTCGGCGCGCAGGTCCATCAGCTGCCGCTCATCTGGAAGGAGCTGATCGAGGCGGGCTTCGAGTCGGGGCACGCGTATGGCAAGGCAGTGCGCACCGTGAAGTCTTGCGTCGGTTCGACATGGTGCCGCTACGGCGTGCAGGACAGCGTTGGCTTCGCGATCGAAGTCGAGAATCGCTACAAAGGTCTGCGCGCGCCTCACAAGCTCAAGTTCGCGGTTTCGGGCTGCACGCGCGAGTGCGCCGAAGCGCAGAGCAAGGACGTCGGCATCATCGCGACCGAAAAGGGCTGGAATCTCTACGTGTGCGGCAACGGCGGCATGAAGCCTCGGCATGCGGACCTGCTCGCCTCCGACCTCGATCGAGAAACGCTCATCAAGTACATCGATCGCTTTCTGATGTTCTACATCCGCACCGCGGATCGGCTGCAGCGCACGTCGGTGTGGCTCGAGAACCTCGAAGGCGGCCTCGATTACCTCAAGCAGGTCGTCATCGAGGACAAGCTTGGAATCGCCGCCGAGCTCGAGGCGGAAATGGCGCATGTCATCGACACGTACGAATGCGAGTGGAAGAAGGCGATCGACGATCCCACGACGCTGAAGCGCTTCCGCCATTTCGTGAACAGCGAACGCGCGGACGACAACGTCGTCTTCATCGAAGAGCGCGGCCAAATCCGGCCCGCAACGCAGCAAGAGCGCCGGCAGCGCCGTCGGGAGGCAGTATGAGAGCGAGCTGGCAGTTCATTTGCGAGCTCGAGGAGCTTCTCCCGGACTCGGGCGTCGCTGCGCTCGTCGATGAGAAACAGATCGCGATCTTTCGCGTCGGCGAACAGATCTACGCGCTCGACAACTTCGACCCGAACAGCGACGCGAATGTGCTTGCACGCGGACTGATCGGCGATATCAACGGCGAGCCGGTCGTTGCTTCGCCGGTTTATAAGCATCATTTCAGCTTGATCACCGGTCGGTGCGTCGAGGATCCCGAGCAATCGGTGCATGCGTATCCCGCGCGCCTGTCCGAGGGGCGTGTCTATATCAAGAGCGCGCCGATCCGCGGTGCGCAGCGCACCCGCAAGCTCGTCGTGATCGGCAACGGCATGGCGGGAATGAAGGTCGTCGAGGATCTCCTGCAGATCGCGCCGAATGCCTACGACGTCACCGTCTTCGGCGCGGAGCCGCATCCGAACTACAACCGGATCTTGCTCTCGCCCGTGCTCGCCGGCGAGAAGACCGTTGACGACATCGTGCTGAACTCGTTCGACTGGTATCGCGAGAAGGGCGTGAAGCTCTATGTGGACGATCCGGTGGTCGCGATCGATCGACGCCGCCGCACCGTCACCGCAAAGAGCGGGACTGTCGTCAACTACGATCGCCTGCTGCTCGCGACAGGCTCGAATCCGATCATATTGCCGATACCGGGCTGCGACTTGCCATGCGTCGTCACGTTCCGCGACCTGCAGGACGTAGACGTCATGCTGCAAGCAACGCGCACACGCAAGAAGGCCGTTGTCATCGGCGGCGGCTTGCTCGGACTCGAGGCGGCGAACGGTTTGTTGAAACAAGGCATGGATGTAACGGTCGTCCATCTGCTCGACACGTTGATGGAGCGGCAACTCGATCGCGCGGCGGCCTCGATGCTCAAGGACTCGCTCGAGAAACGCGGACTCAAGTTCGTGATGCCGGCGAGGACAGTAGC
>JBDZVE010000140.1:0-3598 GCA_040255535.1 Lysobacterales bacterium | reverse complement strand
CGCGAGATCGAGGCGGACCTCGTCGTGATGGCCGTGGGTATACGGCCGAACACCGAGCTCGCGAAGGCGGCGGGCTTGCGCTGCGATCGCGGTGTGCTCGTCAACGATACAATGCAGACGTTCGATCCGAGCATCTATGCCGTCGGCGAATGCGTGCAGCATCGCAACAGCACGTACGGGCTCATCGCGCCGCTGTTCGAGCAAGCGAACGTCTGCGCGACGCACCTCGCCGAGTTCGGGATCGGCCGCTACTCCGGCTCGCTCGTCTCCACGCAACTCAAGGTCACGGGAATCGATCTGTTCTCGGCAGGCGATTTCCTCGGCGGGCCGACGAGCGAAGCGCTCGTGCTGCGCGATGCGAAACGCGGCATCTACAAGCGCATCGTGATCGAGAAGAACCGCATTCGCGGCGCGGTACTCTACGGCGACGTGAAGGATGGCCCGTGGTACTTCGAGCTCATGACGGAAGGCCGAGACATCGGCGCGCTCCGCGACAAGCTGTTGTTCGGATCGGCGTTTGTGAAGTGAGGCGGCAGGCTCCAGTCTGCAGACCGCAGGTAGAGCAGCCAGTAGAAACTCCGCGCCATCTGTTTCTCAAACCGCAAGCCCCACTCGAACATGCTGATCATGTCGTCTCATCCCATCTGGCTGTCGCCTGCAGCCTGTAGCCTGTAACCAGCCAGCCATGTCCCTCACTCGAACCACTTGTCCCTACTGCGGTGTCGGCTGCGGCGTGCTCGCGAAGCGGATCCCGGATCAAGGAATCGAAATCTCCGGCGATCCGCAGCATCCGGCGAACTACGGGCGGCTGTGTTCCAAGGGAGCTGCGCTCGGTGAGACGCTCGGGCTCGACGGTCGTCTCCTACATCCGCACATCAACGGAAATGTCGCGACGTGGGATGAAGCGCTCGACTATGTCGCGAGCGGCTTCAAGCACATCGTCGACGAGCATGGACCGGAGTCGATCGCGTTCTATGTTTCAGGGCAGTTGTTGACCGAGGACTACTACGTCGCGAACAAGCTGATGAAGGGATTCATCGGCAGCGCGAACATCGACACGAACTCCCGCCTGTGCATGTCCTCCGCGGTCGCAGGCCACAAGCGTGCGTTCGGCGAGGATCTCGTGCCGATCTGCTACCAAGATTTCGAGCTCGCTGACTTGGTCGTTCTCGTCGGCTCCAATGCCGCTTGGTGCCATCCGATCATCTTCCAGCGCATGACCGAGGCGAAGACGATCCGGCCCGATCTCAAGATTGTCGTCATCGATCCGCGACGAACCGCGACGTGCGAGTTCGCGGATCTGCATTTGCCTATTCGCGCGGGAACGGACGTTTGGCTCTTCAACGGCCTGCTCTCGTATCTCCATCAGCATGGCACGGTCGATACGAGCTTCGTATCGCAATGCACGACGGGGCTCAATCGTGCGTTGCTCGTCGCCGAAAACACGGCGGGCGATTTGCGCTCGGTCGCGAGAGTCTGCGGGCTCGACGAGCAGCGCGTTGCCGATTTCTACAAGCTGTTTGCCCGCACGGAAAAGGCGCTCACCGTCTTCTCGCAGGGAGTCAATCAATCCTCCGCCGGCACGGACAAGGTCAACAGCATCATCAACTGTCACTTGCTCACGGGCCGGATCGGGCGGCCGGGCATGGGACCGTTCTCGGTCACCGGACAGCCGAATGCAATGGGCGGTCGTGAAGTCGGCGGGCTCTCGAACATGCTCGCGGCCCATATGGAGCTCGAGAGCGCAGCGCACCGGCGCATCGTGCAGCAGTATTGGAACAGCCCGGTTATCGCGGAGCGCGCAGGATTGAAGGCCGTCGAGCTCTTCGATGCGATTCACGAAGGGCGCATCAAAGCCGTTTGGATCATGGCGACGAATCCCGTCGTGAGCCTACCGAACGCGGACAAAGTTAAAGAGGCACTGCAGCGCTGCCCGCTCGTGGTCGTTTCCGATTGCGTGCAGCAAACGGACACGAATGCCTGCGCGCACGTGCTGCTCCCCGCAGCGGCATGGGGCGAGAAGGACGGCACCGTCACGAACTCAGATCGACGCATCTCCCGCCAGCGCGCGTTCTTGAAGCGTCCGGGAGAAGCGAAACCGGACTGGTGGATCGTGAGCCAAGTCGCTCGCCGCATGGGATTCGAGGGCGCCTTCGCCTACACCTGCGCCCGCGACATCTTTCGCGAGCACGCAGCGCTCTCGGCCGCAGAGAATGAGGGCGAGCGTGCATTCGACATCGGCGGCTTGGCCGAGCTCAGCGAGCAGGAATATGACGATCTCGCACCGATTCAGTGGCCGATTCCGAAACGAGGACACGGCGGCACCGCGCGCTTGTTCGAGAACCGCCGCTTCCATCACGCGGATGGCAAGGCGCGCTTCGTGCCGACGACGCCCAAGGCGCCGGCGCAACACCTCGACGATGAATTCTCGCTCGTGCTCAACACCGGGCGCATTCGCGATCAGTGGCACACGATGACGCGTAGCGGCAGAGCGCCGCGGCTCACGTCGCACACGCCCGAGCCGTACGTCGATCTACATCCGCAGGACGCATTGCTTGCGGGCACGCGCGAAGGGGAGCTCGTGCGCGTTGCGACGAAGTGGGGATCGATGGTGGCTCGATTGCGCATGAGCGGCGAGATGCCGCGCGGAATGGCATTCGTTCCGATTCATTGGAACAGCGCGTTCGCCTCCGATGCGCGCGTCGGCGCTCTCGTAAATCCGATCGTGGATCCAATCTCGGGCGAGCCGGAGCTCAAGCACACACCGGCGCGAGTCACGCCCTTCATCGTGAGCTGGCACGGATTCATCTTGACGCGCCGGCCGCTTCCGAATCTCGACCTGACTTGGTGGACGCTCGCGCACGGGGCGAAGTTCTATCGCTATGAGCTCGCGGGCCGGCGCGTACATGGCGACTGGTCGGCGTGGGCGCGTCGTTTGTTGGATGCGATGAACCCAGAAGCGGATTGGCTCGAATATTCCGATCCGAGCGCAGGCGTCTACCGCGGCGCTTTGCTGGTCGAGGATCGCATCACGTCCTGCATCTTCATCTCGCCGCGACCGAATCTGCCTTCACGCACTTGGCTCGCCACGCTGTTCGCGAAGGACGCGCTGCATGACAGCGATCGGGCGGGACTCTTAGTCGGCCAATCGCCGGATCCGCGCGCCGATACGGGGCCGATCGTGTGCTCGTGTTTCGGAATCGGCAAGAAAACGATTTGCGAAGCGATCGCGAGACACGAGCTCTCGACGCCGCAGGAAGTCGGCCAGAGGCTCCGCGCGGGAACGAACTGCGGCTCGTGCGTCGGCGAGATCAAGACGCTCATCGCGGAAATGGCGGCGCAGCGCGGGTGAAGTAGAGGGAGAAGAGAATCTCGCCAAACACACAAAGCTCGCCAAGGTCAGAATGAAAGTACTCTCGCGGAGAGGCGGAGCTAAGAAGGGAAATCTTCCTTCCGTATCTTCCCGATTCTTACTTTGCGAGCCTTGCGCCTTTGCGAGACTTTCTTCGCGTCCTGAGCCTAAGATGGATCCTCGCTTTCGTGCACTACTGTCCGGGGAAATGCGGATACCTAAGCTCGCCGCTCGACAGAGGTCACT
>JBDZVE010000221.1:0-1771 GCA_040255535.1 Lysobacterales bacterium | reverse complement strand
TGCGTCACCGGACGAAATGGCCATTGCGTAGCGCTATTCTCGAGGCGCATGCTGCGCGAGTTCGCTGCGGAGGTCTTGAGTCATGAGTCCTCGTCCGAGCGCTGGCGCATTGAGCGTGTTGCTGTTGACGCTTCCGTGGCCGTTCCTTGTGCACGCGAATGACGACCCGACTCACGACGGGCACGCGCTTGGCGAAGTCGACTTCCCGATATCGTGCTCGGCGGAAGCGCAGGCGAGCTTCAATCATGCGATCGCGCTTCTGCATCACATGACGTATCCGCAGGCCCGCGAAGCGTTCGAGCAAGTTGTTGCCGCCGATGAGCGGTGCGCGATGGCGCACTGGGGCGTTGCGATGACGTTGTTTCAGCCGCTATGGCCGACGCGGCCCGCGCCTGAAGCGCTTCGTCGTGGATGGGACGAGGTGCAAAAGGCGAAGTCGCTGGTCGCAACCGACCGCGAGAAGTTGTTCGTCGAATCCGCTGCAGCGTTCTTTGTCGATCCGGATTCGCCGGACTATTGGTCGCGCATTCGGCGCTGGGAGAAGGCGTCGGAAACCGCGTACTCGCGATTGCCCGATGATCCCGAAGCGGCGCTCTTCTACGCGCTGGCGCACCTCGCGACGACGCCGCCTGGCGGAAATAACCGCGACCATGCAGACAAGGCGGCTTCGATCCTGATTCGCGTCTATGAACGCAATCCGAATCACCCAGGCGCGATGCACTACCTGGTTCACGCCAACGATGTGCCGGGTCGCGAGCGAGAGTTGTTGGAGGTGACCCGAAAGTACGAAGCGATCGCACCGGACAACCCGCATGCGCTTCACATGCCGACTCATATTTATACGCGCCTCGGCGAATGGGAGAGCGTCATCGATGGGAACCTGCGTGCGGCCGATGCCGCGCTTCGGCATCCCGCCGGAGAGAATGGCGAGTTGGTGTGGGACGAGTTTCCGCACGCGATCGAATACCTCATTTACGCGTACCTGCAGCAAGGAGCCGATCAGGCGGCGCTCGAACAACTCACGCGTTTGCAGGAGACGGAGCGGCTCGAGCCGAGCTTCAAGACGGGCTTTCATCTCGCGTCGACGCAAGCTCGCTACGCGCTCGAGCGCCGCGCGTGGAGCGAAGCCGTGCGAATCGTTCCGCGCGCTCCCGAGTACTTGGCGTGGGATCGGATGATGTGGCCGGAGGCCATTCAGCACTTTGCGCGCGGTCTCGGGGCGGTCCATTTGCGCGACGACGCTCAAGTGGAAGAGTCGCTGGCGCGACTTGCAGAGCTCGAGGGCGCGACCCGAAAAGCAGGCGAGGACCTGTTTGCGAGGAACATCGAAGTGCTTCGAATCGGGCTCAGCGCCTGGTCTGCAAACGCGCAAGGCGAAAGCGCCGAGAGCATCGCGCTCATGGAACGAGCGGCGGAGCTCGAAGCCGCCACTCCCAAGCCTGCGGTCACACCGGCCCCGACCCTGCCTGCATACGAGCTGCTCGGCGATTTGTACATGGCGCAGCATCATCCCGGCAAAGCACTCGTTGCTTATCGGCACTCGCTCGAGCGCTATCCGGCTCGCTTCAACAGCCTGCTCGGTGCCGCGCACGCCGCGCGTGCAATGGGAGATGAACAAGCCGCGGCGCGCTTCTACAACGATCTCATTGCTGTCGCCGCGCCAGGATCACGGCGAGAAGCGATCGGGGAGGCGCGACGTTACGTTGCAAAGCGGAGGTAAGCATGTCGAGTGAGTAGATATATTTACATCCCGAACGTCGAGGGGCACTAT
>JBDZVE010000139.1:0-9069 GCA_040255535.1 Lysobacterales bacterium | reverse complement strand
CCAGCGAATCACAGTTTGAACTCGTCTCGCGCGGGATTTTCCCCGGACAGCAGTGGGCCGACGCCGGGACGACCAAATAGGGGAACATATCGATCGTTTCCGAGCTCTGCGTTTCTGCGAAATAATCTTCTTACTCTCACCTTGGCGAGCCTTGCGTGCTTTGCGAGATTAGTCCTCGCCTTGTGGCGGTGAAAGCGCCAGGTACACCGTGCTCCAGAGCTGCGCTGCATTCGATTCGTCCGCATCGCCCGTGCTCTGTCCGAACGGCACCGGTTCATAGCGACCATCGCGGTAGCGCCATGACCATAGCTCGGACGCGCGCAAGTCGCGCGTGTTGTCGATCGCGGACCAGAGCCGTCGACGCGCATCGCGCAAGCGCGCTTTGGTTTCCGTCGGCAAGTCGTTGCGCGCGAGCTGGCGATCGAGCCCCGCGGCCAAAAGCGCTTGCTGCCATGACCAGACCACGGTGCCGTGGTAGGCCGTCCGGTCGAGTTTGCGACGGATCGTCGCATCGGCAAAAGCCGGATTTGCGACCAGGAGACCAGCCTCGGTCAACAGGCCGGCGGGAAACGGTCGCAGCATGCTCTCGATGAGCCGGTCCACGCGAGCCGCCGGAGGATTCTGCAGCAGCAGTGCGAAGCCGCCGTCAGAGTGCAGGACCGGAATCGGTTCGTGGTCCGCATCGAGTGCAATTGCCTCGAAAATGAGCTCACCGCTCGGCAGCGCGGCGAGCGCGCTCGTCGGGCTCACGCCGATCTTGGAAGCGTAGGCTGTGATTCGCTTGCGCGCATCAGCCTCGGTGATCCGAACGCGGAACAATGCGGGTGCCTCCCGCGCCCACACATCGGCGATCGTACGGCTAGCGGCAAGGAGCTCGCGCTGCTCCGGCGTGAGGTAGGGCTTCAGCACGCCGCTTTCGACGAGCCGCGCAATGGCATTCATCGCGGCGGGTACGAGAACCGCGTTCACATCGAACGGATAGCGTCCTCCCGCGAGCCCATCCTGACTGTCGCGCCACTGGCCGAAGCTCAAGCCGGGCTTCAGCGAGATCAAGTTCGACGCTGTCGGTTTCCTTGCAAAAGCGCGCGCGGATTGAGTCACGAACGTGAAGTTGCGCGCGAGCGCCGCACCGATCGCCTCGTCGCTCGGCAGTCGATGCGCGAGGAACGCTTCGGCGCGTGCGCGACCGTCCGGGTGATCGAATAGATAAGCCGCAGCGACCGCCGGCAACATGAAATCGTCGTCGATCATGTTGTAGTCGTAGATCGGCGTATCGTTTGCGGGGTCGCCCTGCTTGCGATGGCGCAAGACCGCGAACTCGCCGATATCTTCCTCGTGAGCGACCTCGCCGTTCGAAGCAAGCCGTTGCAGGACCGATGCGAGCCCGCGCTCGAGCGCTTGCGATTCCAAGGCCGGCATCAGCAAGCGCAGCGACATCAGGGTGTCGCGGCCGAAGTAAGTGTTGAATCGCCACGAGCCGGCAAGGAATTTCTCTTCATAGCTCAAGAAACGAAGCACGTTTTGCGAGCGCGTATCCTCATTTGCGCTCGCGTTGAGCAAGCGCGAGCTTCCGAGCGGCGTCAAGGGCTCATCGCCGGTCAGCGCCGTGAGCGTGAGGCGCATCGTCTCGCCCGTGCGAGCTGGCGATAACGCGACCGGCGTGTCCCGGCCGCCGCGAATCCTGCCGTTCGCGACGGCGATGGACACCGAGTAGCCGGCTTCGCCGTCGAGCCTCGCCCGCGACCATGTCACGGTATCGCCACTACGCACGACAGAGCTCGTCAACTCTGCGGGATAAGTGCCGTTGATCTGATAATCGCGCAGAATTCGCACGCTGCTCAGCACTGCATCGCGCACGACCAGCGGGGTATCGATTGACGCGGTCGCAACGATCCCACGCAGCGTGCGGCCGCGTGCGTCCTTTCGACTCACACCTTCGATCGTGTCGAGGGCCCAATGCGCGGGCGTCTCGGTCGTTTCGAACCAGAGGCCGACGCCGCTGTTGCCGGCTGGGAATGCGGTCAATATGCGCGGTTGCCTACCGTCACTGAGGAGCAGGTGGGCTGCGATCGGGCCGTGCTGATAGAACGCATTGAGGACGCGGCCTTCGTCGATCCTGAACTGCAGCGGCGCGTCAGCTGCGACTGCGCTCGTCGCGAGTGCCGCGAAGAGCACGAGCGACAACAGCCGCGTACCGGCGCGTCGTCGACGCGCCGGTACGAGCGCGTTTGTTTCTACCACAGGTACCGGACCTGCAATGTCACCTCACGGCCTTCCAACGGTCGCGCGAGCAGCACGCCGCCTGCGCCGACCGCCTCGCCGAAGATACGCGAGTTGCTCTCCGTCAGTCCGAGCTCGTCCGTGACGTTCGTTCCGCGCAAGGCCACTTGCCAGTTCTCGCGGAAGAGTGCGGTGATGCCGAAGTCCCAGGTGTGATACGTCCCGAGCTGCTGCAATGCCGATTGATCCTGCGTGTGATCGCCGACGTACGTGTAGGTCACGTAAGCCTCGATTTCGCCCTCGGGCAGAGGGAAGCGGTAGCTCGGCGTCAGCATGTAGCGAATCTTGGGCTGTCGCTGCAATTGCTTGCCTTCGATACGCGCACAGCCGTCACCGGTCACGACGTTCGAATACGGGAAACAGGCATCGTAGTCGGTGTACTCGCCATCGAGCCAGTTCGCGACGAGCTGCAGGGTGAAGTTATCGGTCGGCGTGAGCGCGCCGATGAAGTTCACGCCGACCGATTCCGAGCCGTAGACGAGCGTCTGGCCCGTTTGCACGCCGGACGGCGTCGTCTGCTGGTAGAGCAGACCTGAGAAGTCGCGGAAGTAGGCGCTGATATCGGCGTAGAGGAGGTAGTTCTCGTACTTGAAGCCCACCTCATAGTTGCGAACGATCTGCATCGGCGGCGGGTCGTTCGGGTTGCTGCGAATTCCGTTGTCGAAATCGGAGAAGTGCCCGCCGCGATTGATGCGAACGTAAGACGACATGTAGTCGGTGAAGCTGTAGTTCGCGCCGACCGTCCACGACGTGAAGTCCTCGTCGTAGTCGGCAACCGTGAGCGTGCCGTCGCATACGGGCACTTCGTTGTTGTAGATCGTCAAAGGGTCGTCGTCGAGATCCACGTTCTCGAGGTTGCAGATGCGATTGCGCGCGTCCTGATTCTCGTAGCGCACGGAGGCATCGAGCAGCCACTTGTTGATCTGCCAGGAATCGGACACGTAGACCGCGGTGTTGACTGCATGCCCGCTCTGCTCGATGTTGAAGCCGCCGTTGTTCAAGAATCCTTGCTCGTCGGTGCGCTGGAACGTCTGCCCGTCCTGCACGTAGCTGACCGTGATCGGCCGCGCGTTCGGCTCGTTCGTCATCAGCATGTCGTTGCCGAGCGCCCACTCGTCATCCATGGTGTAGTAGGCGAGGTAAAGACCGAGGGTCAGCGTGTTGCCGTCGAAGATCTCCTTGCTCAAGCGAAAGTCGTTGTTGATGTTCTCGAGCTCTTTGTGAATGAACCACCAGCCTTGGCTGATGACGTCCTGATCGTCCGGCACTGCGCCGCCGCCGACAAACGTGGCGGTCGCCGATCCGGGCGGCAGCTCGAGCCCGCCGAGATCCGACGGGATCGTGTAGAGCTTGTCGGAGAGCAGAGCGGGGTTCGTGCCTGAGAACAGCGCGTTCGTGTCGACGTCGCCGGCGTTCGCGATGAATTTGTCTTCGATCGACCAGCCGTTGTCGAAGTCGTGGTTGAAGTTCGCGCCGATGAACAGCATCTGTGCACCGCGTCCGTCGGCGAGATCGGCCGTCGTGCCGCCGCCGGGGTAGCCGTCGAGCCGAACGTGCCGAATCGCATTGCTGTAGTAGGTATCGGTAAGCGGATCGAAGCCCGGATAGGCGCTGAATTTGTCGCGCCCGTGCTGAATCAGCGGAATCGGCGTGATGAACTGATTCTTGTCGTCGAGATAGCGCGCGTACAGGATGAGCTCGCCGCGATCGGACTCGCGCTTGAGCGTTGCCGTGAGCTGACCGCCTTCGTCCGCGTTGAACTCCGGATCGCGCACCCCATCGGAGACTCGGTAAAAGCCGCCGATGCTCCCGAACCAATTTTCGCTGATCGGGAACCCGGTGAAGCCGTCGAGCCGCCACAGGTTTTGATCGCCGTAGGTGAGACCGAGGCTGCCCGTCGGGACATCAGTGCCCGTTTTCAGCAGAAAGTTTGCCGTCGCGCCCATTTGGCCGCCGGCAAACACGACCGAAGGCCCGCCTTGCAGGATTTCGACCGAACGTACGGTGTCGTCGAGTCGGAAGATGCTCGTCGTTTCGAAGAATGACATCGACGGCATGCCGTAAAGGGGCGAACCCATCAGCAGCGTCGTGAAGTAGGGCGCATCGCCGCCGCCCGGAAAGCCGGCGATCTCGATGTTCGCGCCGGTTTGACCGCCCGTCGATTCGGGCCACAGCCCAGGCGAGATCTTCAACAAGTCCGCAGTGCTCTTCGGATTCGATTGTCGAATCTCTTCCTCGGTCGCTGTGACGATGTTGTAGCTCGCCTCGAGCTTTCTGACACCTCCGATCGCGCTGCCGGTGACGACGATCGTATCGAGCGATCCCTGTGCCTCTTCGCTGTCTGACGTTGCGGGCGCTTGCTGTGCGTGAAGCAGCGGTGGAGTCATCGCGAGCCCGACGCTCGCGAGCCCGATCGCCAGACGATCGAATCGAATCGCTCGCGCGCGCTTCCCCTTCGGTATATGCGAACTTCTGAGCATGTTGCCTCCTGCGCTGATGTCTATCGGTTGTTGCTCCTTCGTCTAGCATCAAGAAAAATGCTTGAAAATAGGTTGTCGACGCAGGTATGTAATATTTGGATAGACATTAGCGTGCCTACAACACGCATGTGTACACCGGGGGGAATTCATCGGCGAGTCATATCGCCGTTGGGCGCTGCATGCTGCGCGTCGATCGCAAGCGATGTATACGACCGGAGCGCTGGTTGACGAAGATGAACCGGGCGGCCGAAGCCCGCCTCACCGCGCTCGTACGCGTCAAGACGCAGGGCTTGCCGCGCTGACTCGCCTCTTCAGCGTGTACTCGCGCCAGAGGATGATGGATCCTGCGGCGATGACGAGCGGCGCTCCGGCCCACACGGAGGGCGTCGGCATCTCATCGAAGAAGACGTAGCCCAAGAGCACTGCCCAGATGAGGCTCGTGTAGTCGAGCGGTGCGATGGTGGAGGCCTCGGCGTAGCGATAAGAATACGAGAGCAAAAGCTGGCCGAAGATGCCGAACAGGCCTGCGAGCGCAATGAAAAGCCACTGCGTCGGCGTCGGTGCGAGCCAACCTCGAAGCGCGGTCAAAGCGGCGCAGGCCGTGAACGTGAGCGAAAAGTAGAATGTAATCGTGATCGCGTGCTCGCCGCTGCTCATGCTGCGCAGGAACGTCATCGCAAGCGCCGAGAATATCGCCGCGCCCAAAGCCGTGAGCGCACCGAGCGAGGCGCCTTCTGCGAACGAGACGTGCGGCCCGATCATGATCAGTACTCCGAGGAAGCCGATGGCGAGCGCGGTCCAGCGAAACCGATGGATTCGCTCGCCGAGCAGGAGCATCGCGAGCACGGTCAGGAACAGCGGTGACGTGAACGTGATCGCCGTTACGTCTGCGAGCGGAATCATCGTGAGTGCCGCAAACAGACAGAACATGCTCACCGTGCCGGCGACGGACCGCAATGCGTGCGAGCGCCAATTGCTCGTCTTCAACAGATGCAGCGCACCTGCATGCTTGGCGATGAGGGTGAGGACGACGATGGAAATGAGTCCGCGAACGAAGATCGTCTGACCGATCGGAACGTCCTGCCCGAGAAACTTGACGCACACCGCCATGCCGGCGAACAGCACGATCGAGGCGAGCTTGAGGACGACGCCAAGGACGGGTCGATGTCTAGAGGAGGTCGCGGTAGGCAAGCGAGAGACGCCCGACGATGATTCGAAGCGCAGTATACGCATCCGACGGTGAGTCGACGGGGTTTGTTCACGGGTGTCAGCCGCTCTTCACGGCGGAACACGTCCATGTGTCCCTCCGAAAAGTTGTCCGCGAGCAGCCTTTGATCAGGGCTCCGCCGCGAGCGCCTCGATCGTGCTTTGCGACTGTCGGGGCTGCCGTTTGAGCCGCCGCTCGCCGAGGAACAGCAGTATCGGTGCGGCGATGAAGACCGATGAGCTCGCGGCGACGATGATTCCGAACACCATCGGTGTCGCAAAGCTCTGCACCGTCGCGCCGCCCCAGATCGCCATCGGCAACAGCGCGAGCAGCGCGGTGATCGACGTATACAGCGATCGGGCAAGCGTCTCGTTGATGCTGCCGTCGATGATCTCCCGCAGCGGCCGGTCCGGGTGCAGCCTCAGGTTTTCTCGCATCCGATCGTAGACCACGACTTTGTCGTTGACCGAGTAACCGATGAGCGTGAGGACCGCCGCGATCGCCGTCAGGTTGAATTCGAGTCCGGTGAGCGCGAAGAAGCCGATCGTCTTCGTGATGTCGAGCGCGAGGGTCACGATCGCGCCGACGGCGAACGACCAGTCGAATCGCACCCATATATAGATGAATATCGCAATGCTCGCGAACAGCACTGCGAGAATGCCGGCATCGGTGAGCTCGCCGCTCACTTTCGGCCCCACGATATCGACGCGCTCGAACGTCGTTCCGGAATCGACCTGCCAGATCGCTTCCTTGACGCGTGCGGCCAGTTGATGCTGTGTGGCCTCGCTCGCATCGGGCGGCAGCTCCACTCGCACGATCGCTGCCGACTCGCCGATTCGCTGCACGCCCACCTCGCCCGCATTGAGATGCTCGAGATGCTCGCGAAGCTCAGCAACCTGAGGTCCTCGCGGCATGTTCGCCTCGACGAGCACGCCGCCCGTGAAGTCGACGCCATAGTTCAGGCCGGGATTCAAGAATAGGCATACGGAGGCAACGGACAGCACGAGCGACAATCCGATGCCGATGAAGCGAGCGCGCATGAACTTGAACGCAGGCGTTCGCTCTCGCAGCCTGCGCGGGAGCAGCGATGCGATGACGAAATGCTTGGGCCGCCGCAGTCGTACCCATGTGGACATGATGGCTTTGACGACCGCGACGGCCGTGAACATCGAGATCAAGATGCCGAACGCCATCGTCACTGCGAATCCCTGGACCGGTCCGGATCCGAACGAGAAGAGCAGGGCGGTCGCAATCAAGGCGGTAACGTTCGAGTCGATGATGGTTGCGTAGGCGCGATCGAATCCGTGATGCAGCGCTGCGAAGGCGGATTTACCCGCGCGCGTCTCTTCGCGTATCCGCTCGTTGATGAGCACGTTGGCGTCGACGGCCAAGCCCATGCTGAGCACGATGCCTGCAATCCCGGGCAACGTCAGCGTTACGTTGAGGACGGTCATGGCAGCGAACGTGAGCACGACGTTGAGCCCGAGCGCGAGATTCGCGATGAGCCCCCAGCCTCGATACAGCACGGTCATGAAGAGCAGCACGAGCGCGAAGCCGGCGGCGCCCGTGAGCGCACCGGCTCGAATCGCATCGCTGCCGAGATCGGGTCCGACCATGCCTTCTTGCACGATCGTGAGCGGAACGGGCAGCGCGCCGGCCCGAAGCAGGGCGGCGAGCGAGCTTGCTTCCGTGATCGACAAGCCGCCTTCGATCTGACCTGCGCCGCCGATGATCGGTTCGCGGATGACGGGCGCGCTCAGCACTTTGCCGTCCAGCACGATTGCGAACTGCTTGCCGATGTTCTCGCTCGTGATCGCGGCGAATGCCTTCGTGCCGCGATCGTCGAAGCGAAACGAGACGGTCGGTACATGAGAGCGTCGATTGATCGACACGCTCGCATCCACCAAGCGATCCCCTTCCAGCAACGGCTGCTGCTCCAGAACGTACTTCGCGCCTCGAGTGTCCGTGAGCGTGATGTAGCCGTCGGGTAGAGCGCCTCCGCTTTCGACCGGTGGAGCGACGCGGTGGAACGTGAGCTTCGCGGTGCTGCCGAGCAACTGGCGAATGGAGGAAGGATCCTGAGCGCCCGGCAGTTGGACCAGAATGCGATTCGAGCCGAGCTTCTGCACAGTAGGCTCGGCGACACCGATCGCATCGATGCGACGACGCACGATCTCGACGCTCTGCTCGAGCGCGCTCTTCTGGCGCCGACGCACGGCGGTATCCGTCGGTCGCACGCGCAGCTCGGAATTGCCGGATTCCTCGAGCAGGAGGCGCGTCGAGTTGGCGGACGAGGCGAACGCCGATCGCAGGACGTGCGCGGCGCTCGCGATGTGCTCGGGCGTCCCGCTCAGGATGAGCACATCGTTCTCGATTTTCGAGCGAATACCGCCGACGTGCGCTTCGCGCAGAGCGGCTCGCGCATCGTTGGCGGCGGTATTCAGGATTTCCTGGCGCAACGCGGTCGAATCGATTTCGAGCACGAGATGCGCGCCGCCTTTGAGATCGAGGCCAAGCGCGAGTTGCTTGGTCGGCAGCCAGGATGGCCAATGGCGGAGTTGCTGAGACGAAAACACGTTCGGCATCGCGAATACGATGCCAAGCACGACGATGAGCCCGTACATGACGAGCTTCCATGGAGAAGCGGACATAAATCCCCCGAGGCGAGAGCGGGTGTAGACGCACGTGCTCGCGCATTGCCGGAGCAACGGCATCGTGCGCGTGCGGGGTGCTGATCAGGCGCGCTTAGCGCGCAGATCCTCGCGGCGGGGCCCGGGGTTGTGAGTTTGGA
The DNA here is from genome assembly GCA_040255535.1 of Lysobacterales bacterium. Taxonomy (GTDB): domain Bacteria; phylum Pseudomonadota; class Gammaproteobacteria; order Steroidobacterales; family Steroidobacteraceae; genus Steroidobacter. Next base: position 311 of record JBDZVE010000139.1, on the reverse strand, counting down.
GAGTGCGGCCGCTTGAAAACGGCAGCGGCGGCGAATGCAATGCGACCGCTTTCAATGGCGGCAGGCAGTATTTCGACGAGCTGCGGAAGCTCGACGTCATCCGCATTCCCTGCAGGACCGTGTGTTGTGTGTTTGTTGGTGGGCGCTTGAAGCGCGATGCGGCGCTCGAGCGCTGCGACGCTGTTCTCGTCGAAGAGCCGGTCGGCTTGGCTCGCGACTGACGAGCCGCGCGCCTGATCCACCGCATACTCGAACGTGCCGCAGACCGCGCAGGCGACGATGGCAAGCCACGCCGAGTTGAGCGTTCGAGC
>JBDZVE010000002.1:11452-153854 GCA_040255535.1 Lysobacterales bacterium | reverse complement strand
CGAAGCTCGCAAAGGCAGAATGGAAAGATTGTTCTCTGCGCCGCGTCGCCGCGAGAGATTCCTCTTCGTGCGACCTGAGCACGATCTCGAATTCACAGCACAGTCGCTAAGCTCAAACTTGGAGATAGATCTCGCGGCGGCACCGTGTAGATAAAGCGCAGCTCTGCTGCCTAATACGCCTTCGCCCAGACGACGCGCTGCGCGCTCGGTTTGCCGGTGAAGGGACAGATGCCGGGCTCGCTCTTCTCGAGCGGGATGCAGCGGACTGTAACGCCGAGGTCGTCCTTGATGCGCTGCTCGAGCTCGACTTCGCCGCTGAAATGCGTCAGCGCGAAGCCTGCGTGAATCGGCGTCGGTGCGTTTTCGGGGACGGCCGGCGCCGTGAAGAAGGCGTAGAACTCGTCCTTCGAATCGATTCTGCGTGTGTGCTGCTCGCGGAACGCGCGCGCGCGTTCGAGCAATCCGTCTTGCATCGACTGCAGCAGACTGGCGATATTCGCGACGAACTCGGCTCGCGGAACGCTCTGCTTCTCCTTTGGCGCACGATCGCGCCGACCGACGAACACGGAATCTTTATCCATGTCGCGCGGGCCGATCTCGAGGCGCACGGGCACGCCCTTCTTGATCCAACTCCAGATCTTATCCCCGCCACGCTCTTCGCGATCGTCCACGATCACGTTCACGGCGCGATCCGCGAAGCGAGCCTCGCGGAGCTCCCGAGCGACCTTGTTGCAATACTCGAGCACACGTGTGCGGTCCTGCTCGGACCGATAGATCGGAATGATCACGACGTGCGCGGATGCGAGCCGCGGCGGCAGCACGAAGCCATCATCGTCCGAATGCGTCATCAAAAGCGCGCCGATCATGCGAGTCGATGTACCCCAGCTCGTCGTCCAGGCGTATTGGTGTACGCCGTTTTGATCCAGGAACTGAATCTCGCTCGCCTTCGCGAAGTTCTGACCGAGGAAATGACTCGTACCGGCCTGCAGCGCCTTGCGATCCTGCATCATCGCTTCGATGCAATACGTTTGCACGGCGCCTGGAAACCGTTCGCCGGCCGTCTTCTCGCCCTTGATGACGGGAATGGCCATCCACTCCTCGGCGAACGTCGCATACACATCGAGCATGCGTAGGGTTTCCTCGATCGCCTCCTCCCGCGTCGCATGTGCGGTATGCCCTTCCTGCCAGAGAAACTCCGCGGTGCGCAGAAACATGCGCGTGCGCATTTCCCAGCGCACGACGTTGGCCCATTGGTTGATGAGCAGCGGCAGATCGCGATAGCTCTGTACCCAGCGCGCAAATGCATCGCCGATGATCGTCTCGGAGGTAGGCCGCACGATGAGCGGCTCTTCGAGCTCGCCGGCCGGGACGAGCTTGCCTTCCGCATCCGCCTGCAGGCGATGGTGCGTGACGACCGCGCATTCCTTCGCGAACCCTTCGACGTGGGCCGCTTCCTTCTGCAGGAACGAGAGCGGGATGAAGAGCGGGAAGTAGGCGTTCTGATGTCCGGTCGCCTTGAACATGTCATCGAGGACCCGCTGCATGTTCTCCCAGAGCGCGTAGCCCCAAGGCTTAATGACCATGGAGCCGCGCACCGGCGAGGGCTCGGCCAGATCCGCGGCACGGATGACCTGTTGATACCACTCGGCGTAGTTCTCCTCACGGGTGGGTGTGACTGCGGTCCGCGGCGTCGTGCTCATCGTCAAGAAAAGGTGTCGAAAGGGAATGCGATTAGAGCAGATTTCCGCGGCGCGCGCGCGGCTCTGCCGGTCGGTCAGCGCCCGACTCCTAGTTCGCCGCGGCGACGACCGGGGCGTACGTATGAAAATACTCGCTCCGTTTCTGGAGCTCGATCGCGATCAGCTTGCGACGCTCTTCGGTATCGGCAGCGGCGAGGAATGCCTTGGCTACTTTCTTGAGCGCGGCAACAGCCTCCCGATTGCGTGGATGGATGCGGTAGGCACGCGCGTACTGATCGAGCGCAACGTTCAGTGCATCGTCGATCTGCTCGCGCTCGTAGAACGCCCATGCGTGCGCTCCTTCGTCCATGTAGCGCCGGAAGTCCTGCTGCTGCTCGAGCGGAAGCTCGCTGAAGGGGATTGAGGGACTCGTTTCCACGTAGTTCTGATACGACGCGTACCCTGCAACGGCGGCGAGCAGAACCGCGGCTGCCGCGGTCGCCTTGTGCGCGTTCGAAACACCGCGAAAGAGCTTGAGAAATTCCCCTGCATCCTGAGGACGATCCTCACGGTCGAACGACAGGCATGCCGCGATCGCACGTGCCTCCTTACGCTTGATGCCCTTCAGCGGCTTGAGCTCGATCCCAAGCTTGCGCGCGTTCGGCGCGCTGTGGCGCTGGTACGGATGCTTCCCGCTCAGCAGCTCGTAGGCGATGATGCCGAGCGCGTAGATATCGTCGGCCGGATGAGGATCGGTCCCTTCGACCATCTCGAGGGTTGCATACGCCTCCGTGTACGCACCGAGACTGCCCGCATCGAACACATCCGTGACGTCATCGGCGAGCGAGTTCGGCACCGCGCGCGCAATGCCGAAATCCAGGATCTTCGGCGTACCGTCCTGCGTGACGAAGACGTTCCCGGGCTTCAGGTCGGAGTGGACGATGCCCTTTCGGTGCGCGTAGGCAAGTCCTTCGGCGATTCCCCGGATGATCGGCAACGCTCGCTCCGGACCGATGCCGTAACCGCGCGAATCGCGCGCGATGGCTTCGAGGGAGCGTCCGACCAGCAGCTCCATCGTCATGTAGACGATGTCGCCGTCGCGATCGAAATCGAACACGGTCACGACGTTCGGATGCGCGAGCGTTTGCGCTTTGCGCGCCTCTCGTTGTAGGGCGATAAAAGACTGTGCGTGCCGGCGAAAATCGGCGTTCAGCACTTTGAGCGCGACACGCGGGTTCGGATCGTGCGCCTCTTGCTTGCGACGATCGATCGCGCTGAAGACGAGGCCCATTCCTCCTTTGCCGATCAGTCCCTCGAGCAGAAAGCGGTTCTTTACGGTCATGCCGGGGGCAAGTGCGCCCGGCGGGGCCGAGTGCATGCCTTCGACGTGCGCACGCCGCTCGGCGACCAGGCGCGTTCGGTCGGGACTCGCGCGCTCTTGCAGAAGCGCATCGGTCCGTTTCAGCGTCGTCGCCGCCTCGTCGGAGCGAAGCCTGGTCTTCTCCGTTTCGTCTTGCAGCGCTTCGAGCAGCGCGCGCGCGTGCTCCTCCTTCAAGCGGCCCGCGGCGCGCTCGGTTCGCACTCGGGTCGCGAAGTCAGTCGCATTCGCCTGCGCTCCGTGCACGAGCGTCGCGAGCTCCGCGCAGGTTTCGGACAACGAGCTGTCTCCCTCGGCCAATCGACTCAGCAGTTGCACGACCGTATCGGACATCGTAGTCAAGCTCCCCCAATGCTTCAGCGCGCGTCGATCACGACGACGGTCACGTTGTCGCGCCCCCCGGCATCGAGCGTAGCGCGAATGAGCGCATCGGCACATTGCTCGACATCTCCGCTCTCGAGCAACTCCGCAATGCGATCGTCAGCCAGCTCATGCGTGAGCCCGTCCGTACACAAAAGGTAGCGATCGCCCGGCCTCACGCGATCCCGGCGCACGTCGAGCACGAGCGTACCTTCGCCGCCCACGGCGCGCGTGATTGCGTGATCCGTCGTCTCGGAGCTTTGCAAGTTGAGCTCCGCGGCCCAGGTATGATCGGTCGTCATCTGCGCGAGTCGACCGCCGCGCAAACGATAAATCCTGCTGTCGCCGGCCCAAATGGCGGCGCAGGCTGTGCGCCGAACGGCGAGCACGGCGACGGTGCTGCCGCTCAGAACCGGATTGACGGTACGAGTGGCCGCCTTGTACAGACGCCGATTCACTCGGTTGAGCCGTGACTTGACGCCCGTGATCGTATCCTCGAACCGGTTTTCCCGACCGAGCTCGGTCAGCGCATCGCAGACCATTCGGCTCGCCACATCGCCGTCGCGGTAACCGCCCATGCCGTCGGCGACGACCCAGATGCCGACCGCATCGAGCTTGAGAAATGCATCTTGATTCGTCGGGCGCACGCTGCCGATGTCGGTTCGACCTGCCGCGACGAACTCCGGATGGATGTCCTCTTCGACGACGGTGTCTTCCAGTGTGCGCTTGTCCATGAGCATTCTTAGGGGCGATTCAGTCTCGAGCGAGCGCCTTCAAGCGCGCGAGTTGCTCCTCGTAGGCTTTCGCGAACTCCTCGGCAAAGAGCGTACGGAAGCTCGCCTCCGCATCCTTCGCGATCTCTCCATAGCGCTCCCTGTACAGATCCCAGTAGCGAAGCTTCGCGGGGACGCCGAGGATCGATCCTTTCTTGAGCTGGCGATCGAAATCGTCCTGCAAGCGGCCCGGATCGAAGCGCGCGAGCATCGCCTCGAACGCAAGGCGCATTGCGATGAGGAAAGCGCTTTGGTGATCGCGGACGTCGCGAAAGGCATCTTCAAGCGCTTCGGTCGGCTCGAGATAGGCAGGATTGCGCTTGACGAGCATGTTGTGGAACGCATCGTCGACGTTCGCGGAAAACTTGAGCGGATTGTTGTGGGCAGCCTTGAAGTTCGTACCCCGCAAGCGCAGCTCGTCCTTCATGCGCTCTCGGGCACGGAGCATCTCCATCACGCCGCTCATTGAAGCTCGCAGCAACTCGCCCAATACGCGCGCCGCCTCGGGGCTTGCGTCCAAACCTTCGATTCCCGCGGCGGCGAGGAGTCGGTCGAAACGATCGCCCGTCGAGGAGGCGTCCTGTGCAGGCCTGCGCGAGGACGGTGCCGGTGGAACGTCATCGGCGAGCGGCTTGCGCATCACTGAAGATGCGCGTGCGGCGGGCGCAGGCACTGGGTCCAAAGGCGACGCCTTCGGACGGCTATCCTCGTACCACTCTGTCGTATTGGCCGGGCCGGCCTCTTCGAATTCATCGTCTTGCTCGAGGCCGTCCATGACGAGACTCGCAGTGCGATCCCCTTTGAGCCGGGTCGGCTCCGCCGAAGAGACGATTCGCGAATCGGCGAACAGATCGTGCCGCGATTTATGCGCGGGATCCTCCTTGATCGACACCTCGATCTCATATGCATCGATGTACAAGCGGTCTCCATCCTGCAGGGCATGTGCCTCTGCCTTCCCCAGTCGCTGAGCGAGAGAATTGACGAACACGCCGTTCGTGCTCGTGTCTTCGATGAAATACGTGCCGTTTACGTAGCGAATCAATGCATGGCGCCCGGAGACGTACGGGTCGGCAAAGACCCAATCGTTGTCCGGAAGTCGTCCGATGGTGCCGCCGATCTCCTTGAATACCTTCCGGCTCGCGGCGCCCAAGTCCTGTGCCCGCTCGCCCACGACTTGCAGAATAAGAATCATGGATCTCGGCTACTCGGGCAGTGCGGTTGTGGCGTCATCTTCTTTCAGAAGGCGGATGCCGTCGCGACAAAGGCATCGTCGTCGCGACTCAGGGTTCCCCCGATGCTTTGCCTATCGATTTGCGGCACCCGCGATAATCGGCGTTACGTTCGAGCCGGCGGTGCGCCCGCGAAAACTGCGCCGAATCGCGGCCGCCACCGGTATCAAAGCATCGTCGCAAGCTTCGCAGTATCGGCCAGAGGTCCGCAAGGACTTGTGAGCGAGGCATGACAGTTCTAGCGAAACGGCCGGCACCGTGCGACATTGGCAGTGTGTCCACTGTCCGACCGACTCGCTTATGTACCCTTTACGGCCGATGAAACGATGCCTCTTTCAGGCGGGATTGTGTGCAATCCTGCTCGCGACCGGTGCCGCCGCCGCGGAACCTCAGGTGACGGAGGGTTTCGTCAACGCCCCCGTGGCGGAAGTATGGCAACTCTTCACAACGTCCGCAGACGATGCAAAGGGCGGAGCGGCTCAGGCCCATGTCGATCTACGCATCGGCGGGGAACTTGCGGCGTACTACGGAGCGAAAGGCGAGCTCGGGGATCGCGAGCCATTCGTGAACGAGATCTTGGCATTCGAGCCGCAACGGATGCTCGCACTGCGGGTGAAACGCGCCCCTCCAAGCTTTCCGCAACGAAATGCGCTCAATGGGCTCTGGACCGTCCTCTATTTCACCGCCGCCGGCGAAGACATGACGCATGTTCGCATCGTGGGGCTCGGGTACAGCGACGAGCCGGCATCGCAGGCGGCCCGCGAGTTCTTCGCACGCAGCAATCGCAGCATGCTCGATGCGATCGCAAAACGATATTGGCCAAAGTGCGCGCGCTGTGCCGCGGAATCGCAGAACTCCGAACTGGAGTCGCAGCGGTAGACCCTCTTCTGTCACCTCTCCTTGCCACGTCACACGAGGCAATACCATGGACCGCAAGTACATCGAGGACGAACAGGTCGTCGACCGTTATCTAGCGGGCGACCTCACCGTGCGCGAGGCGCGCGAATTCGAGAAGTATTGCTTGGAGCATCCCGACCTCCTGAACGAGATGCCGATCCCGGTACGGCTCAAGGCGCGCTTGTCCCGACGCCCGGCCGACGACAGCGAAACCGGCCTATTTCAAACAATTCCCTCGAGCGCGACCCGGACGGCGCTCGAGGTGGCGGATGAAGGCTTCGATGCAGACGAGGAGCCGCGGCAGTCTCGTTGGTCAGGCGGCGCGGGCCCGAATCGTGGCGTGCTCGCGCTGCTCGTCATCGCCCTGCTCGCAGCGCTCGGCGGGCTCGTAACGTACGCCATGCGCGCAAGCTCGCTCGAGCAGAAGATGAACACGATCGCGCGCGAAGCGCAGGTGACCCGCATGCAAGCACCCGCTGCCGTAACGAGCTATCAAGTTCAGCCCATTCGCGTGCAGCCGAGCGAAGCAACCGTCGAGCTCGGATGGCTCGTGCCGCCGCAACTGCTCGAGCTGCACATCGATGTGTCGGAAGGCAAGTTCACGCAGTTCCAGGTCACGATCGATAAAGTCGACGAGGGTCGCTTGATGCAGATCCGTCGCATGGCCCGCGATTCGAATCGCGAGCTGCGGCTCGCGCTCAACTCCTCCGCATTCGGGCCCGGCGAGTACCTGCTTCGCCTCGACGCTTACAACTGGCGCGGCCAAACGCAGGAGTACGGATGGATCCGCCTGGGCCTCGATTAGGGATTAGTGAATAGGGGGTAGGGGATCGTCAGAAAGGACCGCGACGCTCCGATTCTGACGATCCCCTACCCCCTAATCACTAACCTCTTCTCAGGGTCTCGACGGGCGGATGATTCACGACCGATCGCGTTGCGAGCGTGCCGCTGACGCCGACGAGCAATGCGCCTGCAACGAGGCCGACAGCCCAGACAGTCGGGTCGAAGGCGTACTCGAGATTGAAGACTCGGGTCGCCAGAAAATAGCCGGCGGCGGTAGCGCCGATCGAAGCGAGCGTGCCCGCAAGCAGTCCGAGCGTCGTGAACTCCGCCGCAACACCTTGCAGCACGATTCGCCGGCTTGCTCCCAGCGTTCGCAGCATCGCGCTCTCATAGCGCCGCTCGTCCTTCGTTGCCTGGATGGCGGCGAGCAGCACTGCGACCCCTGCGAGCAGTGTGAATCCGAACACGTACTGCACGGCGAGCGACGCCTTGTCCATCACGCCTCGCACCTGCGCGAGAATGGCATCCAAGTCGATCGCAGTGACTTCCGGGAAGGTCCGCATGAACTCGAGCAAGACGCGTTTGCGCTCCTGCGGCACATGGATACTCGTGATGTAGGTCCCTGCCTTGTCGTCCAGAACGCCGGGCGAGAAAACCATGAAGAAGTTGGGACGGAAAGTATCCCATTGCACTTCTCTGAAGCTCGCAACGCGAGCCGTGACGGTCTCGCCCGCCACATCGTAGGTGAGTGTGTCACCAATTTTGAGGCCGAGCGCTTTCGCGAGCTCGATCTCGACCGAGACACGCGGCCCACCGTCGTCTCCCGCTTGCCACCATCGGCCCTGCACGAGCGTGTTGTCGACTTGCATCGTCTGCGACCACGTTAAGTTCGCCTCGCGCTCGACGAACCCGCGGCCGCGATCCGTCGGAAACTCGAGATCGGAAACCGGCTCGCCATTGATCTCGACGAGGCGCGCGCGCACCATCGGAACGAGCTCGGGCGGCTCGAACTGCCGATCGCCGAAGAACGCGCGCACGGCGTCCGCTTGATCGGGACGGATGTTGATCATGAAATGGTTTGGCGCGTTCTCGGGCAAGCTCGCGCGCCACCCTCGCATCAAATCGTCGCGCACGACTGCAAGCAACAACAGCACCATGAGCCCGAGGCCGAACGCGACGATCTGAATCACGCTGTCGCGGCCGCGGCGCGCGATGTTCGCCATCCCGTAGCGCCACGAAATTCCGACGCTGCCGCGCAGCCGCCCGAGCAGGAGCACGAGCAGCGAGCCGGCGCCGATCAAGATGGCGAACGTGCCGAGCATCGCGGCAAACACATAGAACAACAGCGAGAGATCTCGCATAAGCCCGGCGAGCAGGGCGATCAACGCAGCGAAGGCGGTGCCGTACACTGTCGCATAGCGAAGCGGCGGCGGCTCGAGGTTGCGGCGAAGCACGCGCGCAGGGGGCACGTGCCGCAATTGCAGGAGCGGCGGCAATGCGAACCCGACGAGGATGGTGAGCGAGGTCATGAGCCCGAGCCAAGCGGCGCTCAGCGACGGCCGCGGCAGCTCACCTCGCACGAGGTCCTTCACAAGATAAGCAATGCCCTCCTGCGCTCCGTAGCCGATCAAGGCCCCGATGATCGCGGCGCCGACCGCAATCATCGCGAGCTCGAGCACGCTGATCGCAAGCACGAGTCGTTGTGGCGCGCCCAGGCTCTTCATGAGCGCGACCGTATCGAGATGGCGCGCGACGTAGCGCCGCGCGGAGATTGCGACGGCGATAGCAGCGAGAAGCACTGTGACGAGCGCCGATAGATTCACGAATCGCCCGGCGCGATCGATTGCGGATCGAATCTGTGGACTCGCATCGCTCACGTCCGCGAGCCGCTCGGTCGGCTTTTTGCGGTTCAATATGTCTTGTTTGAACAGGCTGACCGCACGTGGATCGCCGGCGAACAGTGCAATGTGAGACACGCGGCTGCCTCGTTGAACGAGTCCGGTCGACGGCACCTCATCGAGGCGCATCAGCAGCGTCGGTGCGAGGTCGACGAACTGGGAGCCTTGGTCCGGGCGATAGTCGAGCACGCGCGACGCGACGAGCTGCGCATTTCCGACTTGAATGCGATCTCCGACATTCGCGCCAAGCTGTGCAAACAACCGTGCTTCAAGCCACGCTTCGCCGGGCTCGGGAATGCCGCGTGCCTCCCACGCTCGACCGAACGGAACCTCGGCGATCCGCACACGGCCGCGCAATGGGTAACGTTCCGAAACCGCGCGAATCGCGCTCAGGGCACTGTTGTCCCCATTCAGCACGACGCTCGGAAACGTGACGAGCTCCGCTGTCGTCAGGCCCGCCTGCTCGGCGAGGCGCAGATACTGCGGATCGAGCGGCGAGCGCGACTGCAGTCGCAGATCCGCCGCGAGCACTTCTCCGGCTTGCTGGTCGACCGCGCGACTCACGCGACTCGTGAAGAAGCCCACCGCGGTCAAAGCAGAAGCGGCAACCAGCAGCGCAAACAAGAGAACTCGCAGCTCGCCCGATTTGGCATCGCGAGCGAGCGCAAGCACTGCGAGACGCAGCGTCCTCATGCGACGATTCTCCCGGCTTCGATGCGGATCGTCCTGCCGCAGCGTTGTGCGATCGCCGGATCGTGGGTCACGACGACGAGCGTCGTCTGTGCGGCTTTGTTGAGATCGAACAAGAGCTCGATGATGCGATCGCCGGTGGCGGCATCCAAGTTGCCCGTCGGCTCGTCAGCGAAGAGCACCGCAGGCTGCGTGACGAAGGCACGGGCGATCGCCACACGCTGTTGCTCGCCACCGGACAGTTGCCGCGGATAATGCTCGCGCCGCGCCGATAGGCTCACTTGCGCAAGTGCGTCGGCTGCCGCTGCACGCGCGTTCGGCTTGCCGGCAAGCTCCAGTGGCAACATCACGTTCTCGATCGCCGTCAGGGAAGGCACCAGATGAAAGCTTTGAAAGACGAACCCCACGTGGTTCGCACGAACCGCCGCACGACCATCCTCGTCGAGTGCCGTGAGCTCCTGGCCGTCGAGCCACACGCGCCCGCTGGTCGGCTCATCGAGGCCGGCCAGCAACGCCAAGAGCGTCGACTTGCCCGCGCCGGAGGCGCCGATGACGGCAACGGTCTCCGCCGGCGCAACGCTGAGGTCGACGTCCGCTACTATGGTCAGTGTTCCCTCGGGACTGCTAACCTCTTTGGTGATTTTTTCTGCTTTTAGAACCGGTTCTGCGATGTGCATGTGGCGTTTGGTTTCTAACCGCTGGCGGAACTTTGGTCTCGGGCTGCTGCTGCTCGGACTTGCGCTCGGCACTTTCGTTCATGCACAGGACGCGGCGGACAAACCGGTCATCCTGATCGTCGGGGATAGCCTCAGCGCCGGTTACGGGATCGACGTCAAATCGACATGGGTCGCGCTGCTCGAGCGCAGGTTGGCGGAAGAAGGGTACGGATACCGCGTCGTGAACGCCAGCGTGAGCGGCGAAACGACCGGGGGCGCGAAGGCGCGCTTGACCAGAGCGCTCGAATTACACCGGCCGCAGGTCGTCGTGTTGGAGCTTGGGGCTAACGATGCGCTTCGAGGCCTTCCGCTCAAGCAAGTCGAAAGCAACCTCGACGATCTGATCGAACGCTCCCAAGCGGCCGGCGCGAAGGTCGTGCTCGTCGGCATGCGAATACCGCCGAACTACGGTGCGGCCTATGCCGATCGGTTTCACGCCCTTTATGCCGAGCTCGCGCGGGCGCACGACGTGCAGCACGTCGACTTTTTCCTCGAAGGCGTGGCACTCGACGAGAAGTTGATGCAGGCTGACGGCCTTCACCCGTCGGCCGAAGCACAGGGCCGACTGCTAGATAATGTGTGGCCCGCAATTCGGGCAACACTCGACCAATAAAAGAACGGTCAGGGGGCTGCCGGTGGACAAGATTTGGCTGAAGAACTACCCGCCGGGCGTGCCGGCGGAGATCAACCCGGACGAGTACAGCTCGCTGGTTGCGATTCTGGAAGAAAGCTGCGCACGCTTCGCCGACTTGCCGGCGTTCACGAGCATGGACAAGACGATCTCGTACGGGGAGTACGAGCGTCTGTCGCGCGATTTCGCCGCGTGGCTGCAGCGCTCGGCCAAGCTGCAGAGAGGCGATCGGATCGCGATCATGCTGCCCAACGTCTTTCAGTATCCGATCGCCCTTTTTGGCGCGCTGCGGGCCGGCCTCACGGTCGTCAATACGAACCCGCTTTACACCGCGCGCGAGCTCGAGCACCAGCTCAAGGATTCGGGCGCAAAAGCGATCGTCATTCTCGAAAACTTCGCGCACGTGCTCGAGCAGGTCATCGCACGGACGGACTTGCAGCACGTCCTCGTAACCGGCGTCGGCGATTTGCTCGACTGGCCGAAGTCGATGCTCGTGAACGCCGTCGTCCGCCACGTGCGCAAGCAAGTCAAGCCTTGGCGACTGCCTCAGTCTGTTTCATTCAAGGATGCACTGCGCGAAGGCCACTATCTCGAGTGGAACCCCGTTGCGCTGACGCACGAGGACATCGCGTTCCTGCAATATACCGGCGGGACGACGGGTGTCGCGAAGGGGGCGATGCTCACTCATCGGAACATGGTCGCGAACGTGTTGCAGTCGGCGGCGTGGATCGGCACGAATGCACGCCCAGGCAGGGACACGATCATTACGGCGCTGCCGCTCTATCACATCTTTGCGCTCACGGCGAACTGGAGCGTGTTCATCAAGTTCGGCGCTCGCAACATCCTGATCGTCAATCCGCGCGATTTCGCTGCGTTCGTAAAGGAGCTGAAGAAATACACGTTCAGCTACATCAGCGGCGTCAACACGCTGTTCAACGCGTTGCTGCACACGCCCGGCTTCGCGGAAGTGGACTTCAGCGAGCTGCGCATCACGCTCGGCGGCGGCATGGCCGTGCAACGCTCGGTCGCTGAGCATTGGAAGAAGGTGACAGGGAATGTTCTGACGCAGGCGTGGGGCTTGACGGAAACCTCGCCTGCCGCGTGCATCAATCCGTTTTGGCCGCCGCTCGACTTCAACGGCTCCATCGGACTGCCGATCTCCTCGACCGAGATCAGCATTCGAGACGATGCGGGCAACGAGCTCGGTATCGGCGAAATCGGCGAAATCTGCGTACGGGGTCCGCAAGTCATGCGGGGCTACTGGAATCGGCCTGAAGAGACGGCTGCCGTCATGTTCCACGATTGGCTGCGCACGGGGGACATCGGTCGAATCGACGAAGAAGGTTTCGTCTATATCGAGGATCGCAAGAAGGACATGATCCTCGTGTCCGGTTTCAACGTGTATCCGAACGAGGTGGAGAGCGTTGCCGCGACGCATCCGGGCGTGCTCGAGGTCGCTGCCGTTGCACAACCGGACGAGCGCTCGGGCGAGGTCGTGGCGCTATTCGTCGTGAGGAAGGATGCGAGTATCACCGAGCAGCAGATCATCGATCATTGCCGCAAGGAGCTCACCGGGTACAAAGTGCCGAAGCACGTCTACTTCCGTGACGAGCTGCCGAAGACGAACGTCGGCAAGATCCTGCGCAGAGCGTTACGCGACGAACTTCGGAAGGAGTCCGCGCTAGCGTAAGATTCGGCGCGCGCTTCTGGCCGTCAACTATCAACCTTCTTCATGATATTGCGGGCTCAGCTCGTGCACCGCTGCGATCATCGCGCCAGCGTGCTCTGGCGGGACGCCTGGGTGAATGCCGTGACCCAGATTGAACACATGCCCGTGTCCGCGACCGTAGCTCGCGAGCACGCGCGCAACTTCCTCGCGAATACGTCCAGGCGCCGCATAGAGGCAATTCGGATCTAGGTTGCCCTGCAGCGCGACGCGATCGGCGACTGCCGTACGCGCATCCGCGAGGTCGGTCGTCCAATCGACGCCGAGCGCGTCGCAGCCCGTTTCGCTCATCGCCGGCAGCCACGCACCGCCTCCCTTCGTGAAGAGGATCGTCGGTACGCGCCGGCCCTCGTGCTCGCGAGTGAGCTCCACGAGAATCCGCTTCATATAGTCGAGGGAGAACTCGCGGTATTGCGCGGGCGTCAGCACGCCTCCCCATGTATCGAACAGCATGATCGCTTGCGCGCCCGCCTCGATCTGGGCATTGAGATAAAGGCGCGTCGCTTCGGCGAGAAGCTCGAGCAGTGCGTGCACCGTGCCCGGCTCGTCGTACATCATGCGCTTGATCGTCGAGAACTCTCGCGAGCTGCCGCCCTCGACGATATAGGTCGCGACGGTCCAGGGGCTGCCCGCAAATCCGATCAAGGGCACGCGCCCGTCGAGCTCCCGCCGAATCAACCGCACGGCATCGAGCACATAGCGCAGATCGGTCGCGGGATCGGGCACTCCAAGGCGCTCGATGTCCTTCAAGGTACGCACGGGCCGCTCGATCCGCGGCCCCTCGCCGGTCTCGAATTGAAGCCCCAAGCCGAGCGCATGCGGAATCGTGAGAATGTCGGAAAACAAAATGGCGGCATCGAGCGGGAAGCGCGCGAGCGGCTGCAGCGTCACCTCGCAAGCGAGCTCCGGCGTCATGCACAGCTTGAGGAAGCTGCCGGCGCGCGCACGCGTCGCGCGGTACTCCGGCAGATAGCGTCCGGCCTGACGCATCATCCACACCGGTGTGCGTTCAACGGGCTGCCGGAGCAGCGCGCGGAGCAGCAGATCGTTCTTCAGCAAGGACTCGAGTCTCGTGTGGGGCGTAGGGTGTCAAGTGTAGCGTCAGAATGCTCTCGGCTCCCGCGCGCATTGCGCGCTCTGACGCTACACGTCACACATTACACGCTACACGTTCCGAGCACACTCAACTGCGCTTGGCGGGATCGAAGAGGCGTTCGTACTCGCCGATCGCATAACGGTCCGTCATGCCTGCGATATAGTCCGCCACCGCACGCGCACGCCCGGCATCGGCAGATTCCCGCTCCATCTGCTTCGCGGCGAGATGATGCTCCTTCGGCAGGAGCTCGGGCCGAGCGAAGAACGTCTCGAACAGGCCGCGTACGACTTGCTGCGCCTTGTTCGTCATGCGCAGGACGCGAAAATGCCGATACACATGCTCGCGCAGGAAGCGTTTGAGCTCGAGGTGCTCGGCGGCGACGCCGTCGCTGAAGCCGACGAGCGGCGCAGCAAGGGCGCGTACCGATTCGATATCGTTCGGGCTCGCTTCGCGAATATGCTGCGTCGTCGTCTCGATCAGGTCTACGACGACGTGGTTGATCATTCTGCGCACGATCTCATGCACGAGCCGACGACCGCCCAAGTTTCCATGGAGGGTCGTCACGGCGTGATGCTCGCGTGCGAAAAGCGGTACTTCGAGCAGCTCGTCCAACTCGATCAGGCCTGCGCGCAATCCGTCGTCGAGGTCATGATTGTTGTAGGCGATCTCGTCTGCGACATTGGCAATCTGCGCTTCGAGAGAAGGCTGCTGGCGCTTGATGAAGCGCTCGCCGAGCTCGCCCAGAAGGCGCGCGTTGTTGAGCGAGCAGTGCTTGAGAATGCCTTCGCGCGTTTCGAACGTGAGGTTGAGCCCGGGGAACGCGGCGTAGCGCTCCTCCAGCTCGTCGACCGTCCGCAGGGACTGCAGGTTGTGCTCGAAGCCGCCGTAGGGGCGCATGCACTCGTTGAGTGCGTCCTGCCCGGCATGGCCGAACGGCGTATGGCCGAGGTCGTGCGCAAGGCAAATGGCTTCGACGAGCGTTTCGTTGAGCCGCAGCGCGCGAGCGATCGTTCGTGCGATCTGGGCGACTTCGATGCTGTGGGTGAGCCGCGTGCGGTACAGATCGCCTTCGTGATTGACGAAGACTTGGGTCTTGTAAACGAGACGGCGAAACGCGTTCGAGTGGATGATCCGATCGCGGTCGCGCTGAAACTCGGTTCGAAAAGCCGGCGAAGGCTCGACATGTCGACGGCCGCGGCTGCGTGAGTCATGTGCGGCATAGGGTGCGAGAGATTGATCGGTCATTGTCTGCAACCGTACCGCGCGAGCCTGTCAGTCGAAGTGCTGCGCGAGCGTAGCTGTTAGCGTCTCCGTTGGGTAGTCGCCGATCACGTCGGCTTTGCCGAGCGCTCGCAGGAGGACGAGCCGAACGCGCCCCTCGAGCACTTTCTTATCCATCCCCATGAGCTCGAGCGCGCGCGCCGAGCCGATCTTCGGTGCCGCCGTCGGCAAGCCGAAACGAGAGAGCAGCCGATCGGCGCGGTCGCGATCCGCTGCGGAAATCCAACCGAGCCGCATCGACATATCGGCCGCGACGCTCATGCCGGCCGCGACGGCTTCGCCATGCAGCCAGTTGCCATAGCCCGACGCTGTTTCGATCGCATGTCCGAAGGTATGGCCAAGATTCAGAATGGCACGCAAGCCCGACTCGCGTTCATCGAGCGCGACTACTTCTGCCTTGATCTCGCACGAGCGACGCACCGCATGCACGATCGCGCGCTCCTCGCGCGCGGCGAGCGCCTCCGCATTCGCTTCTAGCCATTCGAGAAATGCAAGGTCGTAAATGAGCCCGTACTTGACGACTTCGGCGAGGCCGGCGCGATATTCGCGGTCCGAAAGTGTCCCGAGCGTCGCGATATCCGCAATGACGCAGCGCGGCTGGTGAAACGCGCCGATCATGTTCTTGCCCTTCGGGTGGTTGACGCCCGTCTTGCCGCCGACGGAAGAATCGACCTGGGCCAACAGCGTCGTCGGCATTTGTATGTACGCGATGCCGCGCTGGTAACACGCCGCCGCGAAACCAGCCATATCGCCGACGACACCTCCACCGAGCGCGATCACCGCGGCGTCGCGATTCAGGCGGGCATCCATCATGGCATCCAGGATGCTGGACAGCGTGGCGAGCGTCTTGTGCTGCTCTCCGTCGGGTAGCACGATCTCTGCGATGCGACGTTCGCCGAGCGAGCGCACGAGCGTGGGCAAGTATACCGGTGCGATGGTCTCGTTCGTGACGATCAGAACGCTGCGCGCGCGCACTTGCGCGTCGATAAGCTCGGCATCCTCGAGCAGCCGGGCGCCGATCAAAATCGGATAGCTGCGCGCCCCAAGTGCAATCTCCACGCGCGCACGAACGGTTGATTCGGTCATTGGGCCGGCAGCTCCTTCAGACGTTGAATGATCTCGTCCGCGACCACACGGACCTGGCGGCCGTCGGTAGCGACTGTGATCTCGGCAATCGAATGATAGAGCGGTAAACGATGATCCATGAGCTCACGCAGCTTCGCTTCCGGGTCGTCCGTGTAGAGCAACGGGCGTTGCCTGCCGTGGCGCGTGCGTTCGAGCTGCTGCTCGATGCTCGTATGCAAATAGACGACGCGTCCCCGCATCGCCAAGCGTTCCCGATTCTCGGCAAGGAGGACCGCACCGCCGCCGGTCGCGATGACGACATTCGACAACCGCGTCAATGCGTCGATCACTTCGCGCTCTCGCTCCCTGAATCCCGACTCACCTTCCTTCTCGAAGATGTACGGGATGTCGACGCCCGTCCGATGCTCGATCTCGGCATCGCTGTCGAAGAAATCAAGGCGCAGGAGCCGGGCCAACTGGCGGCCGACCGCGGTCTTCCCTGAGCCCATGGGTCCGATCAGGAAGATGTTGTGAGTGCGCGAAGATGGGCTCATGACGAATTCCGCGCACTATAAACGAAAGCGGCCGCCCGGAGGCGGCCGCTCGAGCGAGATTCTCGCGTCCGTCAGTACAGATTCGCGCCTTCGCGCAGGATGCGCGGGGTCACGAAGATCAAGAGCTCGTCCTTGTTGTCGCTCTTGTTGGTCGACTTGAACAAGCGGCCAAGCACCGGGACATCACCGATCCAAGGTACCTTGTTCTCGGCCTCGCGGCGTTCGGTTTCGAGGATACCGCCGAGCACGACCGTCTGGCCGTCATTGACGAGCACCTGCGTCACGATCTCTCGGGTGTCGATGCTGGGCACGAAACCGCCCGTCGCACTTGCCACGAGCTGGCCGACGCTGTCCTTCGAGATCGTAAGATCGAGAATGACGCGGTTGTCCGGCGTGATCTGCGGTGTGACCTTCAAGCTCAATACGGCCTTCTTGAACTGCGTCGTCGTCGCACCGCTCGAGGACGATTCCTGATACGGAATTTCCACGCCTTGCTCGATCGTCGCTTCGCGCTGGTTCGCCGTGATCAGGCGCGGCGTGGAGATGATCTCGCCGCGGCCTTCGGCCTGAGCGGCGGAGAGCTCGAGGTCGACGATGAAATCGGTATCGAGGAGCGTCAGCGCGAACGCGCCGGCGGGATTGGCGACGGGCAGGTTGACCATGTACCGCTCGGTCGGGTCGGGCATGGCCCAGCCGTTCGTCAGATTGGCGCCGCCTGGTTGATCGTCGATCACGACGTCGTCGTCTTCAATCACATAATTGCGGCTGCCGATGATGCCGTTGCCTTGGCTGCCGCCGCTCTCGAGTGCGACTTGCGTGCCGAATCGAACTCCGAGATCGCGGCTGAAGTCATCGTTCACGATGACGATACGCGCCTCGATCATCACCTGGCGCACCGGAATATCCAACGTCGACACGAGGCGGCGAATATCGGCCAGGCGTTCCGACGTGTCCTGTAGCAGCAAGGTATTCGTACGCTCGTCGATCGCAACGCTGCCGCGCTCGGAGAGCAGAGAGTTGTTCGAGCCGGATTTGATCAGTGCGGCCAAATCGCTCGCTTTCGCGTAGTTCACCTGAAGATACTCGGTACGCAACGGCGCGAGCTCCCGCGCTTCGGCCCGCGCCGTCAACAGCTCGCGTTCGCGAGCGGCAATTTCGGCTGCCGGTGCAATGTACATGACGTTGCCGTCCCGGCGCATGTCGAGGCCCTTCGTGCGCATGACGATATCGAGCGCCTGATCCCACGGTACGTTCTGCAGGCGCAGCGTGACATTGCCGCCAACCGAATCGCTGATGACCATGTTCTGGCCGCTCGTATCGGCGAGAAGCTGAAGCACGGCGCGCGTTTCGATGTCTTGGAAGTTGAGCGTCAGGCGCTCGCCGGTGTACTCGCGCTGGTCCTGAAGCTCCGGCGGCAATTTCACGACCGGCTTGATCTCGATCGTGTAGACGTCATCCGACTGGTAGGCGAGCTGTTCGTAGTCGCCGGAGGCGGCAATGACGAGGCGAGCGCCATCGGCTACGCGCATCGCATCAACCGTGCTCACCGGCGTCGCGAAATCCGTGACGTCGAGGCGCTGCATGAGCGATTCCGGCAGGCCCGTCTTCGCGAAGTTCACGACGATGCGGCCGCCTTCCTGGCGAAGGTCGGCAGGAACGCGCGAGTTGGAAAGATCGACAATGATGCGTGCCGACCCGTCGCTGCCGCGGCGGAAGTCGATATTCTCGATCGTGTTCGCTCCGGCGCCGCTACTCGGCGCGCGCGCGGCAGGCGTTGCGGCGCCTGCAGCAGCAGGCTCAGCCGCGGCGGCGACTCTGCCGGCGGCGCCGCCGACGGTCACGACGATCGTGTTGCCGCGAACTTCGGTCTCATAGGGAACGAGGTTGTCGACGTTCAGAACGACGCGCGTGCGTCCGTTCGCCTCGGCGACGTTCACGGTATCGACGATGCCCTGCTTCACGTCGACGCGACGAGAGGACATGGCAACCGAAGTATTCGGGAGATCGAGCGCGATGCGCGCGGGGTTATCGACGGTGAACGTGAGCGGCGTCGGCGCGTCCTCGCTCAGGCGCAGCGTGATCTGCACGCTGTTGCCGGAAAGTGCGCTCGCATCGATGCTCTCCAGGCGGTTCGTACCTTGTGCATGGACCGCCTGCACCCCCAGGAAAAGCGTGACCAGTAGGAATGTGACCCGCTCGACGAACGGGGCATGCCCGCTACGCAACCGAATCACAGGCTTCGCGAAAGTTGAGCACGACATTCTTGCTTTCTCCCTGGGATCATTCTGTCAGCGCCAGCGCAGCCGGCCGCTCGATGTATCCGCCGAGACCATCAGGCACGATCTCGATGATAGATATCTTGTTGTTGGTAATGCCGACGATGCGTCCGTCGTTCTGCCCCATATAGTGGCCGGGCAACACACGGTGAACGAGCCCGTCCTTGCCTTGAACGAGGCCATAGGTGCGGCCCTGCAGTTGCAGGGTTCCGACCATGCGCATCGTGTCGAGCGGAAACTGCTCCAAGAACTCGCGCGGCCGCTTGACGTCCGGCCGGACCGCGCTCGCAATATCGCTGCGCGCAGGTGCGCTCGGTATGAAAGGGGAACGCATTGAGCTCGCCTGGTACGCAAACGCTTCGTACGGCTTGATCTCGGGCAGCGGCTCGATGCGCTCGCCGGGTCTCGCCTTGATCGCCGCGACCTGCTGCTCAAGCTTGTCCATATCGCTTGCGCAGCCGCCAAGCAGCAACAGCAATGCGACGGCTAGCGGTGTGGTTCTATTGTGAAGCATGGCTCTTAAGAACAAGCTCGGTTGGTGTCGGTAGACGCGCGCCAAGCGGCGGTCAACTCTCGTCCTCGTCGAGGTAGCGATACGTCTTCGCAGTGACGTCGAGCTGCAGCTGATCGCTGGCACCCTTACTGAGCGGTCTGATGTGCACGTCATGGAGAGTCACGATGCGCGGAAGCGCGGCGATCCCGCTCACGAATGCACCGATCGCGTGGAAGCTCCCCGTGAGCCGCATTTTGATGGGCAGCTCGGCGTAAAAGTCCTTGTTTACCTGAGCGCTCGGCTGAAACAGCTTCTGGTCGAGCCCCGCACCCGAGCCTTGCTGAGAGATGTCGGTCAGCAAGCTCGGGACCTCAGTCTTGTTCGGGAGTTTGCGCAGCATCGCGCCGAACGATTGTTCCATCTCGACGAGCTGTGCCTTGTACGCATCGAGGTTCGCTGCCTTGCGCGCCTTCTTTTCGAGCGTCACGAGGAGCTTCTGCTCCTCAGCTTTCGCCGTGTCGAGCTCCGGCTTCTTCGGCTTCCACGCGAGCATGTAGCCGAGCAGCAGCACGGCGAGGATGAAAATCGCGCCGATCGCACCCAGTCGAAACGCCAGCGGCCAGCGACCTGGATCGTTCGGATCCAGTTCTCGCATTTGTTCGAGAAAATTACTCATTTCGGCGCACCCGTCGAAGCCACTGCTTGCTCCTTCGGCAGCAGCGGGTTCTCTTGCACGACATTCAAGGTAAATTCCGAGCCGGCATCCGTCGATCCTTTCGTCTCGAGAATGTGCAGCGCCGGATCCGCCAGCCACTCGGAAGAATCCAGATTGCGCATGTACGAAGCGACGCGCGTGCTCGACTGCGCGACGCCCTTCAATTCGATGCGACGACCCGACTGCTTGATTTCGGTGAGATAAATGCCGTCGGGCAGCGTGCGCACGAGCTGATCGAATACGTGCACGATCTCGGGCCGGCTGCGCTCGAGCTGCTCGATTACCTGCATGCGCGCGATCAGGCGCTGCTTCTGCTGCTCAAGATCGAGAATCTCTGTGATCTGCTTGTCGAGCGAGGCGATCTCGCGCTTGAGATAGGCATTGCGCTCGTTCTGATGGTCGATCGCGCTCTGCATCTGCCAATTGATGATGAAGGCGATGAGACCTGCGAACACCAATGCGCCGACAGCACCCGCGCCGAACTCCTGGCGCCGGCGCTTGCGTTCGGCTTCTCGCCACGGAACTAGGTTGATTCTGGGCATATCAGTCGAAGCTCCTCAGTGCCAGACCGCAGGCGGTCAGGAGAGCCGTTGCGTCCTTCTTCACAGCTTGGGCTTTCGCCTTTTGGCTGACTTTCATCTGGCCAAGCGGATCGCCTCGTTGCGCTTCGATGCCCACTCGGCTCTGAATCATCTCCGCCGCACCGGCGATGTTCGCGCAGCCGCCGCAGATCAGGATTTGCTCCGGCTGCTCGCGACCGGCGCCGGAAGCGAGGAAGAACTGCAGCGAGCGGCTCACCTGCTGACACATATCGTCGATGAACGGCCCAAGCACTTCCGTCTCGTAGTTGCCGGGAAGTCCACCTTCCTTCTTGGCGCGACCCGCTTCTTCCATGCTGAGGCCGTAGGTGCGCATCACTTCTTCGGTGAGCTGTTGCCCGCCGAAGGCAAAGTCGCGCGTGTAGATCACCTTCAAGTCGCGCAGCACGCTGAAGGTCGTGCTGCTCGCGCCGAAATCCACAACTGCGATGACGCGGCCCAGTCCGCCATCCGGCATTTGATGAGTCAACAAGCGGCAGGCGTTCTCGAGCGCGAAGGCTTCGACGTCGACGATCTTCGCCGTAAGACCCGCCGCCGAGCACGCCGCGACTCGCTGCTCGACGTTCTCCGAGCGCGTGGCGACGAGGAGCACGTCGATCATCTCCGGGTCTTTCTCCGAAGGGCCGATCACTTCGTAATCGAAGCTCACTTCTTCCATCGGAAAGGGGATGTACTGGTCGGCTTGCATTTCGACCTGCCCCTCGAGCTCGTTTTCGCTCAACGTGCGGGGCATCTGGATGACCTTCGTAATCGCCGCATCGCCGCTGATCGCAACAGCCGCATCCTTGGCGCGGGCGCCGGAGCGCTTCACTGCGCGCTTGATGGCTTCGCCCACGGCGCTGGCATCGACGATCGCCTTTTCGTTGATCGAATTCGGCGGAGTCGCCTCAGCCGCGTACGATTCGACGCGGTATTGGCCTCCGCTCATGCTGAGTTCGATCAACTTCACCGAGGAGGTGGTGATGTCCAACCCGATCAGCGGTCGGGATTTGGCGGTTAGAAGCACGCTAGTTCCTCTTCCAGATCAGACACTTAGGTCACGATCAGAGATCGGGCACGAAACACGGGCGGCAACTATATACAGCGGCGTGTTAAGTTGAATGTGAGCAGCCTCACGAAATACCATCGCGGCATTCCCGCAGAAAAAAGGCCATTTTGCTGTTGGAACCACATCGCCGACCGGCGCGGCGGCGTTACGAGCTGTCGATTCAGAGCCTTGCGTCGGGCCACGTGAGTACCCGGAGCTCCTTTTTGTCGTAATCACGGAACGACACTCAGGTCTGAAAGACCAATACTCGTATCATCCGCCTGCACTCGTTCTTATAAGGCGCCACCCTCTCGACTGCTGGGACGCGTTGATCATTTCGAGGAGATGTCTCGGAATGCCGGCGACTATTGCACAAACTACTTTTGCAAGGCAAGGACTTAGGCTTTATTGTTGTTATGCGATCTCATCTTCGATCTCCGCTCCGCTGGGGCCTTGCTGCGCTCGTCGCTTTCGCCGGGACCGTGACGCTGGCGCTGCTCGGCGCGTATCAGTACTTGCGCCCCGCGCTCCCCGACGTGACCGCGATCAAGGACATTCGCCTTCAGGTTCCGCTGCGAGTCTATAGCCGCGACGGGAAGCTCATCGCGCAGTTCGGCGAACAGCGGCGCATCCCCCTTTCCTTCGATGCGATCCCTACCCAGCTCGTCAACGCGGTGCTCGCCGCCGAGGACGACAACTTCTTTCAGCACGGCGGCATCGACTATCCAGGATTCCTTCGCGCCCTCGTGCGCCACTTGCTGTCCGGCGAACGCAGCGAAGGCGGCGGCACGATTACGATGCAGCTCGCGCGCGGCATCTTCTTGACTCCCGACAAGACATATCGGCGCAAGCTTCTGGAGATGTTCCTTGCTGTGCGCATCGAGCGGGAGCTGACGAAGCAAGAGATTCTCGCGCTCTACATGAACAAGATGTTCCTCGGACAGCGCGCATACGGCGTCGGCGCAGCCGCCGAAGTGTATTTCGGCAAGGCCGTCGATCAGCTCACGTTGCCCGAGATCGCGCTCATCGCAGGTACCTTCAGGCTTCCTTCGCGCGACAACCCCGTCGCGAATCCCGATCTGGCGCGTCAACGTCGCGCCTACGTTCTGCGGCGGATGCGCGAGAAGGAGTTCATCACGAAGGACGAGCACGATGCCGCAGTCGCCGCGCCCATCGAATCGGAGCTGCATGGCCCCGCCGTGGAGGTCGAAGCGCCCTATGTGGCCGAGATGACGCGCGCTGCGATGCTCGAGCGCTTCGGAGCGGAGGCGTACACCGCAGGCTATGAGGCGATCACGACGATCGACAGCCGCCTGCAGCGCGCAGCGGTGACGGCGCTGCGCTCGGCGCTGCTCGAATACGATCAGCGACACGGCTATCGCGGCCCTCTCGCCCGCGTCGCGCTCAGCGAGAAAGCGACCGAAAAGGAATGGGCCGAGGCGCTCGAGGAATTCGCGCCGCGAGCGGGGCTCGAACCGGCCGTAGTCGTGAAAGTCGGCGAGAAGGACGCGCTCGCTTATTCCCGTCCGCACGGCCGCGTCGCGCTCAAATGGGAGGGTATCAGTTGGGCGCGCGAGCCGCGGCCGGATGGCAGCGTCGGGCCTGCGCTCGAACGCGCGAGCGATGTCTTGGCCGTTGGGGACATCATCTATATCGCGCAGGAGCGCGGCGCGAACTGGCGGCTCGTGCAGATGCCGGAGGCACAAGGCGCATTCGTCTCGCTAGATCCGCAGGATGGCGCCGTGGCAGCGCTCATCGGCGGGTTCGATTACTACGCAAGCAACTACAACCGGGCGGTCCAAGCACGACGTCAGCCAGGCTCCGCCCTCAAGCCGTTTCTCTACTCCGCCGCGCTCGAACGGGGATTCACGCCCGCAAGCATCATCAACGATGCTCCGCTCGTGATCGAGGATCCGGCGCTCGAAGCGAGTTGGCGCCCGCAGAACAACTCGCGACAATTCGGCGGGCCGATGCGGATGCGCGAGGCGCTCATACGTTCGCGCAATCTCGTTTCGATTCGCATCATGCACGCGCTCGGGCCGGCGTACGCGACTCAGTACATTCAGCGATTCGGCTTTCCAGAGAGCGCGCTTCCGCGCAACCTTTCGCTCGCGCTCGGCACGGCATCGGTATCGCCGCTCGAGATGGCGCGGGGCTACGCCGTGTTTGCCAACGGCGGCTTTCTCGTGGAGCCCTATTATCTACAGCGCATTATCGGACCTGAGGGCGCGGTCGTCTTCGAAGCCGAACCGCGATACGTCTGCGCCGAGTGCGCAGAGCCGCAGGTCGACGCGACCGCGGCCGCCGACTTGCTCGATGCACCGATCCGCGTGCAGCCGACCGACGAGTCGCGTTGGGGTGGGCTCACGTACTTGGACGAAGATCGCCTGGCTCCGACGGCGATTTCCCCACAGAACAGCTATCTGATGACGGACATGATGAAGGACGTCGTCAAGCGCGGCACGGCAGTGCGAGCGCGCCAGCTCAATCGTTCGGATATCGCCGGCAAGACGGGCACGACAAACGATCGCCGCGACGCATGGTTCTGCGGATTCAACTCGCAGCTCGTCGGTGCAGCGTGGGTCGGCTTCGACCAAGAACGTTCGCTCGGTCCCGGCGAAGAGGGCAGTCGAACGGCACTCCCGATGTGGATGTATTTCATGTCCGAGGCGCTGGCGAACGTGCCGGAACGCCGCTCCGCGCCACCGCCGGGGCTCGTATCGATGCGTATCTCCGCGGAAACAGGTTTCGCTGCACGGCCGGGCGAACCCAACGCGATCTTCGAGACGTTCATGGCAGGACACTTGCCGCCCGAGGCGCCGCTCGACGGATCCATTCCTACTGATTTCGAATCCGGTACAGAACAGACGAACGGTGATGATTCGCTATTCTGAGGCGAACACGAAACGCACGCCGCAAGGCGATGAAGCGCGATACTCTCGCGATGGCTTCAGAGCTGGGGTGGGCACATGAGCAAGCGCTTGAATCCACGCGCGGAGCAACTGCGACGCGCGCTTGCGCAGGAAGCCGCGCGGATCATGTCGGAGCAGGGAATCGACGATTACGGCTTGGCGAAGCGCAAAGCCGCCGAACGGCTCGGAGCGACCGATATTGCCGTGTTGCCGAAGAACACTGAAATCGAAGCGGCGCTCACGACTCATCATCGGCTGTTCGAATCGCGGACGCATTCTTCCGCGCTGAACGACCTGCGCGAGACGGCCCTTCAGGCGATGCGACTGTTGGAGCGCTTCGAACCCCGCCTCGTCGGACCGGTGCTGAGCGGCACTGCGTCCGCCTATTCGGAAATCACGCTGCACTTGTTCGCCGAAGGCAGCGAGCCGGTCGCGTTGCACCTGATGGAGCGGGGAATTCCGCATCGAATCGGCGAGCGGCGCATGCGTTACGAACCCGATCGGCTGGTTGCGTATCCCGTCGTGCAGTTCGTCGCAGGCGACAAGGAGATCGACGCAATCGTGTTTCCGATCAACGGAATCCGACAATCGCCCTCGAGCCCGGTCGACGGCCGCCCGATGCGACGAGCGGATACGGCAGAGCTTGAATCGCTATTGGCCGCCGAAGAAGACGACGCGCTTTACTGAGCTGCTCGCACGAGCGAGCAACGTACGTACAAGCAAGACTCGGAAAAGAATACTCTCGCAAAGCACGCCAAGCTCGCAAAGTAAGAATCGAAAAGGTTATTTCGGAGGTGCAGAGAGAGGAACGGAAAACTTTCCTCGAACAGCGACATGCCTGCGCGAGACTATCTCGATAATCAGGTGTCGGCAGATACGTGGCTCGACACAACGCGAGCGCCAAACGAAATAGAAATCCCGTTCCGACCTTTGCGAGCTTGGCGTGCTTTGCGAGAGTTTTCTTCTCTTAACATGACACGTCGACAACGCCTTCAGCCGCGATCCGTGATCTCGACGTAGTCCCGTTTCGTGGGGCCGGTGTAGAGCTGGCGCGGACGGCTGATCTTCATCGTCGGATCGGAAATCATCTCCTGCCAATGCGCGACCCAGCCGACGGTTCTCGCGATGGCGAACATCACGGTAAACATCGACTGCGGAATTCCGATCGCGCTGTAGATGATCCCCGAGTAGAAATCGACGTTCGGGTACAGTTTGCGCTCCACGAAATATTCGTCTTTGAGCGCAATCTCCTCGAGCTTCAAGGCGAGCTCGAAGAGCGGGTTGTCGGACTTGCCGAGCTTCGCGAGCACTTTGTGGCACATGCCGCGAATGATCGTCGCTCGTGGATCGAAGTTCTTGTAGACGCGATGGCCGAAGCCCATCAGGCGGAAGTTGTCGTTCTTGTCCTTGGCCTTTGCGAGGTACTTCGGCACGTTCTCGACCGTGCCGATCTGCTCGAGCATCGCGAGCACCGCTTCGTTCGCACCGCCATGAGCGGGACCCCAGAGCGCGCTGATGCCGGCCGAGATGGCGGCGTAGGGATTCGCGCCGGTGCTTCCCGCCAAGCGCACGGTCGAAGTGCTCGCATTCTGCTCGTGATCGGCATGCAGAATGAAGAGCAGATCGAGCGCCTGCGAAGTGACCGGGTCAACGTTGTAGGACTCGCATGGCACCGCGAAGAACATGTGCAGCAAGTTCGAGCAGTAGTCGAGATCGTTGCGCGGATAGATAAACGGCTGCCCGAGCGAATGCTTGTAAGCTGCGGCGGCGATCGTCGGAATCTTTGCGATGATGCGATGAGCGAAGATCTCGCGATGGCGCGGGTTATGGATATCCATCGAGTCGTGGTAGAACGCCGCCATCGACGCGACGACGCCCGACAGCATCGCCATCGGGTGTGCGTTGTATTGAAACCCGTTGAAGAACCGTAGCAGCGATTCGTTGATCATCGTGTGATATTGAATCGCGTGCGTGAACTCCGTGAGCTGCTCGCTCGTCGGCAATTCGCCGTTGATCAGGAGGTAGGCGACTTCGAGAAAGTTGCTTTTGTCCGCAAGCTGTTCGATCGGAATTCCTCGATGCAACAAGACGCCCGCTTCGCCGTCTATGAAGGTGATCTTGCTTTCGCACGAAGCGGTGACCATGAACCCGGGATCGAACGTGAACAATCCATGGTCCTTCGAAATCCTCCCGATATCGAGGACGTCCTGACCGAGCGTGCCGCTTTTGATATCGGCGGTCGTCTTCTTCCCGGTTGCCAGGTTCGTCAACTCAAATTTCTTCTCGGACATGACTCGTTCCAGCCAATAAGGTGATGCGATCGCGATGCAACGCTCGCAGCGCAGACGTGCAACGCCGGCCTCGGAATCGATGATCCCGAGTCCATACCAGATTCATACATCGACAGCTAGGGCCCGCGCGAAGCTGCGATGCCGATCGGCGATCAATCCGTTCGATGGCGATACATCGACTCGCTCGTGTCCGAGCCGCGAAGCTGCCGTACCACATCCTGCGCGAGTGGGACGCGCAGACTTACACGATGGGCTCGGCGAATCAAGCGCATGGATTCCCCTCAACCTACGCGGCACGGCAAGCTCAGCCGGGCCCCGCGCCTAGGGGGATTATTCGATGATCTTCAGAAGTTGCCCCGGTTTCGGCTCTTTATCCGGGTAGAGGTCGTTGAGGAGGCGCAAGGTCTCCGCTGGGTACTCCTTGATGGGCGAAGCCTTGGCCAGATCCTCGATACGCGTATTCTCGGTCGCTTTGATGATTCTGATCTTGTACGGCTCCGCAATCGCAAACTCGTTGCGCTTGAGCCGCCGGAACGTGCTGATCGCGGAGTTGAATAAGGGGTCGGCGGAAGGAACGCTGCTCGATGCCTTGCTTGCGCCCGCGAAAACGTACGCGAGATTGTTGTAGTAGATGACCGTATAACGTGCAGGCCCGATGCCGAACGGCGTCTTCGCAGCTCGGACGACCGCAGTGTAGCCCTGTAAGCCGTTCACCTCGAGCGGCTCCGCGTGCCCTGCGGTCCCGGTCGAGGCGAGCAAGCGCGATAAGAACTCGCGCGGCCCCGTATTCGGTGGCGGCGCCTGTGTCTGCATTTGCAGCACGCTGTCTTTCTTCGGCGAAACGGCCAGGAGCCGGTCGGCCAGGTTCTCGACGTTCCAACCCGTCGGGAAGGCGATCGTGAAACCCATGTCCGCGTGATAAAAGCGATTGCCTTTCAACACACCTTGCGAACGACTCGTCCCGAACGGCAGACCTTGAATCGCTCTCAGGTAGCGCTCTCGCCCAGCGTCCACCTCCTCGCCGTCGGTATGAATTTTCTCGGCTGCCTTGACGACTTCGCGCAAGCGTTGATCGTTGTCGGGGTGCGTCGAGAAGACGCCGTGATAGACACGCGGCTGACGCTTCTCTTCGCGCGCACGCTGGATCTCGAACAGCTCCTGGTTTTTCAGAAGGCGCACGACGTCGATCATGTGGTCCGGATCCAAGCCGACACGCGCGAGATATTCAGCGCCCAGCCGGTCTGCCTCGAGCTCCTGATCTCGCCCGTAGCCGCGGATGAGGGCCGCTCCCGCGTAGTTCGCGAGGCCCGCCAGATCTCCACTGCCCGTGAATACGCCGATTGCCGCGGCACCGATGTTCGCAAGGGTCGACTGGCTTTGTTGACGGACCGGATGCCGGGCGGTCACGTGGCCGATCTCGTGGCCTAAGACCGCCAGAAGCTCCGCTTCCGAATTGAGGTACGGCATGATGCCGCGGGTGATGTAGACGTATCCGCCGCCGGTCGTGAAGGCATTGATGTCTTGGCTGTCGAGAACGGTGAAGTGGTATTGCAGATTGGGGCGATGGCTCACTTTCGCGGCGCGCTGCCCGACTTCGTTCACGTACTGCTGGAGGCGCATGTCTTGATAAGCGCCGCCGAACTGCTGAAGCAGTAGCGGATGCACTTCCTTGGCGCGCTTGATCTCGCCTGCCTCGGACTGCAAGACGAGGTCCGGCCGGCCGGTGACCGGGTTCATCGCACAGCTCGACAACCCCATCGCTAGGAACACGACGAGAAGAGCATTGCGTAACGTTGCTGTTCGATACATGGCAGCGGCTCGTTGGCGGTGGGTCGAACCCGATGCACGCTTGGCGCAATTGCATGGTGCCTGCGCGCGGGAGCGCATTCAAATCATGGGGGGCCTCCCTGTCCCAACCCTCGGTTCCGCAGGGGCATTGAACCAGCTCCGGAATGAATGGAACCAGAACAGCGCATGAATGAGAACCCGCACGAGCGGCTGAGTTCCCGCCCGTGAAACGAAAAGGGGCGCCCGATCGGGCGCCCCTCGTTTCATCTTCGAACCGACGTGCGATCTTAGCGCGCGTACTTCTTGCGGAACTTGTCGACGCGACCGCCCGTATCCACGATCTTCTGCTTGCCCGTGTAGAACGGGTGGCAACTCGAGCACACCTCGAT
This sequence comes from Lysobacterales bacterium, assembly GCA_040255535.1. GTDB lineage: Bacteria > Pseudomonadota > Gammaproteobacteria > Steroidobacterales > Steroidobacteraceae > Steroidobacter. Next base: position 124,608 of record JBDZVE010000002.1, on the reverse strand, counting down.
CTGCAGATCGTGGCCGAGCGTCGAGCGCGTCGTGAAGGTGTGCCCGCAGCTGCAGGTGACCGTGATCTCTTTGTATTCGGGATGGATGCCGGCTTTCATGACCTATGAGCGCTGAAGCGCTCCTCCGGAAAAAAGGCGCGCAGTGTAGCCGCCGAATCTCCGTGTAGCAAGGCAGACTCGTGAACCGGGTCCTGCGCTCGGCTTCTCGTGATGACCGGGCATGGGTTATCCACAAAAGCTGTGGGTAACTTTGTGGATGACTTGGTGCCGTCGACACGGAAAGAGCTACAACGCCGTGACGTTGTCAAATTGGTTACTTTTTCGCCAGGCTATTTCTATCTTTCTGTTCAATGACTTATGAGACCCTGCTTAAGCACCGCCTGTGAATTCGTCATCAACTTGCGGGTGTCGTGAAAAGAGTTCCCGCGTGTGTATAACCCGTCGGCCGCGGGTGCGCTGCAAGGCGCGCTGTCAGGCCACTTTTGTGCGGCAGTTCACGAACTTGCGTTCGAGGGGTACGGCTCGCTGGAAGCGTTGGGCTCCTGTAGGAACAAGCCCTGAAGATCATTCAAGAAGCGCCTACCCAGGGCGGTCGGAACCCACGTCTGCATGTCGCGCGCTTCGATCAGTCCCTGTGCTGCTGCGCGCCGTAGGATCGGCGCGATGTGCGCAAGCGGCCGACCGGTGCGGGATTCGAACAGGCGTTCCGCGAATCCCTCACGCAAGCGCAGCACGTTGAGCATGAATTCAAAAGGAAGGTCCTCGGGCGGCACGAAGCGCCGCTCGTCGATACGTCCGTGCACTTGGCGATCCAAGTAGCTGCGCGGCTGCCTCGTGCGCGACAGGCGCATGACCTGCTGAGTGCCCGCGAGCGTGATCTTCCCATGGGCGCCCGCGCCGAGACCGAGATAGTCGCCGAACCGCCAATAGTTGAGGTTGTGCTCGCAGCGCCAGCCCGCACGCGCATATCCCGATACCTCGTACTGTTCATAACCAGCCGCCGCCAAGCGTTCCTGACAACGCTCCTGCATATCCCATGCAGTATCAACGTCAGGCAACGAAGGCGGGCGGTGATAGAACACGGTGCCGGGCTCGAGCGTGAGCTGATAGTGGGACAGATGCGTCGGGGCAAGCGCAATCGCTTTACCGAGATCGGTGAGCGATTCTTCGATCGTTTGCTCCGGTAAACCGTACATCAGATCGAGATTGAAGTTTTCGATCCCGCCACGCACCAACTCATCGACCGCTCGCTCGATCTCGCTCGCCGCGTGAATGCGGCCCAACGCGCGCAAATGCCGCTCGTTGAACGACTGAGCGCCAAGCGACACGCGATTGATGCCTGCTTCGCGATACGCCGCGAAGCTGCCGTGCTCGACCGTGCCCGGATTGGCCTCGAGCGTCACCTCCACCGAGGGCGAGAGGAGAAGAGCGGCGCGCACGCCTTCCATGAAGCGGGCGATGTCGTCGGGCGAGAAAAGGCTCGGCGTTCCGCCTCCGAAGAAAATCGAGATGAGCGGCCGCTGTTGGACCAACTCGCGGTCATGCAGTAGATCTTCGATCAACGCGTCGATGTACTCGCGCTTCGGCAGCAGCGCCGGCGCCGCATGCGAGTTGAAGTCGCAGTAGGGACACTTGCGTACGCACCAGGGCATGTGCACGTACAGCGAGAGCGGCGGCAAGCTCAATATCGGCATCGCCGAGCGAGATGACGAGCTCGCGCGTTCGAGCGAGTGCGCGTTCATGGCGCGCCCCGCACCGAGGTTTCGCCGCGCTCGAGCCGCTGCACGAGATCGCGCAGCGCCTTGCCTCGATGGCTCAGTCGATTTTTCTCCTCGGGCGAGAGCTCCGCGGCAGTGAGCGCGCGGTCCGGGAGCTCGAAGATAGGATCGTAGCCGAACCCGCCTTCGCCGCGCGGAACATCGATGATCAAGCCTTCCCAGCTCGCTTGGCAGACGATCGGAAAGGGGTCGCTGTCCCAACGCATGAAGACGAGCGCGCATCGATAGCGCGCAGTGCGCTCTGCTGCAGGCGTATGACGTAGCGCCTGCAGCAGCTTTTCATTGTTCTTTCGATCGCTCGCGTCATTGCCCGCGTACCGCGCCGAATAGATCCCGGGTGCTCCATGGAGCGCGTCGACTTCGAGGCCCGAGTCATCTGCGATCGCCGGCAGTGCGGCCGCTCGTGAAGCATGACGCGCTTTCAGGATCGCGTTCTCGACGAAGGACAAGCCGGTCTCTTCGACCGATTCCTGAGTGAAACGCCACTGCGGCAACACCTCGATTGCGAGCGGGGCGAGCAGCGCCTCAAGCTCGCGCAGCTTGCCGGCGTTGTTGGTCGCGAGCACAAGTCGCATGCGTACGGCCGTCGCTAATCGCGCCCGAGCGCTTCTAGCTGTTTCGCCTGAAGCTGGCGAATGCCGTTTGCGGCGAGATTGAGCAGCTCGTCCAATTCTTCGCGGCGAAAAGCGTGCCCCTCGGCTGTGCCCTGCAGCTCGATGAATGCACCGCCATTGTTCATGACGACGTTCATGTCGGTCTCCGCTTCGGAGTCTTCCGCGTAGTCGAGATCGAGCACGGGCATGCCGGCCCAGATCCCGACCGATACGGCGGCGACTTGTCCGTGTATCGGATTATCGCGCAGCACGCCGCGATCCATGAGCGTGCCGACGGCATCCGAGAGCGCAACATAGCTGCCGGTAATCGCCGCCGTGCGCGTGCCGCCGTCTGCTTGGAGCACGTCGCAATCGAGCGTGATCGTTCGCTCGCCCAACGCTTTCAAGTCGACCACTGCCCTGAGTGCGCGCCCGATCAAGCGCTGTATCTCGAGCGTGCGGCCGCCTTGTTTTCCGGTCGCGGCCTCCCGCCGGGTCCGTGTGTGTGTCGCGCGCGGCAGCATGCCGTACTCGGCCGTCACCCAGCCCCGCCCGGTATTCCTCAAGAACTGCGGAATCACATCCTCGACCGACGCGGTGCAAAGCACGCGGGTATCGCCGCACTCGATCAGCACCGATCCTTCGGCGTGCCGCGTGAAACGTCGGGTGATCTTGATCTCGCGCAGCTCATCCGCCGCGCGACCGCTGGGTCGTCGCTTCATGTTCGTCTCACCGTGAAAAGCGACTGGAGTGATCGAGCCGCGCTTGGTACCTGCCGATCCATTGCGCAAGGATCGCACGTCTTGGGATTCAGATCAGTCGCCGATCCAACGCAGCACGACCGCCGAGGAATTGTCGCTGAACGGCGCGGATGCTTGCACGGCGCGCCGTCCGAGCGCCTCGAGCCAAGCGCGCAGGTGCTGAGTATCGTCGCGAAAGAAGGCCGCGATATCGCTGTCGCGCAGGTTCGCCCAGATTCCGTCCGTGCACAAAAGGAGGACATCGCCGGATTGCAGCACGCGGCGACCGTTGATCGACATCTCCGGAATGGATGGGTCTCCGCCCAGGCAACACTCGACGAAGTTGCGCATCGGATGGTTCGCAATTTCTTCCTCGGTGATCTTGCCTTCGCGCAGCAGCAGCTCGACATGGCTGTGATCGCGCGTGCGCTCGAGCACCTTACCGTGCCGAATGTGATACACGCGGCTATCGCCGATATGCGCCCAGTACGCGGCGCCGTCTTGGACGAGGCATATCGCCGTCGTAGCACGCGGGCGCGCATCGATGCTTTGCGAATTTCCGAGTCCGGCGACCTCATCGTGGGCGCGGCTCAGCGACATGTGGAGGAAACCGAGCGGATCGAAGATCGGCGTGGGCGTCTGATGGAATGAATCGAGCAGACTCTTGAGCGCGGTATCGGCCGCGCGGCTCCCGTCCGAATGACCGCCCATGCCGTCAATGACAATGAGCAACACCGCTTTGTCAGTGGCGGCGACGGCAACTCGGTCCTGGTTGTCTTCCCGGTCTCCGATCAGACTCAGGTCAGCATGCTCGATCCGCAAGCGCGAGCTCCGGCCGGAAGGGCATTCAACTGTTACACTTTGGAAAGCGTCGATAGGCCCTGCTACGCTGGGTCTATCCTGGGCGGTCATCGCTTCCCTGGTCGACATCTGACGGTTGTGGCGGATCCGCGAATTCTCGGAAACTGGCAGCAGATCAGATTATCTTAGCGGCGCTTTATACACTGGCGCGCGGTCGCAGTTAAGACGGCTTTTGCCTTAAGTCATCGAGTCAGGCCGCGCGGTGCGACGTAACGCCTTCGCTTGCACATAACCCAGACCGTGAGCTTGACACGACATGATCCGCAGCATGACAGGTTTTGCACGACGCGAGCGCCAGGGCGCTTGGGGCACGCTCGCGTGCGAGGTGCGCACGGTAAATCACCGGTACCTGGAAGTCTCGCTTCGCCTCCCCGAAGAGCTTCGCGGCTTGGACAACGAGATCCGGCAAGTCATCGCGGGCTGCTTAAGGCGCGGTAAGGTCGATGCGAACATCTATCTGAAATCCGCCGCCGGTACGCAGCGCGGTCTCGAAATCGACACGCAATTGCTCGATGAGCTCGCGGCGCGGATCGACGAGGTTCGAGCACGCGTGAAGCACGCGGCTTCCGTGAGCCCGCTCGATCTGCTGCGTTGGCCGGGCATCGTCCGAGAGGCGGAAGTCGATCTCGCCCCAGTCGCCGCGGCGACATTGGAGCTCGCGCGCGAAGCATTGAGCGAGCTGAACGACACGCGCTTGCGAGAAGGGCAGCGGATCCGCGAGCTCCTGCTCGCGCGCTGCGCCACGATGCGCGCGCAGTCACAAACCGTGAGGGCGCGCCTGCCTGAAGTCTCGCAACGCGTTCGAGATCGGATCAAGGAGCGCATCGCGCAGCTCGGAATCGCGCCGGACAACGATCGCCTCGAGCAGGAGCTCGTCTTGTACGCCCACAAGATGGACGTAGAAGAGGAGTTGGACCGTCTCGCCGGGCACTTGGACGAGGTCGAAACGGCGCTCGCATCCTCCGAACCCGCAGGTCGGCGGCTCGATTTTCTGATGCAGGAGCTCAATCGCGAGGCGAATACACTCTCCTCCAAATCTCAAGACGCCGAAACGACGAAAGCGGCGGTCGATATGAAAGTGACGATCGAGCAGATGCGCGAACAAGTGCAAAACGTGGAATGACGGCTACTCCTACGAAGAACCAGAGCGCCTCGATGAGCACGGCTCGCGGCAAGCTGTTCGTGATCGCCGCGCCGTCCGGCGCCGGCAAGACCTCGCTCGTGCGCGCCCTCATGCAGCGCATGCCCGAGCTGCGCTTTTCGATCTCGTACACGACGCGGCGGCGGCGCGAGACGGAGCAGAATAGGCGCGACTATTTCTTCGTCGATCGCGCCGAGTTCGATCGCATGGTCGCGAACGGCGAATTTCTGGAACACGCGCAGGTGTTCGACAATTGCTATGGCACATCGCGCGCACAGGTCGAGCGGATGCTCGCGCAAGGCGACAACGTCTTGCTCGAGATCGACTGGCAAGGCGCACAACAGGTCCGAAGTGCGATGCCGGAATGCCGAACGATTTTCATCCTGCCGCCCTCACGCGCGGCGCTCGAGCAGCGCCTGCGCGGGCGCGGGACCGACAGCGATGAGGTCATCGCGAGGCGCCTGCGGGACAGCATTGCGGACATGTCGCATTGGCACGAATTCGACTATGTCGTCGTGAACGACGATTTCGAACGCGCCACTGCGGACCTCGAAGCGATCGCTTCAGGCAAGGGCGAGCACTTGGTCGCGGGCAGATCCGAGATACAAACGCTCGTGCGATCGCTTTTGGGTTAGCACTCTATGGCCGTTCGCGAGAGCTGCCTGCAAAGCTGAACTCTCGTGCACGAGCGCAGGACAAAGATCGTATCCGCCGCGCGATGCGGCTCGATCGAGGACTGATGCACATGTATATGAAAGCGCTTCTTGTCGCGGGCACGTTGGCCCTATCCGGCCTCGCCAATGCCGCCGAACCCGCTCCGCGCACGATTACGGTCTCGGGGCAGGGTGAGATCCGAGCCGAACCGGACAAGGCGACCGTGACGCTGGGCGTCGAGTCGCGTCGCCCGAAGCTCGAGGAGGCGCGCGCCGAGGTTGCGAAAACCGTCGAAGCGGCCCTGAAGCTCACGCGCGATTTGAAGATCGACCATGAGCTCGTGCGCGCGACCCGCATCAATGTCCAGCCCGAGTACAACTGGGACAACACTGCGCGCGAGCGCAATTTGATCGGCTACTACGTCTCGCGCCAGATCGAGGTGGAGCTGCGGGACCTCGACAAGCTCGGGCACCTCCTCGAGCGGGCGTTCGATCTCGGCATCAATCAAGTGAGCGACCCACAACTCGACTCGAGCAAGCGACGCGAGCTCGAACGCGAGGCACTCGCAAAGGCAGTGCAGGATGCGCGTTTGAATGCGGAAGCCGTCGCAAAAGCGGCGGGCGCTCGGCTCGGTCCGCCGCGAACGATCTCGGCGAGCTCCGGCTTCGTACCGCCACCCGTGCCTTATCAGAAGCGAACGATGGCGGCCATGGCTGAATCGGATGCGGCGAGCACGTATCAAAGCGGGAAGATGAGCTTCACGGGCAATGTGCAGGTCGAGTACGACTTGATCGTCGAGTCCGTGCAATAGGAGGGAACGGCATGCGCAGCCTGTTGCTCGCACTCTGTGGGTCCTTGAGCGCGGTGACATGCGCGCATGCCATCGAAGCGCCCAAACAACAGCAGCAGGAGGCCGCGCCAGCCGAAGAAGCACCGGCACCCGAAATCGCTCCGACCGACGAGACTCAGTTCTACGAGGAGCTTCAGCGCGTCAGCCATTGGCGCAATCTGCGCGGACTGCACGTGCCGCAGGCCGCAATCGACGAGCTCGCGCGCGGCAACGCGGATCGCGCGGTTGCCGCCCTCAGCGAGGCCGCCGCGAAAGGGAGCGAGGAGGCGAACATCGCGCTCGTGCGAATTCAACATTGGTGCAGTCGCGCCGCGAGCGCGCGTGCACCGAATCTCGAAGAACAGATCCGCAAGCTGAGCAGCATCCTGCCGCCCGAGCGTGCGGCGCGCGCGGCGGGCGTTCTGCGCGCAGAAGCCGAATTCATGCCGCGTGCGGCACAGGCGTGTCGTAAAGCGAGCTTCGACTACGGCGCGATCGAGGATCGTCTGCGCGATGCGGCCGATGCAGGCAAGCCCGCAAGCGCGACCGAGCTCGCGCAATTTACCCGCGACGCGAAGACACGCGACGCCCTGCTCGAAGCGGCGGCCGAAAAGGGCTACGCGCCCGCGCTGTATGCCGTCGCAACGCGCCGTGTGATCGACGTGCAGCGCGCCGAGCGAACCGAAGATGTGGCATCGATCAGGCTTTACTTGAAGCAAGCCGGGACGACGATGCCGAAAGCAAAGGTGGACCTTGCGAACTGCATGGCGCTCGGGTGCGACGGACATCCTGCGGACGCTTCGAGCGCGCGCGCTTTCGGCATCGATGCCGCACGGGATGGCGAGCCGACCGCGTTCCTTTCAATGGCTCGCATGCCATGGGGCTTCAGGATGTCTCGCGCTCAGCTCCTCGCCTGGCAATACTTCGGCGATCGATTGAACGAAGCCGGTTGCATGGGCGATGCCTATATCGCGCACGCGACCGCGTTCGCTCAGGCCATCAACGGGCTCACTCGCGACGCGGAAGAGAGCGTGGTCGCGCAAGCGCGCGAACGAGCCGAGCGGCTTTGGAAAGACTACTCCGCGCGCGCGATGAGCGAGCAAGGTTGCCGGGCGCCCGAGGACGCTAATGGCATCTGACGCGGTGCAGATGCGCATGCGCAAACGCCCGAATGACTCCGAGCGTTTGAGCAGTGACGATCAGGAAAAATCGTAAAGGGATTGCTACGCCGCAACCCGATCGACGAGCAGCACCGTCCCATCGACGCCGGTGACGCGCGCCTTGGCGCCGGGCGGCAGGTTCGGGCCGCGGATCGGCCATTCGCGATTGCCGAGACGAATGCGCCCAGTGCCATTCTGTAGCCCGCTCTCGAGCACGACCACTTGACCGATATGGCTATGCCCAAGACGGTGGCTCGCCAATGGACTATTGAGCTCGCGCTGCTGTTGGCGATGCAGCCGCCAGAAATAGAGCCCGAATACCGAGCAAGCGAAGATCACGAACCACGTCATAGATGTAAGAACGGAAGTGCCTGAAGCACGCGCAGCGTAGCAGCCATCGCCTGCGGGAAACGATGAAGGAGTTCACAAGCTGTATCGCCACGGGCGCACCGAACTTTACCGAATATGACTCGAGCACCCGAAGAGATCGGCGCGCGATGAATAGGTGTTTGCCGACCAGAGACATCTCCTGCGCCGCGCGTGAGCGAAAACCTGTTTGCTCGCTAACTGGCGAGCGCGCTGCGGGCGACGCCTGCTCTTCTTTTCAAATGCACGAGCAGCAATGAAATCGCAGCCGGCGTGACGCCGGGTACGCGGGCCGCTTGGCCGAGCGTGGTGGGGCGCGCTTCCCTCAGGCGCTGACGCACTTCCGTCGATAGCCCGCGCACTTCGGCGTAGTCCAGATCCGCCGGCAGCTTCGTCTGTTCGTGCCGGCGTTGCCGCTCGATTTCTTCCTGCTGTCGATCGATGTAGCCGGTGTACTTCGCGAGCACTTCGACTTGCAGTCGAACCTGCTCGACGAGGCGCTCGTCCGAATCTTGCGCCTCCATCCACCCGGGCTCACCCACGGCGTGTAGAGCGGTCAACGCCGCATGCGACACTTCCGGCCGCCGCAGCAGGTCGAAGGCATGCATCGGTCGCGTCAGGTCGCCGCCGAAGAGCGCGTCGCCGACGTCGCGCGGCACCGCGTTCGGCTGAACGACCGCTTTTTCGAGCCGCGCGATCTCCCGCGCAGTCGCTTCGCGCTTCTCTTCGAAGAAACGCCAACGCTCATCGTCGATGAGCCCGAGCTCACGCCCCTTGGGCGTCAGGCGGAAGTCCGCATTGTCTTCGCGGAGCAGCAACCGATACTCCGCTCGGCTCGTGAACATTCGATACGGCTCGCTCGTCCCGCGGGTGATGAGATCGTCGACGAGCACGCCGATGTACGCCTCATCGCGGCGCGGCGACCACGCTTCGCGGCCCAACATTTTTCCTGCAGCGTTGATGCCGGCGAGCAGTCCCTGCGCGGCTGCTTCCTCATAGCCGGTCGTTCCATTGATCTGACCCGCGAAGAACAAGCCCTCGATGAACTTCGTCTCGAGCGTCGGCTGCAAATCTCTCGGATCGAAGTAATCGTATTCGATTGCGTATCCGGGCCGGGTAATGTGCGCGTTCTCGAAACCTTTGATGGAGCGCACGAGCGCCCACTGCACATCGAACGGCAGACTCGTCGAGATCCCGTTCGGATAGATCTCGTGCGTGCTCAGCCCTTCGGGTTCGATAAAAATCTGATGCGAGCTCTTGTCCGCGAATCGATGAACCTTGTCTTCGACCGACGGGCAATAACGCGGTCCGATGCCTTCGATCGCACCCGTGAACATGGGCGAGCGATCGCAGCCCGCACGAATGATCTCGTGCGTCCTCTCGTTGGTCGCAGTGATGTGGCAGACAATCTGGCGCGGGTGATCGGTGCGCCGTCCAAGATAGGAAAATACCGGCACAGGCTCATCGCCCGGCTGAACGATCAAGCCTTCATAGTCGATCGTGCGCCCATCGATACGCGGCGGCGTGCCGGTCTTCAAGCGGCCGACGCGGAACGGCAGCGCTCGGAGCTTCTCCGCCAGCCGATTCGATGGCGGATCTCCGGCACGCCCGCCTTGGTAATTCGTGAGGCCGACGTGAATCTTGCCGCCGAGGAACGTCCCGACGGTCAGTACGACGGCGCGAGCCCGAAACTCGATTCCGGTCTGAGTCACGACCCCGCGAACGGCGCCAGATTCGACGTGCAGGTCGGCGACCTCTTGCTGAAAGAGCGTCAGATTCGGCTGGTTCTCGAGAACCGCTCGGATCGCCTGCTTATAGAGTGCACGATCCGCTTGCGCGCGGGTCGCGCGGACCGCCGGACCCTTGCTCGCATTCAGCGTGCGAAACTGAATGCCGGCGCGATCTGCGGCCCGAGCCATCGCACCGCCGAGCGCATCGATTTCCTTGACGAGGTGCCCCTTGCCGATCCCGCCGATCGCGGGATTGCAGCTCATTTGGCCGAGCGTCTCGATGCTCTGGGTCAAAAGCAGCGTGCGCGCGCCGATCCGGGCCGCCGCCAATGCGGCCTCGGTTCCGGCATGGCCGCCACCGACGACGATGACATCGAAATGATCTGGAAAACGCATGGGAAGGCGGGCTCGAAAAAGGGCGCCATTCTAGCTGGCTGCCGAATTCCGGGAAATCTCGGCGAAACGGTGCCCCGGGCTCTAGGGCTTCGCGCCCCTGAGCACCGCCAATGTCAGCTTTTCGAGACGTCCAGCAGGCACCGCGCCGCCGCGGGACAGCCGCTCGATGAGCCGCGTACGCCACGCGGAGAACACGAGCGGATTGATGTATGACTTGCGGCAGACCGCCGGGGTGTTTCCGAGCGCGTGCGCGACCTCCTTTGCGGTCGCCGCGACGCATCGATTGAAAGTACGTTCGGTCAGGTGATCCTCGCAGCGCTGCGTCGTCAAGTGAGCGATCGCGCGAACCGTCGCGCCCCAGGTTCTGAAGTCCTTCGCCGTGAACCCTTCCGCGTCGGGGGACTCGCAGCCCATCGCGCGCCGCAGATAATCGTTGACCAGCCCCGAGTCGACCGGCTGACGCCTGCCGTCGTCATCGACGTATTGGAAGAGCTGCTGTCCGGGCAATTGCTGGCAGCGCTTAATCACACGAGCAAGGTGCCGATCGTCGAGTTGAACCTCGTGCTGGCGCCCGCCCTTGCCGCGAAAGCAGAGGAGCGCGTGGCCGTCGGCGAAGAACTTCGCGTGACGATCGCGTAATGTCGTGACACCGTAGGACCTGTTCGCGCGGGCGTACTCGGAGTTGCCCACCCGGATCAGCGTGTCATCGAGCAGCTTGACGATGAGCGCCAAAACCTTGTCGCGAGGTAAACCGGGCAGCGCGAGATCGGCCTTGAGCCTGCGTCGCAAAGCGGGCAGGCGGCGACCGAACTCGGTCATGCGCGAGAACTTGCCGTTATCGCGCGTCTCACGCCAGGCGGGGTGGTAGCGATATTGCTTTCGGCCGCGCGCATCGCGCCCGGTTGCTTGCAGGTGTCCGCGTTCCCTGGAGCAGATCCACACATCGGTGTACGCGGGCGGGATCGCGAGACGGCGAATACGCTCGAGCGTGCGCACATGATGAACGGGCCGGCGGTTCGGCCCGAGATAGCGAAAGCCTTTACCGGCACGCATGCGTCGAATGCCGGGCTCCGTATCCGACACATAGACCAAACCGCTCTCGCGAGCGTGCTGCTGCGCGCGGACGACGATCTCGGGAACCTCGCGCGTGGAGGCCTCACTGGCAGCGTTGCGGCTCATCGACGGTGCGACTCGATTCGGCTCACGGCGCGGAGCTTGGGTCATTAAACGACGCTCATGCGCCCAAAATCGGAACGCTCGATAGGAGCCTACGTTCCCGCTGTGCATCGCCTCGCGGCTGAGATTCGACCTGGCAACGGCGTCTGTCCCTATATACAGTACGCGCACGAGACCCCTCATCCCTCGAGCAGCGACGATGAACGCACAAATCGATGAGCCGATCGGTTCGCTCCATGAACGGCTCAATCCCGCACAACGCGCGGCGGCAACCTTCGGACGTCTGGATCATTCGGGATTCACTTCGGATCCCCTACTCATCGTCGCGGGTGCGGGCACAGGCAAGACGAATACGCTCGCGCATCGCGTCGCGCACCTGCTCGTTGCGGGCGTGGCCCCCGAGCGCATCTTGCTCTTGACCTTCACGCGCAGAGCGGCGCAGGAGATGACGCGACGAGCGGAGCGCATCGCGGCTGAAGCTTTACGAGCGCATCCTGCTCGCGCGTCGCAACGCGCCGATCCGGCGCGAGGCGTGTGGTCGGGAACATTCCACTCGATCGGCAATCGGCTGCTGCGAGAATACGCGCATGTGGTCGGGCTCGACCCGTCGTTCTCGGTATTGGATCGGGGCGATGCAGCCGATCTTCTGGATCTCGCACGTCAGGAGCTCGGGCTCTCGAAGAAGGAGAAGCGATTCCCTCGCAAGGACACATGCCTTGCGATTTACTCCCACCGCATCAACAGCAGGGGCTCGCTCGAAGAGACCCTCGATGAGTCGTTTCCCTGGTGCCACGAATGGGCCGATGAGCTCACGAAGCTCTTTCGACACTATGTCGAAATCAAGCACGCTCAGCACTTGCTCGATTACGACGATTTGCTGCTCTACTGGCACATCCTCGTGCAGGAGGAGCAGATCGCGCGCGAGATCGGCGATCGCTTCGCGCATGTGTTGATCGACGAGTTCCAGGATACGAATGCGCTGCAAGCGGAAATCGTCTACGCGCTCAAGCCGGACGGGCGAGGACTCTGCGTCGTCGGCGACGATGCGCAAGCGATCTACTCGTTCCGCGGTGCGACGGTCGAGAACATCCTCGAATACCCCAAGCGCTTCTCGCCGCCCGCAACCGTCGTCGCGCTCGAGCAGAACTATCGCTCCGTGCAACCGATCCTCGATGTCGCGAACCTCCTGATGAGCGATAGTCCCCGTCAATACCGCAAGAGCCTACGCTCGATTCAGCAATCAGGCGCGAAACCGAGATACGTGACGGTTCAAGACGATCGAGCGCAAGCGCTCTATGTCGTCGAGCGCATCCTCGCCGCGCGCGAGCGCGGCATCCTGCTGCGGCGTCAGGCCGTGCTCGTGCGCAGCTCGCATCACAGCGATCCCCTCGAGCTCGAGCTCGTTCGCCGCAACATCCCTTACGTCAAGTACGGTGGGCTCAAGTTTCTCGAAGCGGCTCATGTCAAAGACGTGCTCGCGATCTTGCGCTGGGCGGATAACCCGCATCATCGGGTCGCGGCATTTCGGGCTTTGCAGCTCTTGCCGGGAATCGGACCTGCGAATGCGGAGCGGTGCCTGAAGGTCTTCGAGGCAAGCGGTTGCGCGTGGAGCGTGCTCGAAGCCTATCGCATGCCGTCGGCCGCAATCGAAGATTGGAATGCGTTCACGCGACTATTGATCGAGCTCGCGAATGCGAGCGAATGGAGCGGTCAGATCGCGCGCGTGCGTGCCTGGTACCAGCCGCATCTCGAACGGCTCTACGATGCCGCACCTGTGCGGCTCGGCGACATCGAGCAACTCGAGCGGCTCTCCGGTCAGTTCGCCAGCCGAGAGCGCTTCATCACCGAGCTGACGCTCGACCCGCCGCAAGCCTCCGGCGATCTCGCGGGCACACCGTCGCAGGACGAGGATTATTTGATTCTCTCGACCGTGCATTCCGCGAAAGGACAGGAATGGGATTCGGTGTACGTGTTGAATGTCGCCGATGGCAACTTCCCGAACGAACACTCGACCGGCAAGCCCGCCCTCATCGAAGAAGAGCGCCGCTTGCTGTACGTCGCAATGACTCGCGCGAAGCACGAGCTCGATTTGATCGCCCCGCTGAAGTACTACGTAACTCAACAATCGCGCTCGGGCGATGCGCACGTCTACGGTGCCCGCAGCCGATTCATGACAGACGCGCTTCTGGGGCAGTTCCAGCAACACGCGTGGCCGACCAACGGCGAGCACCCGATAGCGCCGAAGTCGCAGGGCGTACGCATCGATGTCGGCGCGAAATTGCGCGAGTTGTGGCGCTAGCGCAGAGTCACTCGTCATGACCTTGCCTCTCGCGCCAAAGCGCCCTTTGAAAATCCGGGCTCGTCAGTGCGGCTCGGATGCCGTCGCGCTCGCCTTGTCTGCCAGAAGGCGAAACGATTTCGCTTTTCCTGCACTCGAGGACGGCGCGATCCAGACATCGAACATGCCGGGCTCGGCAATCCATTTCAAATCGGCACCGACGAATTCCAGATCGCTGCGCTGGATCGTGAAACTCACCTCCGCGCTCTCGCCAGGTTCGAGCTTGATCTTGCGAAAGCCCTTCAGCTCGCGAACCGGCCGCGTGAGACTCGCAACGCGATCGTGGATATAGAGCTGCGCCACTTCTTCGCCGGCTCGCTCGCTCGTGTTCGTGATCCGGGTGCTGACCGTGAGCTCGCCGTCCCAGGCTAGCGTCGTGCTGCTCAAGCTCACCGGCTCATATTCGAAGGTCGAATAGCTGAGCCCGAAACCGAATGGATAAAGCGCTTCGTTCGGCGCTTCGCGGTAACGCGCTTTGAACTCCCGCGGCTCTCCTTTGATGAAGGGCCGCCCCGTCGGCTTGTGGTTGTAATAGAACGGCTCTTGGCCCGATTCGATCGGAAAGCTCACGGGCAATCGGCCGGACGGATTGTATTGGCCGAACAGGACGTCTGCGATCGCGTTGCCGGTTTCCGATCCAAGAAACCACGTGACCAGGATCGCATTCGCATCGCGCACCGCGCCTTGCAGCGCAAGCGCGCGCCCATTGCGAAGCAAGACGACGATCGGCTTGCCTGTCGCCGCGACCGCTTCCGCCAACATCTGCTGTGCCGCCGGCACGACGATCTCGGTACGCGACTGCGCCTCGCCGGACATTTCGTGAATCTCGCCGATTGCAAGCAGCACGACATCCGCTTCGTTCGCCGCTTCGACCGCCGCATCGATCCCGCCAGTAATCGGGCTCTCGAAATTCGAGCCCTTCACGACCTGCAGCAACGTCGGATTGGCGAGCGCCGCGGCAATGCCGTCGGCGACCGTGATGGCCTCCTGCTCGTTCGCGAACAACGTCCAGGGCCCGTGCAAGTGATGCCGGTCCTCAGCGAACGGGCCGATCAAGGCAACCTTCGCGTTCTTTTGGAGCGGCAAGACCCCGTCGTCGTTCTTCAGCATGACGATCGAGCGGCGCGCGGCTTCGCGTGCGAGCGCGCGATGCTCCGGTCTGCCGAGGTCGGCTGCCTCGCGCGCGGGGTCGAGCGAGCGGTAAGGATCGTCGAAGAGACCGAGCGCCTTCTTCAGCCGCAAGACGCGCCTCACCGACTGATCGAGCGTCGTCAACGGAACTTCGCCCGACCTTACGAGATCCGGCAAGTATTTGCTGTAGAGCCCGCTTTGCATGCTCATGTCGACGCCCGCGAGGAATGCGAGCTTCGCCGCCTCACGTTCATTCGCAGCGAAGCCATGCGCGATGAGCTCCATGTCGGCCGTGTAATCGGAGACGACGAACCCTTTGAAGCCCCACTCGCCCCGCAGAATCGTCGTCAACAACTCGTAGTTCGCCGATGCCGGCACGCCGTTGATCTCGTTGAAGGCGCTCATCGTAGATAGCGCGCCCGCATCGAATGCCGCTTTGAACGGCGGCAGATGAACCTCGCGCAGCGTCTGCGGCGAGACGTCGACCGTGTTGTATTCCATGCCGCCCGCGACCGCACCGTAGGCCGCAAAGTGCTTCGGCGTCGCGAGCATCGAATCTTCGTTTGCAAGACTCTCGCCCTGATAGCCACGCACGCGAGCCGCAGCGAACAATTTACCCAGATAGACGTCCTCGCCCGACCCTTCGGCGACCCGCCCCCACCGTTCATCGCGCGCGATATCGACCATCGGCGCGAAATTCCAATGTAACCCACCGGCGGTCGCCTCGATCGCAGTCACCCGCGCCGTGCGCTGCGCGAGCTCGGGCTCGAAGCTCGCTGCCTCACCCAGCGGGATCGGGAATACGGTGCGATAACCGTGTATCACATCGCCGCCGAATAGAAGCGGAATCTTCATGCGCGATTCTTCGGACGCTGTACGCTGCGCGAGGCGCGCGCCTTTGACGCCGCGCCCGTTGAACAAGGCGCCGACGCGCCCGGCACGGATTTCTTCGAGCAGCTCATCCGCGCGGCGGCGATTCGCATCCGGGTTCGTGTTCGGATTGAGAAGCCGAATCTCATCCGCGTATGTCGTGAGTTGTCCCGCTTTCTCCTCGAGTGTCATGCGTTCGATCAGCGCTTCGATCTGAGGATCGTTCATCTCGAGCACGGGCTTGTCTTGCGCAGCGCCGATCGGCGCGACTGCACAGCTGATCAGACAAATCTGCGTGATGCGTGCGAGATGACGGCAAATCGCGCTGCCGCTGAGACGTGTTTGCATGGAAACGATTGCGCTCTTGAAGGTACCGGAGGCACGCATCCGCGTGGCTCGCGTCTAGGTTAATCGGCGCTTCGGTGAGGGTGCAACGCAATCGCTCGAACGCGTCGAAGCCGTGTAGGTCCTGCACGCCTCGCCGCCTTCGATGTCGATACCTCGCGCGCAGCACGATGGCGAGCGCGCAATTCTTCACACGTGACGAATCGCGGGCACGCAGCCGCCTGGTAGAATTTGACCCTATCCACGGACAACAACAACGCACGGCGGCTTCATGCGGCGAATGCTCCTCGATGTACGTGGCTATCTCGCACTGCTTGCGCTCTGCGTCTGCGCCGGAGCTACATCGTCACCCGCTTTCGCTCAGGCCCCCGTGAATGTCATCGGCAGCATCGGCGCGACATCCGACTTCGTGTTCCGCGGCTTGTCCTACACCCGCGGTGGGCCTGCGTTGCAGACAAGTCTCGGAATCGAACATCCATCCGGGCTTTATGGCGGCATATTCGCGTCCACGACGAACCCGAACGCCGGCAAGAGTCCGCCGCTCGAGATGGATGTCTGGTTGGGCTACGGCCGCGATGTGAGCGAGTGGGTTTCGATCGACCTCCGCTATCTCCATTACGCCTATCCGGACGATCCTCGCGTTGCCAAGTACGATCGCGACGAGATCGCTGCGGCGCTCGGCGTGCGCGGTACGCTCTTTCTCGCTGCAACGTATTCGCCAAACACGGAAGCGATTGCTTCCACCCCCGGCTGGGGCGAAGGCGATACTGCGGCACTCGAGGTTTCAGTCCGACACCAGATCAGGCCGCGCTGGTCGGTCTCCGTAGGCGCTGGACGCTTCTTCTTGGGCGACATTTACGATGTCGACTACGACTACTGGGGTATTACGCTTTCAGCGGACTTGCGGCCCTTCGAGCTCCATCTGGCGGTACTTGGATCGGACAGTACGGCCGAACGCGTTTTTACTTCGACGGCGACGGGCGAGCGCTTCACTGCGACGTTGCTGTACCGATTTGCGGTCACGCGCTGAACGCCTCGGACGCGCAGAAAACCTCACCCGGCGGGAACCGTCTGCGCACGGCTGGCCACTTACGGCAACTCGACCAACTCGACAGGTACGTGTCGTGGCTCTCAAAAGCATCGATGCCGCGCCCTCGCCAGTTCGCGCAGCGCTCACGGACCAAGAGGAGCGGGAGCTGCTGGCCCGAATCGCGCAGAAGCGTGAGCAAGAGGCATTCCGCGAGCTCTACGGCATTTATTATCAGAGGCTTACACGCCTGCTCACGCGCATGTCGATGCGCCGCGAGGACATCGAGGAGATTATCAACGACACCTTTTGGGTCGTATGGACGAAGGCCGCGGAGTTCCGCGGTGCCTCTCAGCTTTCGACTTGGATCATCGGCATCGCCTACCGACGAGCGCTCAACGCGCTGCGCCGCGACCGACTGCGCCCCGTGGGAAGCGAGCCCGTGACGGAAGACATCGCCTCGGTCCCGTCCACCGCGAGCGCCGAAGAGCGCAGTCAGTGGATCCACTATGGGCTCGAGAAGCTTCCGCTCGAGCAGCGACTCGCGCTCGAGCTCACCTATACGCTCGGCCATTCGTGCGAAGAGATCGCAGCGATATTGAGTTGCCCGGTCAACACGGTAAAGACGCGCCTGTTCCGTGCGCGTGAAACGCTCAAGCAAGTCTTGCCGGTGCTCGCCGGCGAGCGTGGAGATGACGCATGAATCCGTCCGGCCGAATCCCCGACACGCATGCCGAGGCGTGGTCGTTGCTGCCGTTCTTGATCAATGGGCGGATCGCGCCCGATGACCGCGAGTGGGTGGAGCACCACGTCGAGTCTTGCGACGAATGTCGGCGCGAGCTCGACGAGCAGCGGCCCCTCGCCAATGAGATGCGTGATGCCGGCCTGCCTGGCGGCTTCTCCGAGCAGCGATCCTTCACGAAACTTTGGACGCGCATCGAGGCATCCGAGGGTGCCGCACCTGAAGAAGACTCGACATCCGATCGACGCTCCACCGTCGCTTCGCGAAAGACTGTTCGGTGGCTCGCGGCAGCGGTGTTCGTTCAGGCGATCGGGCTGGCATTGCTCGGCATCA
Organism: Lysobacterales bacterium; assembly: GCA_040255535.1. GTDB lineage: Bacteria > Pseudomonadota > Gammaproteobacteria > Steroidobacterales > Steroidobacteraceae > Steroidobacter. The sequence goes on along the minus strand of JBDZVE010000002.1, from coordinate 106,398 downwards.
CGGCACTCAACCACACCGAAAGCGTTTCCTCCGATTTCCGAACGGTGACGAATCGAGAAAGCATCGCGTCACAGCCTGCCGTGAGGCTCGTGTTCACATCCGACACGTCCGTCGCGAGCGTCGCTGAGATTCTTGCCGAGTACGACTTGCAGCTGATCGCCGGCCCGGGCAGCGCGGGGGTCTTCACGGCCGCCGTGAACGAGCCCTCCACCGAACGATCGGCTGAAATCATCGCGGCCGCGTTGCGCAACGATCCGCACATCCAGTTCGCCGAACCGATCGCGCCATGATGCACCTCGTTCGCAAGCGCCTGACGGTCGGCCTACTCGGCACCTTACTTTTGCTTGCGTCAGCCGCACGCGCAGCGGCACCGACCCTCATGCCCGACGAGGCGCGGGCGAATGCAGATAGACATATCGTCGTCACGATCTCGAATCCGCAATCGCAGCGCCCGGGCGTCGTCGGCGGAACGGTGCGCGGTTATCAAGGCGGCGGAAGCTATCGGGCGAGTGCTACGGCAATCGCGAAGGTCGCAGAGCTCAGCCGAAAGTACGAGCTCACCTCCATATCCGAATGGCCGATCGAGCCGCTTCAGGTCCACTGCATCGTCTTTCGCATCGCGCCGTATGCGTCTCGCGAAGAGGTTCTCGAGCGCTTGCAGAAGGATAAAGACGTCGTCATTGCTCAACCGCTCAACGAGTTCACTTCGGCAAGCTCGGAGTACGACGATCCTTACGCGAAGCTGCAACGAAATGTGCGCGAGTTGCACGTGCAAGATGCGCATCGGTTCAGCCGCGGACGCGGCGTACGCGTTGCGGTCATCGACACCGGCATCGATGTCGAGCATCCCGATCTTGCGGGTCGTGTCGAGATCGCGGGCAACTACGTCGATGAAGATGTGGCGGCGTGGCGCAATGACCGGCATGGCACGCAAGTCGCGGGCCTGATCGCAGCGGCGGCGAACAACGGCATCGGCATCGTCGGGGTCGCACCTGAAGTCGAGCTGCTCGGCTTCAGGGCTTGTTGGCATGATCGCGCGACGAACGCCGGGCGTTGCAACTCGTTCACGTTGGCACAAGCGCTCGCGGGTGCCATTGCGGCACGAGCGCACGTCATCAATCTGAGCCTCGTCGGACCAGCGGACCCGCTCCTGACTGCGCTCGTCGAGAAGGCGGTCGCTCTGCGAATCGTCATCGTCGGCGCCGCAGGCGGCGAAGTCACCCGGCGCACATTCCCCGCCGGCGTGCCAGGCGTGCTCGCGGTGGCGGAGTCGGAGTCCGATATCGTGGACCCGAAGCTGCTGCGCGCACCGGGACGCGATGTCGTCACGCTCGTTCCTCAGGGTCATTATGACTTCGCCTCCGGCGTATCGCTTGCCACCGCCCAAGTGAGCGGTGTCGTCGCCCTCTTGCTCGCACGCGACCGGCGGCTGACACCCAACGAAGCCTTTAAGATCCTGAACGCATCGATGCAACAGCACAGCGCCTCGCGCAACGTGCTCACATCCGTGAACGCGTGTGCCGCACTTTCGATGTTGGTGCCTCGGCTGCAATGTGCCGGCACGGAGTGAACTCATTCCTGAACGCTCCGGCTCTTCGCTGCCCGCCCTGACCTGTTCGCCTCACGTTTCTGCATCATTTCTCTCGCATCGTTCCAGGCGATCGTCGACAATTGCCGCCCTGTCTGGGGACAAGGTTCGAAACTGATGAACGTGAGACTTGGTGCCTTCTTGCTGTGCTCGCTGTGCTTTGCCGCCTTTCAGGCGAACGCCGAGTGCGATCGGCCGAAGCGCAAATTCGACGTGCCGGAGGGTACGACGGCGAACGCCGAACAAATGGCGACAGCCCAAAAGGACATCGTTGCGTTCGCCGATGCCGTCGCCGAATACGCCCGGTGCTTGCAAGGCGAGCTCGATCAGAAATCGATTGGGAAAAGCGATGCTGAGAAGGCCGAGCTAGGCAAGTCCTATGCGGCCGCATACGAGCCGGCTGCGCACGAGGCAACCGGTCTTGCAGCGTGCTTCAACGAGCAGCTCGACGCATTCAAGTCGAGCGGGGGCGGCAAATCGATGCGCGCAGCGGACTGCAAACGGCACATCGCCGCCGCCGCCGAGCAAAAGAGCGCAGCGCCATCGGCAGATGAGCTGATCATCGAGGCTTCCGGGTACACGTTCGACGTGCCTTCCGGTCAGTGGCGCTTCTTGCTCGCCCGCGACCCCGCGCCGCGAGCCTGCGCTGCAGGTACGACGAATCAATGTCTGTATCGAGCGGTCGTCGTGCTCAACCAGTCGGATGAGACTCTCGAATGTACCGGCGAGATCACCTACGACGGAACGGACATCAGCGGGAACGCGAAAACGGAGCAAAAGGCGCTCGTGCTCGACCGCTCGACGCGCATCATCGCTTCCAGCTTGGCCCTGGACACGGTGAATGCATCGGTGTTCAACGCGAAGTGCGACGTGCGTCCGAAGCTGCCTGCGCTCTCCACGCCATCGACGTGCAAGTACGAAGTCGTGAAGCCGGTCGCGATCTCCGACTATTATCCGGCGGAGTCTCGTGCAGCGGGCGAAGAAGGACCGGTTACGGTCGAATTCACGCTGCCGGGCAAAGCCGCCAATCCTGAGGACGTTCGAGCGGTGGCCAGCAGCCTCTATCCAGCGCTCGATGAAGCCGCCGTGCACGCGGTTCACGACATGGTGATGAGCAGCAGTTGTCCGAACGCACGCTACCGCCTCAGAGTGAGCTTCAAGCTGGAGTGATGCGCTTCAGACGTTGTGCAAGGCTATTGGCGCTCGCAACGCTGATGTCTCGCCGCACAGTCGTGAGATCGTTCGAGCGGCATGCGCAACGAGAACTGCATGCGAGCGGAGCTGCAAGGCCGTCGCGCCGCAACGCGCGGCGGTTCCGCTTCGCCTGCATCGCTTCGTAGACAGACGAAAGTACCGAGCTCGAGGCGCAGCGCCTTCGAAGTTCCCGCCGGCAGCTCGAGTACGTGCCTCGTACCGGCGGGCGCCCAACGAATCCGCCAAGGCGCGATTTGCGGTGCGAGGCGCAGAATTCGAAGCTGGCCGCTCAGAAACAGCGCATCGATCGGGCATGAGACCGCGAACGTATGAATGCTCGAGCAAGGCGTGATCAGCAGGCCCGTGTCGGGCTGCAATGCACCGTATTTCAGCACGCCCCTCAGGCGATCGCCGAATGAGCGCGCGACGATGAGGCGGCGCGCGATCCACCGCCCGTCCGCCGTCTGCAATCCAGGTGTCTCCATGACGACTTTTCCTCGTGAACAAACTCAAAAGATCTCGAGCGCTCCGGATTCGACGAGCTGAATGACGATCGGGAAGCCGATGATGATGAAGGTGATGGGGAACAGAAGCGCAATCAAAGGGAAAAGCATCTTCACCGGCGCTTGATTCGCCAGCTTCTCTGCGCGCACGAATCGCTCTTGCCTGCGCTGTCGTGCCTGGTCCGCGAGCACCTCGCCGAGAGAGCCGCCGGTCTCTTCGGCTTGCGCGACCGATGCGGCGAAGTTCGTCACGGCCGGAATCAGCACGCGAGCAGCGAGGCGGTCGAGGGATGCGCGGCGAGTGACTCCGGTGCGCGTCTCGCGCAGATAGCGCGAGAACTCATCGCGTACGGGGCCGACGCGAAGTTGTTCCGCCGCTTGCTCGACCGCCGCGGTGAAGGTCAGTCCGGCCTTCATTCCGAGAACGACGACATCTAAGAAGAACGGGAACTCCTTCTCGAATCGGCCCTGCCGCTTCTTGCGCGCGTCGCGCAACCAGATGTCCGGGTAGATGTATCCGAACGGGACAAGGCTTCCCGTGATCAGCAGATAGACTGGATCGCGAACCCGCAGAACGAAGATGACATAGAGCGCAACGAGTATTGCGATCACGCACGCAAGGCGCCTGATCACGATGAATTCCGCTGGCGTGATCAAGTAGCCCGCGCCTGCCGTGTTGAGCCGCGATTGGATGATCTCTCGTTTGTGGACCGTGAGGGCGCTATCGACGCTCGAGGCGTACCAGCGCATGAGCGGCCGCGCGGCACGGAGCACGGTCGGCAGCTCGTCTCGCCAGGCGCTATCGCGCTCCAGCGTCTCCTTCGCTCGGCTGCGAAGCGCAAGCGGCAACGCAAGCACGAGCGTACAGGCGAGCGCTGCGAGTGCCGAAGCAACGAATGCGTCCATGCCAATGTCGGTCCTGTTCTTTGGCGGTCGAGTAGGCCCAGACGGACCTCATCAAACGTCGATATTCACGATCTTCCTGATCATCCAAGCCGCAATCGCCATCATGACCGCAACGACGGCGAGCACGATCCATCCGTACCATTCGCTGAAAAGAAGGCTCATGCGCTCGGGTTGTTGCTGGTACAGGACGAAGCCGATGAAGATCGGCAACAAACCGACGACCCAGCCTTGAGCACGACCCATCGCCGTCAATGCATCGATCTTGCCTTCGATATGCGCCTTCTCTTGCAGCGTCTTCGCGAGCGATTCGAGCGTATCGGCTAAATTGCCGCCGACGCGCCGCGATACGTTGATCGCGGTGTTCATGAGATCGAGCTCGGGCGTATCGATGCGTTTCCTCATATCGGCGAGCGAATCCGCGAGCTGCCGGCCCACGCGCTGCTCGGCGAGCACGATCGTGAACTCCTGGCTGAGCGGAGCCGGCTGCCGTGTGCTCAGCAGCTCAAGCCCTTTGGTCAGATTCGATCCGGCCCGCAGCGCGGAGGCAAGCGCAAGCAGCGCATCCGGCAGCTGATAGACGAACCTCTTGGTGCGCGTCTTCGCGATTCTGCCGATTGCGATTCGCGGCGCGAGCAGTCCGAGTCCGATCCCAAGGACCGCGCCAACGACGCCGAGCAGATAGAAGCCTAAGACGGCGCAAGCGATTGTAGCGAGCGCGCTCAGCCCGAAGACAGCTCGCGCATCGGCCGCGATGAAGTTGTACTTCAACCTGGCGCCGACGTGCCTGACGAAGGCCTTTTCGTATCCTGTCAGACCGCGACGCAGGAGCAGCGTCAAGCTGCCCACCGCCATCAGCAAGCAGACGATGACGAGCGCTTTGGGATGAAGGAGGATGTGCGTCATCGCGCTGCAAATTCCCTGGCGAGCGATCCACACGATGCGAAGATCGAACGATCGAGCGGCACACCCGCCTCCTCGAGCTCCTCGTAGAACCGGGGCGGCTGCCCGCAAGCGATGAACTCGCCCAGGATCTCTCCGTTCGCACCCACGCCACGCTGTCGGTACTCGAACAGGGGCTGCGTGAGAATGACATCATGGTCGATACCATCGACCTCGACGATCGAGGTGACCCGCCGCCGTCCATCGCTGAATCGCGTCTGTTGGACGATAATGTCCACGGCTGACGCGATCTGCTCGCGGACCGCGCGCAGCGGAAGATCCATTCCGGCCATCAGCACCATGACTTCGAGCCGCGACAACAGGTCGCGCGGCGAGTTCGCGTGGCCCGTTGTTAGCGAGCCGTCGTGACCAGTGTTCATTGCCTGCAGCATGTCGAGCGCTTCGCCGCCGCGACATTCGCCCACGATGATGCGATCTGGCCGCATGCGCAGCGCATTACGCACGAGCTCGCGAATCGTCACTTCGCCTCGACCTTCGACGTTCGCAGGCCGGGCTTCCAGCGAAAGAACGTGCGGTTGCGCGAGCCGAAGCTCCGCCGCATCCTCGATCGTGACGATGCGTTCGCTCGCTGCGATCGATTCGGAAAGAGCGTTGAGAAAGGTCGTCTTTCCCGAGCCGGTGCCTCCCGAGACGATGATGTTCTTGCGGTACTGAACGCAGATCCTGAGAAAGGCCGCCATGCTCGCATTAAGCGCACCGATTTCCACGAGACGCTCCATCGAGAAGCGTTGCCGCGCGAACTTGCGGATCGTCAAGATCGGTCCGATCAACGACAGCGGCGGAATGATGGCGTTCACGCGTGAGCCGTCCGGCAACCGTCCATCTACCATCGGAACGCCCTCGTCGATGCGTCGTCCCAGCGGCGTGACGATGCGTTCGATCACTCGCATCAAGGAATCGGCGTTGATGAAGCGTGCCGGCACTTGCGAGAGTCGTCCATGACGCTCGATATAGATCTGGTTCGGACCATTCACCATGACCTCCGATACGGAGTCATCGGCGAGATAGGGCTCGATAGGACCATAGCCCATGATCTCCGCCGTCATCTCCTTCACGAAGGCGACGCGATCGACATGCTGCGGCAGCTCGATTTCCCCGCTCGAGATGATGGAGTCGATGGCATTGCGAGCTTCTTGCCGAAGGTCCGCGGTTTTCAAGCTGTTCAAGGCTGTGCGCCGAAAGAGATCGAGCTCGCGAAGAACGAGCTCTTGCAGCTTGATCTTGAGCGGTTGCAGCTCATCGCGTGCCGCCGCTGCCCACGAGGGTGCGCACGCAGCGGGCGCGTTCGAATGCTCGGACACGGCAGGCGTTTGCGATGGAGGCTCGAGGGCAACGTCATTCGGAACGTCGGAACGAACGATCGCGAGCTCACAATCGCCGACGCGAAATATGTCGCCCGTTCGCGCCGGCGCACTGCTGGAAATCACAACCCCATTGCGCCTCACTGGATCTGCTGCACCGGCGTCATGAATGCACGAGCCGCTCTCTTCCACTCGCAACCAGGCATGGCGTTTCGCGACCGACTCGTGGCGCAGGCGGATATCGGCCGTAAAGCTGCGCCCGATCAGGTACGCACCTTCGCGGGTGATGCTGCGATGAAGCGGCGGTTCGCCGGGAACGGTTAAGCAAACGTCCAACATCGGTTGTCAATCCTCGAGCTTGAACTTGAGCGCCTCGTCCGACTTGCGCTTCAGCTCGTCGAATCGCTGAGCTCCCGCGGCGATCGCATCGTCCTTTGCGCCCAGGATCCGGGGCGTCACGAGCACGACGAGCTCGGTCTCGCCGCGCCGGAATTGTCGCGACTTGAAGAGCTCACCCAAGATCGGCAGTGAGCCGAGGAGCGGCACCTTGACGACTGTCTTCGCGTCCTCTGAATTGAACAGCCCCGCGACGATCATCGTCTCGCCGGTCTGCACGTTCATTTCGGTGTTGGTCTTCCGCGTTGCGAAGCCGGGGATCCCGAGCACGGAGATCGCCTTGTCCACGCTGCTCACCTCCACGCCGAGCTTCGTGCGGATGAGCCCTTGCTCGTTCGCGCGCGGCTCGACGTTGAGGATGATGCCGAACTGCTTGAAGATGACGTTCAGCGCACCGTCCTGATTCTGCACCGGGATCGGCACTTCGCCGCCGACCAGGAAATCCGCTTGACCACCGTTGATGCAGGTGAGCGTCGGCTCGGCGAGTAAGCGCGCATCGCCGTTGTTTACGAGTAGATTGACGACGGATTCGACGACCGTCGTCATTGCGAAGTAGTGATTGTTCGTGCCGAGCTCGAGCGGCAAGCCATCAAGGCTTTCGATCGATTCGGGGACGATGCGGAAGTGCTCGTTCGTCACAAACTCATCGAGCGTTCCGAAGACAGGCCCTTCAGCGATATCTGCCCAATCGATGCCGATATCACGCAGCGCGGTCTTCTTGACTTCGATGAGCTTTGCTTGGATCAGGATCGTCGCTTCAGCCTCGAGCGACGGCGTCGGCGCGGGTTGGACGGCGGGCGCGGCGAGCACGTTGATCAGGTAGGCGATCGTCGTGCCGTCGCGTCCCCAGATGCGAAGGTCGGTCACGCCCTCTTGCTTGCCGATCAGCAGAATGTCCTGCGTATCCTCGAAGACCTTGACGTCGAGCACGTCTCCGTCGCCGGCGCTGACACGCTTCGCATTCGGATACCGCATGAGCAGGCTCTGGCCGACCGGCACGGTGAGTACGCTGACCGGCGCCGATGCCATTGACGCGGACTGTGCGTGCGCGATGTGCGGAAGCGCGCACGCGAGGATGAGGAGCACGACACCCAGGTGCTTGGCCACCTTCATCCGCAACCGAACCCACTGCGCGGCGTTCTCTCGCGACTTTCCTTGTCTGCTATCCATCGATCAGACTCCGCCGAGAATGACTTCGATTCTTCGTCGGGCCGCTCCTCGGCGCGCGACAGGCTCTCCGAACAGCAGCGTGTGCTTCGTGATGCGCGCGAGCTGAAGCTCCGCTTCGTCCTCGGGCTGACGAAGCGCGAGCGTAATCCTGCCGGCATCTTGGGCGAGCGTGATCTTCGCCGCATCCTGCGGCGTCACAGTCACCGTCACGGTTCGGTACTGCCGTTGATCCTGCAGTCCCGGATGGTTTTCGTTCGTGCGCGTGCGCATGCCCGTCGCAACGACTTGAACGTTCGCGAGGAGCGGCAGCGTCGTCGCTTCGTTGCCGTTCGTCGTTGTGAAGAAGATGTCGATGCGATCGCCAGGCGCGAGCATTCCGGAGATCGAAGACTCCTCGTCCACTGGAAACGTCAGCGCGCGCATGCCGCGGTCGAGCTGCGAGGAGAATCCCGCGGCAAGCTCTTGTGCGAGATGCGCCATCAAAACCGGCTCACCGCTCTGCAGCGAGCGCGCGAGAACGCGACCGGAGATCTCGCTCCATCGATCGGCTCGAATTGCTTCCGAATGCAGGAACGCGCCGGGCACCTCGCGAACCGCGACGTTTTGAGCAGACAGCGCAACGCCAGGCCGCAAGTCGCGAGCCGCAACGATGACTTTGACCGGCGCATACTGCGCATCCAGCTCCGCGCGGTGCTCCGCGACCGTTTGCTCGATGTAGTCGTTGGCGAAATAGGCGGCCGCTGTTCCTGCGGCGGCCGCGCCGCCAAGCATCATGATCGTGATGATCGTGCCCTTCATCTGCGCCTCCGTGCGCTTCGTGAGTCTAGAAAGGCACGCTGAGTGCCCACGCAAACTCGTCGTGATGTTCGTGGATGAGTGCAAGCAAGGCCTGCCCACCTCTCCACACTACAATGAGCCCTAGCAAGACGGCGAGGTATTCGGTCGCACCCCACCCGCGCACGTGCCTCGCGAGGCTTCTCGAAGCACGAGCGTTCATGCCTTCCTCCAAACGATGATGATCGCGGTGACACCGCTGCCCGATTGATCGGGCATGAAGGTGAGTCGGGCGTGCTCCGCCCCCTTTTGCGCTTCGATGAGATAGCCGCGCTCGATCGTGCGCGCCGGCGCGTCCTGCAGGAGCTGCCACCCATCTCGACTCAAGAGCCGCGCGCAATTCTCTGCCTCGACATGAGGCGCTTTCGCACTGATGAGGCTGATGTGCTCGGATTGCTCGCCCTCGTCCTCGTACTGCTGCAGATTGACGATGTGCATCGAGCGGGGCAGCGGAAACCGCGTCGCGATCGACGCGGCGATGTTCGCGGGATCGGATGTCACGGCAATCATGCCGACACTTCCAGGAGCGGAATCGCGCGCCTGGATCGTTATGAAACAGCGCGCGTCCTTGATCGCGAGCACCTGCCACTCACCCTGTCGTGAACGCATGCTCTCGCGCGCTGAACCGTTGCCAAATCGTGCGTAGTGCTCCAGAACTTCATCTGCGCTCAGGCGCGAACGGAATGCTTTCAACGTCATGGGCAGACCGTTGTGCCGCATGCTTCGAGCGATCCACTGAGCTTCGCCCTGCGGCGGCGGCCCGAGATCCGGAAGCCCGCTCGTGCTGCGTTCGATGGCCCCGCCGTTCGCCGTCGCGGCGGCGAGCACTCCAAGCAGGAGAAGGATGCGATTCCTGAGGCTCATCGGCGCCCCACGTAGGCCTTCGGCAAATCCGTCGATCTTGGGCGCAGCTCCGGCTCCCATGCGTACTGACCTTCGCCGTATAGCGGTCGGCCGCGTCCCATCGCAAGCGCGCCGATTGCGCGCGCAGGAAGCTCCAGAGACTCGATGAGCTCATTCGTCGTCACGTAGTCGACGCGATTGCGGAATTCCGATTCCGCTCCCGCGGCCCAGGTGTCGCTCAGGATGCCGCCCTCCGCTTCGTGAGCGAGTGCGGCATGCCGTTCTTCGTTCACTGTGTCGCGACCGAGCGAAGGAGGCGTCGCGGCGAGCTGAGACAGCAAGGGACGTACGTCGATTCGAGTCCGCGCCCTCGCGAACGCACGTCGGTTGAGATCAAGATCTGAGACGCGGAGTAAACCGCCGACCGCATCGATTGCACCCTCCCCATACGTGAGCCCGGGAACGAGGAAGTAGCCAACGTCGATCGGCGATGACTCGGAGCCGATGTCTTGAGCGACACCGCGCGCGTTGTGCTCGTAGTCGACGAGCCGCTCACGCCGGCGGTCCAGCCAAAACCGATTCTCCGTGATCCCTTCCGCGCGCAAGGCTTCGACGTCGACGACGAAGGCGCTCGGATCGCCGAGCACGCGATCGCGCGCTTCGAGTGTGATGTCATGCTCGCTCTTGCGGTGGCTCGTACCGGCGTTTCGCCACACCGTGCGCTCCCAAACCGCATAGCGCGTTGCGTCGAACACCTTGTGCTTGATATCCAGTTGCTTGCCGAGCAGCGGAATGCCGACCAGGAACGGCGATAGCGCGAGCAGCGCAACGAGCGTTTCGGTTATTGCGCTTCCTCGCTGGCCACCGATCATCATGCGTGCTTGCCAGGATTGCATCAGAAGCGATCTCCCAAGCCGAGCGGCGCAAGGCGCGCTTCCCAGAATGGATTGAAGAGGTTTGCGAACTCACGCTCCTCTCGCGGGAGCGTGGCGAAAGCATTCCCGCTCGGTCTTCTGAACTCGATGACAGCGGCCGCGACCGCCGACATCGGCATCGTCGACGATTCCATGCCCAGAAGATCCGCGGTTGCAACCTGTGACTGACGCTTCGTCGCGATAGCCACGATTCGGAGCGAGTGATCCCCAGGAGAGCCCGCCACGTTGTAGTAGGACGGCACACCCGAATAGTTCGAATCGAACTCGCTGGCGCTCGCGGTACTCGGCGCATCGCCGATGCGCCGCCAACGGCTCCAGCCGAAAAGACGGCGCGTGCGGTACTGCAATTGGTCGCGTGCGCGCCAGTCCGCCGCTTGCGCGGATTGCGTGTGGCTCGTCGTTCCTTGCTTGCGCAGTCGAAACGCCAGCCCGGTTTCTTGCCAACCGCGTTCGCCGGAAATCCAACGCTGCATATCGAGATTCGCTTCCAAGCTTGCTTCGATGAGCTCGCGGACGCTTCCTTGATCGTTCGCCGCCGTGTAGCGCCGAACGAATGTGGGGACGCTCGCGAGCTGTCCCAGCAACTGCCCCTCGATGATCGTTCGCACCTCTTCCGGCATGCGCGAGAGCTCACCACGATCGTTCAGTCGCACATCAGGATCGTAGGTACGAGCGGTCGCTTGCATCAACTCATTCAGGTTGTTGAGCGCGAGCGAAGCCTGTGCTTCGATCTGTGCGGCGCGAAAATTGGCATTCCACGAATCGATCGCGGGAATGGCGACTTCCGCGGACTGTTCCGCTAGTTTGCGCACTTGTTCGGCGATCTGCTCGGCGATGTGCACATACTGCCCCACGATGGGAATCCATTGCGTCACCCTATCGATATAGTCGATCGAGTCGTGCACGTACCGCGTCCAGCTCACGTAAGAGACGAAATGACCTACGGCGGCGTGATTGGCGACCATCGCTCGATTGGTGTAAGCCATGAAGTTGAGATGGCGCGCCGTCCACACTGCGCCGCTGTATGCGGCCGCATCGGCGGCATTCGTGAGCTGCGACTTCTCAGTGATCTTCTGCCCGGTGTTGAACATGAGCACGAGCACGGCGCTCGAGATCAGCACACCAAGCAGCGCGACGGGCGCGATCTGTCCGCGCTGTCCTTGCGCGTAACTCATGGCCGTCTTCGGAAACATCTTCGCTTCGCTCCCGCGCACTGCTGACCGCTTGCGCGGACGTCTAGTTGCCGCCGCCGGCGTTCGTCTGCTGGTTGTAGGTCGCGAGGCTGTCGGCCTGCTGGGCGCGGTTCTGCGCTGTCGTGGCGGACGTCTGCGCATCCGTGATGTCTTGGCTGCCGGATTGGCCCGCCATCTCTCGGCTCATGCCTGCCATCTGGTTCTGCAGGACATCGCCGAACGCCGCAAACAGCCCGATGCCGGCGACCGCGACGAGCGCGGTGATGATGATGTACTCGCTCATACCCTGGCCGAACTGGTGCTTGCTCCCTCTGAACGTACGCGCGCGCATGACTTCCTCCTTCTGGTTGCGTCGTAGGCCTTCGGCGAGAACGTTTCTCGCTCGCGGGTTGCACGTTACGCATCCGCACGCGCGCTAGAAGCCCGAATTACTGGAGAAACACGGAGAAATATGGCGGCGAGATCGAGCCCGGATCGTGCTGGGCGCGAAATGATGCCCGAGAAAATACAAACCCCTGGCAGGTTTCCCCGCCAGGGGTTCGTCGGAGCCAATGAGCCCGCACCTGATTCGCGGAGCCCGGCGCGCTCCGCGCATCAACCTATGGACAAGTATGCGCGTTGTTCAAATTCGTCACGAGACTGTGCGGTGCGAACGTTCGGGCTCCAAAAGCAGTCCCAGCGCGTGCTTGGGGACGCGCATGGTACTCGGCACACCGATCGCGTCAAGCTTTGCGGACAATCACTTGCTCGTCTTCTTGTAGCCCGCGGGCACTTCGAACTTGGCGCTGTCCACTGCATCGGTGCTCACGGAGACGAGCTCGGTGCTCACGCTCATGAGAGGCATGAGACCACCCGGCAGCGTCGGTGCCGGAATGGCAGCAGCCGGGGCTTCGGCCTGTTTCTCTTTCTTCCTGCCCAGCAATCCACCGAGGGCACCGCCCAGCGCACCGCCTAAGCTCGGAGGCGAAGCCGACCCGCCCTGTGCTTGCGTTTCCTGCGCGCTGCCGCACTGCGGCCCGCCGACGCCAAGACCGAACGAGGAGCGCACGGGGTGACCCTCTACCTCGCGCATCTTTGCCGCGACTGCGCTCCACATTCCCTCATAGCGCCCGAACATCGACTGCGCGCGCTCCGCAAAGTCACGCGATGCAGTCGCCCCGAACCCCATCTTTTCCGCATACGCCACATAGTAGGCCTGCGCTTCTTCCGAGGCCTCGAATTCGGGTGCGAGCCATTGGTCGAGCACGAGCCCAAAATCGCACACCTCGCCCGTCTCCTTGTTCTTGCACGACTGCGTCGCAACGATCGTCACGCGCTCCGCCTCATAGCCTGCGATCTGGCTCGTTTCCCCGGATCGCGTCACATCGGCCTTCGGGTCGGACCACTCGCACTCCGACTCATCGACGCCCGATGTCGCTTGCTGCTGGGATGCCTGGCCCTGCTCCATTTGCTCCATCGCCTTTTGCAGCTGCGCACGGTGCTCCGCGAACGTCGTCTCGGTGTAGGTCTTCTTCTTATGATCGAGGGAATACATCTTGTCCTCGTCGAGACGCACGATCTCCGTCGCATCGCCGACACCGCGCGCAAAAGTTCGCATGAGACCGGACTCGAATTTCAGCTCGCTATCGGTGCGCGCCTTCGAGCCGGAAATGCTGGTGACCGTTTTGCCGTTCATGTTCATCATTTTCATCATGCCCGCACCGCTCACGGTCAGTCGCTCCTCAATCGTCACGTCCGCGCTCGCTTGTGTGCAGAGAATGGTTGCGATCGCGATGCCGATCAGCGCGCCGCGGGGGCGCAGTGTGCGCGTCGATGTCATGTTCGGTCCTCCACTGTTTCTTATGTCGTGGGCGATCGGCGTGCTCGCGTGAGCCATCGACCGAGCCCATGGAGGGCACATGCTAGCAGTGACGTTGTGCGGGCGGTAACGGCCGATCGTCCGATGGACGGTGCAGCAACTGACCCATCCGCGCGCGATGACGAGCCGCGAACGCGCGGGCCTCGATCTCATAGCGATTGCGCCAGTAACCGTGGCGCAGCGACTCCACCAGGTAGCGGGCTATGGTGAGCTCTCCTGGATGCCACTGCCGTACGACGTGGAAATATTCGTGTAGGAGCAGATCTGCGTCTTGCCAGAATGCATCTGCCCCTTCGCTGAGAAGAATTCGATCGCGCCGCGTCGTCGCACGCGCGCCGAAGTGACATTTCGCATACCTCGAACGCTCCACTACGCGCACATGCGCAACGGGCTGCTCGAAAATCTGCTGCAGCGCCTCGAGCACGTGCGCCGGCGGCGAGGCGGGTTGGCCGAGCCAGCGACGAAAAAGGCGTGGCACGCTGATGCTCATGCGCTGGCCTACTTTCCGATGCAGAAGCTGGCAAAGATGCGGCCAAGAAGATCGTCGGACGTGAACTCGCCCGTGATCTCGCCCAAGCATTGTTGAGCTAAACGAAGCTCTTCCGCCATCAGCTCCCCGGCCCGCCGCTCGACAAGGTGGCGCGCTGCTTCCATCAAATGTCTCTGCGAACGCGCCAGAGCATCGAGGTGTCTGCGTCGCGCGGACAACGTTCCCGCGCCCGCGCCTCGGTAGCCGACGCACTCTTTTAGATGCTCGCGCAATAGATCGATGCCTGCATTCGTCGCGGCAGAGAGGTAGATGCGCGGGGGTTGCGAGGGTTCGTGGCGCGAGATGGCGCCCGTCAGATCGATCTTGTTGATGACGATCGTGACCGGGACGTTACTTGGCAACGCTCGGAGCTCTTCGTCGATCTCGGCTCCGGCTTGCTTCGCCGCCGCATCCACGACGTAGAGAATCCGATCGGCTTCGAGCATGGCGCTGCGGGCTCGTCGAATCCCTTCGGCCTCGACGATATCCGCATGTTCGCGCAGCCCAGCCGTATCTAAGACGTGCAACGGCATGCCGTCGATATCGATACGCTCGCGCAAAATGTCGCGGGTCGTTCCGGGAATATCCGTGACGATCGCCGCTCCGTAGCCCGCGAGCTTATTGAGCAAGCTCGACTTGCCCGCGTTCGGCTTGCCCGCGATGACAACCGTCATGCCTTCGCGCAGGAGCGCGCCCTGACGTGCTTCGGCGGCGATTTGCGAGCAAAGCGCGAGCGCTCTGTCGAGTCGGCCCTTCAACTGGCTATCGGCCAGAAAGTCGATCTCTTCCTCGGGGAAATCGATTGCCGCTTCGACATGCATGCGGGTCTCGATGACCGCTTCGGTCAGCGACCGTATGGCATCCGAAAACTCGCCGCGCATCGAACGCAAAGCCGCGCGAGCGGCCTCGGTGGAACCGGCGTCGATCAGATCGGCGATCGCTTCCGCTTGCGCGAGGTCGAGCTTGTCATTGAGAAAGGCACGGCGACTGAACTCCCCCGGCTCGGCAAGGTTCGCGCCGAGCTCGAGCACGCGCGCGAGCAGCATGTCGAGCACGGTCGGGCCGCCGTGGGCGTGCAGCTCCAATATGTCTTCGCCGGTGAACGAAGCAGGTGCCTGGAAATAGAGGGCAAGACCCGTATCGATAGGCTCGCCACCCGCACCCAGAAACGCGCGCAATGTCGCCATCCGCGGGACGGGCACTTCACCGAGCAAGTCCTGCGCGATCGCTTTCACGCGCGGGCCGGAAAGGCGAATCACGCCGATCCCGCCTCGGCCTGGCGGCGTCGCGATGGCCGCGATCGTGCGTCCGGAACTCGGATCGTTCATGGCCGCTAGTCTGGGGCGAGCCGCGGGCCGAGCCAAGCTGCGCTATGTTTTCTTCTGCTCCGCGGTGACGAGCTTATTGATTCGCCATTGCTGCGCGATCGAAAGCAGGGTGTTCGTGAGCCAGTACAGAACCAAACCCGCGGGGAACCAGGCCATCGTCACGGACATGATGATCGGCATGAACATGAAAATCTTTGCCTGCATCGGATCCGTGCTCGGCATCGGCTGCAGTTTGAATTGCGCGAACATCGCCGTGCCCATGAGCAGCGGCAGAATGAAATAGGGATCGCGCGAAGACAGGTCCGTGATCCACGCGAGAAACGGCGCCTGGCGCATTTCGACGCTCTCGAGCAGCACCCAATAGAATGCGAGGAAGAACGGGATCTGAATCAGGATCGGCAAGCAGCCGGCGAGCGGATTGATCTTCTCGCGTTTGTAGAGCTCCATCATCTGGCGCCCAAGCTGTTCTCGGTCATCCTTGTAGCGCTCCTGGATGGCTTTGATCCTGGGCGCTAGATTGCGCATCTTTGCCATTGAGCGGCCGCTCGCGGCAGTCAGCTTGTAGAAGACGAGCTTGATCAAGAAGGTCACGATCACGATCGACCAGCCCCAATTGCCGACCACTCTGTGCACGGCTTCGAGCAGGGCGAATAGCGGCTGAGCGATGATCGTGAGTTTCCCGTAATCGGCCACGCGCTGGAGCTCCGGCCCGGTCTGCTCGAGCTGGCTTTGCAGCTTCGGACCGACAAACAGCGTCTCGTGGAACGTTCCTGTCTGGCCGGCGGCTATCGTTTGCAGCGGTCCTCGGTAAGACAGGATGAAATCGTTGTCGGCGTCGACGCTGAGCTTGTAGTCGTAGGGCTTGCCCTGCGGCGGAACGGCGGCGGCAACGAAATGATGCTGGAGGGCGGCAATCCACCCGTCGGTTACGGTCTGTTCGAAGGCACGGTCTTCCTCGTCCTCCACCTTGAGCCTGCGGTACCGCTCTCCATCCCATATCGCAGGCCCGCGATAAGCATAGGTCTCCACATTGAAATAGGAGCGCTCGACAGGCACGTAATGCCGCACGATCTGCACATAGGAAGCCGCCTTCAGATCTGTGTCCGTCTCGTTCCGCACGTCGTAGCGAACATCAATCTTGTAGCTGCCCGGTCGGAACGTGTACGTCTTCGTGACGGTGAGCCCCTCGCCGTCAGACCACGTGAGCGGCACTTCGAGCTTCTCCGAGCCTGGCTCGAGCTTGAACTGGGTCGCCTCGCTTTCATAGATTGCGAGATGCGTCGGTTCGACCTCGCGGTCGAGAGCGCGCAATCCGGAACGCGCAACGAAGATCCCGGGCGGAGCCGTATCGAACAGCCGAACGGGGTCGTCCGGTCGGTTCTTGACGCGCGGATACTGAGGCAGATCGGCTCGTACGAGGGTGCCGCCTTGCGTGCTGATGTCCAACGACAGCACGTCGGTCGTTACCTGGATCGTCGAGGCTTGCTCCGTCTCAGGTGCTGGCGCAGTTGATTCGGCAACAGACGCCGATTTGCTTGAGGCTTCATCGCGTGCAGCGGGAAGCTCTGGCAGCATCGAATCCGAATGCTTTGGCGCCTCAGTCGCCGCAGCCGGCGGCTGCGGCACCGGTGCCGGCGCATAATCGCGCTGCCACGCGAGGTAATTGAGCCACAGCACGAGCGCAAGTGCGGCCCATACGAAAACGCGTTGATTATCCATGCGCGGACTTCAGGTCAGAGCTCGGAGGGACGGGATCGTATCCGCCCGGATTCCAGGGGTGGCAGCGCAGGATGCGGCGCGCGGCCAGGTAGCTGCCTCGCATCGCGCCATGTGCTTCGATTGCCTGTTCGGCATAGCACGAGCAACTCGGATAAAAGCGACAGTTCGGCCCGAGTAACGGGCTGATCGCGTAGCGATACCCGCGGATGAGAACGGTCAGGACCCTGCGCATTTCTTGATCACCGCGTGCCAGTGTTTCTCAAGGCTCTCTGTTATCTCCGCGGGTCCCGCATTGCGTGCACCCGCCCGCGCATTCACGACGATGTCGACGGCAGGCAGCATGTGCTGATGCTGGCGGAACGATTCGCGAACTAAGCGCTTCAATCGATTTCGACGCACGGCGTTTCCAACAATTCGGGCCGCCATGGAGAGTCCTAGACGTGCCTGCGTGCCGCCATTCGGGCGCGCCAGGACCGAAAACAAATTATCGGAAGAACGGCGCGCCTCTCGATAGACGCGATCGAACTCGGATCGTTTCCGAAGGCGTTGTGCCGGTTTGAACGTTCGTGCGGGGGCTTGCAAGCCAAAGGCAAACTAGACGCGGACGAGACGAACCCGCGCGCTTCAGACGGTCAGACGCTTGCGGCCCTTCGCACGGCGTCGGGCGAGAATCTGGCGACCGGAACGAGTGGCCATGCGCGCACGAAACCCGTGTGTGCGTTGACGATGCAGTTTGCTCGGTTGGTAAGTGCGCTTCATGCTGAGACTCGCCGCGAAAGTTGCGCTAAAACAAGCACATGGTGGGTCGAAAAGAAGGCCGGCAAGGGTACGCAGCGCACTCTAGAGTGTCAAGCGCGCGCGTCGCCCGCCATTTTCGTCAGCGATATCGTTCGCCTGTGGATAACCCTCGCGGGCTCGGTATAGACTCCCCTCTCTCTCGCGTCGCCTGCGCGTAGAACAAGCTTACTCACGACTATTAGGGGACGATCACCGTGCAGGGTTCGTTATGGCGCCACTGTCTCACTCACCTTGAGGCGGAGCTGCCCGAGCAACAGTTCAACACGTGGATTCGCCCCCTGCAGGCGGTGGAAGACGGACGCACGTTGCGACTGTTGGCGCCGAACCGCTTCGTGGTCGACTGGGTGAACGAGAATGTCGCAGGCCGGATTTCAGAGCTCCTCGACTCGGTCACCCCGGACCCCACCCCATCGGTCGTATTGGAAGTCGGTTCGCGAGCGGCAACGGTCGCGCCTTCGGCTGTGGCGGCAACGATCGCGCGAACGCCCGTCAAAGATGTGTCCGCGGTGCTCGGTAGCCGGCTCAATCCGGATTTCACGTTCGCGAACTTCGTCGAGGGCAAGAGCAACCAGCTCGCGCGCGCTGCGGCAATTCAAGTCGCCGAGAATCCCGGACGTGCTTACAACCCGCTGTTCATTTATGGCGGTGTTGGCCTCGGCAAAACGCACTTGATGCATGCCGTGGGAAACATGATCCGAAGCCGCAACGACCGTGCGCGAATCGCCTATGTGCACTCGGAGCGCTTTGTGGGCGACATGGTGAAAGCCCTTCAGCACAATACGATCAATGATTTCAAGACCGCGTATCGCTCATTGGACGCGCTGTTGATTGACGACATCCAGTTCTTCGCGGGTAAGGATCGCTCGCAAGAAGAATTTTTTCATACCTTCAACGCGCTTTTCGAAGGACAGCAGCAGATCATCCTGACTTGCGATCGCTATCCGAAGGAAGTGGACGGGCTCGAAGAGCGTTTGAAATCGCGGTTCGGGTGGGGTCTCACCGTTGCGATCGAACCCCCCGAGCTCGAGACGTGTGTGGCGATCCTGATGAGCAAGGCAGCCGTCAGTAAGGTCGACCTTCCGGAAGAAGTGGCATTCTTCATCGCGAAGCGAATACGCTCGAACGTCCGCGAACTGGAGGGCGCCCTGCGCCGAGTTGTCGCGAACTCCCAGTTTACGGGCCGACCGATTACGATGGAGTTTGCGAAGGATGCGCTGCGCGATTTGCTCGCGCTTCAGGACCGCCTCGTCACGATCGAGAACATTCAGAAGACCGTTGCGGAGTACTACAAGATCCGCGTCGCCGACCTCCTGTCGAAACGTCGCAGCCGTTCCATCGCGCGACCTCGACAGGTCGCGATGGCGCTTGCGAAGGAGCTGACGAGTCACAGCCTTCCTGAAATCGGCGATGCTTTCGGCGGCAGAGATCACACCACCGTGCTGCATGCGTGTCGGGTCATCAAGGAACTGCGGGAGTCGAATACGCGGACAAGCGAAGACTATTCGAACCTGTTGAGAACCTTGGCAGGCTGATGTGGATAAGTTGTGGAGCTTTTGAGGCGGCTAGTTATGCACAGTTACTCTACAGTTCCCTTACAGGATCTGGACGCGCCATGCGCCCAGTTTTACTTGCTGCAACTTACTGATGTGAGAGCGATTATCACGCTTATGCACAGATCGGCGGCATGCTTGTAATCATCATAAATTCTTAAATATCTCTCAATCTAACTAAGACTGGCACGGTGGATAGCGATGAAGTTCAGCTCCGCGCGAGAATCGATTCTTGGCCTGTTGCAATCCGTCATCGGTGTCGTAGAGAGGCGCCAGACGATGCCTGTGCTCGCCAACGTTTTGGTGGTCGTCAAGGGAGATCAGGTTTCGATCACCGCGACTGATTTGGAGGTCGAACTCGTTGCGAAGGGGTCGGCGGACGTTCAGCAGGGAGGCGAGGTGACGATTCCGGGACGGAAGTTGTTTGACATCGTTAAGGCGCTTCCCGACGCGGCTCAGGTGACGTTATCCGTCGAGGGCGAGCGCGCGACGGTTCGCTCAGGTAAGAGTCGCTTCACGCTGTCGACCCTTCCAGCATCGGAGTTTCCTACGGTCGAAGACATACGTGGGCAACAAAGCCTCACGATCGGCCAACCTGCTCTCAAAAAGCTGCTCGAGAAGACCCATTTCTCTATGGCTCAACAGGACGTGAGGTACTACCTCAACGGAATGCTCCTCGAATCCGATGGCAAGACGTTGAAAACCGTGGCCACGGACGGACACCGTCTCGCCTATTGCGAGGCGACGATGGATACGCAGGCGAGCGGTCTGCAGCAGGTCATCGTGCCACGCAAGGGTGTTCTGGAGCTTCAGCGCCTGCTCACGGGCGAGGACGCGGTCGAGCTCGTGGTCGGTACCAATCACGTGCGCGCACAGATCGGAAATATCCGCTTCACGTCCAAGCTCATCGACGGACGGTTTCCAGAGTACGGGCGGGTTATTCCGACGAATCCGACGAAGAAAGTGGGCGCAGACCGCGATGCCCTCAGAGCAGCGCTTCAGCGCGCGGCCATTCTGTCGAACGAGAAGTACCGAGGCATCCGCCTATCCGCCAAGGCTGGCGTTCTAACGCTTCAGGCGCATAACCCGGAGCAGGAGGAGGCGGAGGAAGAGCTCGAGGTCACGTATTCGGGTGACGAGATGGAAATCGGTTTCAACGTGAACTACCTGCTGGACGCACTCGCAGCGATCGATGGCGACCAGGTTGAGCTTGGCCTCACGGATGCCAACAGCAGTTGCTTGGTGACCGCGCCATCGATGCCTGAAGCGAAGTACGTCGTGATGCCGATGCGGCTATGACCCACCAACCGGAGCGGCTCCAGGGCTGCACCGGGTGACCTGAGTGCTCGCAAGCCTATCCGTCCACAACTTTCGATGTATCGAGGACGCAGCGTTGGAGCTGGATCCCCAGGGCACGGGGATCATTGGCCCGAACGGCGCTGGTAAGACGAGCGTTCTCGAGGCGATCTATTTCTTAGCTCACGGGCGTTCATTCCGCACGGCTCAGCGCACCCGGCTTACCGGGCCCTCCGCTACGGGGTTCCGCGTCGTCGGAGAGATCCAGCAAGGCCAGCGCACCCTAACTGCGGGCGTCGAGTATCGCGAGGGCGCAACACGGGTGAGGTTGGGCGGAGAAGGCGTCCCGAGCATCTCCGCCATCGCCGAGATACTTCCGGTTCAGGTCATCGACCCCAGCGTTCATCGTTTGATCGAGGAGGGCTCCGCTCGCCGGAGGCGGCTCCTCGACTGGGGTGTGTTTCACGTGGAACACGGGTTTGTGGAGCCGTGGCGCCGCTACCAGCGGGCGCTGGCGCAGCGGAATGCCGCGCTACGTGCATCCCAAGGGGATGCTCGGCTGTGGGAGCCGGAACTCGTCGCGTGTGCATCCGAGATCGATCGCATGCGGCGGGCCTATGCGGCTACGCTCGCGCCGGAATTCCACCGTATCGCTGCGGAGCTCTCAGGGTGCGATTGCCGGGTCGACTATTACCCTGGCTGGAATGAGGCACTCACGCTCACAGAGGCCTTCGGCAGGTCGTGGGCACGGGACCTGCGGATTAAGACCACAACGGTCGGCCCGCACCGGGCGGATCTGGTCGTTCGTGTCGATGGAGAGCTGGCACGTGACCGCGTCTCCCGAGGCCAGCAGAAGCTTATCGCGGCAGGTCTGGTGCTCGCCCAGATCACGCTGACCGCTGTGACATCGACGCATCGAACATGCCTTCTACTCGACGATCCGGCGGCCGAGCTGGATGTGGATAGTTTGGGGAAAATTCTTTCTGCCATCGAGCAAGTGCCCGCGCAGCTGGTGGTCACGTCGCTCGGTCAGGCTGGTCTTCGCGGAATCAAGATCGGCAAAACGTTTCACGTGAAACAAGGCCGTTTCGCGGAAATGTTATAATTCAGCACCTCCAAGTTTAGGCCCGGACATGACTGAATCAGACGTTTACGACTCTAGCAAAATCAAGGTTTTGAAGGGCCTCGACGCAGTGCGTAAACGGCCTGGAATGTACATCGGAGATACCGATGACGGTACGGGCCTTCACCACATGATTTTTGAGGTTGTCGACAACTCGGTCGACGAAGCGCTGGCCGGCTATTGCTCTCACATCACGGTGACAATCCATGCCGATCACTCCGTGACGGTGGCGGATGATGGCCGTGGAATACCTGTGGATATCCATCCGGAGGAGGGTCGTTCCGCTGCCGAAGTGATCATGACGGTCCTCCACGCGGGAGGAAAATTCGACGATTCGTCCTACAAGGTTTCCGGCGGCCTGCATGGCGTCGGCGTCTCCGTCGTCAATGCCCTGTCTGAGTACCTTCTGCTGACGATCCATCGAGGAGGTCGGCTGTACCAGCAGGAGTATCGACTGGGAGTGCCACAGGCGCCCCTCACCGAGGTCGGCACGACGGACAAGCGGGGCACGATTATTCGCTTCAAGCCGAGCGGGTCGGTGTTCACGAACATCGACTTCGATTACAACGTGCTCGCCAAGCGGGTTCGGGAGCTTTCCTTTCTCAACTCGGGTGTGCGTATCGAGCTGGTCGACGAGCGCGATGACAAGCGCGAGGTCTTTCAATACGACGGTGGCATTCGCGAGTTCGTGCGGTATCTGAACCGGAATCAGGTTGCGGTCCATGACACCATCGTATGGTTCCGAACCCAGCACGACGCGGTCGCAGTAGAGCTCGGCTTGCAGTGGAACGACTCCTATCAGGAGAGCATGTACTGCTACACCAACAACATCCCCCAGAAGGATGGCGGAACGCATCTAGCGGGCTTCAGGAGCGCTCTCACACGCACGCTCAACAACTACATCGAGCGCGAGTTCTCCTCGAAGGACAAGATCGCGACGACCGGCGACGATGCTCGAGAAGGGCTCACAGCGATCCTGTCCGTGAAAATGCCGGACCCCAAGTTCTCATCGCAGACCAAGGACAAGTTGGTCTCGTCCGAGATCAAAGGCATCGTCGAATCGGCTGTCGCTGCGAAGCTCGAAGAATTTCTGCTGGAGCATCCGCAGCAAGCCAAAGCGATCGCCTCCAAGATCTTGGAGGCTGCGCGGGCGCGTGAGGCGGCGCGTAAAGCTCGCGAGATGACACGCCGCAAAGGCGCTCTCGACCTTGCCGGGCTCCCAGGCAAGCTAGCGGACTGCCAAGAGAAGGATCCCGCGCTCTCGGAGATGTTCCTGGTCGAGGGTGATTCCGCAGGCGGATCCGCGAAACAGGGCCGCGACAGGCGAACTCAGGCGATTCTGCCGCTGAAAGGCAAGATCCTGAACGTCGAGAAGGCCCGATTCGACAAGATGCTGTCGTCCGCAGAGGTAGGGACGCTGATCACCGCGCTCGGCACGGGCATTGGAGCCGATGATTTCGATGTTTCGAAGCTACGGTATCACCGCATCATCGTGATGACGGACGCAGACGTCGACGGCTCTCACATCCGCACGCTTCTGCTCACGTTCTTCTATCGTCAGATGCCGGAGCTCATCGAGCGCGGCCACATCTACATCGCGCAGCCGCCGCTCTACAAGATGAAGAAGGGCAAGAGCGAGCACTACGTGAAGGACGACGCCGAGCTCAATGCGATGCTGCTGAAGCAGGCGCTCGAGGATGCTGAGCTGCACCATGACCCCAAGCAGCCGCCGATGGCCGGCTCGGCGCTCGAGGTGCTCGCACGCAGCTGGATGGAGGTGTCCGCGATCATCAAGCGATCCTCTCGCCGCTACGATCAGCGAATCCTCGAGCAGATGGTGTACCTCCCGGAGGTCACGCTGTCGCAGCACGACGATCAAACGTGGCTGGCGGAGTGGGGCGCCACACTCGAGCGTCAGATCAATGCTCAAGACGATGCCGGTCGTCGCTATCGCGTGCGTGTAAGCGAGGGAACGGCCGGTGGACCGCCCCGGCTGCTCGTCGCGCGCACTGAGCACGGCAGCACAACGGAGAAGCACATTCACCGCGAGTTTTTCGACTCGCCTGAGTACCGCAGGATCGCAGATCTCGGCAAGACCTTGACCGGTCTGTTACAGCCTGGTGCTTACGTGTCCAAGGGCGATCAAAAGCAAGAGGTCTCGAGCTTTAAGCAGGCGATCACCTGGCTGCTCGATCAAGCGCGGCGCGGCCAGATGATCCAGCGCTATAAGGGGCTCGGTGAAATGAACCCAGAGCAGCTCTGGGAGACGACGATCAACCCGGAGACGCGACGTCTCGTTCAGGTGCGGATCGAAGACGCCATCGCCGCAAACGACATCTTCGCGACGTTGATGGGCGACCAAGTTGAGCCCCGCCGCGAGTTCATAGAGAAGAACGCGCTTGCGGTCGCCAATCTAGACGTTTAGTAAAACTTTAAGACGACGGCTCGCAGCGGCGCTATGCAGCGCCAAGCGTGGAATTTGGGTTAACGTCGGAAGAGCTGGGCTGGCGCGCGCCGAGGCTCGCTAGCTGCGACTCGATCCAGGCTCTCACCTGCTCATTCAGCTCGCGCGGCTCTCGTCCGGCCGCATCGATGGGTGGACCGATCCTCACCGTGATCGTTCCGGGTCGCTTCAGCCATCCTCGACGGGGCCAGAACTCGCCCGCGTCATGTGCCACGGGCACAATCTTGCATCCAGCACGGGATGCAAGCAGTGCGCCGCTGATCCCGTACTTGCGAACCTCGCCCGGTGCCACACGCGTACCCTCGGGAAAGATCAGGACCCACAAGCCTTCTTTCAGCCGCTGTGCGCCCTGATCCAGCACCTGGTTCACGGCCGACGCGCCGGCCTTACGATTAATTGCGATCGGCTTCAGACAGCGGACGGCCCAGCCGACCATCGGAATCCACATCAACTCTCTTTTGAGGACCCACGCCTGCGGCGGCAAGATGCTCGCCTGCGCGATCGTTTCCCAGGCAGATGAATGCTTCCACATCGATACGTGCGCACCCTCGGGCACGTGGTCGAGTCCTTCAACCGAGTAGCTGAGACCGCAGAGCTTCTCGAGCATCCACAACTGCGTGCGGGACCACGAGCGCGCGACTGCGTAGAGTCGATGCGAAGGCAACCATCCGACGAGCAGCACCACAATGGCGTAGAAGAAGGTGCTGACGAACAAAAACGTCGTAAAAAGAACGGACCGAAAGAGCTGCACGACCTTACCCAGGAAGCTTGGAGAGATCAGCCGCTCGTAGGAAAAGATTTCTGATCGTTTCGAGCAAGCCTAAGCGATTTGCTCGTAGCGTCGCGTCTTCGGTCATCACCATGACGGTGTCGAAAAACCGATCGACGTCCTCCTTCAGTGCGGCGAGCACAGTAAGCGCGCGCTCGTACTCGCGCCGCTCGAACTCCGGCGCTACCTGGCGTTCGAGCGCCTGCACATGCTCGAACAACTGCTTCTCCGCTGCTTCGACGAGGCTTTCGCCGCGAACCTGTCGAGCTTCTTCGGCGGCCGCCTTCTTCAGAATGTTGGCGATGCGCTTGTTCGCGCTCGCCAATGCGGCGCTCTCCGGCAACAGCAGAAAGCCTTTCAACGCGCTGAGCCTCGCTTGAATATCGAGCGGCGAACGGGCGCCGGTCGCAAGCACCGCGTCGAACATCTCCGTCGTGATGGAGCTGTCGTTCTCGAGCACTATGCCGCGCAAGCGTTCGGTGAAATACGCCCAGATGTCCTCGACCAAATCGACCTGCGGCTCCAGCGGTTGAGCGGCAACCGCGTTCTCGATCAGCGCCTTGAGATCGAGCTCGAGCTTCGTCTCCAGGATGATTCGCAAGACGCCGAGTGCGGCTCGTCGAAGGCCGTAAGGATCGCGCGTACCCGAGGGTTTCTGTCCAATTCCAAAAATGCCGGCGATCAGATCGAGCTTATCCGCGAGCGCGAGCGCGCGCCCCACGGCGGTCGAGGGCAGACGATCGCCAGCGAAACGGGGCAAGTACTGCTCCTCGAGCGCGGCGCACACCTCGGGCGCTTCGCCGTCGTGCTGAGCGTAGTACTTTCCCATCGTGCCTTGGAGCTCGGGGAACTCGCCCACCATATTCGTGAGCAGGTCGCACTTCGAGAGCTCGGCAGCGCGCCGTGCAAGCAATGGATCCGCACCGACGAGCTCTGCCATCGGTGTGGCCAGCTTCGCGAGGCGCTCGCTGCGATCGAACTGAGTTCCGAGTCGCGTTTGAAACGTGACCGAACGCAGTGCTTCGCGACGGCTCTCGAGCGTCTGCTCTCGGTCCGTTTCCCAGAAGAAGGCGGCGTCCGCCAACCGAGGTCGTACGACGCGCTCGTTTCCGTCGCGAACCTTGTCGGGGTCGCGGCTTTCGATGTTCGCAACCGTAATGAACGCATTCATCAGGCACCCGCTCGCGTTGCGGACAGGGAAATAGCGCTGATGATCTTGCATCGTCGCGATCGGGACTTCGGGCGGGAGCGTCAGGTACTGCGCATCGAATCGACCCGCGAGCGGCACCGGCCACTCGACGAGCGCTGTGACCTCATCCAACAAGTCTGCGTCGATCACCGCTTCGCCGCCGAGCGACCTTGCGAGCTCGGTGACCCCCACACGAATGCGTTCGCGCCGCTCCTGCACGTCCGCGACGACCCATCCTTTCTCGAGGAGCGTCTTGCGATACACGGAAGGCGACCTCAGCGATAGTGCCTTCGGCGCGTGAAAGCGGTGACCGCGAGAGGATCTGCCCGTGCGGATGCCGAGAATCTCGGCGTCGACGATCTTGGATCCGAAGAGCATGACGACCCAATGCACCGGCCGCACGAATTCCTCCTCTCCCGAGCCCCAGCGCATCCGGCGCGCAATCGGCAACGTACGAAGAGAAGCGCTTACTGCCCCAGGAAGCAACGCCTCCGTATCCGCACCAGCCTTAGTGCCGACGAATTGCAGCACCTTGCCCTTCGGACCATCGACTTGCTGAAGCGCCTCGAGCGTTGTGCCGCACGAAGCCGCAAAGCCGAGTGCTGCTCGCGTCGGTTGTCCGCTCGCATCGAACGCTTGCGACACCGCCGGGCCGAGCCGCTTGATCTTCTGATCGGGTTGACGCTCAGCCAAGCCTTCGATCGATACCGCCATGCGACGCGGTGTTGCGAACCAGTGCACCTCGCCGTGTCGTACGCCCGCCGCCAGGAGCTCGCGCCGGATACCGTCCGCGAACGCCTCCGTCAACGCGAACAGCGACTTTGGAGGAAGCTCCTCGGTGCCGATCTCAACCAAAAAGTCGCGCTTTGCCATCTGCTCTCAAGTGAACTCGTAAACGTTCTTGCTTTTCGTTCCGCGAGCCCGCGCCGGCTTGGCCCGCATTGCTTTGCTTTCAGCGAGACGCTTGCAACATCGGAAATCCGAGCGCCTCGCGCGTATTGAAATAGGTCTGCGCCACGTCCTTCGCGAGCGCCCGCACGCGCAAGATATATCGCTGACGTTCGGTGACCGAGATCGCCTTGCGAGCGTCGAGCAAATTGAAGGTGTGAGAGGTCTTCAGCATCTGCTCGTATGCCGGCAGCGCCAATCCGTTCGTGAGCAGCGTTCGGCATGCCGATTCGTGCTCATCGAAGTGGCGGAACAGCAATGCGGTATCCGCAAGCTCGAAGTTGTACTTCGATTGCTCGACCTCGTTCTGATGATAGACATCGCCATAGGTCACGGGCCCGGAAGGGCCTTCCGCCCACAAGATGTCGTAAATGCTTTCCACACCCTGCAGATACATGGCGAGTCGCTCGAGACCGTAGGTGATCTCGCCCATGACCGGGCGGCAGTCGAGGCCGCCGACTTGTTGGAAGTAGGTAAATTGCGTGACTTCCATGCCGTTCAGCCAAATTTCCCAACCCAAGCCCCATGCGCCGAGCGTCGGCGATTCCCAGTTGTCCTCCACGAGGCGAATGTCGTGCGTGAGCGGGTCGAAGCCCAGGGACGCAAGCGATCCCAGATAGCGCTCGACGATGTCGGCTGGAGACGGTTTCAGCACGACCTGGAATTGGTAGTAGTGCTGCAAACGAAACGGATTGTCGCCGTAGCGTCCGTCGGTCGGCCGTCGAGAAGGTTGGACGTAAGCCGCGTTCCAGGGCTCCGGCCCCACGGCGCGCAGCAGGGTAGCCGTATGAAACGTACCCGCGCCCATTTCCATGTCATAAGGCTGAAGGATGACGCAGCCCTGCCCCGCCCAATACGTCTGCAAGGCGAAGATCAGATCTTGGAAGGTTCGTGGAGGTTGTGGTGTTTTTCGAGCAGACATGCAGCGGATTCGGGGCACTAGGCCAAAGAGCGCGCGAGTATAGCGCGCGGCACATCACGCACACCGGGCAACCCTAATTCGTGCCCCGACGCACTATCAAGGTGCGTTTCATATAGAGGATGCACCACCGTAGTGCATTCGATGGTAGGATTTTTAGGCTCGGAGCGCACAAATCCGAGCTTTTGCGCCATGACAGTGCGCTGGCATGCTTCCTGCAATTTTTGCGAGCCAGACTTTATAACCCTCCGGCTCGCAGCGGCGAGCGGCCCGAGGCAACCAATTCGCCGCCTACCGGAGGAGTTCTCATGACGACGCCCGCTGAAGTTCTCAGCATGATGAAGGAAAAGGAAGTCAAGTTCGTGGACCTTCGCTTTACGGACACGCGGGGTAAGGAGCAGCACGTGACCGTGCCCGCGCACACCGTGGACCAATCCTTTTTCGATGACGGCAAGATGTTCGACGGCTCCTCGATCGCGGGCTGGAAGGGCATCAACGAGTCCGACATGGTGCTCATGCCGGATGCGGCGACCGCCGTGCTCGATCCCTTCTTCGAAGAGCCGACGGTCATCGTGCGCTGCGATGTTCTCGAGCCCTCGACCATGCAGGGCTACGACCGTGATCCTCGCTCGCTTGCAAAGCGTGCCGAGGCCTATCTGAAATCGACCGGCATCGGCGACAAGGCGCTGTTCGGTCCCGAAAACGAATTCTTCATCTTCGACAACGTTCGCTACGGCACGACGATGTCGGGTTCCTTCTTCGAAATCGAGTCGGTCGAAGCGGCGTGGAGCTCGGGCAAGACGTACGAAGATGGCAATAAGGCACACCGCCCCGGCGTAAAGGGCGGCTACTTCCCCGTGCCGCCTGTCGATTCCTTCCAGGACGTCCGCTCGGCGATGTGCCTTGCGCTCGAAGAGCTCGGCATGAAGGCAGAGGTTCACCACCACGAAGTCGCGACGGCCGGTCAGTGCGAAATCGGCGTGAATGCGAACACGCTCGTCCGCAAGGCGGATGAGGTGCAGATGTTGAAATATGCCGTCCACAACGTCGCGCACGCATACGGCAAGACCGCGACGTTCATGCCGAAGCCGATCGTGGGTGACAACGGCAACGGCATGCACGTTCACCAGTCGATCTCGAAGGACGGTAAGCCGCTGTTCGCGGGCGACAAGTACGCGGGCCTCTCGGATCTCGCGCTCTACTACATCGGCGGCATCATCAAGCACGCCAAGGCCATCAACGCATTTACGAACTCGAGCACGAACAGCTACAAGCGTCTCGTGCCCGGATTCGAAGCGCCGGTCATGCTGGCGTACTCCGCGCGCAATCGCTCCGCTTCCATCCGGATTCCGTGGGTGTCGAACCCAAAGGGGCGCCGCATCGAAGTGCGTTTCCCGGATTCCACCGCGAACCCGTACCTCGCCTTCTCGGCGATGCTGATGGCGGGCCTCGACGGCATCCAAAACAAGATTCACCCGGGCGATGCAGCGGACAAGGATCTCTACGACCTGCCGCCGGAAGAAGCGAAGAACATTCCGGAAGTGTGCTACTCGCTCGAGCAGGCGCTGCACGCGCTCGATGCGGATCGCGGATTCCTGAAGGCCGGCGGCGTATTCACCGACGACGTCATCGACGCATACATCGCGTTGAAGATGCAGGAGGTCACGAAGGTGCGGATGTCGACGCATCCGTTGGAGTTCGAGTTGTACTACAGCGTGTAAGCGAGTCAGGCAGCCGGTCCTCCGGCCGGCCGCCTGCTTTCATGCAGTAGCTCGGTGACGGCGTTCACATTGCGCCGTCAGCTCTTTTGTCAGGCCGAGGCGAAGCGGATATGCTCTCTCGTCATGCGCACAGTGGTCTTACTGCTAGCGATGCTCTCGGCGCCCGCGCTTGCCGACACGCAGACCGTATGGAAATGGGTCGACAAAGAGGGAGTGACGCATTACTCCGACCGTCCCATGCCGGGCGCGACCAAGATGGAGCTCTCGACCGGCAATACGACAACGACCGCTTCACCGCCGCCGCCTCCTCCACCGTCTCGCTCGTCGCGTCAGTCGGAGCCGTCCGAGGTTCAGTACAGCACGTTCGCCATTACGAGTCCTGCGCCCGGCGAATCGATCGTGAATACCGGCGGAGTCGTACAGGTGGATGTGCAGCTCGAGCCCAGGCTTCAGCCCGGCCACACGCTGCAGGTTTATCTGGATGGTCGAGCGATAGACGGTGCTCCGAATGGGACTTCGTACTCGTTGACCGACGTGCCTCGTGGCGAGCACACGCTCGTGGCCGTCATTACCGATCCGCGCGGCACTCGCCTGTTGAGCAGCGAGCCCGTGACCTTCTTCGTTCGGCAGACTTCGATCGCGAAGCCACCGGTCGGTCCCGCGCTTCGCAATCCGTCGCGGCCTCGCACTGGGGCCTCCGTCCGCAACAAGCTGCGCTCCAGTCAGCCGACGTACGCCGACCTCAACGGCGCAGCAACCAAAACCGTCGACCCGCGCACGAATCGCCTGGCCAAGAAGCCTTAGTCGTTCGCGCGTTCGCATTGCCTCGCGCATCGATGCGCGACGTGTCCGGTCCGCCTGTTCGCGCAGCGAGGCCGTGATGGTGGCGAAAGCTTCTGCATTGCCACACCCAGCGATGATTGAAGCCACGCGCATCCTCGATGGTCTGAGCACGAGCGTGCTCATCGTCGATGAGCACCATGCGGTCATGTTCTTGAACGTCGCGGCCCAAACGCTGTTCGGCGTCAGCCGCAATCAGTCGCGCGGCCGTCCACTACGCGAGCTCATCGCCGATGCATCGGCGCTCATTCAAGTGATCGAACGAGCGGTAGAGACCTGGCGCCCCTACTCGAGACGCGAGCTCGCGCTTCGCCCGCTCTACGGCGAGGGTGAGCTCATCGTCGATTGCACGGTCGCTCCCTTCGAGGACTCCTCCACGTCCGGGTCAGTCATCATCGAAATCAACGATGCCACTCAACATCAGCGCATTTCGCGCGAAACCGCGCTCTTGACCCAGATCGGCGGGAGCCGCTTGATGATCCGCCAGCTCGCTCATGAGATCAAAAACCCGCTCGGCGGATTGCGCGGAGCAGCTCAGCTGCTCGCGCGCCAGTTGGCCGACGCCTCGATGCGCGAGTACACCTCGATCATCATCAGTGAGGCCGACCGCTTGGTCGCGCTGGTCGATTCCCTCCTCGGACCGGGACACGCACCTCGCAAAGAGCTGATCAACGTGCATGAGCTCTTGCAGCACGTGCGTCACTTGCTTACCGCAGATGCGCCTTCGATCGCGATCGAGCGCGACTACGATCCGAGCTTGCCGCCGCTGCTGCTCGATCGAAACTTGATCATTCAAGCGATGCTGAATCTCGGGCGCAATGCGCTGCAAGCAGTCTCGCAGAGGCAGACGTCCGGCGGGCGCCTCATTCTGCGCACGCGCGCATTGACGAACGTCAACATCGGCGCGCGCCGTCACCGAGTCGTTGCGAGCGTGCAGTTCGAGGACAACGGACCGGGCGTGCCCGAGCAGCTTCGCGACACGCTCTTTTATCCGCTCGTCACCGGGCGCAGCGATGGAACCGGTCTCGGATTGGCGATCGCACAGGAGCTCGTGGCGCGCCATGACGGGCTGATCGAATTCGAAAGCCGCCCGGGCCGAACCATCTTCACGATCTTGTTGCCGTTCGACTCCACTACCAGTGAAACCGCTTAACGTCTGGCTCGTCGACGACGATGCCTCAATACGATGGGTTCTCGAGAAGGCGCTGCGCCAAGGCGGGATGTCGCCTACCGCCTTCGATCACGCGGATACTGCGCTCGCTGCGCTACGCCGAGACCGTCCCGATGTGCTGATTACCGACGTGCGCATGCCGGGAAGAAGCGGGCTCGAGCTTCTCACCGAAATCCGCGGCAGTCAGCCTGAGCTGCCTGTCATCGTGATGACCGCCCACTCGGATCTCGACAGCGCGGTCGCGGCGTATCAAGGAGGCGCGTTCGAGTACCTGCCGAAACCCTTCGATATCGATCAGGCAGTCGATCTCGTGCGCCGGGCTGCGCAGCAGCGTGTGCGCGTGGAGGAAACCTCGAGCGAAGCGCGCCGTATCCCGGAAATGCTTGGGTCGGCGCCGGCGATGCAGGAGGTCTTTCGTGCGATCGGACGCTTGTCGCGCTCGAGCATGACCGTCTTGATCACGGGCGAGTCAGGTACCGGCAAAGAGCTCGTCGCGCGCGCCCTCCATCGACATAGCCCGCGCGCGAACAAGGCATTCATCGCACTCAATACCTCCGCGTTCACGGCGGACCTGCTCGAATCCGAGCTGTTCGGTCATGAGAAGGGCTCCTTTACCGGCGCGGACGCGCTTCGCCGCGGCCGATTCGAGCAGGCCGACGGGGGCACCCTCTTCCTCGATGAGATCGGGGACATGTCGCCGCAGCTGCAGACGCGACTGCTACGGGTTCTCGCGGAAGGCGAGTTCTATCGCGTCGGCGGCCAAGTGCCCGTGCGCGTTGACGTGCGCGTCATTGCGGCGACACACCAGGATCTCGAAGGGCGCGTGAAACAAAACCTGTTCCGCGAAGATCTCTTGCACCGCTTGAATGTCATCCGCATCGAAGTGCCGCCGCTGCGTGCTCGCCGTGAAGACATCCCGGAGCTGCTCGTGCATTACCTTGGGGCCGCGGCCGTCGAGCTCGGAGTCGAGCCGAAGACGCTCACGCCCGAGGCGGCGGCCGTGTTGTCGAACTTCGAGTGGCACGGCAACGTGCGTCAGCTCGTGAACGCGTGCAGGCGGCTCACCGTGACCGCACCCGGCCGCGAGATCAAGGTCGAAGACATTCCTGCGGATTTGGGCGGCTCGACGAACCCTGCGACGCTGCAGGACGAGTGGACGCGTCAACTCACGAGCTGGGCCGAGAAGCGCCTCAATGCCGGTGAGATACCGCTCCTCGACGAGGCGATGCCGGAATTCGAGCGCACCCTCATCCGTGTCGCGCTTCGCAAGGCCGAAGGCGGGCGCCAGGAAGCCGCGCGCCTGCTTGGATGGGGACGCAATACGCTCACGCGCAAGCTGAAAGAGCTCGCGATGGACGACGAGTAGATCGCGCGCGTCAACAGACTTGCGTTCGAGCAAGCGCGGGCGAATGCCCGCTCGACGTGCCGACGAGCTCGGAGACGGTACGCAGGCCGTTTTTCGAGAGGTACTCGGCGATGCCGGCGTTGATCTTCTTGCACACGAGTGGATCGTAGAAGAGCGCCGTGCCGACACCGACTGCCGACGCCCCCGCGATCAAGAATTCGAGCGCATCGTTTGCCGAGCAAACGCCGCCCTGACCGATGATGGGCACGTTGTGCTTGCGTGCAACTTCATAGACTTGATGCACCTTGAGCAGCGCAATCGGCTTGATGGCGGGCCCCGATAGGCCCCCTTGAGTATTGCCGATGATCGGGCGACGCGTGTTCACGTCGATCGCCATTCCCATCACGGTGTTGATTACCGCAAGCGCATCGCTGCCCGCCTCGATGCAGTAGCGTGCGTTCTCGCGAATGTCGGTCTGATTCGGCGAGAGCTTCGTGATCAGCGGCTTCTTCGTCACTGCTCGACAGGCTGCGACGACTCGCGCGGACATCTCGGGATAATTTCCGAACTGCACCCCACCTTCTTTGATGTTCGGGCAGGAGATGTTGATTTCGATCGCATCGATCGGCGAATCGTCGAAGCGCCGCGTGACCTCGACGTAGTCCTCGATCGTCGAGCCGCATACGTTCGCGATGAATCGAGTCTCGCTGAAATCGAGCGTCGGCAGAATCTCCGTCACGACGCGCTCCACGCCTGGATTCTGCAAGCCGATCGCGTTGAGCATGCCCATCGGCGTTTCGTAGACGCGATGCGGCGGGTTGCCGAGGCGCGGCTCCCGTGTCGTACCTTTGAGGACGATCGCGCCGGCGTCACGGTTCGAAAATCCCTCGACGCGCGTATATTCCTCGCCGAATCCGACGCAGCCGGAGAGCAGCACGAGGGGCGAATCGAAGTGGAGCCCGCAGAAGTCGACGGAAAGCATGCGGGATGGCTCGACGGTCGTAAGCATCGGATCCTTAGTCTAGCGCAGCATTCGGGAGATGCGCAGTCACTGCGTGCAAGGTAGATTCATGTTCAACGTCGTGCTCTTTCAGCCCGAGATTCCGCCGAATACCGGCAACATCATTCGGATGTGCGCGAACACGGGCGCGCGCCTCCATCTGGTCCGTCCGCTCGGATTCGACATCAGCGAGAAGGCAGTGCGCCGCGCGGGCATGGATTACGCGGAGCTCGCGACAGTACGCGTGTGGGATTCGCTCGAAACGTGCCTGGTCGAGCTTGCCTCGCGCTGGTTTGCGCTTTCGACGCGCGGCTCGGTTCGTTACGACCGAGCGGCGTTTGAGCCCGGAGACACGTTCGTCTTCGGTCCCGAGACCCGAGGCTTGTCGCAGGAGCAGCTTGCATTGTGTCCGGAAGAGCGCCGCCTGCGCATCCCGATGATGGAAGGCAACCGCAGTTTGAATCTATCGAACGCAGCCGCCGTGCTCGTGTACGAAGCGTGGCGCCAACAAGGATTTCGGCCGAGCGAACCTATGCGTTCTCGGGCTTGAGCGCTCGAGACATCAGCTCCTTCACGGCGTCCTTCGGCGCGACCCCTTCGTAGATGACGCGGTAGATCTGCTCGCTGATCGGCATTTCGACCTTCGAGCGCTGTGCGACTTCGCGTACCGCACGTGCCGCCAGCACACCTTCGACGACTTGGCCGATGGAACGCTGCGCCACAGTGATGTCTTGCCCCGAGGCGAGCTCGAGGCCAAAGCGGCGATTGCGCGACTGATTATCGGTGCAGGTCAGGACGAGGTCGCCCAAGCCGGCGAGACCCATGAACGTGTCCTTGCGAGCACCGAGTGCGACACCCAAGCGCGTCATTTCGACGAGTCCGCGAGTGATGAGCGCGATCCGCGTGTTCGCGCCGAAACCGAGTCCGTCGGAGATCCCCGCACCGATTGCCAAGACGTTCTTGGTTGCGCCGCCGACTTCGACGCCGATGATGTCGGTCGACGTGTAGGCGCGAAAGTTGAGACCGGAGAGATTCTGCGCGAGCGCGGAGGCGAAGCTCGCATCCTTCGATGCGACGGTCATTGCGGTCGGAAGCCCCGCGCCGACTTCACGAGCGAAAGTCGGACCGGAAATGACCGCGAGCGGCACATGCTCTCCGAGCACCTGCCGCGCGACCTCGTGCGGCAAAAGCCCCGTCGCGAGCTCGAAACCTTTCGTCGCCCACGCGACACGAGCACCTCGAGCGAGGTGCGGTGCGGCCGCCGTCAACGTCTCGCGCAAGCCATGGCTGGGAACTGCAAGCAGGACGTCCGGGCTGTGCCGCAAAGCCGCCTTGAGATCTGCTTCGATCGAAAGTGCATCGGGAAACTGCGCCTCAGGCAGATAACGCGAGTTGCGCCGTTCTTTTTCGAGCTCGGAGAGATGTGCAGGATCGCGGCCCCACAACACGGTGGGCCGCGACGCGCGCGCGAACTGGATGGCGAGGGCCGTTCCCCACGAGCCGGCCCCGAGCACCGCGATGTGCGTAGCGGAGGAGGTCTCCCCAAACGCATCGCTCATGGGATTCAGTTCGCGGGCGGGGCGGCCTGCTGAGACCCTTGTTGTTGCTGCTGCGCGCGCACGGCGGCCTGCGCGAAGAGCGACTCGAAGTTGACCGGCGGCACCAGAAAGGGCGGGAAGCCGCCTTTAGTGAGCAGATCCGAGATCACTTGGCGCGCGTAGGGCAGCAGATAATTCGGGCAGAAGATCGCGAGCAGCCGCTGCTGCTCCTGCTGCGGCACGTTACGGATTCCGAACGCACCCGCCTGTTGCAGCTCGATCAGCCAGATCGTCTTCTCGGCAGCCTGTGCCTCGACTCGAATCGTCAGCACGACTTCTTTCATGTCGCCGCCGAGATCGTTGACCGACGTATTGAGATTGAGATTGATCGTCGGATTGCCGGCATTCGGGTCTACCCGCGGCCCGAGCGGCGCCTCGAATGACACATCTTTCACGTATACCGCTTGCGGAGCAAATTGCGGCGCATTGGGATCGGCGGCTTGGCCGTTCGGCGCCTGTGCTTCATCCACCATAATCGAAATCCTCTGTCGCGTTCGTTCGTCGTGTAGCTATGGAATCGAATTGACGATCGTCCACGACTCGACAATCGCCGCCGAATATTGTCCGCCGCCGCTCAGGCTGAGCCTGAGAGCAGCTTATCCAACTCTCCTGCGCGCTCGAGCGCGGCCAAATCGTCGTAGCCCCCGATGTGGCGCTCGCCGATAAATATCTGCGGGACCGTGCGGCGCCCGCTTTTTTGCACCATGATCTCGCGCTGACCTGGGTTTTCGTCGACCTTGATCTCTCGGACGTCGACGCCCTTGCGCGCGAGCAAACCCCGAGCGCGCTGACAATACCCGCACCATGTGGTCGAGTACATGACGATTTGCGGTGAATCGCTCATGAGGCCTTGCCTTTCCTGCCCTCCCCTTTCACGAGGGGCAAGTTGTCCTGACGCCAACTCTGTAGGCCCCCGCGTAAAGTCGCGACCTTCGTGAAGCCCAATCCCTTTAACGCGCGAGCCGCTTGAGCGGAGGCAAAGCCGTTGTCGCAATAGACAAGAACGGGTTTTTCCTTGTATTTCTTCAACGAATCGGCGCGCGCGGCGAGCTCGCCGGCGGGGATATGGCGCGCGTCGATGATATGGCCCGCCTGATACTCGGCCGCGGGCCGCACATCGATGATCGCCGCACCTGCGTTCGCAAGCAGCACGGCATCATTGGGCGAGACCAAGCTCGAGCCGCGCGCGCGCAGACGGATCTCGACCACGAGCGCGAGAATGAACAGAATCGCGGCCGCAGCGACCAAGTAAGGATGATTCGTGGTGTACTCGAACAGCCGATTCATTGGATGTGTCTGATCAAAATGTACCGCACGGTCCGAGTCGCTTGGGCGGCTCCGAACGACTCGAAAACCAAGGCGCCCCTCGGGGTCCGTGCAAAAAAGGCGCAAAGTATAGCAGCGCGCCGTCATGGCAGGCCCGAATGAGCGTGCGTCTCCTTCCTCTACTTGCCGCGCTCGCCCTCGGTTGGGGCCTCGCGGTCGGGCTCGCCCCCCAGGCCTTGGCCGCCGGAGTGGATGCAAAGGAAGCCGAGCTCAAGCAGATCCGGGCGCGGATCGAGTCGATCCGCAAGGCCATCCACTCAGATGCCGAGCGCAGGGATGCGTTGGCAGGCCAGCTCAAAAGCGCCGACAAAGCGATCCAGTCGGCGCGGGAGCGCCTCGGTGAAGTACGCGCTCGGCGAGCAGCGACGGAGAAGAAGCTGTCCGACCTGCGGCGCGAGCAGGCCGACACGCAGCGCCAAGTCGACGATGAGCGTGCCGCGCTCGCGGCTGAGCTCGCGACTGCGTACATGAACGGGCGTCAGGAGCAGCTCAAGCTGCTGCTCAATCAGCAGGATCCCGCGCAGCTCGGCCGCACGATGGCGTACTACGGCTATTTTGCGCGCGCCCGAGCGGATCGTATCGAGCGAATCGGCGATCACCTCGAGCACCTCGCACTCCTCAACGAAAACATCTCAGCCGAAGCCGAGCGCCTCAAGGAGCTCGAAGCCGAGAACGAGCGCAACGTCGAGCTGCTCGCGAGCGCGCGCCGGCAGCGCGCGCAAACGCTCGCGCAAGTGCAAGCGAAGCTCAAGAGCCGCAACCAGGAGCTTGCGAAGCTCCAGCGGAATGCGCGTGCGCTGGAAGACCTCGTCGCGGAGCTGCGTCGGGCGATCGAGGAATTCCCAGAGCTCGCCGAGCAGCCGTTCCAGCGCGTCAAAGGGAAACTGCCGTGGCCTGTGAATGGCAAAGTGCTCGCGAAATTCGGTGAGCTCCGCGCGGGTGGCCCGCTCAAGTGGCAAGGCATCGTGATCGGTGCAGAGCGAGGCACGCAGGTTCGGTCGCCTTATCACGGGCGAGTCGTCTACGCGGACTGGCTACCGGGGCTCGGGTTGCTCCTCGTGCTGGATCACGGCGGCGGCTACATGACCCTCTACGGAAACAACGAGCAGCTCTACCGACGGGTGGGAGATCACGTGGCACCCGGCGACATCCTGTCTGCTGTCGGGGACGCGGCCGGTGTGGGTAAGCCGGGACTCTACCTCGAGATCCGCAAGGGCCGGCAAACGCTGGATCCGGCGAGCTGGCTCATCCGCCGTTAGTCCAAAAGCCCCGGCGCTGCCTCATCCATTCCGGGAACGTGACCTGCCTCACGCCCCTGTCGGGTGTACCCAGGGGTGCACGTAGTGCTTCGTTGTAGGAAGGATGCCAACGACCTCACAAAACTGCGGTCGACTTCAAGGAAGCGCACGCCAGGTACACCCATGATCCTTACGTAATCGTGGGGTACGTGCGCCCGTTTGCCGGGCACGGAAGAGATCATGACGAGCA
Source organism: Lysobacterales bacterium (assembly GCA_040255535.1). Lineage (GTDB taxonomy): Bacteria > Pseudomonadota > Gammaproteobacteria > Steroidobacterales > Steroidobacteraceae > Steroidobacter. Next base: position 67,596 of record JBDZVE010000002.1, on the reverse strand, counting down.
CCGTGGACGAGCAGACCGTAGAGGCGCAGAGCCTATCGACGTCGCTCGATCCTTACGGGCAGCTCGTTAAGATGCTGATGCCGCGGGCGAGCTGCATTGCGATCTACGATCGAATGAGCATGCCGCTCTGGCTCACTGATGGCTATGACGGCCATGATCTCGCGCAGCTCGCGGAAGAGGCGCTCGACGCTTCTCGCCAGGGCGATGCCGATCAAAGCGAGCGCGACGGCTTCGCGCGCTCCTGGGACGGCGACACTTCTTATGTCTTTCTCCTGCGCGAAGGTACGTCGCTTCTCGGCGCGCTCGCCGTCTCCTGCCAGGATGGCTCGAACGGCACACGTCCATTCAGTCTAGTGCAGGGTTTGCTCCGACCCGCGCTGCAGGTGCTGAGTCGCGAGCTCTCGAATCAGTACAACATTCTCGACTTGCGGAAGGACCTGTCGGTTCGCGACGGGGATCTTGCGCTCCTGCTCGATGCGGCGGGCGGCGGCGACGAGCACGATGACCATGACCTCGCGCAGCTTCTGCACAACTGCATGAATCACATGGAGTGCACGTATGGCGCCCTCCTCGTACCGGACAAGAAGATCGCCGTCTCGGCATTGGTCGGTGCGAGCTCGCCGCGCGACGCGCAGCTGCTCGAGCAGGCGCAGCGCAACTTGTTCGCATGGGCTCAAGTGCAGCGCCGAACGTTGCTCTTGAACAAGGCACCGCCGAACAGCCCGCTCGGAACGCTGCCCTACAAGATTCTCGCCTGTCCGGTCCGGCACGGTGCGCATCACGTTGCGGGCTTGTTGATGCTCGCGAAGCCGTCCCAGGCCACCGATTTCGACGTCCGGCAAGTGCGCATTCTCGAAATGATGACGCGACGAATCGCGTACGTTCTCCAGAATGCCTACGATCCATCGACCGGCTTGTTAACGCGTCCGGCGTTCGAGCAAAGAGCGCTGGCGAGCCTCGCTAGCCTGGGTGCCGAGTCGCAGCACTGCGTTGCGTACGCGGACATCGATCGCTTGCATGTCGTCAACGAGAATCACGGCATGCACATCGGCGATGAAATCATCCAGCGAGCGGCCGAGGTGCTGCGCACGGAGCTGTCGCCGAATGTCATTGCGGCGCGGATCTCCGGCGATCGCTTCGCAATTTTCTTGCCGCAGACCACACTCGAGGTTGCCCGCGCCTTCATCGAGAACCTGTGCCACAAGGTCGCAGGCACTCCGTTCGTGCACGAAGGCAAAGAGATCGAGTTGTCTTTGAGCGTCGGTGTGGCATCGGTCCCGAACACGAAATTCCCGCTTTCGCACGCGCTCGCTGCGGCCGAAATCGCGTGCAAGGCCGCGAAGGATCGAGGGCGCGGTCGCGTCGAGCTCTATCAAGAGGCCGACCGCAGCATCATTAGGCGCCACGAAGACGTGACGATCGTAGGTAACCTTCGCGAGGCGATCGCCAATGATCGCTTTCGAATGGAGGCGCAACCGATCTTGGATCTTCGCAGCAAAGGGACGCCGCGTCGATTCGAGCTCTTACTGCGTATGATCGATCCCGCGGGCGAGAGCGTCGCGCCGGATAAATTTCTCTCGGCGGCCGAGCGCTATCAACTTGCGTCGGACATCGATCGTTGGGTCGTGCAATACGCGCTCGAGATACTGTCGTCCGCAGCACCGGCGCTCGAAAACCTTGGGGCGCATTTCGCGATCAATATCTCCGGCCAGTCGCTCGGCGAGGAGGACTTTCCAGCCTTTCTCGAAAGCAAGCTGCGCGAGTACGAGCTGCCGCCGAGTCTGCTTTCGTTCGAGATCACGGAAACCGCCGCCGTTGCGAACATCGTGCGCGCGGAGCTGCTGATCAAGAGGCTGCAGGATCTCGGCCACTGCATCGCGCTAGATGACTTCGGGCGCGGCCTGTCCTCCCTGACGTATCTCAAGTCGCTGTCGGTCTCGGATCTGAAGATCGATGGTGAGTTGGTGCGAGATCTTGCGGGCAACGCTCGCTCGCAGGCAATGGTGACCGCGATCGTTCAACTCGCACAGGCGATGAAGTTGAAGACGACTGCGGAATGCGTCGAGAGCGAAGCGATCATGATTGCCGTAGCGAATCTCGGAGTCGATTACGGCCAAGGTTTTGCGATCGGCCGACCGCGGCCGCTCGAGGTCGTGCTGCGGGATTTGCTGCGCAATGCCCCGGGTATCGTGCGTAATACGGCTTCGCCGCGCATGGCGCGATTCGCAGGGCTGTGACGTGGGTCTCGTCGGATTTTTTCTGCAGCGATCGCCGCATTGGATGACCACGACTCCTGCTCTATTCTGATTTGCTCAATTACTCGCAGCACGACTCACGCACACATGTCCCGCATGCCCGCATCGTTCCGCTTCGCCATGACCCTAGCAGTGGGAGTCGTGCTGGGTTTCGGCGTCTCGGCCGGTCCGGCGGTGAAAGCGGAACGCGCCGTTACGGACTCGCAGATCGCGGCGGAAGACACGGTCATTCCATGGAAGGATGCGCGCCTGCTCGCTGAAGTGTTCGAGCACATTCGCGACGAGTACGTCGAGGACATCTCGGACGAGGAGCTCATCGAAGCTGCGATTCGCGGCATGGTGTCGGAGCTCGATCCGCATTCGGCATACCTCGATCGCGAGCAGTTCAAGGAAGTGCGGATCAGCACTTCGGGCGAGTATTCCGGCGTCGGCATCGAAGTGACGCTCGACAAGGGCGTCGTGCGCGTCGTGGCGCCCATCGAAGGCACGCCTGCGGAACGCGCCGGCGTCAAGGCGGGCGACACGATCGTCTCGATCGACGGGGTCGCGGTGAATCCGGAGGCGCTCGACGACACCATCGATCGCATGCGCGGCGCGGCCGGCACGAAAGTGCGCATCACGATCGCGCGCGTCGGTATGTCCGAGCCGCTCGAGCTCGAGCTCGAGCGCGCGAGTGTGCGAGTGCGCAGTGTGCGCCGAGCGCTGCTCGAGTCCGGCGTCGGCTACGTCCGCATCTCCCATTTCAGCGAACGCACGCCGCAGGACGTAGAGCGCGCGATCGCGGCGCTCAAGAAGGAAGCCGGCGAGCCGCTCCGAGGGCTCGTGCTCGACCTGCGCAACAACCCGGGCGGCGTGCTGGAGGCGGCCGTCGGCGTGTCCGACTTGTTCTTGGAGGAGGGCTTGATCGTGAGCGCGATCGGCCGTGCCCCCGACGCCAAGTTCGCGATGCAAGCGGAGCCGGGCGATGTGATGGAAGGCGCACCGATCGTCGTGTTGGTGAACGCGGGGTCTGCCTCTGCCTCGGAGATCGTTGCCGGCGCGTTGCGCGACCATCAGCGGGCGACACTCGTCGGGCAGAAGACGTATGGCAAAGGCTCCGTTCAAACGGTCATGCCGCTCTCGAACGGCCAGGCGCTGAAGCTCACGACGTCGCGTTACTTCACGCCGTCGGGCGAATCGATCCACAAGCGCGGCATCGTGCCTGATCGGACGATCGGAGAAGAAGAGCTGAGCGCCGCGCAGCCGTCGGGTGCAGCCATCTTCGGCAGCGTTGCCGATGACTATGAGCTGCGCGTTGCGCTGGAAGTGCTCGACGCTCACAACATGCTTCAGAGCCGGCTTCACTGAGAGCTCTTGAAAACGCGTGCGCTACGGCGCGGGCTCGATTAACTGCCTGCTGCCCGTGCGCGAGTATTGAGCAAAGATCAATCTGCCATGGCCGCCGACCCCGCAACAGGCACGGTGCAATCGAGTGCTACGCAGAGTCTGCTTGGGCTGCACCTCGTCGTACTGTCGGTTGGCGTGCTGCAATTTGCGTTCGTGCCGAGCTCCGTCGAGCACCCGCTGCTTGCGGCGGCGGCATTGGCCAGCTACAGCGTTGCGCTTCTGCTCGTACCTCTCGTGCCCGCCGTGCAAACGCGGCCCGCTCATCGGCACGCGGTCGAAATCGCAGCGATGATCGTCGCGATTGCATTGCTCGCGCTTGCGACGGGCGCAGCGCAAAGCGGGCTCATGACGCTGAACGTCGTTCCGCTCGCTGCGCTCGGCATCGCGTTCGGACGCTCGTGGACCGTGCTTGCGGGCACGGCGTGTGTCGCCATCATCGGCTTCGTGCTCGGAGTGCTCACGCCGGCGGTGGATGTGAAGAGCCCCGAGTTCGGTACGATGCTGCTCACAACATTGGCTCCAGGCGCCGCGATTGGACTCGTCATCGCCGGACTTACGGAGAAGATGCAGCACGTCGTCCGCAAGATGCGAGCGCTCGCCCAGACAGATGCGCTGACGGGGCTCATGAACTTTCGAATGTTCGAGCAGGTCTTGCAGCAAGAACATCGCAAGGCCGAGCGTTTCGGGCGCTGCTATTCGCTCGTCATGGTGGATGTCGACAACCTTGCCCAGATCAACGAGACGCTCGGGCATGAGGCGGGCAGCTTGATCTTGCACGCGGTTGCTTCGGCGATCGCCCGATCGATTCGCAACTCCGACGTAGCGGCGCGCTTGGGCGGCGATGAGTTCGTCGTGCTCTGCGTCGAATCGAGCCCGGAGATCGCCGCTGCCATCGCCCAACGCATTCGCAACAATGTCTACGCGGGGACTGTTTCGGTCGCGAACCGCCTGATCCGCGCAAACGTGAGCGTCGGGGTCGCGAACTTCCCGGCCGACCACCTCTACCCCAAAGAGCTCATGATCCTCGCCGATCAACGGATGCAGCAGGATCGGGAGCTGCGCATCGATCCGAGCGCCGTTTCGTAGTCGATTCTCTCGCCGCCCCGTCGCGAGTTTTCCGCAACGGCGCCTTTCCAATAAGATGCGCGAATCGGATGCGCGAATCGCGGGCGAAAGCTGCACCGTGCTCGGCAGGAGGTGTTCATGACCGCGTTTTTCCTTCGCGTCGCCATCGTGGCGCTCGGACTCTGGCTTGCCGCGAAGATATTCTCCGGCTTGCACTTCGATGGCCCCGTTACGTTGCTTGCCGCCGCCCTGTTGCTCGGCATCGTCAACGCGGTCGTCCGGCCGATCGCGGTCATTCTGACGCTGCCGTTGACGCTGCTGACGCTCGGATTGTTTCTGCTGGTCATCAACGCCGGGATGCTCGGCCTCGTCGCGCTGCTCTTGGGCGGATTTCAGATCAGCGGCTTTTGGACGGCCGTTGGCGCGGCGCTCGTCGTGAGCGCGACGTCATGGGCCGCGTCGGGGCTTATCGGCGAGAACGGGCGCTTCGAAGTGCTGGCGAGCAAACGCTAGCTCGAGCTCTTCTGCACGTCACCGACGCTCGAAAGACCAATCCGATAGAGCACGAAGCCGACGACGGCGAAGATGACGAGCCCGAATCCCTCGCCGAACTGCAAGTTGGCAGGTAGTGCGAGCACATCGGCTCGCTCCGACAGCACGATCGGTGCAGCGATGAAAATGCCCATCAAGGCCTCGCCTGTGATCAGGCCCGCGGAGAACAACACGCCCTTGCGATGAATGCGTTCGATGTCATTCGAACCCGTGCGCGCCTTGATCGCTCGCTCGACGATGTACGCGAGCAGGCCGCCCAAGAAAATCGGTACGGTCAGATCGAGCGGCAGATAGATGCCGACCGCGGCCGCGAGCACGGGGACTCGGAAGGATGCCTGCTTCTTCTTCAATACTTCGTCGATCGCGATGATCACCGCGCCGATTGCGGCACCGATCCAGATCAAGTCCCACGGCAGCTCGCCGCCGAATAAGCCGCGCGCCACCGAAGCCATGAGCGTTGCCTGTGGCGCGAGCAACGGCGTCGGGTGCTCCGGGGTCGGCACGCCGATTCCATAAGCTTTCGCGAGCAGATTGAGGACCGGCGCCATGACGAGCGCGCAGGAGATTGCGCCGATCGCGAGCATCACCTGCTGTCGCCACGGCGTAGCGCCGACCATGTATCCGCACTTGAGATCCTGAAGGTTGTCTCCCGCGATAGCCGCCGCGCAGCAGACAACCGCACCGATCATGATGGCGGCGACAGGTCCCAGCGAAGCGTCGCGGCCCATCAAGACCGTGAGCACGAGCGAAGCAAACAAGATCGTACCGATCGTGATGCCCGAGACCGGATTGTTCGATGAGCCGACGAGGCCCGCCATATAGGCGGATACCGAGCTGAACAGAAAGCCGGCAATGATCATGATGATCGTCATCGGCAGCGACACCGTGAAATCGCGAACGATGGCGTGGTACAGAATCCCAAGCGGGATCGTGAAGGCGACGAGACCGATGAGCACGGCGCGCATCGGCAAATCTTGCTCCGTGTGCTCGATCACCTTTGCTGCGCCGGCGCGCGTCGCTGCCAGTCCGCTGCGGATGCCCGACATAAGCGAGTGGCGAAGCGCGATCAGCGTCCAGATCCCGCCGATGAGCATGGCACCGACGCCCAAATAACGAATCTGCGCGCTCCAGATCGCGCCGGCGGCTTCCTCCGCACTGAGCCCGACGATTTGCGCCGCGAGCGCCGGGTCGTTGTCCATGAAGCCCGTGCTATAGATCGGAATCGCGATGTTCCAGGAGAGGATGCCGCCCGCCACGACCACGATGCCGATGTTGAGACCGACGATGTAGCCGACACCGAGGAGCGCGGGGCTCAAGTTCGTCCCCACATAGGCGATCGCTCTGCCTGCGAACGACGCATGCGCCGCCGCGTCCGGTACCAAGCGCAGCCCGCTTGCGGCGAGCAGCTTCACGAAGCCGCCGATGCCGGCGGCGCTTGCGAGCACTTTGATTCCCTGCGAGGGATTCTCGCCCGTCTTCAACACCTCCGCCGCCGCTTTGCCTTCGGGAAACGCGAGTTTCTGATCGACGATCAACGAGCGCCGCAGCGGCACCGAGAAGAACACGCCAAGCACGCCGCCGAGTCCCGCGATCGCAAGGACCCACAGATATTGGAAGTCGTCCCAGTAGTTGAGGATCACGAGCGCGGGCACGGTGAAGATCACGCCCGCCGCAATGGACGATCCTGCCGACGCACCCGTCTGTACGATGTTGTTCTCGAGGATGTGTCCGCCACCGAGCACACGCAGCACGGCCATCGAAACGACAGCGGCGGGAATCGCGGTTGCGATCGTGAGGCCCGCGAACAGTCCGAGATAAGTATTCGCGGCCGCCAAGATCATGGCGAGTACGATCGACAAGATGACTGCGCGCGGTGTGAGCTGCGGACCTGGCGAGGTATTCATGATTGTTGTTATTCACCCTTGTAGAGATGTCGGATGATGCGTGGCTTGCGCGCCGATGCTCTGGCTACCAGCCGCACTGTTTACCCTTGTTCTGCTCTTCCAGCCAACCCATGAGCGGCGCGAAATAATCCGTGATCGCCGATGCGTCCATCGTGCGCGTGCCGGTCAGCTTCTCGAGCGTGTCCTGCCATGGCTGGCTTTGACCGGCGGCGAGCATCTCGCGCAAGCGGCGGCCGGCTTCCTCGTTGCCGTAGACGGAGCATTCATGCAGCGGGCCTTGATGTCCCGCGGCTTCGCAGAGCGCCCGATGGAACTGAAACTGCAGAATGTACGACAAGAAGTAGCGCGTGTATGGGGTGTTGGCCGGAATGTGGTACTTCGCACCAGGGTCGAAATCCTCTTCGCTGCGCGCAACCGGTGCTGAGACGCCCTGGTATTGCTCGCGAAGCTGCCACCAGGCAGCGTTGTAGTTCGCAGGGGTCACTTCGCCCGAGAAGACTTTCCAGCGCCATTCATCGATCAGCTTGCCGAAGGGCAAGAAGGCGATCTTGTCGAGCGCGAGCTTCATCTGCTGATTGATCGTTGCCTCGTCACTTTGCTTGATCGGCCCGATCAACCCGATCTGGTGCAGATAGCTCGGTGTCATCGAGAGATTGACGGTGTCGCCGATCGCTTCGTGGAAGCCATCGTGCGCGCCGCCCTGGAACAGGTACGGCTGATCCTTGTACATCAGGTAGTAATACACGTGCCCGAGCTCGTGATAGACCGTCATCAACTCGTCTTGAGTCGGCTCGATGCACTGCTTGATACGCACGTCCTCGTTTGCGTCCATGTGCCACGCACTCGCATGACATTGCACCTCGCGATCCGACGGCTGCGTCAGCATGGAGCGTTCCCAAAACGTTTGCGGCAGTTGCGGAAAGCCCAGGGAAACATAGAAGCGCTCGGCAGACTGCGTGATGCGCACGGCATCGTATTTTTGAGACTTGAGCGCGCTCGTCACGTCGAGATCGACCACACCGGGATAGGGCTCGACCAGCGGATAAATTTCCGCCCACTGCTGAGCCCACATGTTGCCTAGCAGGTGCGCGGGAATGGGTGCGCCGCTCGGCACGCGGTCCTTGCCGTACGTGTCCTGGAGCTTGTCTCGCACGTAGCAGTGAAGTGCGCCGTAGAGCGGTTTCACTTGATCCCAGAGTCGCGCCGCCTCTTTCGTGAACTCATCGGGCGGCATGTCGTAGTTGGACCGCCACATCGCGCCCAGGTCGGCAAAACCGAGCTCGCGAGCGCCTTCGTTCGCGAGCGCGACGAATTGCGCATAGTCATCGCGCATTGGACGCGCGGTCGAATGCCACCCCGTCCATGCCTCGGCGAGCTCATCGTAGTTGCGACTCTCGGCCATGATCTGCGTGAGCTCCGTTTGGTCCTTGCACGACTCAGGGCCTTCCGGGCAGTACTTTGCCGCGCCGTACATGCCTTCCATCTTGGAGCTGAGCGCGGAAAGCCGCGCGCGCTTTTCCGGGTCCTTGGGCGCGGGCGCCGCGACGCCGAGCTTCAGCAGGTGAAGCGCGCGGGCGCTCGCCGGATCGAGCTTCTCGCCTTCGTATGCTTTCGCCTGCTCGACGGCATGCGTGAAGTACTCGAGGTAGCGATCGTTCGCTTTCGCGTTGAGAAATTCAGTATCCGGATTGATGTACGTCGCGTAGGTAAACGCGGCGGCGCTCAGCTCGCGGCCTTGCTCGGCCATTTCGCGATTGATGCGTTCGACGAAGGCTTCTGCGGTTTCGCGCTGCTCGACGCTCGAGCTTGGGCGTTCGGTACAGCCGACGCTCACGACGGCACTCAGCAGCAACGCGCAGCGAAGAGGCAGGCGCAACATGACGATCTCCGATGCTTACTTGACCCCGCCCATCAGATTCTTGACGGGCTTACTCAGCAGCAACAAGACGATACCGGCGGCGGTCGCAAAGTAGACGAACTGCATGAATTGACCCGGCATCGCGCCAAGGTTGTCGGATTCGAACATTCCCGCCAGCAATCCCGCCGACAAGTTGCCGACCGACGTCGCGAGGAACCACACGCCCATCATTTGCGAGACGTAGCGCGCGGGTGCGAGCTTCGTCACGTAGCTCAGGCCGACAGGGCTCAAGCAGAGCTCGCCGTACGTGTGCAGCAGATAGGTGAGCGCGAGTAGATACGGCATTGCCTGCCCGCCCTGCGAGACGATGTTCGCGGCGATCACCATGAAGACGAACCCAAGCCCGAGCAGGATGAGCGCAAGCCCGAACTTCGCGGGCGCGGAGGGATCGAGGTTGCGCTTCGCGAGCGCGACCCAAAGCATGGAGAACGGTGTCGCGAATATCAGGATGTAGATCGAGTTGAGCGATTGGAACCACGCCGTTGGGATCTCGAAATTGAGCGCATCGATGTAGCGATCGACATAGCGCTCCGCAAACAGGTTCAGCGACGCGCCGGTCTGCTCGAATCCTGCCCAGAAGAGCGCGCATCCGACGAACAGAAACAGGATCACGAGCATGCGCTTCTTCTCGACGACATCGAGTCGGGCGAACAGGAACATGTAGGCGAAATAGGCCGCCGCGATTCCGATCAGCACGCCGCCGGTTCCGCGTGCCATCGTGAGGGGATCGATCTCGAGTATGCCGACGAGCGCGAGCAAGTAGACGATCAAGATCGCCGCCGCTAACGCAATGACGGCATACCAGCTGCGGCGCGCTGCATTCGCATCGCTCGTGCCTTTCGCGCTCGACACATGCAGTCCGGCGTTGCCGAGGTGGCGTGCGAAGAAGCGGTATTGAAGCAGACCGACCGCCATCAGAATGCCGCCAGCCGCGAAGGCAGCTCCCCAACCGAAGTTCACGGCGAGCAAGCCCGTGACGATCGGTCCTAAGAAGCCGCCGAGGTTGATGCCCATGTAGAAAATCGTGAATCCCGCGTCGCGCCGTGCACCGCCCTCGGGATACAGATCGGCAACCATCGCGCTTACGTTCGGCTTGAGGAGGCCGACGCCGCAGACGATCACGATCAGCCCCAAGTAGAACGTACCGGGGATGCTGCCGAAGGCGAGCATCAGGTTGCCGATCGCGATGAGAATCCCGCCGTGCCAAACGGCGCGTCGCGCACCGATCAGGCGGTCGGCGATCCAACCCCCAGGTAAGCACAGAATGTACGAAGCCGAGATGTAGAGCCCGTAGATCGCATTCGCCGTACGATCGTCCAATCCGAATCCGCCGCGCGTCGCATCGGCTAAGAACAGCACGAGCAGGGCGCGCATGCCGTAATAAGTGAAACGCTCCCACATCTCCGTGAAGAAGAGCGTCATCAAGCCGCGCGGATGTCCGAGTACTTGGGGGCCTTGGGTCGAATCGTTCGCGGCTTGTTGGCTCATTCGCGGGCTCGCTCCATCCTGTTGGCACACTCGACTACGTCGGTGCGCGGTACGTATGTTGTAGGACGACAGAGATGTCGCGCCCGCGAGTCTCCATCATCTGCGCGGAGATGAGCAAGGCAGATGTTTGTATACAGTACTCACATCGTGTGGCGGCCGAGCCGCCTACTCGAAGTGCCCTCGATCAGGACAGCGCAAACACTCGATCGTGTTTACCTAGTTGGCTTCGGCCTTTTCGGCGCGCTGCTTGAGCAGCGTCCGGGATAGGATGATTCCGATCTCATACAAGAGATACATCGGAATCGCCATGAACGATTGAGAGATCGCATCGGGGGGCGTCAAGAATGCGGCAATGACGAAGATGCCGAGTACCACGTAGCCGCGATTTTTTGCCATGGTCTCGATGCGCACGAGACCCGTCGCCGCCAGCAATACGGTAGCGACGGGAATCTCGAACGCGATGCCGAACGCGAAAAAAAGCAGCAGCACGAAATTCAGGTAATTCCCCATGTCCGTCATCATCAGCACGCCCTCCGGCGCAGTGCTCGTGAGGAAGGCAAACATCAGGGGGAATACGACGAAATAGGCAAACGCGGTTCCCGCGTAGAAGAGCACAATGCTCGAGAAGACGAGCGGAATCGCAAAGCGCTTTTCGTTCTTGTAAAGACCGGGCGCGACGAATGCCCACGCTTGATAGAGCACATACGGCATCGCGAGGAATACCGCCGACATGAATGCCAGCTTGAGCGGCACCATGACGGGTGCGACCGGGCTCGTCGCGATCATCTGCGCGCCCTGCGGCAACCGTTCGATCAGCGGCATGGCGACGAGCGTGAAGAGTCGATCCTGAAATATCGCGCACGGGACGAACAGGATGACGACGCAGATCACGGCGCGCAGCAATCGCTCGCGCAGCTCCACCAGATGGGAGATCAGCGAGCCTTCTGCGAGTTGTTCGCGTTCATAGCCGCTCATTGCGCCGGCTTCGTCGTACTCGCGTCATGGGAATGGGGTTCAGCGTCTGCGCGCTCGGCACCGCTTGCCTCACTTCCGGAGTCGGCTGTCGTTGCGCTTGTGCCGTCCATGTCTGCTGCAGATTCACCCGACGTGTCGGCAGCCGAGGTATCGGCACTCGCGTTCGGATCCTCCGGTTTCGAGGCCTGCATCGGCTTGGAACGTGCGAGCTCTTCGAGCGTAACCTCGTGCTCGAGCTGCGTGCGGAGCTGACGCGCCATCGCGCGCGCCCGTCCGGTCCATCGTCCCACCTTTTCGGCCAGCCCAGGCAGCTTTTCCGGTCCGAGCACGAGAAGGGCGAGACCCAGAATCAGGACGATCTCGGTGAAGCCAACCTCGAACATGCGCGTAAGGTCGCTTAGGCGCTCGAGGACTTGTCGCTCGACTTGTTCGAAGCGCTCGAGTCGAAGTCGGCATCCTTCTCTTCCGAGAGCCGCTTATTCTCCTCATCCTCGCCTTCACTCATCGCCTTGCGGAAGCCTTTCACGGCGCCGCCCAAATCCGAGCCGATCGTGCGCAAGCGTTTCGCGCCGAAGATCAGCAGCGCGATCGCGAGGATAACCAGCAGCTCTTTGAATCCGATACCCATGAATTTCTCCCGCCCGTACGCCGCCGGATGATACGCCAATTAATGAACGCCATCGTCGCCGGTTCGTAGGTCAAGTTCGCCGCAGCACGCATCCCAACGCTACTGCTTATCGGCAGATTGACGAGGGGGTTTTGCCTGCAGCCAGAACGTTACCGGGCCATCGTTCGTCAGTGAGACCTTCATGTCCGCACCGAATTCCCCGGTTTCGACGAAAGGGTGCGTATGCCTCGCGATCGAGACCAAATATTCGAACAGCCGTCGACCGTCGTCAGGCGAGGCGGCCGGACTGAAACCGGGGCGCGTTCCTTTCGCCGTGTCGGCGGCGAGCGTGAATTGCGATACGAGCAGCAGCCCCCCGCCGATTTCGGAGAGGCTTCGATTCATGCGGCCGAAGTCGTCGGGAAAGACACGATACGTGAGGAGCCGCTCGAGCAGGCGGTCCGCCTGCGTCTCGGTGTCGTCCCGCTCGACGGCGACGAACACCAGCAGGCCGCGGCCGATGGATCCCACGACCCGGTCCTCGACCTCGACACGCGCTTGGGACACGCGCTGGAGCAGACCGATCATCGCGGGTTCACTCGCATCGCAAACAAGTACGCCACATATCGGCGAACGCGGTCGAGAGCGTGAGGGTAGAATCCCACCAAGAACTTGGAAATTCGCCCATTGACACCACTCAATACCACATAGTGCAAGGCAGGAGTGTAGACCCCTCTAAAGAGGGCGGAAGTGTAAGCATAAGACGCGTGGTGGAGCTCGGCTCGGGTTTATGACTTTTTATCGGGTTCATTGTGGGTTCATTTCCCGCTGGACATGGCCGGGCCGGCTCATCGCCTGGTCAGCGATCTCGCCTTCTCTTCGGCTTCCTGAGCTTCGATGTTCTTACCGCGGGCGCGATACGTGTCCGCCACGAGCTGCCACGCGCGCGCTTGCGTTCGCGGCGCCTGAATCGACATCGAGATCGCCTTCCTCGCCAGATTTTCCGCTTGGACGTAATTCCCTTCCGCCTGGCGCACTTTCGCGAGCTCGATCCACAGCAGCGCATTACCGGGCTCGATGCGCAGGGCGCGCTCGATCGATCCGGCCGCGACCGCGTAGTTTTTCGACGCGAGTTGGACGTGCGCGTGATCGACGAGCGCGCGCGACGCGGGCCCGAGCACGGGCTCCCGACTGGTCGGCTCCGGGAGCGGCTGAGAGCCCTCGATCGTAGTCGGAGGCGAACCGGGCTGCGTTTCTACGGGCGCGCCTGGCTCTTGCTCCGGTGTCGGAGGCGTCTTCGGTGTCTCGTAGGGCCCGGGCGTGGCGCAGGCGCCGAGCACAGCCATCGTGAGCACGATTCCGATCCGCTTTCGCATCGCAGTCGCTCGTCTCCGCTATTCGTTCTCGTTCATGCGTTCAGCGCACGATCCCGCGCCACCATTTGCGTGCGCGCTCGCCGATCGAGTCGAACACGCCGACCTCACAACCTTCGGCGGGCGGTAACTCTACGTCGAGCGGCAACGGCATGCGAATGACTTCTTCTCCGCAGCCGGGTCTCGCGGCGAGGCCGGTTCCAAATTCGATCCATCGCTCTTCGAGACCCTCCGGCATGGGCGCATTCAACGACGTGGTATGAAGCGCGCTCATCACGCGCGACCACACGGAAAGCGACCCCGAGGAGCCCGTGAGGCCCGTCGATGTGTTGTCGTCGTAGCCGATCCAGACGACCACGAGATGACTCCCCGAGAAACCAGCGAACCAACTGTCGCGGTAGTCCGAAGAAGTACCGGATTTCCCTGCGACCACGAGCCCGCTCGGGAGATACGAGCGCGCGCGTCGACCAGAGCCGCGTTCCATGACCTGAACAAGCATCTGGTTGAGCTGATACACCGCGGCCGGATCGGCGACCGGCGACACTTCGAGCCCGAAAGACTTGAGCGGCTTGCCTTCCGAGTCGAGCACGGCGCGTACGGCGCGCAACCGCGCGTCAAAGCCGCCGTTGGCGAAGGCATTGTAGAGTTGGGCGACTTCGAACGGCGAAACATCGATCGCGCCGAGCAGGACTGACGGCAATTGCGGCAGCTCGCGTTCGAGACCAAGCTTCTGAAATTCGCCGAGCACTTCCGGCAGGCCGACCTCGAGCCCGAGACGCACGGTCGCAAGATTGAGCGATTGCGCGAGCGCGCGCACGAGCGGCACCGGCCCGTAGAACTCTTCGGAGATATTCTGCGGGCGCCATACCCGCGTGTTCGAGAGCTTCACCTCCACGGGGCCGTCCTCGACGATCGAAGCTGCGTGGTAGCGTCCCGTTTCGAGCGCGGCGAGATAGATGACGGGCTTCACGAGCGAGCCGATCGACCGCTTTGCGTCGAGTGCGCGGTTGAAGCCTTCGAACCCCGCATCGCGCCCGCCGACGACCGCTACGACCTCGCCATTCTGCGGGCGAGTGATCACGACGACGCCTTGGAGCGGTTGCTCCCGCTTCTGCTTGCGCGCCTTCTCCAAGCGCTCGAGCTCCTGCGCGAGCGCCTCCTCCGCTTTGCTCTGCGCATACGGACTCAATGTCGAGAAGATCTTGAGTCCCGCCTCGGTGAGGTCCTCCTCTCGATAGTCTCTCCGGAGCGTGCGGCGCACGAGATCGAGAAACGCCGGGTAGTAGCCGCCCGCTCGCGTCGACGAGCTCACGACCCCGAGCGGGCGCTCGATCGCTCGTTCCGCCTGCTCCTCGCTGATGACGCCATGTTCGGCCATGAGCTTGAGAACGAGATCCCGGCGTGCGCGGGCTCTTTTGGGATGACGGCGCGGGTCGTAGTACGAAGGGCCGCGAACGATCGCAACGAGCAGCGCGACCTCATGGAGCTGCAGCTCCGCAGCGGGCTTGCCGAAATAGAATTGGCTCGCGAGACCGAAGCCATGGATCGCTCGCCGGCCGTCCTGGCCCAGATAAATCTCATTGATGTAGGCATTCATGAGGTCCTGCTTCTCGAAATGGATTTCAAGAAGCACGGCCATCATTGCCTCTTCGATCTTGCGACCGAACGTGCGACGACTATCGAGGAAATAGCTCTTGACGAGCTGCTGCGTCAGGGTCGAACCGCCCTGCTGAATTTCACCGGCACGCAGGTTGACCCACGCGGCTCGCAGGATTGCGGCCAGGTCGACGCCGTGATGTGAATCGAACTTACGATCTTCGACGACCTTGAGGGCTGCGGGCAGCAGCCGCGAAACTTCGTCCGGGCGGACGATGATGCGGTCCTCGCCGTGGATCGGAAAGATGCTGCCGATCAGAAGCGGGTCGAGCCTGAAAATCGGTACGTCTTCGCCGCGCCCGTTGCGCATGCTCTGAATGCCGCTCGCCGTCGCGGAGATCGTCAGCTTTTGCGGCTCTTGAAGCGCATCCCAGAAGCGAAAACGTCGATTGATCAGCTCGATCTCGGCGCCGCGACGACGATAGCTTCCCGGATCTTCGAGCTCCTGCACGCGGCGGTAGCCGAGGCGCTTGAGCTCGCGCTCGATCTCATCCGCACTGAACGCGCTGCCGATGTACAGCTCCGTGGGTTCGGCGTAGACCTGAGCGGGAAGGGACCAGCGCCGGCCTTCGAACTGCGTCGTGATCGTGCGATCGAGATGGAAGATCCAGACGATCAGGGCGATGAGGCTCACGCCGAACACGAGCGCGAGCCCGGTCCAAATCTGTCTTCGATACTTCTTCAGCTTCTTCGAGATTCGCATTCGTGCCAACGGCTCAGCCGCGCGCTAACCAGCGCCAACATCGCCGGCGATGAGCCGCACAGCAAGGGCGCACTATTTTCTCCAGAACGTGCCCGAAACGAGCACGAGCAGCGGGAACACCTCCAAGCGCCCGAGCAGCATGGCGAGAATGCAGATCCACTTACCCGTATTCGTCAATGAGGTGAAATTCGTGGCGACGTCCGCAAGCCCGGTACCCGCATTCGTCATGCAGGCTCCAATCGCCGAGAACGCCGTGACCTGATCCTCGCCGGTTGCGAGCATCGCAACCATCAGCACGCCGAACGACACGACGTAAACCGCGAAGAAGCCCCACACCGCATCGATGACGCGCTTGTCGATCGGTTTGGCACCCAACTTGACCGGCAGTTCCGCGTTGGGATGTACGAGTTGCGCCACCTCGCGCTGTCCCTGCTTCCACAGCAGCAGCCAGCGCACGACCTTCATGCCGCCCGAGGTCGAGCCCGCGCAACCCCCGACGAACGCGGACAGAATGAGGATCACGGGAAGCGCGCCCGGCCAGTGCGTGAAATCGTCGGTCACGAAGCCGGAAGTCGTTTGCATCGATACGGCGTGAAAGAGCGCGAGACGCAGTGCCTGCCCCGGCTCGTGTACGAAGCGCGTCAGCCAAAGCACGAGCGTGTACGTGATGATCGCGGCCACCAGGATGCGCACGTAGATCCTGAACTCCGGGTCGCGGAAGTAGCTGCTGACGCGTCGATTTCGCCACGCGATGAAATGCAGCGAGAAGTTCACGGCGCCGATGAACATGAACAGCACGGCGACCAGCTCGATCGCGGGGCGATCGAAATAGGCGAGGCTCTCATCTCGCGTCGAGTTGCCGCCGGTCGATACGGTCGTGAAGCTGTGCGCGATCGCATCGAACGGAGCCATTCCCGCGGCCCAATACGCGAGCGCGCACGCCGCCGTGATCGCAAGATAGATCAGCCAAAGCGCCTTCGCCGTTTCGGTAATGCGCGGCGTGAGCTTCGAGTCTTTTACCGGTCCCGGCGTTTCCGCACGCAAGAGCTGCATGCCGCCGACGCCTAACATCGGCAGCAATGCGACCGCGAGCACGACGATGCCGATGCCGCCCAGCCACTCGATCTGACTGCGGTAATACAGCACGGAGATCGGCAGCACTTCGAGGCGCGGAAAGATGATCGCACCGGTCGTCGTGAAGCCCGACACGGCCTCGAAGATCGCATCGGTTACCGTCATATCGAGACGCGGCGACAGCAGGAGCGGGGCGGCCCCGGCGCCGCCGAGCACGATCCAGAACAGTGCGACGACAAGGAATCCATCGCGCAGCCTGAGCTCGCGCTGTTGCCTCCGCACGGGCCACCACACGAGCGCGCCGAGCACCGCGAGCGCGACGAATGCGTCCATGAACGGCTGCCAGTTGCCGTCTTGGTAATACAAGCCGACGCCGAGCGGCGGCAGCATCGTCAGGCTGAACAACATCAGCAGCAGACCGAAGATGCGCTGAACGACAGGGAGATTCATGAGCTCACGCTGGCTACAGGCTGCAGACCACAGGTTACGGCCAGACGGCAAACGACAGTTTTCCGGTCACCACTCGAGCGCGCCTGAATGATGGAAAACTTGTGGGGGAGGCGGTGCACGAAATGGGCGTGTCTGACTGTGGTCTGCGGTCTGTGGTCTGCAGCCTGAACCTCATCTCTTCTTCCTCCTCGGTATATCGAAGAGCCGCTCGACCGCTTCGATCTGGCGGCGATCGGTGAGGAAGAGAATCACGTGATCGCCGCGATGGATCACCGTGTCGTGATGAGCGATGTGCACGTCATTGCCTCGCACGATCGCACCGATGCTCGTGCCTTCCGGCAGATCGATCTCCTCGATACGCTTGCCGATCACGAGGCTCTCGCCTTGCGTGCCGTGCGCGATCGCTTCGAGCGCTTCGGCTGCACCGCGTCTCAACGAGTGAACGCGCACGACATCGCCGCGCCGCACGTGCGCCAACAGCGAGCCGATCGTGACTTGCTGAGGCGATAGCGCGATATCGATCGAGCCGCTTTCCATGAGCTCCGCATAGGCGGGGCGGTTGATGAGCGCCATCACTTTGTGACAACCGAGGCGCTTCGCGAGCATCGCGGACAGGATGTTCGCCTCCTCCGCGTTCGTCACCGCGACGAACACATCGGCGCTGTCGATGTTCTCTTCGAGCAGGAGCTCTTCGTCCGCCGCATCGCCGTTGAGCACGATCGTGTTGCTCAACTGTTCCGAGATCCGGCGTGCGCGGCGCGGATCGCGCTCGATCAGCTTCACCTGGTGCACCGTTTCGAGCCGGCGCGCGAGTCGAAAGCCGATATTGCCGCCGCCCGCGATCACGATGCGTCGAACCGGTCCTTCGAGGCGCTGCATCTCGCTCATGACGAGCCGAATGTCTTCGGTCGCGGAGATGAAGAAAACCTCGTCGCCGTGCTCGATGACCGTATCGCCCTCCGGCTTGACGCTCTGTCCGCCGCGATAGATCGCCGCCACCCGCGCGTCGTGTCCCTTGATGTGCGCAGCGAGCTGCTTGAGCTGCTGGCCGACGAGCGCGCCGCCCTGGCGGGCGCGCACGCCGACGAGCCGAACGAGCCCATCGGCAAAGTCGAGCACCTGCAAGGCTCCCGGATGCTCGATCAAGCGCACGACGTGATCGGTCACGAGCTGCTCGGGGCTGATCGTCACATCGACGCTGAAGGCGCGCTCTTCGCCCCCGAAGAGTTTCGCGTGGCGCGTGTAGTCGGACGAGCGAATGCGTGCGATGCGCGTGGCTTGCCTGTTGAACAGCGTCGCCACGATCTGGCACGCGACCATATTCACTTCATCGCTGTTCGTGAGCGCGATGACGATGTCCGCCTCGCGCGCACCACAAGCATCGAGCGTGCTCGGATACGCGCCATTGCCGGCGACCGTCCGAATATCGAGGCGATCCTGCAAGTCACGAAGCATTTCGTCGTTGAGGTCGACGACCGTCACCTCGTTCGCTTCTTCCCGTGCGAGGTGATACGCCGCCGTGCGCCCGACCTGACCGGCGCCGAGGATGATGATCTTCACTGGTAGGTGCCGGTGTCGATAAAGGCGACAGACGACAGACGACAGGCGACAGCAAGAGGTCGCCCGCCGCTCACTCCGCCGATTCCTCTCGGGCTGCAGCCTGTAGCCGGTAGCCTGTACCCTGCTGTCATACCGGCTCCAGATTCGCGTATGCGAGCATCAGCCATTTCGTGCCTTGGTGCTCGAAGTTCACTTGCACGCGTGCGTGGCTGCCTTGGCCCTCGAGGTCGAGGATGACGCCTTCGCCGAACTTTCCGTGACGCACGCGTTGGCCGAGCCGCATTCCGCTGTCCGACACTTCCGCCTCCATTCCGGGCCGCCGCGGCGTATAGACGGGTCGAGAGATTTGGATGCGCGGGCGGACCTCTTCGATCAGCTCGGTCGGGATTTCCTTGATGAAACGCGAAGGGGTGCCATAGCTGTCGATGCCGTGCATGCGGCGCTGCTCGGCGTACGTGAGATAGAGCTGTTTCATCGCACGTGTCGTTCCGACATAGCAAAGCCGGCGCTCTTCTTCGAGCCCCTCGATATCGGTCACGGAGCGCGTGTGCGGAAACAATCCGTCCTCGAGGCCGCACAGGAACACGACCGGAAACTCCAGCCCCTTCGCCGAATGCAGCGTCATCATCTGTACGCTGTCTTCCCACGCGTCGGCCTGCTGCTCGCCGGATTCGAGCACCGCGTGTGCGAGGAAGTTCGCGAGCGGCGGCAGATCGCCGCCCTCGTCAGGCTCGAAGCCGCGCGCCGCGCTCACGAGCTCGTTCAAGTTCTCGACGCGCGCCTCGCCGCGCTCGCCTCGATCTTGCTGGTAGTAAGGAATCAGACCGCTCGCTTGAATGATGTGATCGACCTGTTCATGGAGCGGGAGATTGCGAGTCTCGCGATCGAGGCGTTCGATGAGCTGCAGAAAGCCATGCAAGCTCTGCCCGCCGCGGGCACCGAGCTCCGCGATGCACGATCCCGCTGCCTGCCACATCGTGCAGGCATTCGCGCGGGCGTAGTTGCGCACCGTGTCCATGCTCTTCACGCCGATTCCGCGCGGAGGCAGGTTCACGACCCGCTCGAACGAAGCATCGTCGTTGCGACTGAAGATGAGCCGCAGGTAAGCGAGTGCATCTTTGATTTCCGCACGCTCGAAGAACCGGAGACCCCCGTACACACGATACGGAATGCGCGCGGACAACAGCGCCTCTTCGAACGTTCGCGACTGTGCGTTCGAGCGATAGAGGATCGCGCAGTCGCTGCGTTGACCGCCGCGATTCACCCACTCGCGAATGCGGTTGACGACGAAGTCCGCTTCGTCGCGCTCGTTGAACGCGGCGTAGAGCTTGATCGGCTCGCCGCGCTCCCCGCTCGTCCAGAGATTCTTGCCGAGCCGTCCGCTGTTGTTGCTGATGAGCGCGTTTGCGGCATCGAGAATGTTGCCGGTCGATCGGTAGTTCTGCTCGAGCCGAAAGAGCTGCGCGTTCGGATAATCGCGGCGGAACTGCTGCAGGTTCTCGACTCGCGCGCCGCGCCAGCGATAGATCGATTGATCGTCATCGCCCACGGCGAAGGGCAGACCGCTCGGCCCCGCGAGCAGCTTGATCCAGTCGTACTGGATCGTGTTCGTATCCTGAAACTCGTCGATCAACGCATGCCTGAACCGCGTGCGGTAATGAGACAGCACATCCGGGCGATCGCGCCAGAGCTCGTAAGCCCGCAGCAATAGCTCCGCGAAATCGAGCGTGCCGCTGCGATCGCACTGTTCCTGATACGCCTCATACAGACGAATGAATTGACGCCGCGTCGGATCGCCGTCGTCCTTGAGATCGCGCGGGCGCAGGCCCTCGTCCTTGCGCGCATTGATGAACCACATCACTTCCTTCGGTACCCAGCGCGCCTCGTCGAGGTTCATCGATTTGAGCAGCTTGCGAATCGCGCGCACCTGATCTTCGGCATCCATGATCTGAAATGCCTGCGGCAAGTTCGCTTCGCGCCAATGCAGCCGCAGCAGCCGATGCGCGATGCCGTGAAACGTGCCGATCCACAATGGCGCTCGCTGCAGACCGAGCAGCGATTCGATACGCCCGCGCATTTCGCCTGCGGCCTTGTTAGTGAAGGTAACCGCGAGAATCCCGTGCGGCGAGACGTTCTCGACCTGAACCAGCCAGGCAACGCGGTGGGTCAGCACGCGGGTTTTCCCGCTGCCCGCCCCGGCCAGCACCAACGTCGGGGCCAGCGGGGCCGATACGGCGGCCCGTTGCGCATCGTTCAGGCCGTTCAAAAGAGGCGACAGATCCATCGCGCGATTGTAGCTCGCATGGCCTGTGCTCACGAGTCGAAACGGCAGAGCGCTGCGTTTGGCCGCCGTTCCGGTATTCTCTGCGACCTGATGCGCGAGTTGAGAGCGGGAGGTCGCATGCAAGACTCGCACTGCGCATGGCGCGTGGTGATGGCTTTGGGCCTGATAGGTTCGATCGCGGCGTGCACACGCGACCCGGCCGCACCGTCGTCCTCGGAATCGGCTGGCTCGGACACGACGGCATCGGATGTCGAACGAGTGCCGACGGAATCGAGTCTCGCGATCAAGCGCGGCGTGATGACGATCGCAGAGGAGCGCGCGACCTTCACGCCCTGCGATTCCAATGACGAGCTCTGGGTGTTGGATCAATCGCCGGGCGTGCTGACCCAGAGCTTGATCGAGGGGCAGCCGGCGGCACCCGTGTCGCTGTACGTCGAAGCGTATGGAGAGCGTGCGCCGGCGGAGGAAATGCCGGAAGCCCAGGGCTTCGGCGGCGTGTTCGTGCTCGAGGACATTCTCTACGCGGGCGTACCGAACGAGGTGCGCGGCTGCGACGCGCCGGCACCGAGCTACGTCGTCGCCGCCCGAGGCAACGAGCCCTTCTGGTCGGTGGAAGTCAGTGACGACCACATGATCTGGCGTCAGCCCGAGGCGCCGGCAGAGATCAAGTTCCTCGAGCCGCAGACCATCAACGCGGAAGGCGCGGTGCGTTACACCGTGAGCACCCCCGAGCACAATCTCGAGTTGATGGTTCATGCTCAACCATGCCGCGACTCGATGTCCGGGGAGTACTTTGCCTATACGGCGAAGGCGCTCCTGGACGGTCGCGAGCTCAGCGGCTGCGCGCGCGTGGGGAGATGATGTCCGTCGAGAATCGTCGCGCTCGAGCGCGCTCCAGGGCTCGCAGCAGCAAGCCCATCCCGAGCGCAAACGCGGGATCGGTCAACGAGCCGCTTTGATCGGGAAGCCAAAGCTGGACGACCTCGATCGTCAATGCGACGCCGACCACGATCCAGATCGATGCGTTGATCGGAACGCCTGACTCGCGCACGAGCCAAAGCAGCGCGGTCAACAGGAAGAGTCTTCCGAAGAAGGCGGTCCAATCGATCATACCGAGCGCGGTGGAGGGTGACTCGAACCAGAGCCGAAACGGCCAGAAATCGAATGAAGACGCGTGTTGCGCGAAATCGAACGGCGCGAGCGCTTCGATTGCGACCACTATCGCGAGTCCCACCAAGAGAGTCTTTCGCCGTGCAGCGGGCGTGAGCCAATGCATCGCCGCGAGCAACGGCAGGAGCAGCAGCAGGGCAAACAACTCATCCGCCACGAACGTTTGATTCGCAACGAGCAGACGACCGCCTAGCACCGCGGCGATGATCAGGAGCAGCGCCTCGAACCGGCGCGAGCGGCGCACGAGCGAGCTCGTCGCATGATCGACGACGAGCCAGCAAACGAGATAGATGAACACCGACACCGCATCCCACCACGGTTCGAACAGCGGTTGCAGCGCGGCCTTCAGCTTGCCGAGGTCGAACTGCGGAACGAATGGGGCGAAGCGAAAAATCAGCCAAGTCGCAATGACGAGCGCGGCGCCGGGATCGCGTCTCGGGTTGTCTTCCCGCGCGGGGAAATGCATGAACGTTGCGATTGTGCGCCACGCGAGCCCGCCGACGGCGCCAAGCGAGGCGCCGAGGGTATTCAAAACCAGGTCCTTGAGACTCGGCACGCGCGCCGAAACGTAGACTTGGGCGAGCTCGATTCCGAACGAAAACAGCGCGCCGAGCGCGGTCGCAACGAGCAGCGAAACGCGTCTACGAAGGTGCGTGTCGAGCCACAGATAAAGACAAAAGCCGAACGGCAGGTACAGAAGAACGTTCGCGATGCGATCGCCCCGCCCGGCACGCGCCCATGAAAGCTTCTCGAGCGCCTCGAAGAAGCCGCCTTCGATCGCGTCCGCCTTGAAGTTGAACGGATACAGCGATCCGTACGCGATCAGCGCAACGACTGCCGCAAGCAGCCACGGGATCAGAGATCGAGTACGACGCATGAGACGGGACTGCGCCGGCAGAAGGCAATAGACGATAGGCTGTGGCAGAAGGCGTTGGTTGTCGGGTACCTCACAATCTTTCCGACCTACAGCCTACAGCGTTATCCGCACGTAGTGATCGACCAACAATCCCGCGAACAGCAGCGCGAGATACTTGATCGAGAACGCGAACGTGCGCATCGGCAAGCGGGCATCGCTGCGCATCTTGAGCTCCAGCGCTCGATACAAGAACACGGCACCGAGCACGACCGCGGTGACGAGATAGATGAGCCCGCTCATTCCCGTGAGATACGGCAGCAGCGTCACGATCACGAGCAGTATCGTATACAGGAGAATGTGCAGACGCGTGAACTCCGCGCTGTATGCGACCGGCAGCATCGGTATGCCCGCTTTTGCGTACTCGTCTCGGCGCGCGATCGCCAGCGCCCAAAAGTGCGGGGGCGTCCAGGTGAAGATGATCAGGAACAGCAAAAGAGAATACGGATCGACACTGCCCGTCACGGATGTCCATCCAAGGACGGGCGGTGCCGCGCCCGCCGCGCCGCCGATGACGATGTTCTGCGGCGTCGCGTGCTTGAGCCAGACGGTATAGATGATCGCGTAGCCGATGAGCGAAAAGAACGTGAGCACGGCGGTGAGCATGTTGACCCATGCAGCGAGTAGCAGCATCGAAAGCACGCCCAACAGCGTGGCATAGGCGAGCGCCTGACGTTCATTGACGTGCCCGGTCGGAAGCGGCCGATTCCGAGTGCGCGCCATTTGTGCATCGAAGCGTCGGTCGAGCACGTGGTTGACCGCGGCGGCCGAGGATGCGGCGAGCGCAATCCCGATGCTGCCGAACACGAGCGCATTGAGCGGCGGGAAACCCGGAGCGGCGAGGAACATGCCTGCGATCGCCGTAAACATGATGAGCAGCACGACTCGGGGCTTGCCGAGCTCGTAGAAGTCGCGCCACGTGGCGTGCTGCTGGAGTTCCGGGGTGGTTTCCACGTCGATGGGAGTCAAGGTCGCAGGATCCGTCGCCTCGATTCTACATGGACGAGGGCGAAAGACCCGGGCACTACGTGGCGAGCGCCCGCGAACGCGCCTGCGCTTCTGCGTTACAGGCCTTTGCCAAGCGTACGGTCGCGATCACGAGCAGCGCGGCTACCCCATTGTGCGCAGTTGCGAGCGCGAGCGGCAATCCACGCATGACCATCAAAGGGCCGAGCACGAGCTGCAGTATGAGCAGAACGCCGAGCACGAGCGCCCCCGTGCGGATCGCGCGCTGCGTACTCCGACGAAAGGCGAGGAAGCTCAAGAACCCGAGCGCAAGCGCCGCTGCAACCGCTCCGAGCCGATGAGTGAAGTGGATCGCGACGCGTGCAGGATGATCGAGTACGCCGCCCTCGTAGTCGATCCCGAGGCCGCGCCACAGCACGAAGGCATCCGCGTAGTCCATGTCGGGCCACCAAGCGTCCTGACAGCGCGGGAAGTCAGGGCACGCGAGCGCCGAATAATTGCTGCTCGTCCAGCCGCCGAGCGCGACCTGCAAGATCAACACCGAGAGCCCTGCGATCGCGAAATTGCGCAGTCCCTTCGCACGATGCAGTCCCTCGATATCCACCGGGGCGTCCGATGCCGAGCGTTGAGGTCGATAGGCGAGCCACGTGAGCAGGGCGAGCGTCGTCAGCCCTCCAAGAAGATGAAGTACGACAATAAGCGGCTTCAGTAGCAACGTGACCGTCCACATCCCAAGCAAGCCCTGAAGGATCACGAGGCCGACGAGCGCGATGGGCAGTGCGACGGGTTGCTCCGGATCGTTGCGATTTGCGATGGCGAAGCCGGCGATCAAGACGATGAGCAGACCCAAGCCCGACGCAAAATAGCGATGCACCATCTCCTTGTGCGCTTTTGCATATTCGAACGGACGTTCCGGAAACGCACTTGCAATCGCGTCGATGTTCCGGGAGGCGCCTTCCACCGTCAGGTGTCCGTAGCATCCGGGCCAATCTGGGCAACCGAGTCCGGCAGCGCTCAGTCGAACCCACGCGCCGAGC
The DNA here is from genome assembly GCA_040255535.1 of Lysobacterales bacterium. Taxonomy (GTDB): domain Bacteria; phylum Pseudomonadota; class Gammaproteobacteria; order Steroidobacterales; family Steroidobacteraceae; genus Steroidobacter. Next base: position 42,260 of record JBDZVE010000002.1, on the reverse strand, counting down.
ACGATGACGACGAAGGCGAGACAGGCTGCGGCGAGCGCGAGCCGGCGAAATACGATTTGACGGCGCGCACCTGCGGCCGCCGCACTGACTTGAGTCTGCACTGCTGCGTCAACCAATGTGAGAGAACTTCAGTAATTTCTTGAGATCCGCCAACAGGCCCTTGGGCTCGGCGTCGCGTGGATAGCTCATCATCAGGTTGCCGTGCGGATCGACGATGTAGATGCGACCCGCTTCCTCCAACGGCTCGGGCGTTACCGCGGCGAACACGCGTTCGACAGGAGCCGCCTCCTCATCGAGTTGCGCGACGAGCAGTCCCGCATGTTCGGTCGCGAGGTACGCTTCGTCGCAGCAATCCCGCGTCACCAAGAACAATCGCTGGACGCGGGTCATGTCGTCATTGAGCGCGAGCCGGCTCTGGCGCATCAGCGTAAGTGCTTCACGACAGCGCGCATCGCATGCGCCGCTCCCGATGTAGACGAGTGTCCACTTACCGCGCAAGAGATCCGCCGGGTGCCGGTCGCCTTGCGGGGTCGAGAGTGGAATTTCCGGTAGCTGCACCGGCGGATGGATCAGCTCGCCGTGATTCGTGCCTCCGGACGGTCTCCAGCCGTCTAGCCCGTAGTAGAGCACGAATGCGACGATGAGCGGCGCGAAGAAGACGGCGACGAGGATCCACACTTGCGTGCGCGAGCGCGGCGGAATCGGCTGATTCGCGGGACTCGAAGAAGTATCGGAAGGGGACATTCGTTCTCTCTGAGCAATCGCTGATCGAGCTTGCCACCGCAGCTCAATCTTCGCCGGAACCGTCTACAGGCTGTTCCCGCCGCAGACTCAAGCTCACGTAAATCACGAGCGCCACGAGCGCAAACGCGAACCATTGGATCGCATAGCCAATGTGGCGCTCCGGGCCGAATCCGCCGAATCGAGCGTTCAGTTGCCACTCGCGCTCGAAACCATTCGGCTCGGTCGCATCGAGCAGCAGGATATATCTGCCGATGCTCACTCCAAGAGCGCGTTCGATCGTCTCGCGCTCGGGAAAGTTCAGTACGAGCGGCCAAGTCGTGCCCGCCTGGCTCTCGCTATTGCCCAATCGCAGTCCCGGCTGCGGAAGCTCGTCGAGTCGGCCGAGCACCTCGCGCGGCTCCCCCGACACGTGCAGCTGCGGGAGGTCGGTACGCCGATCTCCCATGGGCACCCAGCCGCGGTCGACGAGAATCCAGCCGCCTGCCTCGAGCTCGAACGGCGTGAGCACTCGATACCCGGGTCTGCCCTGCGCGGAAGGCATGTTGTCGAGCAGGATCTGTCGTTCATCGACGTAGCGGCCGCGCGCGCGGACGCGTTGATAACGACTCAATGCGTCGGTGCCGGTTGCGCTCAGCGTGACGGTCGTTTGCTCACCCCGCGCGTACTCGGCCTGGAGCCGCGCTTTCTGATCGGCGCGTCTGAGCTGCCACAGCCCGAGGTTTACGAAGAGCGCCAGCCCGATAAGCACCAAGAGCGTCCCGACGAGCGAAGGCGCGAAGCGCCGATTTGCGAAGCGGATCGTCAAGATATACTGCGAAGCGTTCGGGTACCCTTCGGCTGCCCACCAGGACGTACCGTACGGCGGATCGTCCAACTCACCAGGACGTACCGCTCCGGCCCATCATGCTCATCAAATTCCTCATCATCGCGTGCCTAATTGCGATCGTCGCAAGCCTAGGCTCCGGACTGTTCCATCTCGTGAACGACAAGGGCGAATCGAAGAAGATGGTGAGGGCGCTCACTATCCGCATCGCCCTATCCATTGCCCTCTTCGTTCTGCTGTTCATCGCCTGGTCGCAGGGGCTGATTCAGCCGCATGGGCTTGGCCGGTAACCGAGCCAGGGGATCGTGTCTAGGGGATAGGGGATCGTCAGAAAGCAGCGCGTGGTCTGCTCTGACTATCCCCTACCCCCTAGTCACTAGCCGCTTCTTCCTCACAGCCAGTACACGAAGATAAACAACCCGAGCCACACGACGTCGACGAAGTGCCAGTACCAGGCGACGCCTTCGAAGGCGAAGTGGTTCGTCGGGGTGAAGTGGCCGCGTAGGCAGCGGATCCAGATCACCGTCAGCATGATCGCGCCGACCGTAACGTGGAAACCGTGGAAGCCCGTGAGCATGAAGAACGTCGAGCCGTAAATGCCGGAGCCGAGCGTCAGATTCATGTGCTGGTAGGCTTCCATGTACTCATGCGCCTGCAGGAACACGAACGTGAAACCGAGCAGGAAGGTGAGCGCCAAGAAGATGTTGAGGACCATGCGATTGCCGGCCTTCAAGGCATGATGGGCGATCGTAATCGTCACGCCTGAGGTCAGCAGGATCGCGGTATTGATCGCCGGCAAGCCGAACGCGGGTATGACCTCAAAGTCGCCGCCGACACCCGCAGGACCGTTCGTCGGCCAGGTGGCCTCGAAGTCGTTCCAGAGCAGATAGTTCGTAAAGACCTTGACGCCCTCGCCGCCCAACCAGGGCACCGAGTACTGCCTCGCGTACCAGAGCGCGCCGAAGAACGCGGCGAAGAACATGACCTCGGAGAAGATGAACCACATCATGCCCATGCGGAACGAGCGGTCGACCGCTTGGTTATAGAAGCGGCTCTCGCTTTCCTTGATGACGGTGCCGAACCAGCCCGCGAACATGAATGCGAGAAGCACGAGGCCTGTCAAAAAGACGATGCGGCCGGCATCTGAGTCGTTCAGCCACAGGGAGGCGCCAAAGACGGTCGTGAAGAGCGCGACCGAGCCGACGATCGGCCACGGACTGCCGTGAGGCACGTAGTACTTGTCAGCCGGCGAGGGTGTCGTTTGTGCGTGAGCCATGAGCAGTAAGGTCCAATGATTGTCGTTGGAGGAAGCGACTAGCGGCCAGGGATTGGCAGTCGGGTAGAAAGCTCTCTTAACCGACCGCCAACCGCTAACCTCTAGCTGCTTCCCTTGGCATCATACATCGCGTAGCCGAGCGTCAGCCGATCGATGCTCGCCGGGAGCGCCGGATCGACGATGAATCGAACCGTGAGCTCGCGGGTCTCGTCGGCCGCGAACGGCTGCGGCGTAAAACAGAAACATTCGGTCTTCTGAAAATAACGTGTCGCTTGAGACGGCGTGATGCTCGGTACGGCTTGCGCGACGATCGGTTGGTCCCGCAGATTCTTCGCGTAAAACGTCGCTTGATAGAGCTTGCCGGGATGTACTTCGAGCTCTCTGATCTCGGGTCGAAACTCCCAGCTGCCGTAGGTGGGCGCCGTCGAGACGAACTCCACGGTGATCGACCGATTTTCCACCGGCGCCTCGACGACCGTGCTCGCTTCCACCAGCTTCGAGCGATCGCCGTAGCCCGTGACATCGCAGAGCACGTTATAGAGCGGCACGAGCGCGAAGCCGAACGCAAAGAAGCAGGCTGAGAAGAGCCAGAGGCGGCGCGTCAGCGAACCGTGATTTGTAGTGCGTTCGTCGGTCACATCTACGCTCAGCCTGCTCTCATCACGCTAAATACGATGAATCCGAAGTAGAACGCGAGCGCCACGAGCGTGAGCAACAGCGCCGTGCGGCGCACTCGACGTTTGCGGTCTGCTTCATTCAACGCTGTCGCCGCCATGCTTACTTCACTTCAGGCGCGACTTCGAAGCTGTGGTACGGCGGCGGCGAGCTCAGCGTCCACTCGAGACCGTGCGGCATGCCGTCATCCCACACCTTGTCGGTCGCTTTCACGCCGCCGCGCGCGGTTTTCCAGATGATGTACACGAACAGGAGCTGGGAAAGTCCGAACCCGAACCCACCGATCGAAGAAACCATGTTCCAGTCGGCGAATTGAGTGTTGTAGTCGGGAATGCGGCGCGGCATGCCGGCGAGCCCCAAGAAGTGCTGCGGGAAGAACAGCACGTTCACGAAGATCGTCGACAACCAGAAGTGCGTCTTCGCGAGCTTCATGTTGTACATGTGCCCGGTCCACTTCGGCAGCCAGAAATACACCGCCCCCATGATCGCGAACACCGCGCCCGGCACCAGCACGTAGTGGAAGTGCGCGACGACGAAATAAGTGTCGTGATACTGGAAGTCGGCCGGCACGATCGCGAGCATGAGGCCCGAGAAGCCGCCGATCGAGAACAGGAATAGGAAGGAGATCGCGAACAGCATCGGGGGCTCGAACGTGAGCGAGCCCTTGTACATCGTCGCCGTCCAGTTGAAGACCTTCACGCCCGTCGGCACGGCAATCAACATCGTCGCGAGCATGAAGAACATCTGGCCGGCGAGCGGCATGCCGACCGTGAACATGTGGTGCGCCCACACGATGAACGACAGGAATGCGATCGAGGCGATCGCGTACACCATCGCGTCATAGCCGAACAGGCGCTTGCGCGAGAACGTCGGGATGATCTCCGACACGATCCCGAACGCCGGCAGGATCATGATGTAGACCTCCGGATGCCCGAAGAACCAGAAGATGTGCTGGTACATCACCGGGTCGCCGCCGCCCGCGGCCGAAAAGAAGGTCGTGCCGAAGAAGTGATCCGTCAACAGCATCGTGACGGCTCCCGCGAGCACCGGCATCACTGCAATGAGGAGATACGCCGTGATCAGCCAGCTCCAGGTGAAGAGCGGCATCTTGAGCAGCGTCATGCCGGGCGCGCGCATGTTCATGATCGTCACGATGACGTTGATCGCACCCATGATCGAGGACGCGCCCATGAGGTGGATCGCGAAGATCATCATTGGGAACGCGGTGCCCGTCTGCAAGGAGAGCGGCGGATACATCGTCCAGCCGGCTGCCGGCGCGCCGCCTTCGACGAACAGGGTCGAGAGCAGCAGCGTGAATGCGAACGGCAGAATCCAGAAGCTGAAATTGTTCATGCGCGGCAGCGCCATATCGGGTGCGCCGATCTGCAGCGGAATCATCCAATTCGCAAGCCCTACGAATGCCGGCATGACCGCGCCGAAGATCATGATGAGCGCGTGCATCGTCGTCATCGAGTTGAAGAACATCGGGTTGACGAGCTGCAAACCCGGTTGGAACAGCTCGGCGCGGATGACCATCGCCATCGAGCCGCCGACGAAGAACATGGTCATGCTGAACAGCAAGTACATCGTGCCGATGTCCTTGTGGTTCGTCGCGAATACCCAGCGACGCCAGCCCTTCTCGGGGCCGTGATGATCGTGGGCGTGATGATGAGGATCTGCGTGGGTCTCAACGGTGCTCATGAGCTCTTACTCCGCGCGGGCCACAGTGGACGCCGCGGCATTGTCGGCCTGCGAATCGGATGCGGCGGCGACTTGAGCCGGCGCGCCGTTCGCTTGCTGCGCCTGCAACCAGGCGCGGTACTCCTCCTTGGTCTTCACCTCGACGACGACGGGCATGAAGGCGTGGTCGTAGCCGCACAATTCCGCGCACTGTCCGCGATAGATACCGGGACGATTCGCGCGGAACCACATCTCGTTGACGAAGCCGGGATACGCATCCTTCTTCATGCCGAATTCAGGGACCCACCAGGCGTGTACGACATCGCCGGAGGTCAAAAGGACGCGTACTTTCGTATCGACCGGAACGACGAGTCTGTTATCGACTTCGAGGAGGTAGTTTTTGATGCTTTCGGGGTCGATACCGGAACCGAGCTGGCGCGCCTCGTCGCTGTCGCGTGCGAGACGCGAGAAGAAGCTGACACCCTCGTCGAGATAGTCGTAATGCCATTGCCACTGATAGCCGGTCACTTTGACGGTCAGCTCCGAGTCGCGCATGTCCTCAATCTTGATGAGCGTCTCGGCCGCGGGAATGGCCATGCCGACGAGAATGGCGATCGGAATGATGGTCCAGATGACTTCCACCTTCGTGCTGTGATCGAACGTGGCCGGGATCGCACCCTTCGAGTGGCGGAACGTGACGATCGAGTAGATGATGACGGCGAATACGACCACGGCGATCAGCACGCACACCCACAATACCAGCATGTGCAGGCCGTGAATTTCGCGGCTGAGCTCCGTCACGCCGACCGGCATGTTCAGTTCCCAGGCTGCGAACGCCGCTCCCGCGGGCAGGCATGCTGCGATTGCGGCCGCGACGTATTTCAGGATCTTCAACATTTGCGCCATTGCTCCCGAGTATCACACTCGCCGCTCTGCCGGTCTTGAGGCCCGCTGCGGCTTACCAATCGCAGGTCAGTTTTTGATGCTGCCCGCAGTTCAGCGCCGCGCTCGCTCAAAGCGCGGGCGATTCGTTTACATTCCCCACCAGTTGCTTGAGGCGAACCGCAAGATTGCGGCGCTCGTCCTCTGTGAGAAACCGGCCCACCTCACAGGCGCGGCCATGCGACTCGAACACGAGTCGGCTGGGGTGAAGCGCCGCCAGCGGGGCGTGGAGTGTAACCCTCGCCCAATGCCGAGGAAATACTGCGAAACGATGATTCCCTTCTTCTTGGTGCTCGATCGTGACCTGGTCGAGTGTGATCGTGATCGTTTCCAACACCCGTCCCGAGCGCATGGATGTGCGTACCGCCCAACAGAGAACCAGCATTTCGAGCACGGCAAACGCGAGCACGGGCCAAAAGCCGTACATGGCTGTAAAGAACGTCGCAACGGCGAACGTCCCGGCGGCGACGATGAGAATAAATCTTCGCGCCGTGGTAGGTGTAAGCGAACGATGCGCCCGCAGCTCGAGCACACATGCGCTTCGATCGCCCAGCGTCGAAAGCTGTTCGGGATTGGCGGAAACGACTTGGGCGACAGGCATGGCGGCGCTGCTTTGAAGCGGCGAATAGAAGCCGCGGCATCGTAGCGAAGTTCCTCCGTCGCCCGAACCGCAAAGACCGCGACCGAGCTACGGGTCTCCGCGTGGCTCAGGCGCGGCGCAAGGATACTGACCTATGCGCGGCATCCAGCAGGAATTGTTTATTGAAACAATACAATACCGCAGTCGATAGTCGGAAAAACCGAGAAGCGCGTTAGATTTTTCTGATCGTTCTTCGCAGGTTGGCAAACGGGACGAGCACTTCGCCGCCCGCGGAGCGTTTGGGACGCGGCGTACCCTTCCAGGCGTGCCCATAAACGACCTCGAGCGTGATGGGGATGGTGCCGCCTTCGCTCCGAAGCGCCTCGAGATGCGACTGCGCATCGCTCAGGCGAGCGCGTCCCGCTAGACCTCGCCGCCGCCCGCGCGAGGCATTCATGCTCCCGGTCTGGCGCAATTCCCGAAACAGCGCCGCTGGCGTCGGATACGTCACGACGAGCCGCTCGGTATCCATGACCGGCTCGGCGAAACCGGTGCGCATGAGCGCATCGCCGAGGTCGTGCATATCGATGAAGCGGTGCACGTGCGCGTACCCATCGAGTCGACCGAATGCCTCGCGGACCTCGCGCAGCGTGTCGGGGCCAAGCGTCGTGAACATGAACAGCCCGTCGATTGCGAGTGTCCGGGCGGCTTCCCGGAACACGCTGTCGACATCGTTGCACCACGCGAGCATCAGGTTGCTGAATACGAGATCCACGCTCCCATCGCGCAGCGGAATGCGCTCTGCGTCGCCGACGAGTCGGTCGAAGCGGCGGAGCAGGCTTTGCTCACGTGCTGCCCGGAGGAGCATCCGGTGCGAGCGGTCGAGCGCGAGGACTCTCGCTTTCGGGTATCGCCGTTTGAGCGCTCGCGTCGAACCGCCGCTCGCGGAGCCGAGATCGAGCACGTGCGCGGGCTGAAGCCGCACTAGGTCCAGCCGCTCGATCAAGCGGGACCGGATCTCAGCTTGAACGACCGCGTGCTCGGAATAGCGCTCGGCGGCCCGATCGAATCCGCGCTGGACGGCCCGCGAATCGAGCGAGTATTCATCGGGCGGCGGCACAGAGGACATGGATGGATAGCGAACGGCGGCGAGCGCATGAACCGCGCTCTTCGAGGGACTTCGGTGGCGGAGGTCTCCGATTCCCGCCTTATGAGGCGGCGGCGAGACGCCCGCAGCTCGCTCCGGCGCTTTCGCTCGCCGGCGACTGTTCAGGTTTGATGCCGAGGCGCTCGAACAGCTTGCGATCCTCCGCTTCGTCCGGGTTTTCCGTCGTGAGCAGCTTCTCGCCATAGAAGATCGAATTCGCGCCTGCGAGGAAGCACAGCGCCTGCGTCTCCGCGCTCATTTCAGAGCGTCCCGCGGAGAGGCGCACGTGTGCGCGCGGCATCAGCAAGCGCGCGACCGCGATCACCCGCACGAACTCGAGCGGATCGACCTTTGCGACGCCGTGAAGCGGCGTGCCCGGAACCTGCATGAGTTGATTGATCGGCACGCTTTGCGGATGTTCGGGCAACGTCGCGAGCGTATGCAGGAGCTGCGCGCGATCGAGCTCGCTTTCGCCCATGCCGAGGATGCCGCCACAGCACACATTGATGCCCGCCGCGCGCACGGCAGCGAGCGTCTCGAGCCGGTCCTCGTACGTGCGCGTCGTGATGATCTTCGAGTAATGCGACTCCGACGTGTCGAGATTATGGTTGTAGTAGTCGAGGCCGGCCTCTTTGAGCTCGCGCGCCTGTTCCTGCGTCAGCATGCCGAGCGTCGCGCAGGTTTCCATGCCGAGGGCGCGCACGCCCTTGATCATCTCGATGATCTGCGTGAGCTGCTTCTGCTTGGGGCTTCGATAGGCCGCGCCCATGCAGAAGCGCGTCGCACCGTTCGCTTTCGCGACGCGCGCCTTCTCGAGCACTTCGTCGACCTGCATGAGCGGCTCGGCTTTGACGTCGGTCTGGAAGCGAACGCTTTGCGAACAGTATGCGCAGTCTTCAGGGCAGGCGCCGGTCTTGATCGAGAGCAGCGTGCTGATCTGCACCTCGTTCGGATCGAAGTGCTCGCGATGCACGCGCTGCGCATGAAAGAGGAGATCGGAAAACGGCAGCGCAAACAGCGCGCGGACCTCCTCCAACGTCCAATCGGTGCGCACCTGTCCGAGGCGGGACGGATCGAGCGTGGCAGTGTGCGTCATTTTCTCGACGAGCTCCAAAAAATGGGCGGATCCGCTTGAGCTCCGACGGAGCACGATGCGGAGGAGGAGGATTGGCCGTGGAGTATTCGCAGCGTCTTTGGGCCTGTCAACCACGAGAGCGTCTGTCGGTCGACAGACTCTGGACGCGGATTTCAGGCGTGTTGTGGCCGTCGAGCTGCGTGCTCTGTCAGGGCAACGGGCAGCCCGGCCGCGACTTGTGCGCCCCATGCGAGCGCGACCTGATCGAGAATCCCGTGTGCTGCGCCCGCTGCGCACAGCCGCTGTTTCGCACGCGGGGCCGTGGCGTGCTCTGCGGCCGCTGTCTTGGCGCGCACTCGCTTATCGAGTCGAGCTTCGTTCCCTATCGCTACGCTTATCCGCTCGACCGCCTCATTCAGCGCCTCAAGTACGGCAACACGCTCAGTATCGCTCGCGTGCTCGGCGATCTGTTCGCTGAGCGCCGTGCGGAGCTTGCCTTCGAAGAGGTGCCCGACCTCATCGTTCCCGTACCTCTCGGCTACCGGCGCTACTGCAAACGCGGCTTCAATCAGGCGCACGAGTTGGCGCAGGCCGTGAGCCGTCGATCGAACATCGAGCTAAGAGGCGATCTCGTCGAAAGAGTGCGCGAGACGCAGGAGCAAGCCGGCCTGCCGCGGAAGCAGCGGCGCCGCAATGTGCGCGGCGCCTTTCGCCTCGTTCGACCCCTGAAGGCCGCGCATGTCGCGATCTTCGATGACGTCGTGACGACCGGCAGCACGGTCAGCGAGCTTGCGAAAGTGCTACGCCGAGCCGGGGCGAGGCACGTCGAGGTCTGGGCGATCGCCCGCGCCGGGCGCTAGATCTTCATTTCCAAAGGTATTCGAGCGCTATTCCGACGAACACCGACATGCCGAAGTAGTTGTTGTTGAGGAACGCTCTGAAGCACTTCTCACGCACTCGATCGCGAATCAAGAATTGCTGGTAGAGCGCGAATATCGCGGCACCGGCGAGCCCGACGCGATACCAGATGCCGAGCTCGAGCTCGCGACCTGCGAGCCACAGCGCGAACAAAGACATGAGCTGCATGACCCCGATGATGAATCGGTCCGCATCGCCGAAGAGGATCGCGCTCGAGCGCAGGCCAAGCTTGCGGTCATCGTCGCGATCCACCATCGCGTACATCGTGTCGTACACCATCGTCCAGAGCAGGCCCGCGAGAAACAGCAACCACGCGAGACGCGGCACTTCGCCCGTTTGCGCCGCGAACGCCATCGGCACGGACCACGTGAAGGCGGCGCCGAGATAAAACTGCGGAATCGGAAAGAAGCGCTTCAAGAAGGGATAGGTCATGAGAAGAAAGCCGCCGATCAGCGCGAGCAGCTGCGTGAGCTTGTTCAGCGTGAGCACGAGTCCGAGTGCGATCAGTGCGAGCGCGACGCAGAGCGCGACGGCTTCGATCGGGTCGAGCTGGCCGGTCACGAGCGGCCGGTCGCGGGTTCGTTTGACGTGGCCGTCGAGATTCCGGTCGGCGAAGTCGTTGATCGCACAGCCGGCCGAGCGCGTGAGCACGACGCCGAGCACGAAAATGATGAAGACCTGTTGGCTCGGCCGGCCGGCGGAGGACAGCCACAGCGCCCACAGCACCGGCCAAAGCAGCAGCCAGATGCCGATCGGGCGATTGAGCCGCGTGAGCTGCACGTACGCGCGGGCCTTCGCGCCGATGCGCGGCATCGTGTCGGTGAAGAGCGCGGTCGTCGAGATCCGATGGCCGAGCCAGCGCAGACGATTGCGAAGGGTTGCCTGTGCGTTCATCGAGAAGCGCGATGCAATTGATCCGGATGCGTAACCGATAATCGGCGATGTCGAGCGCGGAGCGCACTGACCTACAGCCTACAGCCTACAGTCTACAGTCTACCTATTCACACCTTTCCGAACCGCTCGCCCTGTCCGATCCAGCGCCGCAGCAGCGGAGGGACGTTGTCCGGATGTTGCGCAAGCATGAGCTCGGCCGTTTTCTGTACGAAGGGCAGCAAGTCGGCATCGCGCATCAAATCGGCAACGCGCATCTGCATGAGTCCTGTCTGCTTCGTACCGAGCAGCTCGCCGGGCCCGCGCAGCTCGAGATCGCGGCGCGAGATTTCGAACCCGTCGTTTGTCGCGCGCATGACGGCGAGACGCTCGCGCGCGACTTCAGTGAGCGGCGCTCGATAGAGCAGCACGCACGTGCTCTCCGCCGCTCCGCGTCCGACGCGCCCGCGGAGCTGATGCAGCTGCGCAAGCCCCATGCGTTCCGCGTTCTCGATGACCATCACGCTGGCATTCGGCACGTCGACGCCGACTTCGATGACCGTGGTCGCGACGAGCACGTCGATCGCTCCTTCCTTGAAGCGCGTCATCACCGAGTCCTTTTCGCGCGGCTTCATACGCCCGTGGACGAGCCCGATCTTGAGCTCACTCAGCGCCTCGGCGAGCACCGCGGCGGTCTCCTCCGCCGCCTGCGCGTTCAACTGGTCCGATTCTTCGATGAGCGGACACACCCAATAGGCCTGCCGCTCGGCTCGACACGCATCGCGGATGCGGATGACGACTTCGTCGCGGCGCGTTTCGGGCAGTGCGACGGTCTTGACCGGCGTTCGTCCGGGCGGAAGCTCATCGATGATCGATACGTCGAGATCCGCGTACGCGGTCATGGCGAGCGTGCGCGGAATGGGTGTCGCAGTCATGATGAGCTGGTGCGGAAAGCGACCCGCGGCAAGCCCCTTCTCGCGCAGGAGCAATCGCTGATGCACGCCGAAGCGATGCTGCTCGTCGACGATGACGAGTCCGAGCCGCTGAAACTCGACTCCTTCCTGAAACAGCGCGTGGGTGCCGATCGCGATCTTCGCGTGTCCGCTTGCGAGCTCCTCGAGGGCGCGCGCGCGTGCAGCGCCGCTGCGTTTCCCGGACAGAAACACGATCGGCACGTCGAGGCTCGCGAGCCATCCCGCGAAATTACGCGCGTGCTGCTCGGCGAGGAGCTCGGTCGGTGCCATGAGCGCGACCTGAAACCCGGCGTCCACCGCACGAAGAGCGCTTATCGCGGCGACGACGGTCTTGCCGCTGCCGACATCGCCTTGCACGAGCCGCAGCATCGGACTCGGTTTGCAAAGATCCGCTTCGATCTCGCGCCACGCCCGAAGCTGTGCGCGCGTCGGCCGGAACGGCAGTGAGGCCAGAAAACGTTCGACCAGGAGATTCGCCTGCGTCTCGAAGGGCCAACCCGGGTCTGCTTGGATCTCTTTGCGCAAGAGGCGAAGACTGAGCTGATGCGCGAGGAGCTCTTCGAATGCGAGTCTGCGCTGCGCGGGATGCTTGACGCTCGCGAGCAAGCCGACGTCTGCGTCCGGCGGCGGACGATGGACGTACTCGAGGGCCTCTCGCAACGACGGGAGCTTGAGCTCCTCGAGCACCGTCGACGGAATCCAATCGCTCACGCTGCGTGTCGCGAGCTGCGCGAGCGCAAGCCCGGTCAGTTGGCGCAATCGCCCCTGCTGGACCCCTTCGGTGAGCGGATACATCGGCGTCAGAGTCGCTTCGGTCGCGCCTGCTTCCGCGCCCGCAATCCGCCGATACTCGGGGTGAACGATTTCCAATCCCGTTGGGCCGCGGCGCACTTCCCCATAGCAGCGAAGGCGAGTGCCGCGCGTCAATGCTTGGTGCTGCGCGTTCGAGAAATGAAAAAAGCGCAGCGTCAACGAGCCGCTGCCATCGGCGATGCGAACGAGCAGTTGCCGGCGACCGCGGAATGCGACGTCGGCAAGCAGCACCTCTCCTTCGATGACCGCGCGCTCACCGCCTCGCAGCGTTCCGATCGGAACGACCTGCGTGCGGTCTTCGTAGCGCAACGGCAGCAAGAAAAGCAGGTCTTGAACCGACGTAATGTCGAGCTTCGCAAGGCGCTGTGCAAGCGCTTCGCCTACACCGCGAAGCGAGGTGATCGGACGCAGCTCGGGGGCGAGTCCGGAGGCGCGAGCAGTGCTAGCTGCTCGCTCAGAAGCGGCTTTTTGGTCCGGTGCTCGAATCGGTGTAGTCATGGCGCCTTCCTTGGCAAGTGTATTCGATAGGCCGCTGCACGCGGGCTACTGGGCTCTGGGCTCGACTGAATGTTGAACAGAACGGATCTGCTGGCGGGCTTCGATTTACGATAGAAGCGAGGAAAATCTCTCGCCAGAGCCCAGAGCCCAGAGCCAGCTCTAGAGCTTCATTCCAGCTCCACGACGCAATCCATCTCCACTGCCGCGCCTTTCGGCAATGCCGCGACCTGGATCGCGGCGCGCGCAGGGAAGGGTTCGCTGAAGTACTCGGCCATGATCTTGTTGAGGAGCGCGAAATGCGACAGGTCCGTGAGGAATACGTTCAGCTTCGCGACCTGCGACAGCTCACCACCGGCTGCTTTGACGATCGCCTGCAGATTGTCGAACACGCGGCGAATCTGCGCCTCCATCGAATCTTGCACGAGCTCTCCACTCGCAGGATCGAGCGGAATCTGTCCGGACACATACACGGTGCCGCCGCATTTCACGGCTTGCGAATAGGCCCCGATCGCTTTGGGCGCGTCGGGAGTGGAAATGATTTGTCGCGACATCGTCGCTCCGTTGCTGCTAAAGGATAATGATCGGAGAGTATGGGATAGCCAGAAGCAACTTTAGCAAACGCGCGCGTTTGCTTCTGACCGTCCCCTATTCCCTAGACACTGAACACTTGCCGTCAGGCCAACATGCGGGTGACGCGCAGCACTTCCGGCATGCGGCGCAGGTTCTTGATCACGTGCGCGAGATGTTTGCGGTCGCGCACCTGCAGATCGAAAATGAGCGTCGAGGCATCGCCGTCGCGTTCGTCCACGGCGACGTGCTCGATGTTCGTCTCGGTGCTTGCGATGTTCGATGCGATCGCGGCGAGCACGCCCATGCGATTCGTGACGTCGATGCGAATCTCCACGTTGAAAACGCGATCGAGATCCGGCTGCCACGTCGCCGAGATCCACTTGTCCGGCTGCTTGCGATAGTTGCGGAGGTTCCCGCACGCTTCGCGATGGATCACGACGCCGCGTCCGCTCGAGAGATACCCCATGATCGGATCGTTCGGGATCGGGAAGCAGCAGCGTGCATAGCTCACGACCATGCCTTCCGTGCCGGCAATCGCGAGCGAGCCTGCCTTCGCGATCGGTTCCGCGGGCTTCGCATCGTCCACGGGCAGCAGCTTGCGCGCGACGAGCGGCGCGAGGCGCTCGCCCAAGCCGATCTTCTCGAACAACTCCTCCGGCGTCTTGAGGTTGAGCTCCGTTGCTGCAGCCTGCAGCCGCTCCTCGGGAATCTTCTTCAACGCAAGCGACAGCTCCGAGAGCGCCTGATTGAGCAAGCGCCGACCGAGATCGACGGCTTCGGAGTGCTTGAGGCTCTTCAGGTAGTGGCGAATTGCGGCACGCGCCTTCGCCGTGACGACGAAATTTACCCAGCCCGGATTCGGCGTCGCGCCTTTTGCGGTGATGATCTCGACTGTCTGCCCGTTGCGCAGCGGCGTACGCAGCGGCACGAGCCGCCGATCGACTTTTGCGGCCACGCAGTGATTGCCGATGTCTGTGTGCACGGAGTAGGCGAAGTCGACCGCGGTGGCGTTGCGAGGTAAGCGCCGGATTTCCCCGCGCGGGGTGAATACGTACACCTTGTCTGGGAACAGATCGAGCTTGACGCTCTCCATGAACTCTTCGGAGTTGCCGCCGTGCGGCATCTCCATCAGGTGCTGCAACCACTCGCTTGCGCGATCGCGGTAAGCGCGCCCTTGATCGTCGCCCGTCTTGTATTGCCAGTGCGCGGCGATACCGGATTCGGCGACTCGGTGCATCTCCTCGGTTCGAATCTGCACCTCGATCGGCATGCCGTTCGGGCCGAACAGCGTCGTGTGCAGAGACTGATAGCCGTTGATGCGGGGAATCGCGATGTAGTCTTTGAAGCGTCCGGGCATCGGGCGATAGAGCCCGTGTACGATGCCGAGCACCCGGTAGCACGTGTCGATCGAGTCGACGACGATCCTGAAGCCGAAGACATCGACGATGGACGTCAGCGGCGAGCGCTTGCGGCGCATCTTTTGATAGATGCTGTAGAGGTGCTTCTCGCGGCCTTCCACTCGGCCGGTGATGTTCGCCTTCTCGAGCGCGTCGCGCAGGTTCTGCGCGATTTTCCCGATGAACTGCTTTTGGTTGCCGCGCGCTCGCTTGAGCGCCTTCTCGATGATCCGATAGCGACCTGGGTAGAGCGCCTTGAAACCGAGCTCTTCGAGCTCGGATTTGATCGAGTGAATGCCGAGACGGTTTGCGATCGGCGCGTAAATCTCGAGCGTCTCGCGCGCGACGGTGCGCCGCTTCGCCGGCGGCACGGCGCCGAGCGTGCGCATGTTGTGCGTGCGATCGGCGAGCTTGACCATGATGACGCGAATGTCGCGCACCATCGCCAGCAGCATTTTGCGAAAGCTCTCGGCCTGCGCTTCGGCGCGGCTGCGGAACTGAATGTGATCAAGCTTCGAGACCCCGTCGACGAGCTCCGCGACGTCGGCGCCGAAGCGCTCTGCGATCTCATCCTTCGCGGTCGGCGTGTCCTCGATGACGTCGTGCAGGATCGCGGCGACGATCGTCGGCGCATCGAGGTGCAGATCCGCGAGGATATGTGCGACCGCGACCGGGTGCGCGATATAGGGCTCGCCGCTCAGGCGCTTTTGGCCCTCGTGCGCTTCGGCTCCGAACTCGTAAGCGTCCCGCACACGGTCGACCTGTGCGGGCGGCAGGTAGGTTTCGAGCTTATTGAGAAGCTGTGTGACGCCTATGGAGCGTCTTCCAGTGGGAAGGAGACCCAGAATGGAAGACGCGTAATCCATAGTTAATCATGACGATGTGGGCGGGTTTGAGGGAATCAATCTCCACTCAATCGCCGAGCCCGAGATGGGGCGCTCGGAGCTCGCCCGACATCGCGGGCATCTCCATTTCCGGCAGCATCTCGGGCGCGGGCCGCTCGACTTCTTCCAGGATCTCCGGGCCGATGTGGCCGGCCGCAATCTCCCGCAGCGCGACGACGGTCGGCTTGTCGTTTTCCCACTCGACGGTCGGCTCTGCGCCGTTCGCGAGCTTGCGTGCGCGTTTCGCCGCAACGAGGACGAGCTGAAAGAGATTCGGAATGTTGTGCAGACAGTCTTCGACAGTAATGCGAGCCATGAAAACCTCGAGAACCAAAGCGGTCGGTGATGGGCCAGTATAGCGTGAGCGCGCGTACCGCGGACCAGGAACGCTGCGAGGAATGCTGCCTTGCCCCGCCGGACGACGGGGATTTTCCTCCAAAACCGGCTCGCGGACCGGTGCGTACGGTGCCGAGGCACGGAAGTCGCGCTGCACGGCGCCGGCGAGCCCGAGTGCCTCTGCTCGCGCCCGGGGCCAGCCTCCGCTAACATTGCGCGCCCGCCGCGGCATATTTTCAGAAGGCGCCGGCGAGCGGATCAGTTAACAGCGACGAGGTCTCGACCGCGTTCCGTCTAACGACGGATCCCGCGGTAAAGAAGTGGAGATGGGAATGAAGTTTCGACCGACCCTGGCAGCGCTTGCGCTCGGCACGATGGCCGCTTGCGTGACGCTCTCGGCCAATGCGGACGCGGACGCAAAGCGCGGCGAGGTGCTCGCTTACACCTGCCACGGGTGCCACGGCGTTCCGGGCTATAAGAACGTTTACCCGACCTACAGCGTCCCCAATCTGGGCGGCCAGCATGCCAAATACATCGTGAACGCGCTGGCCGAGTACGCCGCAGGGGATCGGCCTCACCAGACGATGCACGCCCAAGCCGTAAGGTTTTCCGAGCAGGAGCGTGCGGACATCGCAGCCTTCCTCCAGGGCGAGGAACCGATTCAGCCGAACACGCAAGTTGTCGGCACGCCTCCTCCGGCGACGCAAACCTGCGTGGCCTGTCACGGCGCCGATGGCGCGAAGACCGTGATGGACGACTATCCGATCCTCGCCGGCCAGCACGCGGACTACATCGTGCAGGCGCTCAAGGATTACAAGAGCGGCAAGCGCAAGAACCCGATTATGGCCGGCATCGTCTCCGGCGTGGACGAAAAGGACTTCGAAGCGCTCGCCCAATTCTTCTCGAATCAGAACGGCCTTTGCAGCACGGACGAGATTCGCGATCACGGGAAGTGTCCCTGACGCGGACTTTGCCGGCGTAGTGTGATGTGTAGGGTGTGAGGTGTAGGCTCTAGAACGCGCGCAGCGCCTCTGACTTCACACCTCACACTCTTACACCTTACACGCGCGCAGGGACGATCACGCCATGCGGACCCGGGCCTTTCGCGCTTACCGCATCCATCAGGAGCAGGGCCGCATCGTTGGCCGGCTCGAGTCGATCTCGCTCGATGACCTCTCGCCGGGCGAGGTCGTCATCAAGGTTCGCTATTCGACGATCAACTACAAGGACGCGCTCGCTGCGACGGGCAAAGGGAAAATCCTGCGCAAGTTCCCGCTCGTCGGCGGGATCGATCTCGCCGGCGAGGTCGTCGATTCCGCGGATTCCTCGGTCGGCGCCGGGGATCGAGTTCTCGTAACGGGTTGCGGTTTGTCCGAGACGCACGATGGCGGCTATGCGGAATATGCGCGTGTGCCTGCGGAATGGGTCGTCCCGCTCCCGCCGCCGCTCGATGAATTCGAGTGCATGGCGATCGGCACGGCTGGGTTTACGGCCGCGCTTGCAATTCATCGCATGGAAGAGAACGGTCAAGAGCCTGCGGCAGGCGAGATTGTCGTCACCGGCGCGAGCGGCGGCGTCGGAAGTCTTGCGATCGACATGCTTGCGGGCCGCCGCTACCGGGTCGTCGCGGTCAGCGGCAAGTCCGACGCGGACACGTATTTACGGGAGCTCGGCGCGGGACGTGTTCTGAAGCGGCAAGACATCGATCTCGGATCGCGGCCGCTCGAAGCGGCGCGATGGGCGGGCGCGATCGACAATGTCGGCGGCGAGTTGCTCGCCTGGCTGATTCGCACGACCGATTTTCGCGGCAACATCGCGAGCATCGGGATGGCCGCGAGCACGAGGCTCGAGACAACCGTACTGCCGTTCATCTTGCGCGGCATCAATCTGCTCGGCATCAACTCCGTGCATACGCCGCCTGCGCTGCGCCGGCGCGTGTGGGAGCGCCTCGCGAGCGATCTGCGCCCGCGCTGCTTGAACAAGATCGTCACGCGCACGATCGAGCTGGCCGATCTCGCTGAAGCGTTCGATCAGCATATCGACGGAACCGTGCTCGGCCGTACCGTCGTGCGCATCGCATGAAGAGAGAAGAAAGTATGAGCGGTCCGCCGTCAGTACCGCGTCCGTGCGTTCCAGCGCACGAAGAACGACGTCCTTCCAATCGTTGACGAGCTCCATGTCAGACGTACTGAGATCCGCCGCGGCACAATTCGGCATCGCGCTCGACGATGAAGCTGTTCGCAAGCTCGTGCGCGTGCTCGATGAGCTCGACATATGGAACGAGCGCATGAATCTCACGGCAATACGCGAGCGCCCACAGCAGATCACGAAGCACCTCCTCGACAGCTTGTCGGCTTACCCGCACTTGCACGGCACGCGCGTTGCCGATATCGGCACCGGCGCGGGATTTCCCGGACTTCCGCTTGCGATCGTTGCGCCGAACATGCACTTCACGCTGATCGATTCGACGGCAAAGAAGCTGAAGTTCGTCGATCACGTCGCTGCGCTGCTCGGCCTCGAGAACGTCGCCACGGTCCACACGCGCGCGGAGCACTATCGACCGCAGGAACGCTTCGACTGCGTGATCTCACGCGCGGTCGGCTCGATCGAGACTTTCGTCAAATCTGCCGGACATCTGTGCCTCGGCGGCGGACGATTGCTCGCGATGAAAGGCCGCTATCCGACCGAGGAAATTACAAAGTTGCCGAGCGGGTGGAAACTCGTCACAGTCCATCGACTTACCGTTCCCGGTCTGGACGAAGAGCGCCATCTTGTGGAAATCTGCCACTCGCACACGAGGCTCCAGGCGACAGGCGACGCGCCACAGGAATAACATGCTCTGCACTGGTGCCACACGCATACGTCCTGTCGTCAAGAGAGTGAATTTCTCTTGCTGTAGCCTGTAGTCTGTAGCCCGTGGCCGTAAATCCCATGCACCGCATTCTCGCGATCACGAATCAAAAGGGCGGCGTCGGCAAGACGACGACGAGCGTGAATCTCGCGGCGTCGTTTTCGGCGACGAAGCGGCGCGTGCTGTTGATCGATATCGATCCGCAGGGAAACGCGACGATGGGCTGCGGCATCGACAAACGGGTGTTGGAGCGCTCGACGACGGATGTCCTGCTTGGCGAATGCGCCGCAGCTGAAGCGATCGTTTCGGTCGACTACGCCGAGTTCAAGCTGATGCCGGCCAATCAGGATCTGGTCGCCGCGGAAGTCGAGCTCATGGGCAAGCCCGGCTGCGAGACGCGTCTTCGCAACGCGCTGGCACCGATCGCACACGATTTCGACATCATCCTCATCGATTGTCCGCCGGCGCTCAACATGCTGACGGTGAATGCATTGGTCGCCGCGGAGGGTGTGATCATCCCGATGCAGTGCGAGTACTACGCGCTCGAAGGACTCACGGCTCTCGTCAACACGATCGAGCAGATCAAAGCCGGTCCAAATCCGCAACTGGAAATCGGCGGCATCCTGCGCACGATGTTCGACCCCCGCAACAATCTTGCGAACGAAGTCTCGGCCCAGCTCATCGAGCACTTCCAAGATCGGGTTTTTCGTACCATCATTCCCCGCAATGTGCGATTGGCCGAAGCACCTAGTTACGGTAAACCGGCCTTGCACTACGATCGCGAGTCGCGCGGTGCGCTTGCCTACCTCGCGCTCGCGGGCGAGATGATCCGTCGAGACGAAGGCGACTATGCGCTCACGACGGCAGATGCCGTTGGATAAGGCTGCGGCCTCCAGGCTGTAGACTGTAGCCAAATAAAGCGCGACCGTGATCTCGCACGATTCATCACTATTATTATTTTCGTGGCTCGAGTCCGAGCTGGAGTAATGGCAATGCTGCGCCCCGGTTCTGTTCCTCTGGCTACCGTCTACGGCGTACCGGCTACGGCCTAAGCAAATGGCTACCAAACGACCAAGCCTCGGACGCGGATTGGGCGCGCTGCTCGGCCAGCAGGTGCCCGCGGGAGAAGCCAATAACGTGACTCCGCTCCGCGCGGAAGACGACCTCCAGAAGCTGCCGATCGATCTGTTGCAGCGTGGCAAGTACCAGCCGCGCATCGATATGCGGCAGGAAACGCTGCAAGAGCTCGCCGACTCCATCAAGGCGCAAGGGCTCGTGCAGCCGATCGTGGTGCGTCCGATTTCAGAGGCCGAGGGACCAGGGCAGCCGCGGCGTTATGAAATCATCGCCGGCGAGCGCCGCTGGCGGGCCGCTCAGCTCGCCGGTCTGCACGAGATTCCTGCCGTCGTGCGCCATGTCCCGGACAGCGCCGCAATCGCAATGGCGCTCATCGAGAACATTCAGCGCGAGAACTTGAATCCGCTCGAAGAGGCGCGCGCGCTCGAGCGCCTCATCGGCGAATTCGAAATGACTCACGCAACCGCGGCCGAAGCCGTGGGTCGATCGCGTGCTGCCGTATCGAATTTATTGCGCCTGCTCGAGCTCAGCGACGAGGTCAAGCAGCTTGTCGAGCAGCGTGAGCTCGAGATGGGCCACGCACGTGCGCTCCTCGCGCTCGAAAACCGCAAGCAGCAGGCGGAAGTCGGCGCGCTCGTCGCAAAGAAGAAGTTGTCCGTTCGAGAGACCGAAGCGCTCGTGAAGCGGCTCTCGACTCAGCCGGAGAGCACGGGCGAGTCCTCGGCGCCGCGTAACGATCCGAACATCCGCAAGCTCGAAAGCGATCTATCCGAGAAGCTGGGCGCGAAGGTCCAGGTGCAGCATTCCTCGTCCGGAAAAGGCAAGCTCGTCATCAGCTACCACACGCTCGATGAGCTGGACGGAATTCTGGCGCACATCAACTGAAGGCTACAGGCCGCAGGCTACCGGCTACAGCCAGAGGCACGCACCAGCCAAACAAGGGCTACAGGCCACAGACTACAGGCGACAGCCAGAGTGGCCGCTGTCTTAATGCGGCGCCACGCAGAAGGCGAGCTCGCCAAAAATAGGTGACAACGGTCCAGTTCGGACACAGCAGGCAACGACGCGGTGCCTCCGCACTCTCTGGCTGTCGCCTGTAGCCTGTGACCTGTAGCCTTCCTTGAAGCACTGCAAAACGCTGCGTATAATGCGCCGCCTTTTCCGGCCGGGCAGGTGAAATTCGGCTGGATATTCCAGGATTTACGCAATGCCACACGTCGCCGAACGTTCGGCTAACGCGGTGGCATTTTTGTTGTGTGCCGGCGGTGGGCACGGCCCGTCATGAGCGCGAACCCCTTTGCGGTCGCCGCGCGTCGATCGCTGCGCCTTCTGCTCTGGCAGCTGGCCTGCATCGTGGTACTTGCGGTCGTGGCTGCAATCGTACGCGACGCGCGCGTGGGCTGGTCGATTCTGGCGGGCGGCGGCATCAGCCTGCTGTGGACTGCTTACATGGGATTCACGCTGTTTAGGCACAGCGTGGACTACGGGGCTCGCGTCAGCGCAGCGAGTCTTTTCAAGGGTTGGTTGCTGAAGATCGTGATGACGGCAGCGTTGTTGTTCATCGCGATGCGATCCGAGCGCGTCGATTCGTTGGCGGTGCTCGGCGGCCTTGTCGCCGCGATGGTCGCGTACTGGAGTTGGTTTGCGTTCGACATGCAGCGGCACTGGCCGGTGCAACGATCGGACGATGCGGCGGATTCGTGAAGCTCTCGATTTCGAAGGTGGCTGCTGAAGCAACATCGCGAATCGAGCTCGAGAGTCGATGTGCTCGACTCTGATTCTGATTTCTAGGTGTGCAGCATGCGGATGGGGCTGATTGCGAGCGAAGGCGGTGATGAGCACGGGTTCTCCCGGTATATCGACCACCATTTGCAGCACCTTGCCCACGGCAAGCAGGAAGCGCTGTTCGACACCTCGGTCATTCACCTCGATACGATCTTTTTCTCGCTGCTCTGCGCTGCCGTCGTGCTGCTCCTGCTGCGCAAGGCTGCGAAACAGGCCACCTCCGGCGTGCCCGGCAAGTTTCAGACCGCCGTCGAGATGCTCGTGGAAATGGTCAACGAGCAGGCCCGCACGATGGTGCACGGGAAGCTGACCTACATCGCGCCGCTCGCGCTGACGGTGTTCACGTGGGTCACCGTCATGAATGCGATCGATTTGCTGCCGGTCGACTGGTTCCCGCGAGCGGCGCAAGCCGTCGACATCCACTATCTGCGGCCATTGCCGACTGCCGATCTCAACACGACGTTCGGTCTCGCGCTCGGTGTGCTGCTGCTCGCCTTCTACTACAGCATCAAGATCAAGGGTCTCGGGGGCTTCTTGTATGAGCTCGTCGGCGCGCCGTTCGGGATGGTGAAGATTTCCCTGAATCCGCTCACGTGGGTCGCTGCGATCTTGCTTGCCGTCGCGAATCTCGCGATGAACACGATCGAGTACCTGGGCCGCACCTTCTCCCACGGCATGCGACTGTTCGGAAACATGTATGCGGGCGAGCTGATCTTCTTTCTCATCGCCGGCCTGGGCGGCAGCGTCACTGCCGTCGGCATCGCGCTTCATCTGATTACGGGCACCGCGTGGGCGATTTTCCACATTCTGATCGTGCTCCTGCAGGCGTTCGTCTTCATGATGCTGACGCTCGCGTATATCGGTCAGGCCCACTCTCATCACTGATTGGTATCTATTCGACTGACTTTCGGTTCAACTCGGAGAATTCTCATGACGGATATCGGCTTAGTCGCTCTCGCTTGCGGTTTGATCATCGGCATCGGCGCTCTCGGTGCCTGTATCGGTGTCGGCATCATGGCGGGCAAGTACATCGAAGCGTCCGCGCGCCAGCCAGAGCTCATGAACGTCCTGCAGACGAAGGTCTTCTTGTTGCTCGCGCTCGTTGACGCCTCCTTCATCATCGGCCTCGGTATCGCGTTGTGGTTCGCAACGGCGAATCCGTTTGCCGGCGGCTGATTTCGAGCGAGCTCAACGCGCCGCGAAGCGTCGGCATCGTTTCGCGGCAGGCGCCGATTAGCGGGGCATACGTTCCATGAATTTAAACGTCACACTGTTCATTCAGACGCTGGTGTTCCTGATCCTCGGCTGGATCACGATGAAGTTCATCTGGCCGCCGCTGATCGCCGCGATCGAGGATCGTCAGCGCAAGATCGCCGAGGGTCTCGCCTCCGCCGAGAAAGGCGAGAAGAGCCTCGCCGAGGCGCATGCCGCCGCGAATGAGATCGTGAAGGACGCGCGGGTTCAGGCGACGAAGATCATCGATCAGGCGAATCGCCGTTCGAACGAGCTCGTCGAAGAGGCTCGCGGCACTGCGATCGCGGAAGGTCAGCGCCTCGTGAGCGAGGCGCGCGAAGAAGTCGCGCTCGAAGCGAGCCGAGCGCGTCAGCAGCTCAGCGAGGAAGTTGCCGCGCTCGTCGTCGCGGGCGCGAGCAAGTTGCTCGGCCGCGAGATCGACGCGAAAACGCACGCGGACATCCTGGAACAACTCGCAGCGGAGATCGAGCGCGGCTAAGCCGCTGCCAACACACCATGGCCGACAAAGCCACGATTGCACGTCCATACGCGAAAGCTGCTTTCGAGCACGCGCAGGAGCACGCGTCCTTGGAGCGCTGGTCCAAGGTGCTCGCCGCGGGAGCGGCGGTCGTCTCCGAGCCTGCCGTCGAGAAGCTGCTCGCGCATCCGCGCGTCGAGCTCGACGCGATCGTCGACCTCATTGCAGAAGTCGCCGGCGATTCGTTCGATGAGCACGGCCGCAATTTCCTGAAGACCTTGGCGCACAACCGCCGGCTCGGCCTCTTGCCCGAGATCGCGGCGCAGTACGAGGTGTTGCGTGCCGAGGTCGAGAACGTCGCAGACGTCCGCATCGTCTCCGCGGTGCAATTGAGCGAGCAGCAACGGCAGCGCTTTATCGCCGCGCTCACGAAGCGTTTGCAGCGTGAGGTACGCGTGCATTGCGAGGTCGATCCTTCGCTCATCGGCGGGGCGATCGTACGCGCGGGCGACTTTGTGATCGATGGCTCGCTGAAGGCGCGCCTCGAGCGGCTCGCAGGGGCGATGACGCATTGATGAGGCCGTAGGCTCTAGGCTCTAGGCTGTAGCTCGGAAGGCACGCACGTCTTTCTGGCTACAGCCTACAGCCTACAGCCTACAGGCCAGACTGAAACAATTGACCGAGGACTGTGGCAATGGCCATCAAGGCATCTGAAATCAGCGATCTGATCAAGGCGCGCATCGAGAAGTTCGCGAGCACTTCCGAGGAGCGCAATGTCGGCACGGTCGTGACTGTCACGGACGGCATCGTGCGCATCCATGGTCTCGCCGACGCCAAGTACGGCGAAATGCTCGAGTTCCCCGGCGGCAGCACCGGGCTCGCGTTGAACCTGGAGCAAGACTCGGTCGGCGCCGTCGTGCTCGGCGAGTACAAGCACATCGTCGAGGGCGATACCGTCAAGACGACCGGCCGCATTCTCGAAGTGCCGGTCGGCGAAGGCCTGCTCGGACGCGTCGTGGACGCGCTCGGCAATCCGATCGACGGCAAGGGTCCGGTGAATGCGGCTCGCAACGCGCCGATCGAACGCATCGCTCCGGGCGTCGTGTTCCGCAAATCCGTCAGCCAGCCCGTTCAGACCGGCTACAAGGCGATCGACGCAATGGTGCCGATCGGCCGCGGCCAGCGCGAGCTCATCATCGGCGATCGCCAGACGGGCAAATCCGCGCTCGCGGTCGATACGATCATCAATCAGAAGACGAGCGGCATCAAATGTATCTACGTCGCGATCGGCCAGAAGCAAAGCTCGATCGCGAACGTCGTGCGCAAGCTCGAAGAGCACGACGCGATGAAGCACACGATCGTCGTTGCCGCCTCGGCCTCGACGCCGGCGTCGATGCAGTACCTCGCCCCATACGCGGGCTGCGCGATGGGCGAGTACTTCATGGATCAAGGGGAAGACGCGCTCATCATCTACGATGACTTGACGAAGCAAGCTTGGGCGTACCGCCAGATCTCGCTGCTGCTGCGCCGTCCGCCAGGCCGCGAAGCCTATCCGGGAGATGTGTTCTATCTGCACTCGCGCCTGCTCGAGCGTTCGGCGCGCGTGAACGAGGAGTACGTGGAGAAGAAGACCGGCGGCCGCGTGAAGGGCAAGACGGGCTCGCTCACTGGTCTTCCGATCATCGAAACGCAGGCAGGCGACGTGACGGCATTCGTGCCGACGAACGTCATCTCGATCACCGACGGTCAGATCTTCCTCGAAGGCGACCTGTTCAACGCCGGTATTCGCCCTGCGATGAACGCCGGCATCTCCGTATCGCGCGTCGGCGGCGCGGCCCAGACGAAGATCATCTCGAAGTTGGGCGGCGGCATCCGTCTCGCGCTCGCGCAGTACCGCGAGCTCGCGGCGTTCTCGCAGTTTGCATCCGATCTCGATGAGGCGACGCGCCGTCAGCTCGAACGCGGCCAGCGCGTCACCGAGCTCATGAAGCAGAAGCAGTACTCGCCGATGTCGGTCGCGGAAATGGCATTGTCGATTTACGCCGTCAACAACGGCTACATGGACAAAGTGGAGCGTCCGAAGATCGGCGCTTTCGAAGCCGGCCTGCAGGCGCTCGCGAAGACGAACTACAAGGACGCACTCGATGCCATCAACGCGAACCCCGTTCTCACACCCGAGAACGAAGCGGCTCTGAAGAAGATCTGCGAAGAGTTTGCAGCGACAGGAACCTACTAGGAGGATGAGGGGATAGGGGATAGGGAACAGGGGATAGTCAGAGACGAAGCGAAGCTTCGTTCTTACTAACCGCTGACCGCTAACCGCTAACCGCTTCCAGGAAAATGCCCGGCGTAAAAGAGATCCGCATCAAGATCGCGAGCTTCAAGAGCACGCAGAAGATCACGAAGGCGATGGAGATGGTCGCCGCGAGCAAGATGCGCAAGGCGCAGGACCGCATGCGCGCGACGCGTCCGTATGCCGAGAAGATTCGGCGCGTGATCGGCCACTTGCGCCACGCGAATCCGGACTTCCGGCATCCCTATCTGAGCGAGCGCGAGCCGAACGCCGTCGGCTTCATCGTCATTACGACGGACCGCGGGCTTGCCGGCGGCTTGAACGTCAACCTGTTCAAGGCAACGCTCGCCGCGATGCGCGAGTGGCAAGACAAGGGTGCGGAGGTTTCGCTCTGCTTGATCGGCTCGAAGGGCGTGCAGTTCTTCCGTCGTCTCGGCAACGTGAAGACGCTGGCGACGGTCACGCATCTCGGCGATCGCCCGCACGTTTCCGACTTGATCGGTACCGTGAAGGTGATGCTGGACCTGTACAAAGAGGGCAAGCTCGATCGCTTGTTCCTGGTGCACAACCTCTTCGTGAATACGATGAGCCAAAAGCCCGTCGTGCGGCAGCTCCTTCCGGTCGTCACCGAAGATGAGGACAAGCTGCAGAAGCTCTGGGATTACATCTATGAGCCGTCGGCCGCCGACCTGCTCGAGGGTATCTTGATGCGCTATATCGAATCGCAGGTCTATCAAGGTGCGGTCGAGAACGTCGCATGCGAAATGGCCGCGCGCATGGTCGCAATGAAGAGTGCGACCGACAACGCGGGCAAGCTGATCGATGAGCTCCAGTTGATCTACAACAAAGCTCGTCAGGCAGCGATCACGAAAGAGATCAGCGAGATCGTGGGCGGAGCAGCAGCCGTCTAGGCGGGCTACAGCGAACGGGCTGCAGGCTACAGCCAGAGAAGATTTCGAAACGACTTAAGGTTTGGATTATTGAAGTGCGGGTATCTCGCGAACGATTTCTGGCTGGAGCCTGAAGTCTGTCGCCTGTAGCCCGCGAGGAAACAAGCAACATGTCTACCGAAGTAGCGACCGGCAAGATCGTGCAAATCATCGGCGCCGTCATCGACGTCGAGTTTCCGCGCGAGCACATTCCGAAAGTGTACGAAGCGCTGAAGCTCGAAGACGTCGACCTGACGCTCGAGGTCCAACAGCAGCTCGGCGACGGTATCGTGCGCACGATCGCAATGGGCGTATCGGAAGGCCTGCAGCGCGGGCTCAAAGTGCGTGCGACCGGCGCGCCGATTTCGGTTCCTGTCGGCAAGGCGACGCTTGGCCGCATCATGGACGTGCTCGGTACGCCGCAGGACGAAAAAGGTCCGGTGCAGGCGAAAGATTTCTGGCCGATTCACCGGCCGGCGCCCTCGTACGCCGAGCAAGCGGGCGGCCAGGAGCTGCTCGTCACCGGCATCAAGGTGATCGACCTCCTCATCCCGTTCGCGAAGGGCGGCAAGATCGGCTTGTTCGGCGGCGCCGGCGTCGGTAAGACCGTCAACATGCTCGAGCTGATCAACAACATCGCAAAACAGCATTCCGGTTTGTCTGTGTTCGCCGGCGTCGGCGAGCGTACGCGTGAAGGCAACGACTTCTACCACGAGATGATCGAGGCGGGCGTCATCGACACGAAGGATCTCTCGAACTCGAAGGTCGCGATGGTGTACGGCCAGATGAACGAGCCGCCGGGCAACCGTCTGCGCGTCGCGCTCACCGGGTTGACGATGGCCGAATATTTCCGCGACGAGAAGACCGAGGCGGGCACTGGCCGCGACGTGCTGCTCTTCATCGACAACATCTATCGCTACACGCTCGCCGGTACCGAAGTGTCCGCGTTGCTCGGCCGTATGCCGTCCGCGGTGGGTTATCAACCGACGCTTGCTGAAGAGATGGGCGTGCTGCAGGAGCGCATCACTTCGACGAAGACCGGATCGATCACGTCCATTCAGGCGGTATACGTGCCGGCGGACGACTTGACCGACCCGTCGCCTGCGACGACGTTCGCGCACTTGGATGCGACCGTAGTGCTGTCGCGTCAGATCGCTTCGCTCGGTATTTATCCCGCGGTGGACCCGCTGGACTCGTCGAGCCGCCAGCTCGACCCGCTCGTCATCGGCGAAGAGCACTACAGCGTCGCCCGCGGTGTGCAGGCGGTATTGCAGCGCTACAAGGAACTGCAGGACATCATCGCGATTCTCGGCATGGATGAGCTGTCGGAAGACGACAAGCGCACGGTCGCGCGCGCTCGCAAGATCCAGCGCTTTTTGTCCCAGCCGTTCAACGTCGCGAAGGTCTTCACCGGGCAGGACGGCAAGATCGTTCCGCTCAACGAGACGATCCGCGGCTTCAAGGGCATCCTCGCGGGCGACTACGATCATCTGCCGGAGCAGGCCTTCTACATGGTCGGTGGCATCGACGAGGCCGTAGAGAAGGCGAAGACACTGCAGTAAATCAACCATCAACCGCAACCGTCATCCGTCACCGAGATCTTATGGCTACCACCGTCCACGTCGATATCGTCAGCGCCGAAGGCGAAATCTTCTCGGGCGAGGCGTCAATGGTCTTTGCGCCTGCCGTCATGGGCGAGATCGGCATCGCGCCTCGGCACGCGCCGCTGTTGACGACTTTGAAGCCGGGTGAAGTGCGCGTGCAAACGCCAGCGGGCGAAGAGCACTTCTTCTTCGTGTCCGGCGGTGCGCTCGAGGTGCAGCCGCATCTCGTCACTGTCCTCGCCGACACGGCGCTGCGCGCTCACGATCTCGATGAGGCAGCCGCGCTCGAGGCGAAACAACGCGCCGAAGAAGCACTGCGCGATCGCGGCGGCAAGATCGAGCTTGCCGAAGCGCAAGCCGAGCTCGCCCGCGCCGTCGCACAGATTCGCGCGATCGAGAAGCTGAGGAAGATCAAACAGTAGGCGCCGGGTCACAGGCCGCAGGCTTCAGCCAGCGTCGGCCTTGTGGCGCCTCTAATGCTGGCTGTAGCCTGTAGCCCGTAGCCTGTCGCTCGCCACATCGCACGCATGCCGCTCTCCATCGTCATTCTCGCCGCCGGTCAGGGCAAACGGATGAAATCCGACCTGCCGAAAGTGCTGCAGCCGCTTGCGGGACGGCCGATTCTTTCGCATGTGCTGCAAGCCGCGAAATCGTTGGACGCAGATGCCATTCACGTCGTCTACGGACATGGCGGCGATCGCGTTCGCGAGGTCCTGGCGAGCGAGCCGGTTAACTGGGTGATGCAGGCCGATCAGCTCGGAACGGGGCACGCTCTCGCGCAGGCGATGCCTGCGATTCCTGACGATCATCATGTCCTCGTGCTGTACGGCGACGTGCCGCTCGTGCGCGTCGAGACACTGCGACAACTTGCGGAGCAATGCAGCGAGCGCTCGATCGGCGTGCTCACGGTGCTGCTCGACGATCCCACGGGCTACGGGCGCGTCGTGCGGGACGGCGCGGGCAGCGTCGTACGCATCGTCGAGCAGAAAGATGCCAACACCAAGGAACGTGCGATCAAGGAAGTGAATACTGGACTGATGGCCATGCCGGCGACCGCGCTCAGGCGCTGGCTCGCGGCGCTTCGCAACGACAATGCACAAGGCGAGTACTACTTGACGGACGTCATCGTGATGGCGGTCCGCGAGGGGCTGAAGATCGGCGCTGTGGTCGCCCCGACGGAAGTCGAGGTCCTCGGCGTCAACGACAAAGTGCAGCTTGCTGCGCTCGAGAGTGCATACCGAGCGCAGAAAGCGCACGAGCTCATGCTGAATGGCGTCACCATCGCGGACCCCGCTCGCATCGATGTGCGCGGCGAGGTGTCGACCGGTCGCGACGTCTTCATCGATGTGAACGTGGTCATGATCGGGAAGGTCGAGCTCGCGGACCGCGTGCGGATCGGGCCTAACTGTGTCCTGAAAGACTGCAGCATCGGTGCCGACACCGAGGTGCACGCCCACTGCTTCATGGACCGAGCCCGCATTGGGCCGCGCAATAGCATCGGACCGTTCGCGCGCATTCGACCCGAAACCGTGCTGCACGAGGACGTTCACATCGGCAACTTCGTCGAAGTGAAGAAGAGCGAGATCGGCGCAGGAAGCAAGGCGAACCATCTGACCTACCTGGGCGATACGACCGTCGGTCGAAAGGTCAACATCGGGGCGGGCACGGTCACGGTAAATTACGACGGCGCCAATAAATGGCGCACCGAGATCGGCGACAACGCATTCGTCGGCTCAGGTTCGATGCTGGTTGCTCCGCTCAAGATTGGACCCAACGCGAATACGGGTGCCGGTTCGACGATTACCAAGGATGTCCCGGAAGGCAAGTTGACGGTCGCCCGTGCCCGTCAGGTCACGATCGAAGGCTGGAAGCGTCCCCAGAAGAAGACATGAGGGCGGCTGGAGCCGGCAGGCGGTAGGCTGTAGGCCAGAGAAGGACCAGCCGCAGAGTGTGATGTGCCTACAAGTGCCACGCCGACAACCTAGTAGAATTCGTCAGCCCGAATAGGCCTTCCTACCTACAGTCTAAAGACTACAGTCGCCCCTAGGATCACTCTCCTCATGTGCGGAATCGTCGGCGCAATCGCTGATCGCAATGTCGTCCCGGTCCTGATCGAGGGGCTACGCCGGTTGGAATACCGGGGCTACGATTCGGCCGGCATCGCGGTGTTGAACGGCAGCGGCCATCTGCGTCGTGTGCGTACCGTCGGCAAGGTCAAGATGCTGCAGGGCGCGATGCTCGATACGCCGGTCGAGGGCCCGCTTGGCATCGCGCACACGCGTTGGGCGACCCACGGCGTGCCCTCCGAGCGCAATGCGCATCCTCACATCTCGCGCGACGGGATCGCGATCGTCCA
>JBDZVE010000002.1:0-11352 GCA_040255535.1 Lysobacterales bacterium | reverse complement strand
TAGGCGAGCGCGAAAACTTCGTCGCCTCCGACGTCTCGGCGCTCCTGCCGGTCACGCGGCGTTTCATGTTCCTCGAAGAAGGCGATGTCGCGGAGATTCGGCGCACGAGCGTTCGCATCCTCGATGTCGAGGGGAATACCGCGCAGCGGCCGATTCGCGAAAGCGAGCTGTCCGCGGACGCCGCGGAGAAGGGCGAGTTCGAGCACTACATGCTCAAGGAGATCTACGAGCAGCCGCGCGCGGTCGCCCAAACGCTCGAAGAGCGCGTTGCGGGCGGGAAGCTGCTCGAGGCGGCGTTCGGGCCGCTTGCGATCGACGCCCTCCGCCGCACCGAAGCCGTTCAGATCGTTGCCTGCGGCACGAGCTATCACGCGGGCGCGGTCGCCAAGTACTACATCGAGCAGATCGCACGCTTGCCATGCTGGGTCGAGATCGCGAGCGAGTATCGCTATCGCAATCCGGTCGTGCCGAGGAATACTCTCTTCGTGACGATCTCACAGTCAGGTGAAACCGCCGATACGCTCGCGGCACTCAGGATGGCGAAGCAAGCGGGCTATCTTTCGACGCTTGCGATCTGCAATGTTCCGGAGAGCTCGCTCGTTCGCGAGTCCGAGCTCGTGCTCCTGACGCGCGCCGGACCCGAAATCGGCGTTGCCTCTACCAAGGCGTTTACGACGCAGCTCGTTGCGCTCGGCATGCTCGTCGTCGCGCTCGCAAAGACGCATGGGGCGGACGCGGAGCGCGAGCGCGGCCTCGTGCAGCGTCTCATCGAGATTCCCTCGCTGATCGAAAAGACGCTGCATTT
Source organism: Lysobacterales bacterium (assembly GCA_040255535.1). GTDB lineage: Bacteria > Pseudomonadota > Gammaproteobacteria > Steroidobacterales > Steroidobacteraceae > Steroidobacter. The sequence goes on along the minus strand of JBDZVE010000002.1, from coordinate 10,547 downwards.
GAACGATGCGATCAAAGAGCTCGCGACGCACTTTGCAGATAAGCGCCATGCCCTGTTCCTCGGTCGCGGTCAGATGCATCCGATTGCGATGGAGGGCGCGCTCAAGCTCAAGGAAATTTCGTATATCCACGCGGAAGCGTATCCCGCCGGTGAGCTGAAGCACGGACCCCTCGCGCTCGTCGATGCCGACATGCCCGTGATCACGGTCGCGCCGAACAACGACCTGCTCGAAAAGCTGAAGTCGAATCTGCAAGAAGTGCGCGCCCGCGGCGGCGAGCTGTTCGTGTTCGCCGACCCCGATTCGGGAATCCAGTCGTCCGAGGGCGTCACGGTCATCACGATGCCGAAGCACGTGAGCCACTTCCAGGCCTCCGCCATCTACACGATTCCGCTGCAGCTGCTCGCTTATCACTGCGCGATTCTGAAAGGCACCGACGTCGATCAGCCCCGCAACCTGGCCAAATCCGTGACCGTGGAATAGCACGGCACTAGAGAACGGTAGAGTTGTGCGCCGAAAACAAAGTCGTTTCCTGAAGAACAAAGTCTTTTCCTCGAAAACATAGGCGCTTCCTCAAAAACAAAGTCGTTGCGCGAGGGATGTGTGTTCTAAGAGGAGGCAGGAAACGCAAGGCTGGCTATGCGACTGTGGAGGACAGGGGGCAATGGTTGAGCCAGAACAGCAGGCACGCCTGAAGATTGATAGCGTGCTGGAAGATGCGGGCTGGATACTGCAGGACCGGAACCAGTTCGACCGCAATGCAGGCTGCGGGGTTGCAGTCCGTGAATTCTCCCTTCCGGCAGGCCCCTGCGACTATCTACTGTTCGTCGACGGCAAGGCGGCCGGTGTCATCGAGGCCAAGAAGGCCGGCGTGACCCTCAGCGGCGTAGCGGATCAGTCGGCCAAGTACATGGTCGATCTGCCGGTCCATCTCGCGCGTTGGCATGGCACGCTCGTCTTTGCGTACGAGAGCACCGGCGAGGAGACCTTCTTCTGCGACTGGCGCGACCCGAAGCCGCGTTCGCGCCGGGTGTTCGCATTCCACCGTCCAGAGACCCTTCGTGAGTGGTTGCTGCAGTCGGAAACCCTTCGCGCGCGGCTGCAAAAGTTGCCTCCCCTGGATACGCACGGTTTGCGTGACTGCCAAGTCGAGGCCATCCAGGGCTTGGAGCAGTCCCTGGCGCAGGATAAGCCGCGGGCACTGATTCAACTCGCCACCGGCGCTGGCAAGACCTTCACGGCCTGCACATTCTCGTGGAGGCTGCTCAAGTATGCTGGCGCCAAACGCATCCTGTTCCTGGTCGATCGCAACAATTTGGGCGAGCAGACGCTCAAGGAATACCAGAACTTTCAGCCGCACGGTGCGGCCAATCGCTTCACCGACATCTACATCGCTCAGCACTTGCGCGGCAGCCGCATCGACCCGGATGCGAATGTGGTGATCTCCACGATCCAGCGCATGTACTCATTGCTGCGCGGCAAAGAGTTGGATGAAGCGGAAGAAGAGCGATCCGGCTTCGAAAGCTGGACCGGCGCGGAGAACGAGATTCTGCCGCTGTCTTACAACCCCGATGTCCCGATCGAAACGTTCGACTTCATCGTCACCGACGAATGCCATCGTTCCATCTATGGGCTGTGGCGGCAGGTCTTGGAGTATTTCGATGCATTCCTGATCGGTCTCACTGCCACGCCGTCCAAGCACACGCTGGGCTTTTTCAATCAGAACCTGGTGGCTGAGTATCCGTACGAGCGTTCGGTGGCGGACGGCGTCAATGTGGGCTACGAGATCTATCGCATTCGAACTCGCGTGACCGAGCAGGGTGGCAGGATCGAGGTGGACGAGGCCGGCTTTCAGGTGCCGGTACGCGACCGGCGTACTCGCAAGGTGCGCTACGAAAGCTTGGACAACGATCTCGAGTACACGGCGCAGGAACTCGACCGCTCGGTGGTCAACCCCAATCAGATCCGCGCCGTGCTGCAAGCGTACAAAGATCGGGTGTTCACCGAGCTGTTCCCGGAACGCAGCGGCAAGTGGCTGCCGAAGACGCTGATCTTCGCGAAGGACGACAACCACGCCGAGGAGATCGTGCACGCAGTGCGTGAAGTGTTCGGCGAGGGCAACGACTTCGCCAAGAAGATCACCTATCGCAATACCGGAGAGGATCCGAAGGAGCTGATCAAGGCGTTCCGCGTCGATCCGATGCCGCGTGTGGCCGTCACCGTGGACATGATCGCCACCGGCACGGACATCAAGCCGGTGGAAGTGCTCATCTTCATGCGTGACGTGAAGTCCGAGAGCTACTACGAGCAGATGAAGGGGCGCGGCGTCCGCACGATCCTCGATGCCGACCTGCGCCAAGTGACTCCGGACGCGCAGACCAAGACGCGCTTTATTCTGATCGACGCGGTCGGTGTGACCGAATCCAAGAAGAACGCCAGCCAGCCGCTGGAACGCAAGCGCACCGTCAGCTTCGACGCACTGCTGGAGCAGATCGCGATGGGACGGCGCGATGAGGACGCCGTGTCCTCGTTGGCAGCGCGCTTGGCGGCGCTCGATCGCAAGCTGGACGACGAAGCCAGGCAGCGTGTGTCGGAAGCTTGCGGCTTCACGCCGCGACAACTTGCCGGACGGCTATTGGATGCCATCGATCCGGACCTGCAGAAGGCGGCGATCATGGATCGCTACGGCGATGCCGCCACGCCCCAGCAGGAACAGCAGGTCATCGGAAAGCTGATCGACGACGCTTGCCAAGCCTTCGACAAGCCGGCACTGCGTCAGCTCCTGAAAGACATCAAGCAGAAGACCGATATCGTCATTGACGAGGTCACGACCGACGAAGTCATTCACACGGGCTTCGACCTGCAGCGTGCCGAGCAGACTATCAAGAGCTTCAAGGAGTTCATCCAGCAGCACCGCGACGAGCTGACGGCGCTGCAGATCATCTACAATCAGCCGCTGGGCAAGCAGAAATTGACCTATGCCGCTATCCGCGAGCTGGTTCAGCGGCTGACTGATCCCCCGCTCTATCTGACCTGCGCGACTGTCTGGCAAGCCTACAAGCGTCTCGAGGCGGCCAAGGTTCGCGGTGCACCTGTCGACGAGCAGCTCACGGAGGTCGTGAGCCTCGTGCGCTTTGCGCTGGGTCAGATCGATACGCTCGAGCCTTTCGGCGTCATCGTCGAGCGTCGCTTCAATCTGTGGATGGGGCGCGAGAAGAAGGCCGGGCGTACGTACACGCCGGAGCAGGAAGAGTGGCTTCGCGCCATCGCAGCCTACATCGCTGCAAATGCGGAGATCACACCGCGAGACTTCATGGACGCGCCGGTGCTGGCGGGGAAGGGCGGCATCGTGCGGGCGCGGGAGGTCTTTGGTTCAGGACTCAATGAAATGTTGAACGAATTGCAAGAGGCGTTGGTGGCGTGAGGGGAAAGGTCAAGTTGCCCCTTGGCTGGGAGGAAGCTCAAGTTGATGTACTGGGGGAATTCATTAATGGATTTGCTTTTCGTCCAGAAGATTGGGCGGGTGAAGGGACGCCCATCATCCGTATTCAAAATCTGACGGATTCAGAACGACCCTTGAACAGAACCGGCAGGAAGGTCGATGACAAGTACGTGGTGGAACGAGGAGCTATCTTGGTTAGCTGGTCTGCCACGCTGGATGTGTTTAGGTGGAACGGACCTCGCGCGTACGTCAATCAACACATATTCAAAGTCGTGCCCGATCCCAATTTGGATTCGGGGTTCGTCTTCTATGCGCTCAAGAAAGCAATAAGGGAACTCGTCGACTCAGAGCATTTGCATGGGTCGACGATGAAGCACATCAACAGGAAGCCGCTTCTAGCTCACCCCTGTTCGATCCCGCCGCTGAACGAACAGTGCCGCATCGTCGAAAAGATCGAAGCGCTCTTCGCCGAGCTGGACAAGGGTGAGGAATCGCTGCGCCAAGTGCAGACGCTGCTGGCTCGCTACCGCCAGTCCGTGCTCAAGGCAGCCGTGACCGGCGAGCTGACTGCCGATTGGCGAGCCCGGCATGCCGGAAAACTGGAGCACGGACGCGACTTGCTGGCTCGCATTCTCGAGGCCCGCCGCGAGAACTGGCAGGGGCGTGGTAAGTACAAGGAGCCGGTGGAGCCCGATACCGCCAATCTCCTAGAGTTACCGGATGGGTGGGTGTGGGCAAGCTTGTCACAAATCACATGGATTAAGGGTGGTATCACTGTAGATAAGAAGCGGAATCCCACCAATCCGATCACGTTGCCCTATTTGCGTGTAGCGAACGTACAGAATGGATATCTGGATCTTTCTCATGTAAGGGAAATCACCGTGGAGGCAGAGAAGGCAGAAGAATGCTTGCTTAAACCTGGCGATATCCTTCTCAACGAGGGAGGCGATAGAGATAAACTGGGTCGTGGTTGGGTGTGGAGTGGTGAAATAGAGAGATGCATTCACCAGAACCATGTGTTCCGTGCGAGGCCCGTACTGGCTGAACTTTCATCAAAGTTCGTATCTTTCTATGCGAACGCCTTTGGGCAACCGTTCTTCATGCAGAAGGGGAAACAGTCTGTAAATCTCGCATCGATCAGCCTGACCGCAATCTCTGGACTGCCGATTCCACTTCCTCCAGTCGAAGAGCAACGTGAAATCGTAGAGTTGTTGGAAGATAAGCTCGGTGAGATCGGACAGCTTGAGAAAGCTTGCGAGCATGAACTTTCCCGATCTTCTGCTTTGCGCAGGTCAGTTCTAAGACACGCCTTTGCCGGGAAACTGGTGCCGCAGGATCTGAACGACGAACCGGCTTCGAAGCTTCTCGATCTAATTCGCTCGCAACGTGAGACCGCGAATTGCAAGACTACGCGTGAAGCGGTCACCGCATGAGCGATCTGAAGCTTTTTCGCGCCCAGGGCAATACGCTTTTGGAGCTGGATGCGTCGTCTGCTCCGCTAGAGAAAAGCCTGCAGGTCCTGTTCGAAAAAAACCTCGAGGCGCTTCTCGGGGTCCGCTTCTTGGCGTCGGAGTACGTGACGACCAACGGCGGGCGCATCGATACATTGGGCATCGATGAGAACGGGTGTCCGGTCATTATCGAGTACAAGCGCGATCGTTCCGAGAATGTCATCAACCAGGGCCTGTTCTATCTGGACTGGCTGGTGGACCATCGCGGCGACTTTGAGCTGCTGGTTCTCAGGCGCTATGGCCAAGAGGCGGCCGAAGATGTCGAGTGGAGCTCGACGCGGCTGATTTGCATCGCGGCTGACTTTACAAAGTACGACGTTCATGCCGTCAAGCAGATGGCTCACAACATCGAGCTGATTCGCTATCGCAAGTTCGGCGATGATCTGCTGCTGTTGGACCAGCTGACGAGCGTGTCGTCAGGTAATAGTGTCCCGACCTCTACCGTTCCGAACGGTACGGTTGCTCAGAAGTACAAGACCATCTCGGAAAGCATGGGTGACGCGAGCGAATCGCTCGCCAATCTCTACGCGGATGTCGAGAACTTCCTGCTGAGTTTGGGTGATGATGTCACGAAGAAGACGCTGCGCTTCTACATCGCCTTCCGCCGAATCAAGAACTTCGCCTGCGTCGAGATAAAGCCATCGCTGGACGTGGTTCGCATTTTCCTGAAGCTGGATCCTACGACTGTGCCGTTGGAGGCCGGCTTCACGCGCGATGTGAGCAATATCGGTCATTTCGGGACAGGCGACCTCGAGGTCACTCTGCGGTCCCACGACGATTTGGAGCGTGCCAAGCCGCTGATCGTCCAGTCTTACGAGGCCTCTTGATGAGCAACGAACAACTCGTCGCCAAGGTTTGGAACTACGCGCACGTACTGCGCGATCAAGGCGTTTCTTACGGCGATTACATCGAACAGATCACGTACCTCCTATTCCTGAAGATGGATCAGGAACGGGTGGAGCTCTTGGGCGAGCCGTCCGTCATCCCGAAGAAGTGGAGCTGGGCGTCGCTGACTGCCAAGGACGGCGAGGAGCTGGAACGTCAATACCGAAAAACCCTCGAAGCGCTGGCGAAGATGGATGGCCTGATCGGCACCATCTTCCGCAAGTCGCAGAACAAGCTGTCCGATCCCGCCAAGCTCAAGCGCGTGGTGAGCCTGATCGACAGCGAAGGGCCGTGGATCGGCAAGAGTGTCGACGTCAAAGGCGAGATCTACGAGGGCTTGCTGGAGCGAAACGCTGCCGAGGTGAAGTCCGGCGCCGGACAGTACTTCACGCCGCGTCCGGTGATCGAGGCCATCGTCAAGTGTGTCGACCCGAAGATTGGCGAGACCGTATGTGACCCGGCTTGCGGCACCGGCGGCTTCCTACTCGCGGCCTTTGAGCACATGAAAGGGCAGAGCCAGGACCGCGAAAAGTTGCGCAAGCTGCGCCACGGCGCTCTGCACGGCGTCGATATCGTGGACGAGGTCGTGCGCCTCTGCGCGATGAACTTGTACCTGCATGGCGTTGGCAATGGCGACAGTCCGGTGAAGCAGGGAGATGCGCTGGCCGCCGATCCGGGCGAGCGCTACAACGTAGTGTTGACCAATCCGCCGTTCGGCAAGAAGTCCAGTTTTCGAGTGGTGGGCGAGGACGGCGAGGTGAGTACCGAGCGCGAGAACTACGAGCGTGACGATTTCAAGTTCACCACGTCGAACAAGCAGCTCAACTTTCTACAGCACATCATGACCATCCTGGACACGAAGGGCCGGGCGGGCGTGGTGATGCCGGACAACGTGCTGTTCGAAGCCGGTCGGGCAGGCGAAGGGATTCGTAAGCGTTTGATCGAACAGTTCAACTTCCACACGTTGCTCCGCTTGCCGACCGGCATCTGGTACAGCCCGGGCGTCAAGGCGAACGTGCTGTTCTTTGATAAACGCCCTGCCTCGCGCGAGGTACAGACCAGAGAACTTTGGATCTACGACTACCGTACTAACATCCACAAGACGCTAAGGACCAAGCCTTTAGTCCGTAGAGACCTGGACGACTTCATTCACTGTTTCAAGGAACGCCAGGAGACCGAGCGCTTCCGCCGCTTCACTTACAAGCAACTGATCAAGCGGGACAAGCTGAACCTGGATATCTTCTGGCTCAAGGATGACGACCTGGACGATGTCGAAGGCCTGCCGCCGCCGGACGTGCTGGCCTCGGAGATCGTAGACAACCTGGAAGCCGCACTGGAGCAGTTTCGCAGCGTCAGTGCACGATTGGCTGGCGAGGACGCTTCTGGAACGATGGATCGACGAATTCCCAGTTGCGGCGACCACAGGCGCAGGGAAGGAGTCTAAAGGTCACGATGATCTATTGCCTTCTCTCATCTGCAGTGGATACCGCAGCATGAGCACGAAAGCCTCAATCGTATAGTGCTCGGCGCGACCGGCGCGCCGCCGAAGAACCAAGGGCCCGCACGTGGGTGCCGTGCCAGCAGGCGGCATCTTCGAATATAGACGCACCTCGAGCTGCCCATCATCGAGCTCTTGCGGCAACGGCCAGCCAATGCCTGTGAATATGTGGTGACCGGAGGCCATTACGACCCAAGGCGGACGCCGTACTCTCGCTCAGAGGGCATTTGAATACCCACCAAACCTGGTGTAGGACTGCACACGAATCAAGAGCGTGCACTGCTCACAATAATACGAATCTGCTACGAATCCGCTTCCGTCGAAAGTGGTCATGGCAAGGGCGGCTCGTGGATTCGATAAGGAGAACATGTGCCCACGATAGAGAGACTGGTCCTCCGGAACTTCAAGAAGTTTGCTCGCTTCGAAATGGAGTTTAACCCGACGCGGAACGTGCTAGTCGGTGACAACGAAGCGGGCAAGAGCTCCATATTGCTCGCCATCGATTTGGCCCTTAGCGCAAGCCGGAGCCGTGTGGAAACGATCGGGCTTGAGTCAATTTTCAATCAGTCGGCTGTTAACGACTTCCTGGCGAGCGAGCGGACGTACGATCTGCTCCCTCAACTGTTGGTCGAGGTGTACCTGTCGTACACCGGACGCCCCGAGCTGAACGGAAAGAACAATACAAGAAGAGACGAGTGCGACGGAGTTAGGCTTGTATGTAAGCCCGATGACGCCTTGAGCAAAGAGATCATGGAAACGATCTCTGAAGATCAGCCGGTCTTTCCGTTTGAATACTACACAGTGCAGTTTGCTTACTTCAGTGGCGATCCGTACACGTCGTTCAGAAGGCCCGTTAGGCATCTACTCTTGGACAGCTCTCGGATAGACACGGAGTACGCAGCGCGGGAATACACGCGCTCGTTGTTCGCGGCAAGCACGGACCACAGAGTACGGAGCAAGCTTGAGAATACATATCGGCGTGAGAAGGCCCGATTTCGAGATCAGCACCTGCTCACCCTCAACAAGTCAATTTCAGGTTACGAGTTCGGTGTTCGTACCGACACTCGATCGAATCTTGAGTCCGACCTCGTCATCACTGAGAACGGTATTCAGATCGAGAGCAGAGGTAGGGGTCGTCAGTGCTTTGTGAAAACGGACTTCGCACTGCAGCGAAGAGGCGGCGACCGTGGTCTCGAAGTCTTACTAATAGAGGAACCGGAGAACCATCTCAGTCACGTCGGGATGCAGCGGCTCGTTGAGCGGATCGCGCAACCGCATGATAAGCAATTGCTCATTGCCACGCACAGCAGCTTCATGTGTTCACGTCTCGACCTGCGAAAGTCGCAGATGCTCGGCGCTGGCGAGAAGCCCGTATCGCTCAAGGACCTTCCGGAATCGACTGCAAAGTTCTTCATGAAGGCTCCAGATAACAGCATTCTGGAGTTTGCACTATCGCGAAAAGTCATCTTGGTCGAGGGGGACGCGGAGTACATACTAATCGAGGCCTTCTATCAACGCTCTACCGGTGTCGCACCTCAAAGTGACGGTGTACATGTTATTTCAGTCGGTGGGACGAGCTTCAAGAGGTATTTGGATGTTGCGAAGCTTCTCGGGATCAAGACGGCAGTCATTCGCGACAACGACGGCGACTATGAAAAGAACTGCGTATCGAACTACGTAGACTATGGGGACCCGCACATCCGCGTTTTCGCCGACCCCGATACAAGTCGGACAACGTTTGAGATCTGCTTGTACCAAGCCAATTCCGCTCTTTGTGAAGAAACTTTCGGAGCAGGTCGGCGTACCCTGAGCGCGCAGGGATATATGCTTGCCAATAAGGCGGACGCAGCTTTCGAGCTGCTAGAGAAAGCACGAGGTCGGCTAATCGCCCCTGGATACATCCAGGACGCCATTCAGTGGATAAGGTCGTAGTGTTTGCTGTGGCCGGATCGGGTAAGAGCAAGCTGATAATTGATCAGCTTGACGCGACCCGCCGAGCTCTTCTCCTGACTTACACGGAGAACAACTATGACGAGCTCCGTAGACGAGTCATTCGCAGGTTCGGCTGCGTCCCCGAGAACATCTACCTCGATACCTATTTTTCATTTCTGAATGCCTTCTGCTACAGGCCTTATCTCCTGGACTCGATGAATTCAAGGGGGATAAATTTTCGCCCACCACCAGCGCACACCTCTCGTCTGCCTTTGTCGTCTGACCTGCGCTTCGTCGATGGTGGGCGACGCGTATATCACGCGCGGATGGCAAAGCTCGTCGACGTTAAAGGGTATATGCCATTGGTTCGTCGCCGGCTTGAGCGGTACTTCGACGTACTTTACGTGGACGAGGTGCAGGATTTCGCCGGACACGACTTCAATCTCTTGATGGCGCTATGTCGTGCAAGTGTGAACGTACTGCTGGTTGGTGACTTCTACCAGCACACGTACGACACTAGTCGCGATGGGTCGGTAAACAAAAACCTTCATGCAAGCTACGGTGCTTATCTCGAGCGCCTTAAACGGGAAGAACTTCGAATCGATACTACGTCTCTGAGGAGAAGTTATCGATGCTCTGAGGCAGTATGCGAGTTCATTCGAACCAACATGGGAATCGAGATGCATTCTGCTTCAGAGCGAGTGGCAAAGGTGGTCTGGATCGACGATGTCGTCGACGCGAGGAAGGTGCACGGCTGCAACAAGACGGTCAAACTCTTCTACCAAGAGCACCATCGTTACGGGTGCAACTCCCAGAACTGGGGAGGCTGCAAGGGATTGGATCATTACGAAGACGTGTGCGTCGTTCTAACCCAGAAGGCGACGGCAGAGCTCCATGCAGGTCGTTTTGCGTTACTGAATCCGACGACTCGGAACAAGCTATACGTGGCTTGCTCACGAGCGCGTGGGGACCTGTATCTCATTCCGGAGAAGCTGTTGCGCTCCTTCAGGGGCGCTACGACCTGAAGTGCTGTTCTCACGAGCCGATCGTCGTCGAATGGAACAACAGCTCGTTCTTCTCGACTGGGAAGGGAAACATCGGATCAGGCTGTCTGGAAGGGAGCTTGGCCAGGGAAAGAGGGGAACTAGAAACTCCAACTTTAGGCTTGTGAAAAAGAGACTGACCGGGTGGTCAAAGATAGTGACACGGCGGTCACCCATCAGGAACTTGAGCCCTCCAAAGCCACAGAAAAGATCGACTACTTGGAGCGCCTAAATCCGG
>JBDZVE010000026.1:14083-43888 GCA_040255535.1 Lysobacterales bacterium | reverse complement strand
CGCAAGGATGACGGCGGTTCTCAAGCGGGCCACCTCGCTTCCGCAAGGATGACGCCAGCGTCGGCTTGGCGTGCTTTGCGAGAGTCGTTCTTCTCTTAGCCTCCAAGCGCGGCGGCGAGGTCGTTTGGGCTTTGCACGGCCGCTAGACGTTCGTACGCGCGCACAAGTGCGCTGCGAACCTGTTCGTTTTTCGTGAGCTCCGCAGGCCAGAAGCGCGGCAGCGACAGGAACGCGTCGACGTCGTGCGTTGCATCGCCCGTGCAACGACGGCCGAGCTCGCTCAACGTCTCTGCCATTGGATCCGTGATCGCTTCACCTTGTGCGGCCTTGCGGCGAATGAAGTGAAACCATGCCGCGATCGGCACACACATGCGATCGATCGTGCGTCCCGCCGCGAGCGCCTCGAGCATCGTGTTCAGAATGCGGAACGGCAGCTTCTGCGAGCCGTCCCAGGCGATCTGCGCGAGCAGATGGCGAATCGCAGGATTGCGGAACCGCCCAAGCACGGCATCGATGTACTGATCGAGGTCGAGCCCTTGCGTCGCATGCAAGCTCGCGCGGAAGTCCTCGCGCATGAGCCGCTGCACGAAGCGGTCGAGCTCGGGATGGCTGATCGCCTGGAAGACGGTCTCGAGCCCGGCGAGCCAGCCGACGTAGGCAAGCGTCGAATGCGCGCCGTTCAACAAGCGCAGCTTCGCGCGCTCGAAGCCCGCGACGTCGTTGGTTACGGTCACTCCAATGGACGCCCAGTCAGGTGTGGGACCTCGAAACGTGTCCTCGATCACCCACTGGCAAAACGCCTCGCGCTGAATCGGCCATCGATCTTGAACGCCGAGCGCGTCCGCGACACGCGCGCGCAGCGCATCGTCCGTCGCGGGCGTGATGCTGTCGACCATCGAGCACGGAAAGGCGACTTCCGCTTCGATCCACTTCGCGAGCTCTCCGTCCGAGCGCGCGACGAGCTCGACAACCGCGCGCCGCAGGCGCTTGCCGTTGTCCGCGAGATTGTCGCAACTCACGATGTTCGGCGGCGGCGTGCCCTTGCTGCGCCGAAGCTCGAGCGCGCGCGCCAGGTAGCCGATGAGCGTGCGAGGCGTATCGGGGTGCGCGAAATCGTGTTGAATGTCCGGGTGATTCGCATCGAGCCCGCCGTCGGGGCGCAGGCAGTAGCCCTTCTCCGTGATAGTCGCGGTGATCAGCTTGACTGCGGGATCGACGAGCCGCGCAAGCACGGCATGCGGGGATTCACGCGCGACGAGCAGTTCGTAAATCGAACCGATGACGCGATAGCCCGGCTCTTTGTCCAGAATGGCGATCGTATAAAGCCCGTCCTGCGGCGCGAGCGCATCGCGTACACCCCTGCTCTGCAGCGCCACCTCGCAGATGCCCCAGCGCAGATCCGATCGCAATGCTTCGTCCAAGTAGCACGCCTGATGCGCACGATGAAACGCACCCGGCCCGAAGTGCACGACGCCGAGCTGAACCTGGGAGCGATCGTAGGTGGGAATTTCGACATTGCGGGCGGCGAGCGACGCCAGCGTATTCTGCGACAGGTGAGCCATGGCCGGAGTGTGTGAGGTGTAACGTGTAAAGTGTAAAGTGTGAGGTAAGAGAAGACGCCGTCTGACCCTACACTTTACACCCCTACACCTTACACGCGGCGGCGCCGCCCTAAAGCGTCACGCCATTCTTCCAAATCGCGATCTCGCGCTCTTCGTTGAGCTCGTTCTTGGCGGGCGTGCCGGATGCCGTGCGAATGATCAAGTCGATGAATTCTTCCGTGAGCGCTTGCGGATCCCTGCCGCTCAGCACTTGGCCTGCATCGAAATCGATCCAATGCGGCTTGTTTTGTGCGAGCGGCGTGTTCGAGCTGATCTTCAGCGTCGGTGCAGGGAAGCCGAGCGGTGTGCCGCGTCCCGTCGTGAACAACACGAGCGTGGCGCCGGCCGCGACGAGCGCCGTGGAGGAGACGCCGTCGTTTCCAGGTGCCTCGAGCAGCGCGAGTCCGCGAGCCTGCACGCGATCGCCATAGCGAAGCACTTGCGTCACGACGGCACGGCCGCCTTTCTGAACCGCGCCGAGCGATTTTTCTTCGAGCGTCGTGATCCCGCCTGCAATGTTGCCGGGCGATGGATTCTCGTGCAGCGGCTCGCCGTTGCGCAGGAAGTATTCTTTGAAATCGTTCACCAGGCGCACGATCTGATCGAACACTTCCTGATTTGCCGCACGCTGCATCAGCAGCCGTTCCGCTCCGAAGATTTCCGGAATCTCCGTCAAAATCGAAGTGCCGCCCCGCGCGGTGACCCAGTCGGTGATGCGCCCGACGAGCGGATTCGCGCTGATGCCGCTGAACCCGTCGGAGCCGCCGCATTTGACGCCGATGCAGAGCGATTCGATTCCGCACGGCTCGCGCCGATCGCGCTCGGCGATTTGCACGAGCTCCTCGACTGCACGCAGGCCGGCTTCAGTCTCGTCCGTCTCGGCTTGTGCCGCGAAGGCGCGCACGCGCGCGCGCTGCGCCTCCGGCAGCTCGGCCAGCAACGGCTCGAGTTGATTCGATTCGCAGCCGAGCCCGACGATCAACACGCCGCCTGCATTCGGGTGCTGTGCAAGCGCGGCGATGATCCGGCGCGTGCGCTCGAGATCGCCGCCGAGCTGCGAGCAGCCGAACTGATGCGGAAACGCGTGCACGCCGTCGATGCGATCTGCGAAGCGCGAATTCGCGAGGCGAGCGATCCGCTCGGCGGTGCGGCCGACACAGCCGACCGTACACAGAATCCAGATTTCGTTGCGCGTGCCGACGCGGCCGTTCGCACGCCGGTATCCCAAGAACGTACGGTCCTCTCGTACGGCCTCCGGCGGATCGGAAGCGAGCGGTTCGAAGCGGTAGCTGTCGAGCCCCGCAAGCAACGTTTGCACGTTATGCGTGTGGACGTGGGCACCGACACGAATCTCCGCCGTCGCGCGCCCGATCGGCCAGCCGTATCGGCGCACCGGCTCGCCGGCGCGACGAGCTCGCACGGCGAACTTGTGGCCGCGCGCGATCGGATCGAGCAGGGTGATCGTGCTGGAACCGATCTCCACGTCCTCGCCCCGCTCCAAATCCTGGAGCGCGACCGCGACGTCATCGTCCGGCGCGATTCGCAAGGCGAGCGGGGGAGCTATGAGGGTGGCCGACATGACTGGATACTGGATGAGGGCTCGAGCGTGCTGGATCAACCGCTCGAGGCTGCTGATGCCCCACAATGATAAGCCTTCAGCCTTGCAGGGCGCATCGGGTCATGTGTGCAAATCGTTCAAGCGCCGCGCGAGCCGTTGTATGCTGAGGCGGCATCGGATGAGCTCAAGAACAACATCACTCTATTCAGAGGCGCTCGGGCGCCCGACCGGCGAATACGCATGCGCAAGAAACAGGCCGTGAAGACAGCGCGCAAACCCGCGACGAGCGTGAAGCAGCATCGCGCTCCCGCCTCGATCGCCCGCTCCGGGAATCTGGAGCGAAGGCCCACGATCAACGATGTCGCGCGGCTCGCCAACGTTTCGAAAAAGACCGTTTCGCGCGTGATCAACGAATCTCCGTTCGTGCGGGAGGAAACCCGAACGCGCATTGCGACGATCATCAAAGAGCTCGGCTTCTCGCCCGACCCGCAGGCGCGCGGCCTCGCGTTTCGCCGTTCGTTTCTGATGGGCTTGATCTACGACAACCCGAACGCGCCGTACGTGATCAACATCCAAGAGGGCGCGCTTTTCGCGCTGCGGAAGATGGGCTACGAGCTCGTCGTGCACCCTTGCGATCGCACGAGCCCGGAATTCTTGAACGACATCAAACGGCTGATCACACGGCAAAAGCTCGACGGCGTGATCCTGCTGCCGCCGGTCTCGGAGAATCCTGCGCTGGCCGCGCTGCTCAAATCGCTGGAATGCCCGTACATTCGCGTGCTCTCTGCAGCGCTCGACGATCTCGAAAATGTCGTGTTGTCGATGGACCGCCAATCGGCGGCGGAAGTCGCAGAGCACCTCGCAAAGCTCGGCCACACGCGGATCGCGATGATCGTAGGTCCGGTGGCGAGCTATCGCTCCGCGCACGAGCGCCTCGAGGGCTTTTCGAACGCACTCGCCGAGCGCGGGCTCAAGCTCATGCCGCAGTACTTGGTGGAAGGCCAGTACACATTCGAATCCGGCGCGGCGTGCGCGGAGTTGTTGTTGTCGCGCTCGCCGCGACCGACCGCGATCTTTGCAGGCAACGACGAAACGGCGGCAGGCGTCTATCGCACGGCTTATCTACGCGGCCTCAAGATTCCCGATGACCTGACGGTGATCGGCTTCGATGACAGTCCGTTGGCTTCGCGCTTGTGCCCCTCTCTCACGACGATGCGCCAACCGATCCGAGACATGGGCAAGCTCGCCGCGGAGAAGCTCATGGCGAAAGTCGCGCGCCTCCCAGGCCCGCCGCCCACGGCATCGACCGTCTTTCCGCATCTGGTCGTGCGCGAGTCCTCGGGGCGCCCGAACTCTTAAAGCGGCGCGTCGACCACTTGCCGTCGGCGTTAGGCGCGGGAATGCGTCTTTTCCGGCCGTAAGCTCGAGCCGCCGCCCTTCAATCCGCGACGTCGCGCCCATTTCGGCTTGAAACCGCTTTCGGCGGCCAGACAGAGAACCCTTCCTGGGCTTGGCGAGCCGCATGACACCGGTTACCATGCTCTCGTTTTGACGCGGCCGAAACGGCCGCCAGCAGCAGATCCTGCAGGGGGCTCAAGTGTTCAAGAAGACGTACCACGCAACGCATCCGGACATGATGGTCGGCGCGAGCAATCAACAGCTTCGCGACCGTTATCTCGTCGAGGGGTTGTTCGCCCCAGATGCGCTTTCGCTCAACTATGCGCACTACGAGCGCTTCGTCGTCGGCGGTGCGTTCGCAAAGAGCCAAGCGGTCAAGCTTCCGGCGCAGGTCGAGCCTGCATCGGCCGCGGGTAAGCCGTTTCTCGAGCGACGGGAGCTCGGCGTCATCAACATCGGTCAGACGCCCGGCCGCGTGCGCGTCGACGGCCAGGCGTTCGATCTCGCGCCGAAAGACGGTTTGTATATTCCGATGGGATCGAAGGATGTGAGCTTCGAGTCGGCGGATGCGGAGGGCGCGAAGTTCTATCTGGTTTCGACGCCCGCGCACGCGCGCTTCGAGCCCGTTCACATCTCCATCGCGAAGGCCGTGCCGCTCGAGCGCGGCGCGTCGGAGACATCGAACGAGCGCACGATTTATCAATACATCGTGCCCGCGACATGCAAATCCGCGCAGCTCCTCATGGGGCTCACGATCCTAAAACCGGGGAGCGTTTGGAACACGATGCCGCCGCATCTGCATGACCGGCGCTCCGAGGTCTACTTCTACTTCGATCTTGCGGACGACCAGCGCGTCATGCACTTCATGGGCGAGCCCGACGATATGCGCAGCATCGTCATGAGGAACGAAGAAGCCGTGATGTCGCCGCCATGGTCGATCCACATGGGCGCGGGAACTCGCAACTACGCCTTCATCTGGGCGATGGGCGGCGAGAATCTCGACTATACGGACATGAACGTGCTCGATATCTGCCAACTCAAGTGACGTTCATGAATCATAACGACCTCTTCTCGCTGGCCGGCAAAGTCGCGCTCGTCACGGGCGCGAACACCGGGCTCGGTCAAGGCATTGCGATTGCGCTCGCACGTGCGGGTGCGGACATCGTAGCCGTGTGCCGCTCAAGCTCGGCCGAGACGGAGCGCGAAGTTCGCGCGATCGGGCGCAAGTTTCACGCGATCCTTGCGGACCTCGGGCAGAGTGCCGAGTCCGCATCGATCGTCGCGCGCGGGCTCGATCTCGCCGGTCGCATCGACATCCTGGTGAACAACGCGGGCGTCATTCGCCGCAACGACGCCCTCACGTTCACGGAAGAGGAATGGGATTCAGCGCTCAACGTGAACTTGAAGACCCCGTTCTTTCTCGCGCAGGCGTGCGCGCAGGCCATGCTGCGCGCGGGCCGAAAAGGGAAGATCATCAATATCGCTTCGATGCTCTCGTTCCAAGGCGGCATCCGCACGGCCTCGTACACCGCGAGCAAGAGCGGGCTTGCGGGTCTGACCCGGCTGCTGGCGAACGAGTGGGCCGCGCAGGGCATCAATGTGAACGCGATCGCACCTGGCTATTTCGAGACGAACAACACGACCGCGCTCCGTGCGGACGAGGCACGCAATCGCGACATCCTCGCCCGCATCCCCGCCGGGCGCTGGGGCCGTCCGTCGGACCTCGCAGGCGCGGCGGTCTTCCTCGCATCGGATGCGTCGGATTACGTGCACGGCGCGATCCTGCCCGTGGATGGCGGTTGGCTCGCGCGCTAGCTTCGTCAGACCCCTCCTGGAATCGAGCCCCCCCGGAAGCGACCCCTCTTCTCCATGCGGGGGCGGGTTCGGGTGAGGGGATCCCTTCTTCTGCCGCCCGATAGGCATTCCTGCCACCGCCTGAGCGCCGCTGGCGCTCAGGCATTTCCCTAAACCGCGTCTCCCGCGGTCCGGAACACAGTTTTTAGCGCCGCTGCTCGCGCAAGCTCGCACTTCGGCGTATCTGCGCCCGGAATATGTCATTGAGCTAAACCGCCAGAACCCTGATGAGCGCGAAGGCGATCACCGAAGTTCTCCCCGATGCCACTGTCGTGCTCGACAGCTTTGCGCATGGAGTGGCGGTGTTCGACGCGGGCGCGCTCACGCCCCGTCTCAAGCATGCGAACCAAGAGCTCTTGCGCATGACCGGCTACTCGATCGACGAGCTGCGAGCGAAGCCGTTGTGGGTGCTGCTTGCCGGCACGGACAGCGATCAGCTCGTCCAGCAGCAGGTGCGCAGCGCGTTTTCGGGATCGCAGGTGCCGGCGCTCGAATGGCTCGTCTATCGCAAGGATCAAACGCCTTTCTGGGCGCGCATTACCGCGCGCGGCGCGAAAGGGGAGGCGACGTTCGTCGTCACGCTCGAGGACATTTCCGCGTACAAGCGCGCACGCGAATCGCTGCGCGCAAGCGAGGGGCGCCTCGAAGTCGCGATCGCCGCGAACGGTCTGTCGATGTGGGATTGGAACATCCCGCACGATGAGATCTATTACAACGAACACTGGCGCGAATCGCTCGAGATCGAGCCGCAGCAGCTGCTCGAGCGCGAAGAGCTCCATGAACGCTTGCTATTGCCGGCGGATCGTCCGGAGGTGCTGCAGCAGTTCGAGGACCACTATCACGGCCGCACGTCGCATTTCTCGAGCGAGTATCCGCTCGTCACCGCGCGGGGAAGTCGCAAGTGGTTCGACGCGTACGCGAAAGTCGTGCGGCGCGACCAAGACGGTCGTCCGCTTCGCATGATCGGCGTGCTGAGCGACATCTCCGGCAAGCGCAAAGCCGTGCAAGACGTGACCGCCGTGCAAGAGCGTTGGGAGCGCGCGGTCCGCGGGACCTCCGACGGCCTCTATGATTGGGACCTTCTCACGGGGCACGTGTGGTATGCCGCGCGCTTTCGCGAGATCGTCGGCTACGAGGAAGCCGATTTTCCGGACATGTTCGCCTCGTTTCAGAATGCGCTGCATCCCGAAGATCGTGCGCTCGTCTTGAGCAAGATCCGCGCGCACCTCGAAAATCAAGCGAAGCTCGATTTGCGCTGCCGTGTGAACACGCGCACGGGCGCGACGATTTGGTGCCGCCTGCGCGGCGAGGCCGCGCGCGATGCAGCTGGACGGCCGCTGCGCTTGTCCGGCTCGATCAGCGACATCAGCGCGCAGCTCGAGGCGGAAGAAGCGCTCAACCGCAGCCAGAACTTCTACGGCACGATCCTCGACTCGCTGCCGCTCTTCATCGCCTATGTCGATCGCGACGAGCGCATCGTCTATGCGAACCGCAACTTCCAGGAATTCTTCGCGGTGCCGCTCGCGAGCAGCAGAGGCCGCATCATCAACGATGTCATCGGCGATCGCCGCTATGGCGCGATCGGCCCGTTGGTTCGCGAAGCCTTCCTCGGCAAGGCAACCGAAGGACAAGGCCGCTTTCGCGCGCATTCAGGACGCGTGCTCGATCTCGACGCATTGTTCTTGCCGCACTACGACGAGCACGGCGAGCTGCAAGGCTGCATCGTCGCCGCGCGGGACATGACGGACAAACGTCAGCTCGAAGCGGAGCTGCGGCAAAGCCAAAAGATGGAAGCGGTCGGCCGCCTCACGGGCGGCATCGCGCACGATTTCAACAATCTGTTGTCCGTCATCGTCGGCAACATGCAGCTGCTCGCGCGCTCGCTGCGCGAAAGCCCGCGCCTTCTGCGCCAGGCCGAGACGGCCTTGAGCGCGGCAATGCGCGGTGCGGCGCTGACGCGGCGCCTGCTCGGGTTCGCACGTCAGCAAGTGCTCGAGCCCAAGGTCGTCGACTTGAACGGGATGATCAACGGCATGTACGAGCTGCTGCGGCGCACGCTCACGGGCGACATCGAAATCGAGCGACAGCTCGAGCCCGACCTCTGGGCGACGCGTGCGGATCCGGGGCAGCTCGAGAACAGCGTGCTCAACCTCGTCATCAATGCACGCGATGCAATGCCTAACGGGGGAGCGATCACGATCATCACGCGCAATGCGACCCTCACTGCGAACCGGGGCGAAGAGGGCGTTACGCCGGGCGAGTATGCCGTCGTCGAGGTGAAAGACACGGGCGCCGGCATGTCGGCTCAAGTGCTGAAGCGCGTGTTTGAGCCGTTCTTCACGACGAAGGACGTCGGCAAGGGAAGCGGGCTCGGGTTGTCGATGGTCTATGGGTTCGTCAGGCAGTCGGGCGGGCATGTCAGGATCACGAGCGCGCCGAATCAGGGCACGACCGTGCACATGTATTTCCCGCGCGTCCATGCCTCGCTCGCTCGGGCGACCGTCGACGCGAGCGGTCCGATGGAGCTGCCTCGCGGCAACGAGCTCATCCTCGTGGTCGAAGACAACGCGGAAGTTCGCCGCACGGCGGTCGACATTCTCGGCGCGCTCGGCTATCGCGTGCTCGAGGCCTCGAACGGGCACCATGCGCTCGAGCAATTCATGCAGCACCCGGAGATCGCGCTCGTGTTCTCGGACGTCATGCTGCCCGGCGGCATGCTCGGTTCGCAACTCGTGAGCAAGTTACAGGAACGCCGCCCGGATTTGCGGATACTTATGACATCCGGATTCAGCGAGAGCGGCATCATGAATCGCGGTGTGCTCGACGGAACGGTCGAGTTGCTGCAAAAGCCCTATAAAGTGGAAGAATTGGCGCGGCGCGTCCGCGCGTTATTGGACGGTAAAGAGGAGTCCCATCGTGTCCCGGCCTGAGAGGAACCTATTGCTTGCCGTCGATGACGAAGTCGATTTTCTCGAGCTCATCGAGCAGATCGGCGATGGGGTCGGCTGCGAGGTGATTACCGCGGACAGCGCCGCCCGCTTTCGCGAGCAGCTCGGAGCGCGGCAACCGTCGCTCATTCTGCTCGACCTGCAGATGCCCGGGATGGACGGCATCGAGGCGCTTCGCTATCTCGCGCGCCAAGGCGTCTCCGCCGGCGTGCTGCTCGCGAGCGGCATGGATCAGCGCGTGCTCGCGAGCGCGCGTCAGCTCGGCGATTCATTGGGTCTGAGAATGTTGGGCACGCTGCAGAAGCCGGCGATGCTCGAAGATATCGAGAGTCTGCTCATGAAACATCTAGGTCCCGGCGCGCGCATTTCCGCAGAAGACTTGAAGCGCGCCATCGAAGAGCACGAGCTCATCGTGCACTATCAGCCGAAGGTCGTTCGCTGCACGCACGATTGGCAAGTGCGCAGCGCCGAGGCGCTCGTGCGCTGGCGACATCCCGACCTCGGTCTGCTTTATCCGGGAGAGTTCCTGACGCTCGCCGAACAATCGGGCCTCATCGTCGGCATTACGGATTTCGTGATGACGGATGCGATTCGGCAGATCGGTCATTGGCGCCAGCGCGGGCTCGACCTTGCCGTCGCAGTGAACCTCTCGCCGAGGCTCGTGCAGGATCTCGAATTCCCGGACCGCCTGAACCGCGTCTTCCGCGAGTTCGAAACGACACCCGAGCAGCTCACGCTCGAAGTCACGGAAGCCGCCTCGCTCGACGATCCGGATCTCGTGATGGACATCTTCACGCGCCTGCGCGTCAAGGGAGTCGGCTTGGCGCTCGATGATTTTGGAACGGGCATGTCGTCGTTGACGCAGCTCTACAAGATGCCGTTCAACGAAGTGAAGATCGACGGCAGCCTGATCGCGGACATCGCGACGAGCAAGGCGGCCGCGACGGTCGTTCGCTCGATCGTCGAGCTCGCACACAATCTCTCGCTCACCGCGTGCGCCGAAGGCGTCGAGACGGCCGCGCAATTCGAGTTCTTGGATCAGATCGGCTGCGATGCGCTACAAGGCGACTTCATCGCATCCGCGATGCCGGCCTCCGAGATGGAGAACTTCATCCACGTGTGGAACGGGTCGGATCACACTTGGGTACCTGTGGTACGCAAGTGAGTGTGACGTGTGAAGTGTAAGGTGTAACGTCAGAAGGGCGGGGCACCGCACGCGGAGCGTGCTCTGACCACACACTTGACACCTTACACCTTACACAGAAGCGGTTCGCGCCTAGCCGCTGGCGGCTAACCGCTTCTCCTTCGCGGGCTTCAACATGTGCAGCGGTGCCGTGAGCACGATTCTCGTGCCCTTGCCCGGTTCTTCGAAGGCGACATTGCCGCCGAGCATGCGCGCGCGATATTCCATGATCTTGAGGCCCATGCCGGGGCGGCCTTGCGCGAGGCCGGCGGCGAGTCCGATGCCGTCGTCGGCGATCGAGAGCTGCAGTTTGCGGTTCACCGTGCGCAGCTCGATCGCAATCGACTTCGCGCGCGCATAGCGCGCTGCGTTCGTCGTCGCTTCCTGCGCGACGCGATAGATGTGCGTCGCAGCGCCTTCTTCGATCTCGGGCAGCTTTTGGCCCGCCATCGCGAACGTGCACTGAAGGTTGTACATGTCGGAGCAGCGTGCCGCCAAGTGCTTGAGCGCTTCAGGCAAGCCGCCGCGCTCCAGGTTCACGGGCGCAAGACCGCGCGCGAGCGAGCGCGTGCTCTGAATCGCGCGCGCGAGCAGATCGCTGATCTTCGTGACTTGCGAGGAATACTGCGGCGCTTCGCGCGAGAGCTGCACTTCGAGTCCCTTCAATAAGAGAGACAGACCGGTGAGCTCCTGACCGAGACCGTCGTGCAGATCGCTGCCGAGCCTGCGCTGCTCGCGATTGGAGATTTCGAGGATCTCTTGCTCGAGCGCCTTGCGGTCGGTCACTTCTTGAACCGCGCAGACGAGTCCCGTGATCTTTCCGTGATCGCGCAACGGCGCGTGCGTGAGATTGAACCAGCGGATCGCACCGTCGACGTTGACCCAGTGCCGCTCTTGGCTCGAGACGGGGCGGCCTGTCCGCATCACTGTCGCCGCTTGCGCCTCGATATCGAGCGTGGTCTCGTCGCTCCAGATCTCGGAGAGGCGCTTTCCGATGAGGTCCTCGCGCTTCTTGCCCGCGACCTCGAGCATCATGCGGTTCACGACGGTGATCCGGTTGTCGGTGTCCACCGTATAGATCACCTCGGGCAGGGTGTCCATCACCGTGCTGATGAGCAGGCGCTGCGCTTCGAGCGCGAGCTGCGCTTGACGGCGCTCGCGGCGCTCTCGCGCCTCGAGCAGCGCTCGGTTCACGACGGTGGGCAAGCGCTGCAGGCGGTCTTTCAGCACGTAGTCCGTGGCGCCGCTCTTCAACGCTTCGATCGCGCGTTCTTCACCAAGCGAGCCCGACACGAAGATGAAGGGCACGCCTGGGCAAGACTTCTGCGTGATCTTGAGCGCCGTCAGTCCATCGAAGCCCGGGAGCGTGTAATCGGCCAGCACGAGATCGACGGCGTCCTGCGCGAGCGCCTCGCGGAACGCCTTTTCGGAAACGACGTGCCGCCACTCGATGTTCAATCCGTTGCGCGCAAGCTCGAGCTCGATCAGCTCCGCATCGTTGGGATCGTCCTCGAGGAGTACGAACTGCAGCGACTCAGTGGATGGCTGACTCATACCGCGAAGTAATACCAGAAGAGGCCCCTTGTTTGCTGGAGCTTCGATGTTCGCACATCGAGCGACAGCATTTTCCGACCTGCGTCGCCGAGCGAACGTATCGATGCGGCCTCTTGCGGGCCTCATCGCGGCTCCTGCAGATACGACACGCTATCACTTCGGGCGTGAGTGTGGAAAATGGCAATTGCTGCGCGCTTGTGCGAACGCAAAATGCGGTGTTACAAAGGTCCGCGGAGCTATCCTGCGCCGGGAAGAATGATGGGAGCCATGACGCCATGCCAGACCAGACACGGATCGTAATCGTCGATGACCACCCGTTCGTGCGCGAGGGCTTGAAACAATTGCTCGCCGGGCAGGGAGATTTCGTACTTTCGGGCGAGGCTTCGTCCATGCAGGACGCGCAAGCGGCCATCGCAGGCGAGGAGCCCGATGTCGCGGTCGTCGATCTCGCGCTCGGCGCGGATGATGGCATCGAGCTCGTGCGCTGGATTCGCACCGAGCACCCCGACGTTCGAGTGCTGGTGCTCTCGATGCAGGACGAAGCGCTCTATGCTGAACGCTTGCTCCGACTCGGCGTGAGTGGTTATGTAATGAAGAACGTCGCGGGGACGGATTTCCTCGGGGCGCTGCGCAAGGTCGCGCGTGGCCAGCGCCACGTGAGCGCAGCGATGGGCGAACGCCTGCTGAGCCAAGTCGCACGCGGCCGCGCACCGGGCCAGGACGAAGACCCGGTCTCCGCGCTGACCGATCGCGAGCTCGAGGTGTTCCGGCTGATCGGCGAGGGCATCAGCACACGCGAGATTTCTCAACGCCTGGCCCTATCCATGAAGACCGTGGATGCTCACCGGCGTCATATGCGCGAGAAGTTGAATCTCCGCTCCACGAGTGAGCTGATTCGCTACGCAACGCAATGGGTGGCAGATCGGGCTGAGGGTTGAGAGCTCACGCCCACGCCGGCTACAGCTAACAGGCCACAGGCTACAGCCAGAAGACCTGCGCAGGCGAAACGACGCCTACTCTCTGGCTGTCGCCTGTGGTCTGTCGCCTGCGACCTTGCTGGCGCAGCCGCGTCGGCCCCGCCAGCGTTATGTCTCATCGCTAACGGTGCCGCTGGCCCCAGCACGCAATACTTACCAAACGCGCTCGCACCACCCATGACATTAGGGGATCGGCTGATATCCCCTACACGTCCCCTCACAGACCATTTCGTGCAAGACGCGCCGCCGCAATTGGCGACGCTTCCGTGTGCTCATCGCGAGTTCGCCGTCAGTTGTTAAAAGATGGACAAAGCGCTGCTTGAACGCCGCCACGAAAATGGTTGATTCGCCCACCGACGCATCTCCCGGTGCGCCGCTCGCGGCGCATTGCCGCGAGCTTCGCGGGCAAGTGATTCGTGGCCTGTTGGCCGCGCTGCCCGAGTTCATCTTCGTACTCGATCGCCAGTTGCAGATCGTCGTCGCGAGCCGCAGCGTCAGTCAGCGAAGCGCAGAGGAACTGGAAGGTCGGCCGGTCGTGGAGGTGTTTCCGCCGCATTTGCACGCGATCGCGTTGGCGACATTGCATCGCGTGCTCGCGAGCGGACAGGTCGATGGATTCTCCGCGGAAATCGAGGGATTCGACGGACAACAGCGCCACTTCGAGATACGCGTCAGTCCATTTCATCCCGATGAGGCGACGTCGTGGCTTACGCTCATCGCCACGGAGATTACCGAGCAGGTGCGCGCCGAGCGCGCGATAGCGACGCAAGCACGCATGATCGAGTCGATGCTCGAGGGTGTCGCCGTGATCAACGAGCGCGGCATGATCGAGATCACGAATCCCGCGTTCGATCGCATGTTCGGCTATCGCCGCGGCGAGCTCATCGGACACGAAATGGCGGCGCTCGCGGGTTGGCCGTTCGAGCAGCCCGAGCGCTGGCAGCGCGCGGGCACGGATAGCATCCGCTCGCAGCGAGTCGAGTTCGACGGCCGCCGCTCGGACGGTACGCACTTCGCCGCTGCGGGCGTGCTCTCAAGTTTCGAAGTGATCGGCCGCAATCACAGCTTGGTCGTGCTTCAAGACGTGAGCGAGCGCAAGCAGCTCGAGCGCGCGATTCTCGAAGCCGTCAATCGCGAGCAGTACCGGATAGGCAACGACTTGCATGACGGTCTCGGCCAGGAGCTGACGGGCATCGCGCTCATGCTGCGCGGACTCGCCGGACGCGTCGCGACCGAATATGAGCGCATCCTGCCCGAGATCGAAGGCATCACTCGACTCGTCAGCAATGCGATCGAAAGTACCCGCGCGCTTGCGCGCGGGCTCTCGCCGGTGAATCTCGAGCGCGGCGGCTTGCAGGACGCGCTCGAAGGGCTTGCGATGCATGCCGCCGAGCTCTACGGCGTGCAAATCCTCTGCACTCACAGACTGGGCGCGTCCCGTCCACTGAGCGCGGAGCTTGCGAATCATCTATATCGGATTGCGCAGGAGGCCGTACGCAATGCGGTTCGGCATGGACAGGCGCGGACTATACGACTGCACTTGCATGTTGCGCGCGCTAAGGTTCGCCTGACGGTCACCGATGACGGCACGGGGATGCCAGCGCACGCCGAGCAGGCCCCGGGCATGGGCCTCAAGACCATGCGCTATCGGGCACGGATGTTGGGAGGGGAGGTGCGCTTCGAGCGCTCTACGCCGAACGGGACACGCATCGTATGCGAATGTCCGATCGAGCTGGGCGCGACGGACACGCCTCGCGAGCGAAGGCCGCGACGCAAGAGTGTGCGCGGTGGGGCAAGTTAGGTGGGGCCGAGCAGGCCTCGCGCGATTCTTTGAAGGAGTGAAGCAATGACCGTTGGGACTTCTTTGTTCAAATCGATGCATAAGCCGCCGACCGGCGTGCCGAAGGACCGCAAGCGCCGCGTCCTGATCGTCGACGATCATCCGATCGTGCGGCAGGGCTTGCGCCGTTTGATCGAAGCGGAGTCGGATCTCGAGGTGTGCGGCGAAGCCGAGACGGCGCGGGAAGCGAAGTCGCTCATTCGCGAGCTCGAGCCGGACGCCGTGATCGTCGATGTCTCGCTGAAGCAAGGCGATGGCCTCGAGCTGGTGAAGGATGCGCGTGCGCACTACCCATCGCTGCCGCTGCTCGTGTTGTCGATGCACGATGAAGCGATTTACGCGGAGCGCATGCTGTCTGCCGGCGCGAACGGCTACATCATGAAGCAAGCCGCGTCGGATCAGTTCCTCGTCGCGTTGCGCCGTGTTCTTGAAGGCGGCATCTACGTGAGCGAAGCCGTCGGCAACAGCATGATCGAGAAGTTCGCCTCCGGCGGCGCATACATCTCGTCGAATCCAGTCGACAGCTTGACCAATCGCGAGCTGCAGGTGCTGCACATGATCGGCAAGGGCCTATCGACGCGTCAGACGGCCGAAGCGCTGAACTTGAGCGTAAAGACGGTCGAGTCGCATCGCCAGCGCATCAAGCGAAAGCTGTCGCTTCGCACCTCTGCGCAGCTCATGCAGTACGCCGTCAACTGGTACGCAGGACGGGATCCGGGTCAGAAATCCTAACGTTCGTATAAGGAACGGACGCGATGAACTTCATGCAAGGATGGCTGGGACTACCGCTCCTTGCAGGGCTGCTCGTAGGCGCATCGCTCGCGGGGGCGGTCGCCTATTGGCTCGTGCGTCGTACGCGCGAGCGCAACGAGCGGCGGCGCCAGTCATTGCTTGCCGAGAACCGGCGTAACCATGCGGTCGTCGAAGGCTCGGGCGAGGGTGTGCTCGAGCTCGATCACGTCGGCAACGTGCGCTATGCAAATCCGGCCGCGGGCAAGATGCTCGGCTACGAAGCCGACGAGCTGATCGGTCTTGACTACAAAGTCCTGATCAACGATCAGCTCGATGGCGATGCCGTTCGTCGCGTGCGCTATACGACCGACATCATGCGCGGCGTCGGTGCGCTGCTGCGGCGTAAGGACGGTGTCTACCGTCCCGTCCAGTACAAGATCGTGCCGATCACCGAGCAGGGCGTGACGATCGGCACCGTGCTCGTCTTTCGCGACGTGACCGACCGCGTGCGGCTCGACAATCTGCTGAAGGACATGCAGGCGACCGCCAAGATCGGCGGCTGGGAATACGATCTCGACTCGAAGAAGATCCATTGGACGGAAGCGCTGTACGCGATGCACGAGCTGCCGCTCAATACGCCGCTCACCGACAAGGATTTGATCACGACGCTCCATCCGGACGATCAGCTGCGGGTGCGCACGGCCATCCAGAAGGCGATGGAGACGGGCGCGGCAACCGATTTGCAGGCTCGACTCACGAATGCGCGCGGCCGGCAAATGCACGTTCGCATCATCTTGCAGGCCGAGCGCCGCGAAGGCCGCACGGTGCGTCTGCACGGCACGATGCAGGACATCACGGATCTCGCGATGGCCGAGCGTCAGTTGCGCGAAACGCGCGATTTCTTCGAGCTCACGCTCAATGCGGTGCCGACGCCGGTCACGTTCATCGACGCGAAGATGCAGGTGACCTACGCAAATCGCGCGCTCGAGGAATGGCTCGATCGCCCGCGCGAGGAAATCCTCGGCCGGCACCTGCGTGAGGTCATCGCACCGGATGAGCTCATTACGCTCGGGCCGCAGATTGCCGCTGCTATGCGCGGAGAGTCCGTGC
This sequence comes from Lysobacterales bacterium, assembly GCA_040255535.1. Classification (GTDB taxonomy): domain Bacteria; phylum Pseudomonadota; class Gammaproteobacteria; order Steroidobacterales; family Steroidobacteraceae; genus Steroidobacter. The sequence goes on along the minus strand of JBDZVE010000026.1, from coordinate 27,133 downwards.
TAGCGACGCAATCGGGTATTCGCAACGGGCGGTTGCGCGAATGGCAGAACCATCTGGTGCCGCAGATCGGGCCAAACAAAGAAGTCATGGGGTTCTTCTCGATCCTGTACGACTTGACCGAGATCAAGCGCCTCGAATCGCGGCTTCTGCAAGCGCAAAAAATGGAAGCGATCGGTCAGCTCACCGGCGGCGTCGCGCACGATTTCAACAACCTGCTCGGCGTCGTGATCGGCAACTTGCAGCTCATCGAGCGCAGCGTCGCGGACAATCCGGGCCTCGCACGTAAGGTCCACACTGCGATGCGCGCAGCCGCGCGCGGTGCCGATCTGACGAAGCGATTACTTGCCTTTGCGCGCCGACAGATTCTCGATCCGACCGTCGTCGATTTGAATCGTCAGCTTACCGGTCTGACCGACCTCATGCAGCGCAGTCTCGGAGACTCGATCGAGGTGCGCATGGTGCAGGCGCACGATCTATGGCGCACGCGCGTCGATGCCGGGCAGTTCGAGAATGCGATCCTCAATCTCGCGATCAACGCGCGCGATGCGATGCCCCAAGGCGGGCGGCTCACCGTGCGGACGCAGAATATCGTGCTCGACAGTGCGTTCTGCGCGATTCATCCGCAGGTCGAGCCCGGCGAATACATTTCGATCAGCGTGACGGATACGGGCTGCGGCATCGATGCCGATGTGCTGAAGCGCGTGTTCGAGCCATTCTTCACGACGAAGGAATCGGGCAAAGGCAGCGGCCTCGGCCTTGCGATGGTGCACGGATTCGCCGAGCAGTCGGGCGGCATCGCGACGATCGAAAGCAAGGTCGGGCGCGGCACGACCGTGCAAATTCTTTTGCCGCGCTCGCGGGAAGCTGAGGCGGAGCGGGAGGATACGATCGTCTCGAAAGTCGCGCCGGGCGGGAGCGAGACGATTCTCGTCGTCGAGGACGATGCGGATCTTCGCGAAACCGTCGTCACCGCGCTCTCGCAGCTCGGCTATCGCGCGCTGCAGGCAGCGAACGCCGCGGCGGCGCTTCGTATCTTGAGCGGACCCGAGAAGATCGATCTGCTGTTCACCGACGTCATGATGCCGGGCGGCATGCTCGGACCCGCGCTCGCGAAGCGTGCGCGCGAGCTGCGCCCCACCATCGAAGTGTTGTTCACGACGGGCTACGCGGAAACCACCGTGCTCGCGAGCACCGCCGGCCTGTCGTCGAGCGAAGTCATCAACAAGCCGTATCGCAACGAAGACCTCGCGACGCGCATACGCTACGTGTTGGACAGGGAGGCGCGTGTTGCCTGAGATTGAGAACAAGCTGCTCGTCATCGACGATCAGGCGGATCTGTGTGAGTTCATCTCCGAGGCGGCGCGGGCCATGGGCTTCGAGGCGATCGCCGTCACGGAGCCCGATGCGTTTCGGCGCGCCGTGCAGGAGTTTCAGCCGACCGTCGTCGTGCTCGACTTGCAGATGCCTGGCGCCGACGGCATCGAGCTGCTCCGGTATCTCGGCGAGCGCGGCACGAAGGCGCAGGTGCTCGTCGCAAGCGGCATGGATCAACGCGTGCTCGCGACCGCGCAGCAGCTCGGGCGCTCGCAAGGCCTCAACATGCTCGGGGCTCTGCAGAAGCCGATCCTGCTTGCGGATCTCGAGGCGACGCTGCGACAGTGTCTACGCGCCGATGCGCCGCTGACGCCGGAGGCGCTGACTGCCGCGCTCGAACGTCGCGAGATCGACGTCTACTATCAACCCAAAGCGACGCGCGTCGCGCCGGGCCGCTGGGTCGTCGAAGGCGTCGAAGCGCTTGCGCGCTGGAATCACAACTCGCTGGGCCAGATCTCGCCGCTGCGCTTCATTGCGGTCGCAGAGAAGCACGGGCTCATTCGCCGGCTCACCGAGCAGGTCATCGAGACCGCGCTCAGGCAATGTCGAGCGTGGGATGCCGCGGGTCTGCAGCTCTCGGTTGCGATCAATCTTTCGCCGCAACTGCTGAACGATCTCGCGTTCCCGGACCAGGTCGCGCGCATGGCTGCGCAGGTCGGCGCGGAAGCCCGCAGAATCATTTTCGAAGTGACCGAGAGCGCGGCGATGTTCGATCCGGGCACGACGATGGACGTGCTCACGCGCATGCGCGTGAAGAACTTCGGCTTGTCCATCGATGATTTCGGTACCGGCTACTCGTCTCTGAAGCAGCTGTACCTCATGCCTTTCAGCGAGCTCAAGATCGATACCTCGTTCGTTCGCGACGTCTTCGCGCACGAAGATGCGCGCACGATGGTCGAAACGATGGTGCTGCTCGCGCACAAGCTCCGTCTGACTGCGTGCGCCGAAGGCGTGGAGACTCAGGAAATCTTGGATTTCCTCGAAGGTGTCGGCTGCGATCGCGCCCAAGGCTACTTCATCGGCCGGCCCATGGCGGGCGACGCCCTCGAGGGCGCCGTGAAGGAGTGGAATGCGAAGCAGGGCTGAGGCGCCAAGTTGACGGTTGACCGTTGACAGTTGACGGCCAGAAAGCCGTCCCCCTGCCGCCGCATTCGCCGCGACGGATCTTCTTCCCTAGGGCAACAATGAGCCCCTCTGCCCCCTCTCGAGGATGCCCCCTCGGCGCGCAGGTTCTTTTCCTGACATTTAAACTCTCTACCCGTCCTACGCGTCGAAATAGGTAAGCGTCTGCAATCGAGGCAAATTTGCTCCTCAGGATGGAAACGAGTGAGACGGTCGGTGGGACCGCACGTGAGCCGTCGTCCGACGAGCTGCTCATTGCCGGCGCGCGGCGCGGCGATATGCGCGCCTTCGAGCGGTTGTATCGCATGCACAGCGGCCGTGTGTACGGCTTGTGCCTGCGGATGACGCGCCGGCCCGATGCGGCGGAGGATTGTGTGCAACAGACGTTCATACGCGCTTGGCGAAACCTTTCGAGCTTCGAAGGGCGCAGCTCGTTTGCTACGTGGTTGCATCGAATCGCCGTGAACGAGGTGCTCACGCAGGCTCGCAACCATGGAACGCGCAGCGAATCGGACGAAACGCTCGTGGCCGAGCTCGACAAGGAGCAGGACGGCGACGGCCCGTTCGACGCGGCGGACGTCATGGACGTGGAGCGCGCCTTGCACTCGCTTCCCGACGGCGCGCGGCATGCGATGGTATTGCAGGCGCTCTACGGGTATAGCCATGAAGAGGTCGCGAGCATGCTCGGTATCGCGGTCGGAACCTGCAAAGCGCAGGTGCATCGCGGCCGACGTTTGTTGCGCGAGCGCTTGGGATTACCGGAGGCCGAACTATGAGTAGCCGCCGTCTTGATGCGCTGGATGAGACGCTCGCGAAGCTGCCGAAATCGGTTTCGCCCGAGCGCGATTTGTGGCCGGAGATCGAGGCGCAGATCCAAGCGGAGCGCCAGCTGAAACCAGCGCCGCGCGGGCTCGCGTCACGTTGGGTTCAGCTCGCGGCGGCCGTGCTGCTCGTCGTCGGATCTTCCCTGGTGACGGTCGTCGTCATGCGCGATGTGCCGGACGAGACCCGTTCGGTCGCCCAGGTCGAAGCGCCTCGCCCCGAGACCATTGCGATGCCGGCGAGCTTCGCGGGCTATCGCCTGGGCGAAGACTATTTAAAGGCGCGCGCGCAACTCGATGCCGCGTTCGAACAGCGCCTCGCGCTGCTGCCGCCGGCGGCGCGCGAGAAAGTCGAGCGCAATCTCAACGACATCCGCGCGGCGGCGCGCGAGATCGCCGATACGCTGGCAGAGCATCCGACGGATCCGCTCCTGCACGAGCTCTTGATGTCGACGTATCAGAGCGAGCTTCAGTTATTGGTGGACGTCACGCATATGACGCCTGCACCGGCTACGAGGGTTCAACTATGAGGTCGATCGCGTGTGGCTTGTTGGCACTTTTCATCGCGCAGGGTGCCGCGGGCGAAACCGTCGAGCGCACGGCGAAGGCCGCGCCGGACGGCGAAGTGGATATCGTGAATGTTTCGGGCGACGTGCACGTGATCGGTTGGGATCGTGCAGAGGTGCAAGTGCAAGCGGAGCTCGGACCGAACGTCCATGAGCTCGAGTTCGAGCCGCACGGCGAGCGGACGTCCATTCGCGTGAGGCAGTCCAATGGCAGACAAGAGGGCGCGAGCGCCTTGCGCGTTCACGTGCCGCGCGACAGCTCGGTGAGCGTCAATACGGTGAGTGCTTCGCAGACGGTCGAAGGCGTGCGGGGCGAGCAGCGTCTGCAGTCGGTGAGCGGCAGCATTCGTACCGAGATTGCACGCGAGGACTTTCAAGCGAAATCCGTGAGCGGCGAGATCCAAGTCACCGGCAAGGGCGAGACCTCCGCGCGCGTCACGACCGTGAGCGGCGACGTCGAGCTGAGAGACGTCGGGGGAGAGCTGGAGATGACGAGCGTGAACGGAGGCATGCAGGTTATCGGCGGCAAGATCGACCGTGCGCGACTCAAGACGACGAACGGTCAGGTGCGCTTCGAAAGCACGCTGAAGCAGGGCGCGCGGCTCGACGCGGAGGCCATCAACGGCTCGCTCGAGGTTGTACTTCGCGGAACCGTCGACGCCGACTTCGATATCGAAACGTTCAACGGAGCGATCAGGAACTGCTTCGGGCCGAAGCCCGAGCGCACGAACGAATATGCACCGGGCTCCGCGCTGCGCTTCAAAGAGGGCAAGGGGTCCGCACGCGTGCGGCTCAAGACTTTGAATGGGCCGATCGAGCTTTGTCGATAGCGCTAGCCCATGGGCTCGACCGTGACGCGATTCCGTCCAGCATCTTTGCTCGCATAGACCCCGGTATCGCATTTCGCGATCAGGGCGTCGAGCGTGGCGCCGATCGGCACCTGGCTGCTCCAACCCGATACGCCAAAGCTCGCGGTGACGTCGAGGCGGATTCCACTCGACTCGAACGGGGTTTTGCCGATTTGCTCGCACAGATGCTCGGCGGCCGTGGCCGCATTCGCGACGCAAGTTTCAGGCAGCACCATGACGAACTCCTCGCCGCCGTAGCGCGCGACCCAGTCCGATGAGCGCACGCCGCGCCGGAGCTGCGCTACGAACCACTTGAGCACTTCGTCGCCGACGAGGTGGCCGTACGTGTCGTTGATCTTCTTGAAGTGATCCACATCGCACATGATCACGGAGAGTTGCCGTCCATAGCGAGCGTCCCGCTCGATCTCGCGCGGCAGTTGCTCCATCAAGTAGCGGCGGTTGTACGCGCCCGTTAATGGATCGGTGATCGACAATCGGCGGTTTTCTTCGTTCGCGTTGCGCAGCGAGCGCTCCAAGGTCACGATGCGCTTGCCGGTGTTGAGGCGCGCAATGAGCTCGGGTTCGATCACGGGCTTCGTCAGATAGTCATCGGCGCCCGCCTGCAGACCGGTCACGACGTGCTCGATCGCATCACGCGCCGTGAGCAGGATGGTGTAGATATAACCCTTCGTCTGCGACGATCGAAGCTCGCTGCAAAGCGCGATGCCGTCCATCTCGGGCATCTCCCAGTCGGTGATCATCAACTGGAAGTCGCCGGCTTCGATCTTGCCGAGCGCCTCCTTGCCGTTGCTCGCCGTGTCGACGTCATAGCCCGCGCGCTTCAGGAGGCGAGCCATGATGAGCCGCTGAGTCGGCTCGTCGTCGACGAGCAGGATGCGCCAATCGGGAGGGGTTGCAAGCTCGGTCATGCGCCCAGGATCGTACCTGCTGCGCCAGACGGCGCAAAGTGCAGGGCACGCAAATCTTGCATTCGGGTGGCCCTTTTTCGCTACCCCGCTTTCGCGGCCGGCGCGGGCGCCTGCGCTCTCAGGAATTCCGCCGCGCGCTCGAACTCGTGACGCAAGTCCGCTATGAGCTGCTTCAGGCTTGGTTGATCGAGCTGAGCCGCCTGGCTTTCGAGCGAAAGCGCGAGCGTGCACAACGCATTCGCATGGACGTTGGCGCTGGCCCCTTTGAGCTTGTGTGCGGCACGGCTCAGCGCCGATCGATCGAACGCAGCGATCGCCGCGTCGATCTCGGTCAGTACCTGTTCCCCACTGGCGACAAACGTGGAGGCGAGCTCGTGGGCGAACTCGGCATCTCCCGCCGTGAGCTCGTTGAGCCGCCCGAGATCGATCGGCGTTTCGGTGCGTCCGTTTGCACGCTTGTCAGGCCCGCTCTCTTCCGCCTGGGCGCCGAGCCCGTAGCGTTCGAGGGTCTCCCGCAAGCGCTCGAGCTCGATCGGCTTCGTCAGAAATGCATTCATGCCGGCTTCTATGCAGCGCTCGAGCTGTCCCGTCATCGCGTTCGCCGTCAGCGCGACGACCGGGGTTTGCTTGCCGGTGCCCTCGAGCATGCGGATCTGGCGAGTGGCCGTGAGCCCGTCCATCACCGGCATTTGCAGATCCATGAGCACGAGATCGAACGTGCCTTCGGAATAGGCTTTGACGGCTTCCGCGCCGTTGTCCGCGATGCGCACGCTGCAGCCCATGCGCTCGAGCAGACGAACCGCGACCTTCTGGTTGACTGCATTGTCCTCGACGAGCAGCACTCGTCCATGGAAATGCCGCGCGCCCTCGCCAATCGAGAGCGTGCCGCGAGTCACGATCGGCTGGCTTTGCAGATGCCAGATCTTCGCTTCGCAGGAGAGCACGCGATCGAGGCACTCGAGCAGCTCGCGCGAGCGCAACGGTTTCGTGAGATAGGCGGCGAAGCCGAGCGCCGCAAAGCGGCGCGAATCGCCGTGCTCGTCGACGGAGGTCAACATCACGAGCCGCGCTCGCGACAGCTCCGCGTCCGCGTTGATGCGTTCGCCGAGCGCCGCGCCATCCATGTCCGCCATTCGATAGTCGATCAGCACGGCTTCGAACGGATGCTCATCGACGATAGCCTGACGCATCATCGCCAGCGCCTCGAGGCCGTGACTCGCCAAGGACACTTCGTAGCCGGCATGCATGAGCTGGCCGGCGACGACGCGGCGATTCGTTTCGTTGTCGTCGACGACGAGCAGGCGACGCCCCAGTCGCGATAACTCCGGCTCCGACGACTCGATGTCCTCGCTCGTCACGTCGAGCGGCAACGTAAACCAGAAACATGAGCCTTTACCGAGCTCGCTGCGCGCACCGACTTCACCGCCCATCATTTCGACGAGACGGCGGACGATCGACAACCCGAGACCGGTGCCGCCGAAGTGTCGCGTCGTCGAGGAATCCGCCTGTACGAACGGCCGGAACAGCGTGCCGAGCGTTTCGGGCGCGATGCCGATGCCGGTGTCCCGCACTTCGAAGCGCAAGAGCGCCGTGCCGCTGTCCTCGCCGAGCTTGCTGACTTCGATGACGATCTCGCCGACACGCGTGAACTTGATTGCGTTGCCGACGAGATTGAGCAGACATTGTCGCAAGCGCTGCGGATCGCTCGAGACGCGCTCCGGCACGTCGCGATGCACGTGGACGATGAGCTCGAGGTTCTTCGCTGCGGCTTGCAAGGCCATGAGCCCGCCGACTTCCTCGACCGTGCCGCGAAGGTCGAGATCGACGGACTCGATGTCGAGCTTGCCCGCTTCGATTTTAGAGAAATCGAGGATGTCGTTGATCACGGTGAGCAGCGAGTCCGCGCTCGAGCGAACCGTCTCCGCGTAGTCGCGCTGCGTGCGGTCGAGCGTCGTATCGAGCAAAAGGCCGGTCATGCCGATGATGCCGTTCATCGGTGTGCGGATCTCGTGGCTGACGTTCGCGAGAAACTCGCTCTTCGCTCGATTCGCCGCCTCCGCCGCTTCGGTCGCTCGCATCAGCGCTTCACGCGCGGCGCGCGCCTCGGTCACATCCTGTATCGATCCCGACAAGCGCATCAGCCGGCCTTGTTCGTCTCGTTCCGCGCTCGCACGAGCTCGATACCAGCGATAGTTGCCGCTGTGCGTGCGCAGCCTCACTTCGGCATCGTATGGAACGCCGTTCTGCAAGTGAGACTGCAGGGCGGTCGCGAGCACGGGCTCGTCGCTCGGATGCAGGAAGTCGCGCAGGAAGTTCGTGTCGCTCGGCAGCGCGTCCACCGAGTAGCCCAGCAGCTCGGCGACGCGCGGCGAGCACCAGGCCGTGCCGTCCGCATCGATTTCCCAAAGCCCGTCTTGCGTACCGTTGACCGCGCGCTCGAAACGTTTAGCCGCCTCGATCTCTTTCGTCACATCCCAAGAGACGCCGAGAATGCGCGCCATGCGGCCGTCTTCGCCGGGCAGGAGTCGCGCGTGCACTTGCAGATGCACGAGATCGCCCTGGGAGGAGTACAGCCGATAGCGGTAGCTCAAGTGATCGCGCTTCTCCTTGAGCGCGGCACGCAACTGTTCGGTGAAGAGATCGCGGTCGTGCGGATGGATGCGCTGCGCGAACTGCGCGAGCGAGAGCTCGCCTTCCGTCTCGCAATCGTCGAATCCATCCAATGAATTCTCGACCCACAAGAACTTCGACTGTTCGATGTCGATTTCCCAGCTACTGATGCCGGCGGCTTTCGTGGCGATACTCAAGCGATCGAGCAGCGCGCGTTCCTGCTCGGCTTGACGCACGAGCATTTCGTTCGTCTGCACCTCGTTCGTCACGTCCGTCGTGGCGCCGAGCAGGCGCTGCGCCTTGCCGTGTTCGTCGCGAACGATTTGCGCGTATGTCTGCAGGTGCCTGACAGTGCCGTCATGGCGCGGCAGCCGGAACCGGTGCGAGAAGTTTCGCGCGCCGTCGCGGATCGCGGCGCCGAGATCCTGTTGCATCCGCTCGTAGTCTTGCGCGTCCATGGTCTTGCGCAGCACTTCGCCGAATTCTTCGATCGGCACGTCGTCGCTCACGAGCGACTTACTTCGATTTTCGACCCAGAGAAAGCGGTTCGAGCGCAGATCGAATTCCCAAGCCGAGACGCCGGCCGCTTGAGTCGCGACCGAGAGCCGATCGAGGAGCGTGCGAACGTGAGCCGCTTGCCGCTCGAGCTCGACGGCGTGCTCGACTTCCGCCGTCACATCCCAGGTCACGCCGAGCAGTCGCTTCGCTCGATCGCACTCGCCCCGGAACAAGCGCATGTGAGTCTGGAGATGCCGCACCTCCCCGTTCGGGCGCACGATGCGATAGCGCAGCGAGACGATGTCCTCCTGCGTGCCGTTGAGCGCCTCCTGCACGACCGCCTTGACGCGCGCGTAATCGTCCGCGTGAATGAAGCGCAGCGGTTTGTCGACTTCGCCTTCGGCCCCGAGCAGCTCGCGCGTGATCGCGTCGGTTTGCATCGTGCCGGTCTGGAGATCGACGTCCCAGATCCCGATGCCCGCGGTTCTCGTCGCGAGGTTCAGTCGATCGCGCAGCGCTCTTTCTTGTTCGGCGCGCTGCTCGAGCACGCTCGCGGCATTGACCTGCTCCGTAACATCGATCGCGACGCCCAGGACGCGGCGGGGCTCGCCGCTGTGCTTGCGGATGACGCGCGCGTGGAACTGAACGTGCATCGTGCCGCCGCTCGCGCCGCGGATTCGAAAGCGATGCGCCATGTATTCGCCTTCGCTGAGCGCGGTGCGCATCCGCGCGACGAACTCTTCGCGATCTTCGGGCAGCAGCACGTTCGCGAGGAACGCGCGCACGTCGAGACGATCGCCTAGATGTCCGTACGCGTGCTTGTTCGTCATGCGCGCGTCGGTCACGATCTCGTTGTGCGCGATATCCCACTCCCACACGGCAATGCCGGCGGCGTCCGCGGCCAAGTGAAAGCGTTCGACGAGCTCTTGCAGTTGGCGGACCGGATGAGCGGCTTGCAAGGTCGATGCGGACGTGTCGTCGACGGACTCGCCTTCGTCGGCGGATGCCTCGCTCGCCTGCGAGCTGCGGCGCCTGAAACGCATCCACGACCAGACGAGCACCGCGCCGAGCGCGATGCTAGCCAAATGCGTGAGAAGGTACGGTGCCGTCACGTAGCGTTCCTGGGTCTTCGCCCGTTCGCGCCATCTTCGCTGCAGCCGCGACTGCAGCAAGGAAGGGCTACGGCTCTGCAGTAGATTCAGGGATCGTCTGACGGCCAAATCGGCCCGAATTGCCTATCGGCGAGACGGGCCGCCGGTCCTGCTAAACTCGAGTGTGATCTGGGTCACGGACAGCACGAGCACCCCCCAACTGTCGCTTGCGAGGAGTCCCGATGCGCGCACTGAAGATTGCTGGTTTTGTCGTCGGCGGATTGGTCGCCCTGATCGTCGTCGCGCTCGTGCTCGTGCTCATCTTCGTCGACCCGAACGACTATCGGGACGATGTCGAGCGGCTCGTCGAGCGCGAGACCGGGCGCGATCTCACGCTCGCCGGCGATCTCAAGCTCTCCGTGTTTCCGTGGATTGCGCTCGAGCTCGGCCCCGCGAGTCTCGGCGATGCGCCAGGGTTCGGCGATGAGCCGTTCGTCTCGATTCAGCAAGCGCGCGTCGGTGCGCGCTTGCTGCCGCTGCTGCGGGGCAAGCTCGAAGTCGGCGAGGTGCGGCTCGTCGGCGCGCGCGTGCGGCTCATCACGGATGAGCAAGGGCGGAACAACTGGGCGGATTTGGGCGGCGAAGACTCGGCTGACGAGGCAGAGCAAACCGAAGCCCCGGCGGAGCTGCCCACGATTGCAGGGCTCGAGATCCGCGATGCCGCGATCATGATCGAAGATCGCCAGGAGAAGACGCGCCAGACGATCCGCGATTTCAACCTCACGACCGGCCGCCTCGCCTCGGGCGAGCCGTTCGATTTCGAGACCGACTTCGTATTCGATCAGGAGCCCTCGCTCTCGGCACACGTGCGCGTGGCCGCGAACGTGACCGCCGATCTCGAGCGCAACGCGCATCGTCTCGACGCGCCGGAGATCGATGTCACCGTCACGGGTCAGGGCTATCCCAAGGACGGCGTGCCGATTGAGATTCGCGCGCAATCGCTCGAAGCGGATGTCGGCCAGGAGCTCTATCGGCTGGCGGGGCTGCGCGTGACGACGACCTGGAAGGGCGAGGGCTTCCCGCAAGCGGGCGTGCCGGTCGAGCTCAATGCGAAGGACTTCAACGCGAATCTCGCGAAACAAACGCTCGAGCTCGCGGAGCTCGACATGAACGTGGCAGGCGCGCACGTCACGGGCGCGCTGACGGGCGCGGAGATTCTCGACGCGCCGCGTCTGCGCGGGCCCTTGAAGCTCGATCCGATTTCGCTGCGGGAATGGCTGCCGAAGCTCGGGATCGAGGCGCCGGAAACGGACGATCCGAAAGCACTGTCGAAGTTGAGCTTCTCGAGCGATGTCGCGCTCACGAAGAGTTCCGCAGAGCTCGCCGACATCGTGCTTGAGCTCGACGACACGACTGCGAAAGGCATGCTCGCGATCGCGGATTTCGATGCGAAGGCCTTGCGGTTCGATTTGAACGTGGATCGCATCAACGCAGATCGCTATCTACCGCCGTCGACGGAAACGCCCGAAGAAGAGGGGGAGGAGCCGCCGACCGAGATTCCCGTGGACATGCTGCGTTCCTTGAATGCGCGCGGTCAGCTCACGGTCGGCGAGGCGATCTTCGCCGGAATGACGTTCTCGAAGCTGCGCCTCGGCGTCAATGCGCGCGATGGGAAGGTGCGCTTTTACCCTTCCGAGGCCTCCATGTATGGCGGTCAGTACCGCGGCGATATTTCGATCGACGCGACCGGGCAGGTGGCACGCGTGTCGCTCGATGAGCATGTGAGCGGAGTCGATTTCGCGCCGCTGTTCAAGGACTTCCTCGAGACCGACCGCATCTCTGGAAAAGGCAGCTTGAACGTGAAGCTCACGGGCGCCGGCAAGACGACGGACGACGTCGTGAAGACGCTCGACGGCACGCTCGACTTCAAGGTGACGGACGGCGCGCTGGAAGGCGCGGACTTGTGGTACGAGATTCGGCGCGCCCGCGCGTTGCTGCGCCAACAGCCCGTCCCTGAGCGCACGGGGCCGGCGCGGACGCCGTTCACGGCATTGACCGGGACGGGCAAGATGAACGATGGCGTGCTCAAGAACGACGATCTCACCGTGGCGATGCAGTACCTCAAAGTGACGGGTCAGGGCACGGTCGATATTCCGAACGAGTCGCTCGACTATCAGCTGCTCGCGACGGTGCTGAAGATCCCGCGCGAAGGCGCCGATGCCGCGCAGATGGAAGAGCTCGTGGATGCGGAGATTCCAGTCAAAGTGACGGGCTCGCTCACCGATCCCAAGGTCCGCCCCGATATCGAGGGCTATCTCAAAGGCAAAGTGAAGAAACGCGTCGACGAAGAGAAGGAGAAGCTGGAGGAGAAGGTGAAGGACAAGCTCGGCGATAAGCTTAAAGACCTCTTCGGCCGCTAGCCGAGGGCGGGCTGAAGGCGCAAAGAATGGAACTCGACGGGGCCGCGAGGGTACTTACTACAAACGACTGGACCGGTTTGCTCGAATCATGGAGCCATTCGCTCCGATTGGACGTTTGACCGAAGACTCTCGAATGTAGCCCCCAACCTAGTGTCCCGCCCTTCGCTCATCGCCCTTCTTTGCATCCTGCTGCCGCTTCCCGTGTTCGGCGAGGTTGCCTGTGCGCTCGAGGCCGAACAGGTGGAGAGCGTCTACCAAGACAAGCAGTTTCGGTGCGAGGTCGTCGCGGTGCTGGATGCGCCCGCGACTGCAGTGCAGGCGGTGCTGCGAGACTACGAAGCCTATCCGGAGCTCGACGGGCGCATTTTGCAAGCCCGCGTCTTGGGCCGCCCGACGCCAACGACGGCGCTCCTCGAAACGAAGCTGCGCGCGTGCTTCGGCCCGTTTTGTCGGACCGTGCGGCGCGTGGAGGAAGTCGTCGAGGCGCCGCTCGAGCTGAGTGCCACGACGGATCCCGCGAAGAGCGACGTGCGCTTCGGCGAGACGCACACGCTGATCGAGCCGGTCGACGATTCGCGCACGCGCATCATCTATCGCACGAGCATCGTGCCCGGCTTCTGGGTCCCCGCCCTCGGCGGGCGCCGTTGGATGCTGAGGACGATGGAAGAAGCAACGGTCGAGCTGTTCGAGAACGTCGAGGAGCGGGCGCAAGGGCGAGGCGGGTGAATCAACTAGAAGGCTACCGCTAGAAAGCTATCGCTAGATGGGCGC
>JBDZVE010000026.1:0-13983 GCA_040255535.1 Lysobacterales bacterium | reverse complement strand
GCGCATGCCGCCCATCTAGCGGTAGCCTTCTAGCGGCAGCTCGGACGCCAGTCTCCAGTTGCTACACTTGCGCGATGGTGAATGAATCCCCCATCGCCAACCCCCTGCTTCGCTGGTTCGACTCCGCGGGCCGCAAGGATCTGCCTTGGCAGCAGAACCCGACGCCGTATCGTGTGTGGGTGTCGGAGGTCATGCTGCAGCAAACGCAGGTGACGACGGTGATCCCGTTCTACGAGCGCTTCATGGCGCGATTCCCCGACGTGCATGCGCTGGCCACTGCGCCGATCGATGAAGTGCTGCATTTGTGGACGGGGCTCGGCTACTACGCTCGCGCTCGGAATCTTCATCGTGCGGCATCCCTGATCGTCACGGAGCACAACGGTCAGTTTCCGCGCACGCTCGAAGCGGTACAGGCGCTGCCCGGTATCGGGCGCTCGACTGCAGGCGCGATCCTCGCGTTGTCGCAATCGATGCGTTATCCGATTCTCGACGGCAACGTGAAGCGCGTGCTCGCGAGATACTTCGGCGTGAGCGGCTTTCCTGGCGAGAAGAAAGTCGAGGAGCAACTGTGGGCGCTCGCCGATTCGTGCACGCCTGCCGATCGCGTCGCTCACTACACTCAGGCGATCATGGACCTGGGCGCGATCATCTGCGTTCGCTCGCGGCCGCTCTGCATGGCCTGCCCGTTGAGCGCGCAGTGTGTCGCGCATCTGGAAGGGCGTCAGGCGTCGCTGCCGACGCCGCGTCCGAAAAGAGTGCGCCCGCACCGCATCGCGCATGCCGTGATGTTGATGCGTCACGACGGCGCAGTCTGGATCGAGCAACGCCCCCCGCGAGGGATCTGGGGCGGCTTGTGGGCCTTCCCGCAGTTCGACAGTTTCGATGCGGCGCTCGAGTACCTGAGCTCGCTCGGCATCTCGAGCGAGCCGCAGCGACTCCCCGCGTACTCGCACGCGTTCACGCATTTCGATCTCACGCTCCACCCGCTCGTCGTCCCTGGCGTCTCGGAGCGAGATGCCGTCGGAGAGCAGACCGGTTTGTGGTACGACGCGAACGTGCCGGCACGAGTCGGGCTCGCGAAGCCGGTCGTCGATCTGTTGAGTGCGCTCCGCACTCCGCGCTCCACGCAGTGTAAGGTGTAAAGTGTAGGGTGTAAGGTCAGAAGGTAGCGGGCGCTCCGCGCAGTGTGATGTGTGAAGTGTCGCGTGCCGCGACGTGTAGGGTGTGAAGTGTAGGGTCGCGTGCCGCGACGTGTAAGGTGTGAAGTGTAAGGTGTATGGTCAGAAGGTTGGCGCTACGATCGGCAGCACCACGATGCCTCTGACCTTACACCTTACACATCACACTGCCGCGCGGCAGCGCGTCTGACATTACACTTTACACCCTACACTTCACACTGCCGCTGCGTACGCAGCGGCACTTCTGACGTTACACTTTACACCCTACACTCTACACTGCGGCGCGCGCAGCGCGCAGCACATGAAGGCCCCACCATGTCACGCAAAGTGAACTGTGTCGTTCTGGGAGTCGAGGCCGAAGGACTCGACTATGCGCCGTATCCCGGCGAGTTGGGCCAGCGCATCTACGAGAACGTCTCGAAGGAAGGCTGGCAGCGTTGGCTCAAGCATCAAACGATGCTGATCAACGAATATCGATTGACGCCCGTCGACCCGAAAGCGCGCAAGTTTCTCGTCGCGGAGATGGAGAAGTTCTTTTTTGGGGAGGGATCGGCGAAGCCCAAGGACTTTGTCCCTGATGAATGAGGGACAAAGTCGTGTAACGTGTAAGGTGTAAAGTGTAAAGTGTAAAGTGTAATGTCAGAGGCGCCGCTGCGTAGGCAGCGGCAGTGTGAAGTGTAAGGTGTAAAGTGTAGCGTCAGAGGCGTCGTAGTAATCCAATCTTAGCGCTCCCCTCTGACGTCACACTGCGCGGAGCGCGAAGCGGTCGCGCTGCGACCCTTCTGACCAGACACTTTACACGTCACACTTTACACAGCGGCGCGCCGCGGGCTCAGCCCGCCGCCCGCTGCTCCACCTGCATCAACTCCATCTCCCCCCGCAACGCTTCGCTCACGCGGTTGAATTCCGTTTTGATTCGCTCGAGGTCGGCGCGCCAGTCGCTCGCTTGGCCGGCTTTGGCGCGGCTTTCCACTTCGAGCGTGAGCGCGGCGAGGCCATCGATGTGCAAGTTCGCGCTTGCGCCCTTGAGCTTGTGGGCCGCGCGGCCGATCGCGGCGGCATCGCCGCTCGCGACCGCCGCGTGAAGCTCGTTGAGGCACTCTTCGCCGCCCGTGAGGAAGGCGCCGATCAGCTCGGCGATGAACTCGACGTCGTCGCCTGCGATCTCCGTCAAGCGTGCGCGGACGGACACGTCGGCGCTCGCCGTGCGCGGCGGCGAGTCCTTCGTGCTCGAATCTTTATTGGATGCGTTGCCCATAAATCGATCCAGTACATCTTGTAGACGTGAGATGTCCAACGGTTTGGTCAAATAATCGTCCATGCCCGCTTCGAGGCAGCGCTCGAGCGTGCCCATCATTGCATTCGCGGTCAGCGCGACGATCGGCGTGCGCTTCAATCCCGCTTCGAGTTCGCGGATCCGTTTCGTCGCTTCGATACCGTCCATCACCGGCATCTGCATGTCCATCAGGATGAAGCCGTATGCGCCGCGCTGGAATGCCTCGACGGCCTGGGCGCCATCGCCGACGACTTGCACGTCGCAGCCGAGCCGCTCGAGGAACCGGCGCGCGACACGTTGATTGATCGGGTTGTCTTCGACGAGCAGCACGTTGCCCGAGTACTTGCGCTTCAATTCCGTCGCCACGAGCGTTCCTCGTGTGATGATCGGTTGACTGTGCATGTGCCAATCCTGTGCGTCGTGCGAGAGCGCACGCTGTAGACACTCGATCAGCTCGCGCGTGCGCACCGGTTTAGTGAGATAGGCGGCGAAGCCGATGTCTGCGAACCGCTGCATGTCGCCCGAGCGATCGAGCGAAGTAAGCAGGATCAATCGCGTCGGCGGAATGTCGCGCGCGTTGACGATCTGCTCGCCGAGCATCGCGCCGTCCATGTCCGGCATGTGATAGTCGAGCAGCACGACGTCGAACGCGCCCTGGCCGGGCGCGCGCAGCGTATCGAGTGCTTGCTGCGCGCTCGACACGGCGATTACCTCGCAGCCTTCGTACGCCATTTGACTCGCGAGCACGCGACGATTCGTATCGTTGTCGTCGACGAGCAGCACGCGCCGACCCTTGAGCACCGCGGTCGGGCTCGACTCCTCAGCCGTGGCGATCGTTGCCTCGAGCGGCAAGGTGAACCAGAACGTCGATCCCCTATCGGGCTCGCTTTGGGCGCCCACTTGACCGCCCATCATGCCGATGAGCTTGCGCACGATGGAAAGTCCGAGCCCCGTGCCGCCGAAGCGGCGCGTCGTCGACGAATCGGCTTGGGTGAAGGGTTGGAAGAGGCGCTCGAGCGTTTCCTTCGGGATGCCGATGCCCGTGTCGCGCACTTCGAAGTGCACGAGCGTTCGGCCGCTCTGACATCCGAGCGCGCACACTTCGATGACGACCTCGCCGCTCTGCGTGAATTTGATCGCGTTGCCGACGAGATTGAGCAGACACTGACGAATGCGTTGCGGGTCGCCCAGCACACGCTCCGGCACCTCCGGCCGCACGTTCACGATGAGCTCGAGCCCTTTCGCGGCCGCCTGGAATGCCATGATCGACCCGACATCGTCGACGTTGGCGCGAATGTCGAGCTCGAGCGTCTCGATGTCGAGCTTGCCGGCCTCGATCTTCGAGAAGTCGAGAATGTCGTTCAAGATCGTCAGGAGCGAGTCGGCGCTCGCACGAATCGTCTCCGCATAATCGCGCTGCACGCGATCGAGCGACGTGTCGAGCAAGAGGCCCGTCATGCCGATGATGCCGTTCATCGGCGTGCGGATCTCGTGGCTCATCGTCGCGAGGAACGTGCTCTTCGCGCGGCTCGCGTCCTCGGCTTCCTGCGTCGCGCGGAGCAGCGCTTCGCGCGCGGCGCGTTCGGCCGTCATGTCGTGAATGGAGCCTGCGAGCCACATCGGCTTGCCGTCCTCACCGCCGTTCGCCGCGGCACGCGAGCGTACCCACAACCACTCGCCGTCTCGTTTGTGCAGACGGTACTCGATGTCGTACGGCGTGCCGTTGCGCAGATGCTCGATCATCGCTTTCGCGAGGCGCGCCTGGTCTTCCGGGTGCACGAGGCTCTCGAGCCCGCTCGCGGGCGGCGCGGTGCCCTCCTCGTAGCCGAGCATCTGCATGAACCGCGGCGAATGCCACATCTCGCCCGTCAGCAGGTTGAACTCGAACAGCGCATCCTGCGTGCCGCAGACCGCGCGCTCGAAGCGCGCCTGCGCTTCGTGGAGCTGCTCGGCCTGGCGCGCGATCTCGAGCTTCGTCTGTTCTTCGCGCGTGACTTCCCAGTCGACGGCGAGCACGCTCTTCGGCGCGCCCGAGGCGTCGCGCAGCACGCGGCCGTGAAATTGAACGTGCGCGATCGACCCGTCCGGCACGAGCGCGCGATAGCGATGCGAAAACACGTCCTCGCCCGGCGCCGCGTCAAGCGCACGAGCGAATCGTTCGCGCCACTCTTCGCGATCCTCGGGGTGCACGAAGCGATCGGCGTACTCGGAGCCTTTGAATACGTTGCCGTTGCCGAGGCGCTTGATGAAGGGGCTGCCTTCATCGACGCGCACCGAATCCTCGTGCACGTTCCACTCGTATACGGAAATGCCGGCGGACTCGTTCGCCATCCGCATGCGCTCGAGCATGCGGCGGTTCTCCGCTTCCGCGGCCTCGGCGCGCTCGAGCGCGGCGCGCAGCTCGGTCGTCTCGTTGCGCGAGTGAACGGCTTCGGCGAGCGCGAGCGCTTCGGCCTGCGATTTGCGCATATTCGCGCTGCCGAAGAACCCCGTCACGAAGATCGCGAACAGCGTGAGCGCATGATTCTCGAGATAGCCCCACCAGCCGGCGTTGTACGGCGAAGCGATCGGCGCCGCGAACAAGAGCAGCGCGCCGAATGTCGCGACCGCTGTGGGATGCCAATGGCGGCTCGAGGACAGACTGAGCATGACGGCGAGCACGTAGCCGATCCCGATCGCCGAATCGAGCAGGTTCGACAGATCGAGCACGAATACCATCGCGCACAGTCCGAGCAGCCAGGGCAAGAGGTTTCGCCGTTCGTGAGACGAGTCGACTCGCAGCCCTTCGAGGATCGTTTTGCGCCGCTCATCCTCGGGCAGGCGCACGAGCGTGCGCAGGAAGTAGCGCAAGCCAAACGCGGCGAAGAGCAGCAACGCGAGCAAAATGAAGCCGATGGCGCTCCCCGAGAGATACGACTGGCCGAAGAAGCGCCCCACGAGCGCGCGCTCGCGATCGAGCTTCATCTCGAGCATCAGTATGCCGTCGCGGCCGTCGGGAACGGCATACAACAGATACGGGTCGCCCGCGAAGTTATCGAATTCGATGTGAGGCTGATCGGGATGCGCCTTGAGCGCGGCAACGGCGCGAATCGGAAATCCGCGCGGTGCCGTATCACGCGGTGGAGCGGTCAGCGCGTGCTTGAGATGTCGAGCCGTGAAGGCTTGGCCGCGCTGGTCGAGCTTGCGCTCGCCGGCGTCGGACGCAAGCAGTGCTTCGGCGATCGCGTCGGCCTTCGTCAGCGCGAACTCGGCGCCCATGCGCTGCGCGACGACTTTCTTCTGTTGGAGGATCGGAGCCCCGGCGAGCGAAAGAACGAGGACGAGCACCAGGATCGCCACGATCGATGCCTGGCCCGCCAGAACTGCCACTACGCCCTTCGCCTTCATCGCCACTCCACGGCCGAACTGCTTCCACGCTACAACGGCCGCCGCGCGCGAAACTGGATACAAGTCGCGCAATTCGCAGGTTTTTGTTGCGTTGTACGTGAACGGAATCACCTCGGATGTCTGACGACAAGGAGGTGATTGCCGGCGATCGAGAATTCAGGGAAGGGCGTAAGCCGGACGAGGTCGTCCGGCAGTTGGCGGCTAGCAGTTGAGGCCGGAAGGATGTGACGACCGTCACATCCGCTGCCGCTACTTACGGCCGGCGATCTCCGTCGCGACGAGCCCGCCTTTCAGCACGCTCGCCTGATAGCCGCGCTCGGAGAGAATGTAGGCGCAGGCGGAGCTGCGGCGCCCGGTGTCGCAGCAGACGACATAGGGCGTGTCACGGTCGAGGGATTTCATCTTGAGGCGCAGCGAATAGAGCGGAATGCTGAGCGCGCCTTGGGCATGATATTGATCGAACTCGGACGGCAGGCGCACGTCGAGCCACTTACCGCCGCCCGCGACGATCCGTTTCGCCTCGCCGTACTCGACCCATTTGAGGAACGGCTCGTTGAGCAGCGCGCGAAAATCCTCCTTGCCGAGACGCATCAGATATCCGTCGGTCATCATGGTGACGCTGGCGTTGCGTTTCGCTTCAGAGATCAGCGCTTCCTCGCCGAAGGTATCGCCCATCGAGAGCTCGGCGAGCTTCACGCCCTCCTTGTTGAGCGGCGATTCGCGCGTCACGACGCATTTGCCTTTGACGACGACGTAAAAGTAATCGCCGACATCGCCCTGCTTGATCACGACGTCGCCCGCCCGGTAATCGACCCGCTGCAGGCGCATGAAAATGGCCTGGATGTTCGCGGGCGGGACCTTGTGAAATGCCTTGGTTTGCAGGAGCGCCGTCATCCAATCGTCGGGATCGGGCGCTTCTTCTTCGGCGCTGCGCAGCTCTGCCACGTGGTACGCGCCGGTTTGATCCAGCGTGACCATCACATCCAAGAATTCGCTGTCGATGAAGAGATACTCGGCGCGCGCCGACGTCACGACGGCGGAGTAGGGGCGGGGCAGGACGTGCGCGAGCGGGTTCTTCGCCTTGGGTGAGCCGCCCGTGATCGTGGCAATGACCTCGCCCTCTTCCAACAGGTCGACGGTGCCGCTCAGCAGGTAGTAAGTGTGCTTCTCTTCGTCACCTTCCGTGAACAGAAGGCGCGCCTGGGGCGCTTGTCGGCGGCTGGTCTTGCGGGCAAGCGCGATCAGATTCTCGGCCCGCATGCCGTCGAGCGGGGAGAACCGCCTGAGCAACGCGATGTCTTGAGGACTGCCAGTAAGCTCCATGACGCTCGTGCCGGGAATAGTTAGACGAGAAGTATAGACAAGCCGTTTTTTGGTAAACCGTGATGCGCGTCGGGAAGGGGAGACGCAGGGGAAGATCGCGGGAGGGCGCAGTCGGGAAGCGCCACGAGGTGCCGAGGAGCCTCCGACCCCACGAATACGAAGCACGTGCCTCGCCAGTACGCGGCGTTTCCATTCGCGCGCAGTCCCGGCGATCCCCGGTCTCGCAATGCGCGTTGAACCTCCGATGCCGTGCGAGCCCCCTTAGACTCGATCGAAGCCCGACGGACCCGGAGTGTGAGAATGACAGCGGTCCTCACGGTGCAGCAAAGCGCGTCGAGTCGTACGCCGATAGCTGTCATCGCTCGACGGTCGTCGCGAATGCAGCGCGTGCGACGCGATCGAAAAGAGGAACCCCGCTTCATCGCCTGGCGTTTTTAACAGTGCAAGCGATGCGCTCGTAGAGGATGTCGGAAAGCTCGTAGCGCGACTCCCGCCGTCGGCGCGTACGCTTTCGAGACCAAGGTGGATCCGAATTTCTACCAGACTGATCAGGGTCGTCTGCCGTTGCCGAGAGTGAGGGGTCACATGAACAACGTGATACCGCAAGAAGGTCGTTGGTACTCGTATCGCGGCAGCCGCGAGCTGTATCAAGTGATCAACATCGACGATTCCGACCGGGTCATTTATTTCCAGGACAGCCGCGGCGATATCGACGAAGTCGATTTCGACGAGTGGTATTCGATGGATCTCGAGCTGCTCACCGATTTGAACGAGCTCGAGGGGTTCGAGGAGGATGAAGACGATTTTCGCTCGGAATCCGACTTCGGGAGAGCTCACACGCAGCAGCAGGCACACCGCCGCTGAGCGACGGTTGCTTACAGCGGGTCCAAGAATCGGCCGGATCGCGGCAGGAAGTGATTATCCGGATCGAGCGACACGACAACTGTCCCTGCGCGTCCGACGATCTCGTTCCTCGGTACGAACCCGTAGTAGCGCGAATCCGCGCTGTTATAGCGATTGTCGCCTAAGACGAGGTACTGCCCATCGGGCACGGTTACGGGACCGAATGAGTCGGCGGGTCTCGGAAGCGTTTGATCGAACCGAACACGGTGTTCTTCGTTCCCGAGATGCTCGAGCGCAATGACGGCATCGCCGTCGAGACTGAGATCCGTGTATTGCGCAGGCATGCCGTTCACGATCATCCGGCCGCGCCGCATCTCGACGACGTCGCCCGGCAGGCCGATCACGCGCTTCACGAGCCGTTTGCCGGCCGCATTCGAGTCGATGATGACGATGTCTCCGCGCTCGGGATCCGCCATCCGGTGAAGCGAGATGTGCGTCAACGGCACGCGCAGATCGTAGGCGAGCTTATTCACGAAGATGCGGTCGCCGACGAGAATCGTCGGCTCCATCGAGCCGCTCGGCACGTCGTTCCAATCCGCGATCGCCGACCGAAACAGCACCATCAGGACGATGAATAGGAACAGTCCCCTGTATTCCCGGGCAGCCTTCGCAAACTTGGATCTCATGGATCGGTCCCCACAGTGACGATCCTAGGACCATCATCGCGCCCAAAGATTCCTTATCTGATGTTCCCGCACCCCGCGGCGCGGGGGAGAGCTAGCGTGGGGGCAAGGGCCAGGCGCTACTGCGCCGGCGCAAACACTATTGCAGCACGCGCGGCTCCAACAACTGCACACTGAACTGCTTGTCTGGGTCCATCCAGATGCGTGCGACGCACAAATCCGCGTTCGCGGCGAGGTCTGCAAAGCTCTCGAGCGTGTACTTGTGGCTGCATTCGGTACGGATGCGCTCGCCGCGCTTGATTCTCACTTCCTCATCGCCGATGTGCACGCGCTGGTCCTGCTTGCTGATGAGATGCATCTCGATACGGCTCAAGTTCTCGACCCACACGGCGGCGTG
Source organism: Lysobacterales bacterium (assembly GCA_040255535.1). Lineage (GTDB taxonomy): Bacteria > Pseudomonadota > Gammaproteobacteria > Steroidobacterales > Steroidobacteraceae > Steroidobacter. Next base: position 4,896 of record JBDZVE010000026.1, on the reverse strand, counting down.
CTCGAAGGCCTCGAGATCGAAGTCCGCGCCGAGCTCGCGGTTGAGATGGCGCAGGGCGTTGATGTTGAACTCGGCCGTGACGCCCGCCTCGTCGTTGTACGCGCGTTGAAGCACGCGCGGATCCTTGCGCAGGTCCACCCCGATGAGCAGCGCGCCGTTGCGGCCGATCATCTCGCGAATTCGGCGCAGCAACTGCTTGGCGGCCTCCGGCTCGAAGTTGCCGATCGTCGAGCCGGGGAAGAACACGACTCGACGGCTCGAGCTCGCGACATATGCCGGAAGCTCGAACGGCTCCGCGAAGTTCGCACATACCGGAATCACACGCAGGTCCGGATAATCGCGTGCGATCGCGCCGGCCGCATCGAGCAGATGCTCGCGTGCAATGTCGACAGGAACGTAGGTCGCGGGCATTTCAATTTGATCGAGCAAGAGCCGCGTCTTCAAGCTCGTGCCGCTGCCGAGCTCGATGATCGCCGCGTCGCGCCCGACGTGCTGTGCCATCTCGACCCCGTGTGCGCGCATGATCGCGATCTCGGTGCGCGTGAGATAGTACTCGGGCAGCTCGCAGATATTGTCGAACAGAAACGAGCCGAGCTCGTCGTAGAACCAAACGGGCGAGAGCTCCTTCTCCGGCTTCTTCAATCCGTCGAGAACGCTCTCCGTCAGCTCATTGACCGACTTGGCGGGCGCGACGCTCGGCTTTTTCGACATCGTTCGGTTCCCTCAGAAATCGCGGGCAAGGCGCACCCCGGTGAATTGCCAGCGCGCGGTCGGATAGAAGAAGTTGCGGTACGTCGCGCGAATGTGGTCGCGAGGCGTGGCGCACGAGCCGCCGCGGAGCACGAGTTGGTTGCACATGAACTTACCGTTGTACTCGCCGAGCGATCCGGTTAGGGGACGGAACCCAGGGTAGGCGACGTAAGGAGAGCGAGTCCATTCCCATACATCGCCGAACATTTGTTTGAGTCCGGTCGAGTCGCCACCGATCCCCGGATGCAGCAGATCATCCTCCAGAAAGTTGCCGTCCATTGGCAGCGTTGCGGCCGCGCTCTCCCATTCGGCTTCGGTCGGCAGACGCGCACCGGCCCAGCGAGCGAAGGCGTCCGCTTCGTAGTAGCTCAAGTGGCACACCGGAGCCCCAGGCTGCAGCGGCTCGAGTCCTGCGAGCGTGAACTCGGCATCGAGCGACTCCGACCAATAGATCGGTCGAGTCCAGCCCTCCCGGTTCACGGTCGCCCAGCCATCGGACAGCCAGAGCTCGGCGCGTCGATAGCCGCCTTCGCGAATGAATTCCTGATACTCCGCGTTGACGACCGGCCGGTCCGCGAGCGCGAAGGACTCGACGTACTCGCGATGCCGCGGGGTCTCGTTGTCGAAACAGAAGTGCTTGCCGTTCGCGCCGATTTCCTTCATGCCGCCTTCAAAGGACACGAACCCTATCGGCGCCGGCGTGCGAGTCGGCGGCAATGCACGCGCTCGGAACACCGGAAGCAGCGGATTTTGCGAGAAGAGATGTTTAATGTCCGTGAGCAGCAGCTCCTGATGCTGCTGCTCGTGATGGAGCCCGAGTGTCGCAAGCGAGGCGACTCGTTCCTCGTCCTCCCGGCCCGCGATGAGCTCGAGCATGTGCCCATCGACATGCTCGCGATACGCGAGGACCTCCTTGATCGTCGGTCGCGTCAACATGCCGCGTGCGGCGCGCCGATGCATCGGCCCCACGGACTCGTAGTACGAGTTGAACAGATACTCGTACTTCGGGTGAAAAGGGCGATAACCCCGCACTAACGGACGCAACAGGAACTGCTCGAAGAACCACGTGGCGTGCGCGAGATGCCATTTCGCCGGACTCGCATCCGGCATGCTTTGGACGACGAGATCTTCGGGCTCGAGCTGCGCGCACAGGCTCGTCGTGAGAGTACGAATGCGGCGGAAGCGGGAAGACAGCGACTCCGAGGGACGCAGATCCACCTGAGTGGCCGCTTCAACTGCTGCCATCGAGTACTCCTCTTATATGTGTTCGTGCGAGAAAGGGGATCGAACACAACGCCTGAGGGCGGAAAAAGTTGCAAACCGGGCCGCCCCTTCCGGGCAGCTACGATTGCTGGCCCAACGGAATCGCGAGCGCCATCAGGCACTTATCCCGGACTACGACCCGCTTGTCCAGCGCTCCGGGGCGCGTGGCGAAACGCCGATCCGCTCCAAATGCCGCTTTTGGCCCGCGAGCGCGCTTTTCCTTGACGCCCCTCGAGTCCGCCGTTTTAATACGCGGCCTTCTGGTCACCCTCTAGCCGCACTTTCTGCTCGGCGAGTGACCAGTCGCCTCCTGGCCAGGTAGCTCAGTTGGTAGAGCAGCGGACTGAAAATCCGCGTGTCGGTGGTTCGATTCCGCCCCTGGCCACCATTTCCTCCTTAGAAAACGAAAGTTTCCTTGCAGGTGTGGAGCCGTGCGTGGAGTCGGGCGATGCTGGATCAGTCCTTGTCGGCGAGGCCCTCCGTTTTCGCTCTAGCCAGCACGTTCGCGACGAGGCGGTCGCAACGCGCGCCGTCGAAGCTGAAGGCATCGCTGAGCGCAGTGTCTATTTCCTGAGCCAGTCCTTCCCGCAGCAGGCTGCGGGCGCGAAAGAAGCGCGTCCGTACTGTCGCTTCCGGTATGTCCAATGCTCGAGCGACTTCCTCGACGCTCAGCTCCTCGATCGCGCGCAAGATGAAGACGGGACGGAATACTTCCGGCAACAGGTCGATGCGCGCTTCCACTAGCTTGCGCATCTGCATGCGCAGGACCGATTGCTCTGGGCCATGATCAAGCTCATCCGCGAGCGCCGCCCGGGCTTCAGGATTATGCGAAGTCATGGCAGCCTCCAATGGAACGATCTGCGCACTCTTGCGCCGGAGGCGCCCAAGCGCTTCATTCGTCGTGATGCGCACCAGCCACGTCGACAGCTTGCTTTCGGCACGATAACTCGCCAGTGCACGCCATGCGCGCAGGTAGGCTTCCTGTACGACGTCCTCGGCCTCGCCATCGTCTCTCACGATACTGCGCGCAGTCCGAAACAGCAGCTGGTTGTGCCGCCGCATGATGACTTCGAACGCCGACCCGTCGCCGCTGGCAGCGAGCGCGATCAGCTCCGAGTCGGGCTCCCACGGGACTGGGGATGAGCGTGCTTTCGCCTGATGTCGGGGAAACTGCATGTGGTCCTCCGCTCATGTAGACGGATCGACGAGCCAACAGGTTCTCGCCGCCGCCGCTCGCCATTTCGTCACGGCGGCGGCCGGCAAAGAGCTCGCTGATGAACATCCTGGGGTGTGACAGACACGAGACTCGTATCGACACAACCCGTGCGCCTGCAATCGTCGCCGCGCTGACTACAGCGACTTCAAGTACTCGACCAAGTCCGCGCTTTGGTCTGGCGTCAGACCGAGGCCGAGCTTGCTGTTGTACATGGCGACGACGTCCTCGAGCGTTGCGGCAGACCCGTCGTGGAAGTACGGCGGGTGTTGCCATACGCCACGCAACGGCGCGGTGCGCAACTGCCCGGTGGCCGACCGCTCCGCGTAGCTGGTGTTGGCAGCGGCCGAATCGCTCACCGGATGCAAGAGCTGGTTGGCATCGGTGAAGTCGGGACCGGTATGGCAACTGCTGCAGAGGCCTTGACCTTCGAAGATGTCCTTCCCGCGCAGCGCAGCTTCTGCATCGAATGAATTCTCTGGCGGCGTGGGTGCAGCGATCGAATACTGATACGCCTGCAACGCCGTCAACGTATCGGTATCGACGCGATCCTCGAACTCGCCGCCTTCGCTGCGGCGGTCGACATCGAGCGGCAGGCGCGGGTCGGAGAACACGCCCTTGCCGCCCATCTCCACGACGGACACATAGCGATTCCAATACGCGACCGGGCCGATTGGCTCGTGATCGCTGTCTCCGTCGCCGGTGAAAGTCGCCTTGTCCAGATCTTTGAGACCGAAGGCGGGCGGAATGACGACCGGATAGTCCTCGATGCCGTCGACGTTGTGGCGCGGATCGAATTTGCCCGGTCCCCAGGAGTTGAAGTAGTCCTTCGTCGCCTGGTCGGTGATCGCAGGCGACAGCGCGATGACCGCACCCGGATTGAAGTCGCGGTTCGGCCAACCGTCGAGCCGGTGGCCGGCGATGCCCGCGGGCAACACGACATCGCCGTTCGCATTCTTGACTTCGACGTCGCTGCTGACCGTGGAGTGGCACAGCGCGCAGGTGATGCCGACGCGCGTCAAGCTCATCGAACCGTCCGAGTTGTCTATCACCTCGCCTTGCAGACCGACGACAGCGTTGAGCTTGAGCAGCGCCAACGTGGTTTGCGGGCTGTTCAAGTCGATCGTGCCATCTGCAATGCCGGCCACCACCTCTGCCGGTAGCGCATCGACATCGACTTTGACGCCGACGCTCGCGGCCACGCTCGGGCTCACTGCGCTTTCGATGACTTCATTCATCTTCAGCACATCGGTCCAAAACACCTCGTCGCCGAAGGTCTCGAATCGGAAGATCTGTTTACCTTGCTCGATCAGTTCGTCCGTGTTGACTGGTGGGGGATCGCTATCCGGCGGATCAGTGACGGGCGGATTGCTGCCTGGGCTGACGCTAGCGCTGCGGCTGTTGCTGTCGTGACAGCCCGCCAGCGCAAGAGCTGCCGCGGCGATGATCCCGAAAGAACGTAAGCACGCCAAAGCGCGCGCGTGTAGTGACGGTGCTGTTCCCCGCATCACCTTCTCCTCCTCGTGCGGAAGCGACAACCATTTTCATGGCCGATAGAAAGACGGCATCGAATGGAGGCAGCCCGATACTGGGGTCGGGCTGCATCTCGGTCCGCACATTGGATGGAGCGACGACGCGCGGCGTTCCCGGGAACCGGGAAGCGTCTTGCG
>JBDZVE010000138.1:0-9183 GCA_040255535.1 Lysobacterales bacterium | reverse complement strand
CCGAGAAGGCTGCCGCTGGTCAGATAAAGCAGCCGCGATCGACTGGAGCCACTCTTATTTCTAGCGTGAGCCTACTAGCGGGAGCTTCCTCGGCGAGGGACGCAGCCCCACTAGCGAGAGCTTTCCGAGCAGCAGCCCGTGCGCGTCAACGATCCGTCTCCCGTCGGGTATACGTCGGCGGCTTCGCCGCCTTCGCGCGCTCGACGGCCTGCATGATGAGCTCCTTGGCCTTGTCGGCATCGCCCCAGCCGACCGTCTTCACCCACTTGTCCGGCTCGAGATCCTTGTAGTGCGTGAAGAAGTGCTCGATCTGCTTGAGTGTGATCCCAGGCATGTCGGTGTAGTTGAGCACCTTCTCGTAGCGGCGCGTCAGGCGCGGCACGGGAACCGCCAGTATTTTTTCGTCGCCGCCCGCTTCGTCCTGCATCAACAACACGCCGATCGGCCGTACTGCGAGCACGGTGCCCGGCGCGACGCCGCGCTGGTTCGCGACGAGCACATCGCACGGATCGCCATCCTCGGACAGCGTATGTGGGATGAAGCCGTAATTGCCGGGGTAGCGCATCGCCGTATAGAGAAAGCGATCGACGAACAAGGCCCCGGACTCCTTGTCCATTTCATACTTGATCGGCGGCCCGCCGACCGGCACTTCCACGATCACATTCACTTCATCCGGCGGGTTGCGGCCGATCGGAATCTTCTCGAGTCGCATCGTTTACCTCAGCAAGGACTACAGGCCACGGACTTCAGGCTACAGCCAGAGAAGGCGCGCCCGCGGCGCAGTATATACGCCCGAGGGGCCGTGAATCGCCTGACCTCACGTCAGAGCGTCACAAAGAACCAGCACGCAAAACGGAATCCATCCTGGTCGTCGGCCTATGTGTTCTCTCGGTGCTTTCCAGGGATCCGCGTTTTTTGACGTGCGCCGAACACGAAGCGTCCGACTTTGCGCGTCGTCCACACGAGCAGGACAACGATCGCGGCGAGGGCGAGCACCGGCAGCAGTAGTGCGAGTATGGAAAGCAGGATCGCGACTGTGGTTTCCGCCGTGCTCACGACGGGATTGCCGAGGCCCGCCGTCGCCAAACCGGTTTTCGCCCGCACGACCGCGGTACTACCCTTCGTGGCGCCTGCGATACCCCCGCCTGCAATGACCGCGAGCGGCCACATCAGTGCTGGGCTCACGTCTGTCATCACTGACGCGCTCGCGATCACGCCCGCTGCAACGGCAACGGGGCTCGCGAGCACGTCGAGAATGTGATCGACCCCCGGAATGTAGTAGGCAAACGTCTCGATGAGCGCCGCCGTGCCGAGCATCAGTAGCGCCGGTGTCGTCGCAAGCCAAGAGAACGTATCCGTCAGGGGAATCCAGCCCGCGCGCGCCGCGAGTCCCGCGGCAAGCAACGGCACGAACACGCGAAAGCCCGTAGCGGCAGCGAGCGCAATGCCTAGGGCGATGCTGAGGAAGGTTGCCATGGGCTTAGGGGATAGGGGGTAGCGGTTAGGGGATAGTCAGAGCGCTTCTGCGCCCGGAATACACGGCGGATCTATCGAGGATCATATTCTTGTTCCTTTGGGTCGGGGCGCTTTCCACGAAGACGCGGAACGGGGCTTCGCGCCGGGGCGTTGTGCACGCATTCTCGACGTGGAGTCCGTGGGAAGTGGATAAATCAATGCGGCTCAAAGAGGGCTTGCCTCACCCCCGCGGTGCAACGTGGGACGGCAAGGGTGTGAACTTTTCACTTTTTTCCGCGAACGCCACGAAAGTCGAGCTGTGCTTGTTCGACGCGAACGGCGAGAAGGAGCTCGAGCGCATCGAGCTGCCCGAATACACTGATGAGATCTGGCACGGTTACGTGACGGGCATCGGCCCGGGCACCGTCTACGGTTACCGTGTGCACGGGCCGTACGAGCCGGAGCAGGGTCATCGATTCAACCCGAACAAGTTGCTGCTCGACCCGTATGCGCGCGAGTTCATCGGTGAGCTCCGCTGGGATCACGCATGCTTCGGCTACACGATCGGCGCGGAAGGCGACGATCTGACGTTCGACGAGCGCGACAGCGCACCGTTCGTGCCGAAGTGCGTCGTCGTGGATCCGGCATTCGATTGGAAGCAGACCGTCGCCCCGCTCGTGCCGTGGGACCGAACGATCATCTACGAGACGCACGTGCGCGGCTATACGAAGCTGCATCCCGCCGTGCGGGAGCGCTTTCGAGGCACATTCGCGGGTCTTGCGACGCCCAAAGTGCTCCAGTACATCAAGTCGCTCGGCGTGACGACGATCGAGCTCTTGCCGGTGCACATGTTCTTGAACGACAGCCACCTGCTCGACAAGGGGCTCACGAACTACTGGGGCTACAACTCGATCGCATTCTTCGCTGCCGATCCGCGCTACTTCGCCGATCCCTTGCGCGGCGTGCAAGAGTTCAAGGAGATGGTTGCGCGCTTCCACGACGCAGGCCTCGAGGTGATTCTCGACGTCGTCTACAACCACACGGCGGAAGGGAACGAGCGGGGCGCGACGCTTTGCTACAAGGGCATCGACAACGACTCGTACTACCGGCTGATCCCGGAGCAGAAGCGCTACTACATCAACGATACGGGCACGGGCAATACGCTCAACCTGAGTCATCCCCGCGTGATTCAGATGGTGACGGACAGTCTGCGCTACTGGGTGCAGGAGATGCACGTCGACGGATTTCGCTTCGATCTCGGCACGATTCTCGCGCGCGAAGCGAAAGGCTTTACGAGCCAAAGCGGCTTTCTGAAGGCATGCTCGCAGGATCCGGTCTTGGGCGGCGTGAAGCTCATCGCGGAGCCATGGGATTGCGGTCCGGGCGGATATCAGGTCGGCGAGTTTCCACCGGGTTGGGCCGAGTGGAACGACAAGTATCGCGATACGGTGCGCGATTTCTGGCGTGGCGAAGCGGCGGCGGCCGCGATCGCCCCGCGCTTGTTCGGTTCGGCCGACATCTTCAATCGGTTCGGCCGCCGGCCTTACGCGAGCATCAATTTCATCACTGCACACGACGGCTTCACGCTCAACGACCTCGTGAGCTACAACGAGCGGCATAACGAAGCGAATGGCGAGGACAACAAGGACGGCACGTCGGACAACCGTTCCTGGAACTGCGGCGCGGAAGGTCCGACCGACGATCCCGGCATCAATGCGCTACGAGGACGGCAGATGCGCAACTTTCTCGCGACACTGCTGTTCTCCCAAGGGACGCCGATGATGCTCGCAGGCGATGAGTTCGCGCGCACGCAGCGCGGCAACAACAATGCCTACTGTCAGGACAACGAGATCAGCTGGGTCGATTGGCGCCTCGCGGAGCAGAACGAATCGCTTGTGCAGTTCGCTCGGCAGCTCACCGAGCTCAGAGCGAAGTATCCGATCCTGCGCCGCAACCGATTCTTATCTGCAGAGGTGAACGAAGACATCGATCTCAAGGAAATTACGTGGCTCAATCCAGCGGGCGTAGAAATGGAGCAAGGGCACTGGGAGGACGAGAATGCACTGTGCTTCGGCATGCTGCTCGATGGCCGGGCCCAAACTTCGGGCATTCGACAACGCGGCCAGGACGCGACGATTCTGCTCGTCTTCAACGCCTATCACGATGTCGTCAACTTCGTGCTGCCCGGAGAGCAGGCATTGAATGCGCGCTGGTCGTTGCTCATCGACACGAACATCCCCGATCTCGCGGAGCAGGGCGGCAAAGTGAATTTCGTGAACGGCGACACGTATGCGGTGACCGGGCGCTCGGTACTCGCGTTCCGATTGGAAGCGCACAGCGATCCCGAAATCGACCGCACGAAACCATAAGCGGTCGCTCGCGCGAGCGCCCCTTACGGCTACAGCCTACAGCCTACAGCCTACAGCCCAGAACAGAGCTACAGGCTGCCCCGTTCGGCTTCCGCGATCGCAGCCCGAATTGCATTCGTGTCGAAGGGCTTGCTCACGAAACGGATCTTCGGGTTCTCGTTAGTGATTTCGTAAGTCGATTGGCTGTAGCCGCTCGCGAGGATGATGTGCATCTCGGGCCGCTTCGAGCTGAAGGAGGTCGCAAGATCGATGCCATTGCCGTCGGGCAAGCCGATATCGACAAATGCCACGTCGATATCGTCGCGCGCCGCAAATTCAGCTCGGGCTTGTTTCGCCGTCGCCGCCTCCAACACCTCGTAGCCAAGCTGCTCGACCGTCTGCGCAAGGAAGAGCCGCACGAGCGGCTCATCCTCGACGACGAGGACGGCTCTGCCTTGGCCCGTGGTCTCTGCTCGCGCATCGAGCACGTCGCGAACGCGGGCGGCCAGTTGCGCTCGCGTGAATGGCTTGGTGAGGAGCTGAACGCCTGAATCGAGCCGGCCTTGGTGCACGATTGCGTTGCGCGCGTAACCCGACGTGAACAGCACCTTGAGGCTCGGACGGCGCCCGCGCGCCGCGTCCACGAGCTCGCGGCCGTTAATGCCCGGCAGGCCGACATCCGTGAACAGCATCTTCACTTCGGGATGCGAATCGAGCATCTGCAGGGCGCTCGGACCGTCGTGCGCTTCCAGCACGGAGAAGCCGAGCTCGCGCAGGCTATCGGAGCTGAACTCGCGCACGTCCTCATCGTCCTCGACGACGAGAATGACTTCGGTCGACTCACCATGCGGCACGATCGGCTGCGGCTCTGCCTCGGCATCCATTTGGCTGCCCGCGTAGCGAGGCAAGTAGATTTTTACGGTCGTGCCCTCGCCGACTTCGCTGTAGAGCTTGATGTGACCGCCCGACTGCTTGACGAAGCCATATACCTGGCTCAAACCGAGTCCCGTTCCTTCGCCGATCGGTTTCGTCGTGAAGAAGGGATCGAACGCCCGCCCGATCACATCCTTGCTCATGCCCGTCCCTGTGTCGCTTACGCAGATCACGACATACTGGCCGGGCACGATCTCTGCGTAGTTCGCCGCGTAACGCTCGTCCAAGTGCGCGTTCGCAGTCTCGATCGTGAGCTTGCCGCCGTGTCGCATGGCATCGCGCGCATTGACCGCGAGGTTGAGCAGCGCGCTCTCGAGCTGATGCGCATCGATCTCGATCCGCCAGACACCGGCGCCGAGCACGGTTTCGATCGCGATGTTCTCGTTGAGCGTGCGCCTGATCAGCTCCGAGATGCCGCTCACGAGGCGATTGACTTCGGTCGGTTTCGGATTCAGCGGCTGGCGCCGAGAGAAGGCGAGCAACTGCTGCGTCAACGTGGCGGCACGTTGCGCACCGCGCATGGCTTGATCCACCGCGCGCTTCAGACGGCCGTCCTGCGCCGGTGCGAGCCGACCGATCGTATCCAGGTTGCCGAGGATCACCGTGAGCAAATTGTTGAAATCGTGCGCGACACCGCCGGTCAGTTGTCCGATCGCCTCCATCTTCTGGGCTTGATGAAGCTGCTCCTGTATCGCGCGCCATTCGGTCATATCGCGCGTGATCTTTGCGAAGCCGAGGAGCTGGCCGCTCGGATCTCGGATCGCATCGGCGAGCGCGTTCGCCCAGAAGCGCGAGCCGTCCTTGCGAACGCGCCACGCCTCGGCCTCGTACTTGCCCTTCCGTGCGGCGGTTTCGAGCGCGAGCTCCGGCATGCCTTTGTCGCGATCTTCCTGCGTGTAGAAAATCGAGAAATGTTTGCCGACGACTTCCTCGCTCGTATAGCCTTTGATGCGCTCTGCGCCTGGATTCCACGTGCTGATATGGCCCGTCGGATCGATCATGTAGATCGCGACGTCCTCGATCCCGAGCACGAGTTGCAAGAACTGCCGCTCGCTCTTGCGCAGGGCATCCGTGCGTTCCTCCACGCGACGTCCAAGCCGCTGATTCAGCGTGCGCAACTGCTCCTGTGCCTGAACGTGCGCTGTCACATCGCGAAAGCTCCACACGCGCCCGACCTGTTGCCCGTTCACGAGCTGCACCTTCGAGAAGCGCTCGTACACGCGTCCGTCGCGCATGTGCAGCTCATCGAAACTGTCGCTCGGAGAAGCGCGGTAGATCTCCTCGACGCGTGCACGGAATGCGTCCGGGTCCTCGAGTTGCGCGCTGACATGAGCGACGACACGTCGGTGGTCGCGGCCCTCGACGAGCGCGCGCTCCAGACGAAACATTTTCAGGTACTGCTCGTTGAAGCCGGTGATGCGCCCGTCAGCGTCGGTTGCGACGATGCCGTCAGCCGTCGCTTCGAGCGCCGCGCTCATCATGGCGAGGGACTCTTCAAGCTCCTGGCTCTTGCGATCGAGCGCGGATTGCGTCGCAAGCAATTCCTTTTCGGCCCGCTGTCTCGCTGCCGCGGCCGCGCGCGCTTCGGTCTCGCGGGAGGCACGTTCTGATGCAACCCGTTTCGGTGCGTCGTCCGAGCTCACTTGTGCATTCCTACGCGCAGGTCGCCTGCGAATCGATCGCTGTACCGTGTTGGATAGGAGCGGCGGCGTCCAGTCTCCGGAGCGGCGCTCGATATTTTGAATAACCTCGTCACGAACGGTGTCCAGAACCCTTAATTGGCAACGCTCGAGCGGCGGAGCGCTCCAGCGGGAAGGCCGCAGCGGAGCGATTGGCACACGCCGGCGGCGGGCGGTCTCGTCGTCGAGCATGACGCCCACCGGAGAACGTTGTTATGCGTCGGGCGTGAACGCATGATGCGCGCTACAAAGTTCCGGCGCAAACGCCAAAGTGCCGTATGGTTTCGTGAACGCGAGCGTTTTGAACCGCTGTGGAACAAATGCCGACGCGAGAACGTTGAATTGAGTTTTATCCAATGCCGCGTCGTTGGGAAGGGTTGACAGTCGACAGTTGACGGTTGACGGCCAGATAAAGATCCAGAATGGATCCAATCGGTTTGCTCCCGGCCTTTCCGGTCTGTCAACTGTCAAGCGTCGACCGATCCCAATATATATACCCCGTCGCAACCTGCGATCAGGCCATGTGCCTATGCCGAGTCCGCAAGTCGCGGACTACACTCGCGACGAGTTTCAATCGATAGTAAGCGCATGCGGATTCTCCATCTGGAAGACAATCCTGCGGATTCGCTGCTGATCGAGCGAACGCTGCAGGAACATGGTCTTGCACCGCGCCTCATTCGCGCGGGCACAGCCGAAGCATTTCGACACGAGATCGAGTGCGGGGAGTTCGACGCTGTGCTGGTCGACAACGGTGTACCGGGCTTCGACGGCTTGAGTGCCGTGCGCTTATCGAAAGATGTCACTCCGGGAACGCCGGTCATCATGTGCTCCGGTGCGGCACGGAGCGAAGACATCGACGAGGCGCTGCGAGAAGGCGCAAACGACTATGTCGACAAGAACGAGTTGTGGAGGCTCGTCGCCGCGCTCAACAGAGCTCGAGGGCCTTATGCCGCGAGCGCTATCGAACGGCTGAGCAGGCAGCATGCCGCGATGTCGCGGCTGATCGGGGTCGTGCAAGAGCTATCGCTCGTGCGAGACCTCGCCGGCGTGATGGCGATCGTAAAGCGCGCGGCGCGCGAGCTTACCGACGCAGATGGCGCGACGATCGTGCTGCGCGACGGAGATCTGAGCTTCTACGCGGATGAGGAAGCGACCTCGCCGTCTTGGAAGGGCCGGCGCATCCCGCTCGGTGAATCGGTGGCCGGGTGGTCGATTCTCAACGGGCGCCCAATCGCAGTCGAAGATGTCTTGCGCGACGATCGCGTCGCCGCATCGGCCTATCGAACGACACCGGTGAAGAGCCTTGCGATGGCGCCGATCCGAACCGCGGCGCCGCTGGGCGCGATCGGCGTCTATTGGTCGACGCGTCACGCGTGCACCGCCGATGAGCTGATGCTGCTCGAGGCGCTCGCGAACACGACCGCCGTGACGATGGAGAACGTGCAAGTGTATGCCGAGCTCGAAAGCCGTGTGCGCACGCGCACGAAAGCGCTCGAAGCTGCAAACGAGGAGCTCGAGGCGTTCACGTACGCCGTATCGCACGACCTGCGCGCGCCGGTGCGGGCTCTGTCCGGCGAGATCGGCATCATGACCGAGGAGTTCGCAGCACTCGACCCGAATCTGCAGGCTCGCCTGCGCGCGGCGAAGGGCCACGTCGCGCGTATGTACGAGCTGATCGACGATTTGCTGCGCCTTTCCGGCATCACGCGTCGCGAGCTTACGATCGAGCGCTTCGACTTGGGTGCCATGGCCGCCCAGATCGTCGAGCGCCTGCGCAACGGCCAACCGCAGCGCGTGCTCGATGCACGGATTGAGCGAGACGTTTACGTGGAGGCCGACAGAGGGCTCATGAGCGTGCTCATGGACAATTTGCTCTCGAATGCCTGGAAGTACACCTCGCAGAGCCCTACTGCGCGAATCGAGTTTCGGAACATAACGGACGGCGACTCGCGCCGCGTCTTTCAGGTGATCGACAACGGTGCGGGTTTCGATCCGCGCCATGCGCGGCGGTTGTTCCAACCGTTTCAACGGCTGCATTCGGCGAAGGAGTTTTCCGGCACGGGTGTGGGCCTTGCCACGGTCCAACGCATCGTGCGACGCCACGACGGCGAGGTTTGGGGCGAGTCCCCCGGCCCCAATCTAGGCGCCACGTTCTCCTTCACCCTCGGCACCCACGACAGCGGGGCTTCGGATTAATCTCGCAAAGCACGCAAGCCGACGTGGCACTGCCTCGTCGGGTTGACAGTTGACAGTTGGCGGCTAGAAGGCCCACCCCGTGGCGACGCAGGTACATGGCCAGCGGACAGATCAGATGGTCCCTCGCGGTTCGCAAGGGTGACGAAGAGTTGGCGGAACGCGTACTACTAGTCCCCGTCAATCCTTGCGAGACGAGGTGCCCACGTACAAGCGCCGTCATCCTTGCGAAAGCGCACTGCTGTCCGGGGAAAATGACGCGGAAAGCCTGTTGGAGCGGAGAATACCGGGCGACCAGACGCTCTGAATTTGGCGCGACTCAACACTTGGTCGTCCCGGCGTAGGCCGGGATCCAGACAAGAAGGCGCGCCAAGGCGCGCCAAACGCGCGCGAAGGCCTGGATCCCGACCTTCGTCGGGACGACGAGATAAGCATCCCTGATTTATCCCGGACAGCAGTGTGCGAAAGCGAGGATCCATCTTCCGCAACAAAAGACTTTCTCCCCTTCCGACCTTGGCGAGCTTTGCGCCTTTGGTGTGCCAGGAAGTCTGATCGATCTAGCAGCATGAAAGGAG
>JBDZVE010000137.1:6893-9187 GCA_040255535.1 Lysobacterales bacterium | reverse complement strand
AAGGTAAGAATCGATTGCGAGCCCGGAGCGTGTAGATCTTCTCTTCCGGCTCAGAATAGCTGATGCGGTGTGATCGCCGATGCACCGACCCCAGATCATGAAGATGGTCTCTCTCGGGCGGGACGAACGTCGAGTCGAATTTCGAAGAGATATTCTCGCGGCGGCGCGGCGGCGCGGCGAAGAAGACGAAGCAAGCTTCCCCGGACAGCGGGGCGACGGAGGTCGGGATCCGGGCATTCAGTCCGTTCGGTCTTCCTTCATCGCGTTCTCCATTCGTTCGCTCGCGGAGAGCCACGCCTCTTCCGTCGCTTCCAACTCTCGCTTCGTTCGCGCTTGCGTCTGTACAACTTCTTGCAGCCGCGCTTTCGCGCTGGTCTCGTAGATATCGGGTGAGGCGAGCGCAGTCTCGATCTTCGCGAGCTGTTCCTGCAGCCGCGCCATGTCGCGCTCGAGCTTTGCGATCTCGTTCCTGAGCGGGCTCAAGCGGGCGCGGCGCTCGGCTTCTTCTCGCTTGCGCTGTTTGCGTTGCTCCGCGCTCGTCGGCGCTGCGGAGACGATTTCGGCTTCTTCGGCCGCTTCGCGCGTCGTGAACCAGCGCGCATAGTCGTCGAGATCGCCGTCGAACGGCTGCGCGCGACCTTGATCGACGAGAATCAGCTCGTCGGCGAACGCGCGCAGCAGATGCCGATCGTGCGACACGAGGACGACCGCCGCTTCGAAGTCCTGCAAGGCGACCGCGAGCGCCTGTCGCATCTCGAGATCGAGGTGGTTCGTCGGCTCGTCCAACAAAAGGAGATTGGGGCGGAGATAGCTCACGAGCGCGAGCACGAGGCGCGCCTTCTCGCCGCCTGAGAACGGACCGACCGGCTCGAACACCCGATCGCCGCTGAATCCGAACCCGCCCAAGAAGGTACGGAGCTCCTGCTCCGTCGAACGTGCCGCGGCCTCGCCGCCGAGGCGCTTCAAATGTCCGAGCGGCGAATCATCCACTCGCAACTGCTCGAGCTGGTGCTGAGCGAAGTAGCCGATACGCAGGTCACGTGCTTCGGTGCGTTTGCCCTCACGAGCCTCCAGCTCGCCCGCGAGCAGTTTCATCAGCGTCGACTTACCCGCACCGTTGCGTCCGAGCAGCGCGATCCGATCGCCGGGCTGAATCGTGAAGCTCACCGAGCTCAGCACGATGCGCTCGCCGTAGCCGACGGACTGCTTCTCGATCGTGAGCAGCGGGCGCGGCAGCTTCTGCGGCGCCAAGAACGTGAACTCGAATTGCGAGTCCACGTGCGCGGGCGCGATGCGCTGCATTCGCTCGAGCGCTTTCATACGACTTTGCGCTTGCCGGGCCTTGCTCGCTTTCGCGCGAAAGCGTTCGACGAAGCTCATCATGTGCTTGATCTCGCGCTGCTGACGTTCGTACATCGCCTGCTGCTGTGCGAGTTGAGCCGCACGTTGCTCCTCGAATGCGGAGTAGTTGCCTGTGTAGATTTGCGCCTTGCCGTGCTCGAGGTGAACGATACGGTTGACGGTGCGATCGAGGAACTCGCGATCGTGCGCGATCATGAGCAGCGTGCCGGTGTAGTTGCGCAGCCACCCTTCGAGCCAGATCACCGCATCGAGATCGAGGTGGTTCGTCGGCTCATCGAGCAATAGGAGGTCGGAGCGGCACATGAGCGCCTGCGCAACATTGAGCCGCACGCGCCATCCGCCGGAGAAGGCGCTGACGGGGCGCGATTCGTCCTCGGCTGAGAAGCCGAGGCCGTGCATCAGCCTTCCAGCACGGCTCCGTGCGTCGTAGCCACCGATCCCCGCGTACTTGGCATGCAGCTCCCCAAGCCTCGCGCCTTGCTCGCGCTCTTCGGCGTCGGCGATCGCACGCTCCGTCGCCCGCAATTCCACATCGCCGTCCATGACGAACTCGATCGCGGGCCGCTCGGTCGCATGCAGCTCCTGCGCGACGTGCGCCATGACGAGCTGCGAAGGCATCTCGAAGGAACCCGCATCGGGCTGAATCTCGCCGCGCACGAGCGCGAGCAGAGTCGACTTCCCGGTGCCATTCGCACCGACAATGCCGACCTTCTCGCCGCGATAGATCGTGAACGTTGCATCGGAAATGAGCAGCCGCGTACCGCGGCGGAGCGCGAGTGAGGAGAAGGAGAGCATCGGCGACCGGGATAAACCCAGCGTTTGTAGCTAGAGAGACCAGTAGGAGGATATCCTCTCCGCCCGATGGGAACCAATGTCCTAGACCATATCAACGATGCCGGTCCGAATACTGATTGTTTCTTTGCTTCGCCTTA
>JBDZVE010000137.1:2930-6793 GCA_040255535.1 Lysobacterales bacterium | reverse complement strand
GCCGCCGTTCGTGGATAGAAATAGCTCCTGGGGAGCGTTCACAAACCTTCTAGTTCGGCCACTTGCAGCGCATCGCTATTTCGATATTGCTGGGCAATACGAAGTTTCGTGACGCGTGCATTGTGCTCCCGAAAGTACTGCTGTTCTTGCCGGCCCCCGCTTTTGCGCAAATGCAAGGATGCGCGCACCAGATATTCCTCGGCCTCAGCCAGTCGCCCCTGACCCAATAAAGCTTCTCCCAGAATGCTGGAACTTGCTGCTTCACGATCGCTCCACCCATCGTGTTGATGCCAGAGACGAATGTTCTCTCGCAATATCGACTCGGCGGCAGAATACTCTCTCAACCCGATTAGGCTTCTCGCTAGAAGATCTCGCGCGGCGACTACTTGTGGATGATTGTCACGCAACTCCTCCAGTGTCGTGAGCAGCGTCCGGGATTCGTTGCGAGCTTCGGAATAGCGGCCTTGCTCGAGCAATATCCGTATTAAGGTGCTCCGTTCTCTGGTGATAGCGGATGCGTTACCATCGCTTTGCTGAGCAATTTGGAGGGCTTCATGCACGAGTAGCTCCGCCTCTGGCAGCCTTGCTTGGCTGAACCTCAATATAGCCATGTCGTTCAATATTTGTGACCGTGTAATAGAGCGATCACCGAACACTTGCGTGGATAGTTCTAGCGCTTTGCTTAGATAGGCTTCTGAATCAGAGTACTTACCAGCTTCAAGCAGCACGTAGCCCAACCACGCCATGGCGTTTATCCGGTCGGGATGAAGTTCTGAGAGGCCGCTGAATGCTCTCAAGCCGTCGCGGGCGACCGATTCCGCGGCGGCATAGTTGCCTTCCCAGACGTACACATTCGCCAACTCACTCAGTAGTTCGCCGATGATGGGTTGACTATCTCCGACGTGAGTTTTCTCGAGCTCGATCGCCTTTACGAGATGCTCGCGAGCATCGCGAGGATTTCCTTGTGAGATGGCCAACGCCGCCACTTCCCTCAAGATGCGTGGCTCAAAATCTGCACTTGCCGGTGCTTCACCTAGCAGCACCGATGCCACGGTGTTGTTGGTCGCCGCAGAGCTCGTACTGCCCTGAGTAGTGGGGACTAAGACAAGCGCAACGAAAATCAAAGAAACTCCCGCCGCAATGGCCAGGGTGAGATACGTCAGTGATACTGATCTACGCGGCGTATGCTCGTCGCTCAACTCACGAGGTACGTCCCGCTCACTGCGTTTGGCCACCTCGGCGATCATTTGATATCCCCGACGCGAGATCGTCCTTATGTACCGTGGGTTACTGGAGTCATCTCCCAATGCCCGCCGAAGCTGCGCGATGCTTTGATAGACGGAATTGGAGGTGACGACCACATCCGACCAAACGGCTTCTTCGATTTCGGCTTGTGAAAAGACTTTCCCTGGTCTAGTCGCCAGCAACTGCAGCACGTTCATGTTGCGCGGATCGATCTTGACGATCTCCTCACCGCGCACGATGCGATTGAGCTGTGGTTCGACGCGCCAGTCGCCTAGCCAGAAGGTTTCTTCGTCGACAGCGACGCTCATGGACTCCCTCGTCCTCGCGTGAATATGTCAACCGGAATGGTCCTGGCCGCATCGCAATCCATGAGCAAACCCTGTTCTTGGCTGTTGAAGGTTTGCGGCAGCCGGTCGGCAAATATTACTCCGCAGCCATTAATGCACCAGCCCCCGGACGCAAAAACCCGGCTGGCGGAAACTGTCTAATGCCCTGGCCGAGCGGATCCGGGCGCCTGCATCTCCTTATAATCCGCCGCTTTCGAGCCCCTCGCTCGGGAGGCCGCGTGCAGCCGATCATTTCCATCAGGAACCTGACCAAAACCTACGCCTCGGGGCTGCAGGCCCTGAAGGACGTCAACCTCGAGATTCGGCGGGGAGAGATCTTTGCGCTGCTCGGCCCCAATGGTGCCGGCAAGACCACGCTGATCGGCATCATTTGCGGCATCGTCAATCCCACGTCCGGGACGGTGCTCGCGGACGGGCACGACATCCTCAAGGACTACAGGGCTGCCAGATCGCAGATCGGCCTCGTCCCCCAAGAAATCGCGAGCGATGCATTCGAAAGCGTATGGGCGACGGTCAAGTTCAGCAGGGGGCTCTTCGGTAAGCCCCCGAACCCAGCCCATTTGGAGAAGGTCCTTCGCGATCTGTCCCTCTGGGACAAAAAGGACAGCACCATTCTGTCGCTCTCGGGCGGCATGAAGCGGCGCGTGATGATTGCGAAGGCGCTCGCGCACGAGCCTCAGATTCTCTTCCTCGATGAGCCGACCGCGGGCGTGGATGTGGAGCTACGGCGCGACATGTGGGAAATGGTGCGTTCGCTTCGAGAAAGCGGCGTCACGATCATTCTCACGACGCACTACATCGAAGAGGCAGAGGAAATGGCGGATCGCATCGGCGTCATCAACAAAGGCGAGATCATCCTCGTCGAGGACAAGAAGATGCTCATGCACAAGCTCGGGCGCAAGCAGCTCACCTTGCATCTACAGAGTCCGCTCGAGCGTGTGCCGCCTCAGCTTGCGAACCGCGGGCTCGAGCTATCGGCGGATGGCACGGAACTCGTCTACACATTCGATTCTCAGCACGAGGCGACGGGTATCGCAAGCCTTCTGCGCCAGCTCAACGAGCTCGGCATCGATTTCAAGGATCTGAAAACGACA
Source organism: Lysobacterales bacterium (assembly GCA_040255535.1). Lineage (GTDB taxonomy): Bacteria > Pseudomonadota > Gammaproteobacteria > Steroidobacterales > Steroidobacteraceae > Steroidobacter. Next base: position 4,107 of record JBDZVE010000137.1, on the reverse strand, counting down.
GAAAGCTCGCTCGAAGAAATTTTCGTGAATCTCGTCCGCCGTGAGGCGCCCGCCAATAAGCGCTCTGCGGCAGGAGGCTGACCATGAACACCTACGGAGTGCAGTCGATCTATCGCTTCGAGATGGCGCGATGGTTTCGCACGCTCGTGCAGAGCGTGCTCTCGCCGGTAATCTCGACGTCGCTTTACTTCGTCGTCTTCGGCGCGGCGATCGGGTCGCGAATGGCGGAGATCGACGGTGTCAGCTACGGCGCCTTCATTGTCCCTGGCCTGATCATGCTTTCGATTCTCACCGAGAGCATCTCGAACGGCTCCTTCGGCATCTATATGCCCCGATATTCCGGCACGATCTACGAAGTGCTGTCTGCGCCGATCTCGTCCTTCGAGATCGTGATGGGGTACGTGGGGGCGGCGGCAACCAAGTCGATGCTGCTGGGCCTGATCATCCTCGCGACGGCGCGCTTGTTCGTCTCCTTCGAGATCGCTCATCCGCTCTGGATGGTGACGTTCTTGATCCTGACGTCCGTCACCTTCAGCTTGTTCGGCTTCATCATCGGCATCTGGGCGACGGGTTGGGAGAAGCTGCAGATCATCCCGATCATGATCGTCACGCCGCTCGCCTTTCTCGGGGGGAGCTTTTATTCGATCAGCATGCTTCCGCCGGTCTGGCAGAAGGTCGCTTTGTTCAATCCTGTCGTCTATCTGATCAGCGGGTTCCGTTGGAGCTTCTACGGCATATCCGATGTGGCTGTTGGGGTGAGCCTCGGCATGACGTTCATCTTCATGGTCGTCTGCCTCGCCATTATTTGGTGGGTATTCAAGACGGGATATCGTTTGAAGTCATAGGCGCGAATTTCGAGCCGTGGCAGGCGCTTGTGATGCTTTCAGCAACTCATCATCAAGCCTAGAGAAATCGTTCAAGCGCCCTTCACACCATTTTCAAGACTTCCTGTTCCACGAGCGCGACGCTCCACTCGCCGGGCCGGAGCTCTCTCCCGCTCCGGTTTGCAAGGGATGTCACACGGAAGTGCATGCGTTGGAGAAAACCGGCGGCGGCCGTATTCGGAAGGATCCGAAGCTTCGGGAAGTGGTTCGCCCGAAGTACATCTCACGGAACGGGCGCAAGCCTGAGATCGGCCGGTTTTTTGTGGAGCTGCGCCATGGACGGCGCAGAGCCC
>JBDZVE010000137.1:0-2830 GCA_040255535.1 Lysobacterales bacterium | reverse complement strand
GCACGCCCCAACCCAAGATCGATCCGGCCGGGATAAAGCGACTCGAGCGTGCCGAACTGCTCGGCGATCACGAGCGGCGAATGATTCGGCAGCATGATGCCGCCCGCGCCGACTCGAATCGTCGAAGTGCCGCTTGCGACATACCCGATAAGCACGGACGTGGCTGCGCTCGCGATGCCGGGCATCCCATGATGCTCGGCGAGCCAGAAGCGCCGATACCCTAAGCGCTCCGTATGCTGCGCGAGATCCATCGTGTTGCGAAACGACTGCGCGGCGTCGCTGCCGGCCGTGATGGGCGAAAGGTCCAGGACGGATAAGGGGACCATACGTCGTCTCCAAGTTCCCGAGCTGCAAGAGTAACTCGGCATCGGCGCGAGAGTTCAGTCGCCGGTTCGGCGCGCATTGACGGCGCCGCACGCACGCGGCAGCATTCGCCCGCGCCAATCTTCCCGAGAGCTCATGGCGGAGAAACGCTCGACACTCATCTCGGAGGCACAGCGCGGAGACGATCCGCCGTTGTGGTGGCTCTATCTTCTCGCGTGCAAGGACGGCCGGACCTATGCCGGCATCGCACTCGACGTCGACGCGCGCTTTAAACTTCATCTTTCCGGCAAAGGCGCACGGTTCACGCGCGCCAATCCGCCCGTCGAAGTGCTCGGCGTGCAGTCGTTCGCAACGAAGTCGGACGCGCTCAAGGCGGAAGCGGCGCTCAAGAAGCTTCCGCGCAAGGAGCGGCTCGCGTGGGCACGCAGCTTCATGAAGCGCGGAAGCGAAAAATAATCGTGAGAACGCACTGCAAGTCGCGCGCACTCCCGCTACACTTCGCGCAATCGCGCGGGCGCAGAGCGTCGCTCCCCGCGAGATCGTTCCGAGGGGTCAGATCGAATCGATGAACACAGCCGAGACCACGCGCGAGTCCGCGTTCGAGATTCGTTTCGGTCAGGTCGGTCTGGCACAGGTTCGTGTCCTCTCGATAGACGCAAAGGCGATCCAAGAACAGCTCGCCGCTCGGCTCGCTTCCGCACCCCAACTCTTCGATCGAACTGCCGTCTGCCTCGACCTGAACGCGCTCGAGAAGGAGCCCGAAGTCGCGCAAGTGCGCTCGCTTCTCGATGCGATTCGACGTGCCGGCATGTGTCCCGTCGGACTGGCGCATGGCACCGCGGCGGTGGAAGCGACCGCTCGCACGCTCGAATTGCCAGTCCTCACGCAGTTTCGAGTGCAGGCGAAGCTCGGGCATCTCGCTTCGCCGCCGAGGGAGGCGCCAAAGCCCGCGGCGCCGGCCCCATCACAACCCGACGCCGACGTTTTCAGCGCGCCGACCTTGATGCATCACCATCCGGTGCGTTCGGGCCAGCGCGTCTACGCACGCCATCGCGATCTCGTCGTCACCTCGGTCGTCGGTGCGGGCGCGGAAGTCATCGCCGATGGGTGCGTACATATATATGGAGCGCTGCGCGGCAAGGCCGTCGCGGGCGCGCGCGGCGAAGTGACGGCGCGGGTGTTCTGCCAAGAGTTCCAGGCCGAGCTGGTGTCGATCGCCGGCGTGTTTCGCGTGTTTGAAACGATCCCAACCGAGCTAGCGGGCAAGCCCGTGCAGGCCTGGTTGGACGGGGACGATCTACGTTTCGCGAGGATCGGAGCATGACTTTAGAAACCGAATCGACAGTTCACCCGCAATCGGCGGAAGAAGAGAGCGCCGTGCGATCGGCTCCTACGCCGGCCGCGGATCCCACCCCTTTACGTACGGGAGCTTCAAAGTTGACCGAGATCATCGTCGTGACCTCGGGCAAGGGCGGCGTGGGCAAGACGACCACGTCCGCGAGCCTTGCCAGCGGGCTGGCTCGACGCGGCAAGAAAGTCGCCGTGATCGACTTCGACATCGGCCTTCGCAACCTCGATCTCATCATGGGGTGCGAGCGGCGCGTCGTGTACGACTTCGTCAACGTGATTCACGGCGACTGCACGCTCAGGCAGGCGCTGATCAAGGATAAGCGCATCGACACGCTGTTCATCCTCGCCGCGTCGCAGACGCGCGACAAGGATGCGCTCAACCCCGAAGGCGTCCGCCGCGTGTTGGACGAGCTCATCGCCGACGGCTTCGACTACATCGTGTGCGACTCGCCCGCCGGCATCGAGAAGGGCGCGCACCTCGCGATGTACTACGCGGATCGCGCGATCGTAGTCGTGAATCCCGAAGTGTCCTCGGTTCGCGACTCGGATCGCATCTTGGGACTGCTCTCGAGCAAGACGCACCGCGCCGAGAAAGGCGAGTCGAAGGTGAAAGAGCACCTGCTCCTCACGCGCTACAGCCCGCGCCGCGTCGGCACCGGCGAGATGATGAGCGTCGATGACGTGAAGGAGATCCTCGGCATCGATGTGATCGGGGTGATCCCCGAATCGCCCGATGTGCTGACCGCTTCGAACGCGGGCACGCCGGTGATCCTGAACGGCGAAAGCGAAGTCGCGGACGCATACGAGGACGCCGTGAAGCGCCTACTTGGCGAAGATTTGCCCTTGCGATTCCTGCAAGAGCCGAAGCGCGGCCTCTTGGCACGCATGTTCGGAGGCTGACCCATGGATCTACTCGCATTCTTTCGGCGCACGCCCCCCACAGCGAGCCTCGCTAAGGAGCGTTTGCGCATCATCGTCGCGCAAGAGCGCACGAACCGCAGCGGCCCGGACTACCTGCCGCTCCTTCGTCGCGAGCTCTTCGAAGTCATCAAGAAGTACGTGAACGTCGATCCCGAAGCGATCCACGTCAACCTGGGCAAGGAAGAAGGTCAGGACGTGCTCGAGCTGTCGGTGGCATTGCCGGGAGGCAAGACCG